>DATCCY010000057.1:0-102554 GCA_036510975.1 Candidatus Nanopelagicales bacterium
CCCCCGCCACGACCGGACTTGGGGTTGCCAACGGTCTGGCCATGACCCCTTACTGACCTCCGTTGCGGGCAGCGGCGGACAGCCCGGGTTGCCAGAGGCCTGGCCATGACTCGTCACCGACCATCCGTGACGGCCATCTCGGGTCGGTTCGGGACAGAAGGGGTTGCGACCGGTCTGGCCATGACCTGTCGTGAGCCGTCCGAGGCTCGCGTCGGCGTTCGGTTCGCGACAGGTGGAATTGTCGCCGGGCTGTCACGAACTCGTCGGGTGCTCGTCCGGCTGTCACGAGCCGCGAAGGGGTTGTCGTCGGGCTGTCACGAGTGGCGTACGCCGAGGGACTCGGTGATGGCGACGCCGTCGCAACGTAACGACTTCACAACGACGCCGCTGCCTCGTTCTTCTGCCCGTGGCTGTCCGTGAGTGTCCGCGGCTGTCCGTTGAGTACGTCGCGCAAGGCCAAGTGACAGCCCGTCGTCGGCGATGGCCGGGCCAGGGCCAGCCCCACGGCAATACCCCCCTGTTCTGCTGCACACCTCTTAGTGAAGAGACAGCAAAGGGGACAGGGATGTTGTCGGTCGCATCGATCGGTCAGCAGCGGGGTGGTGGCGGGCTGCTCCGTCGCGATCCTCGCGGGCCGCCTGCTGCGCGAGACGCCGCTTCTGCGAGCGGCACGACCCTGGCCATCGAACTCGGAGCACCGCGCTCCGGGGACCACACGACATTGCCCTGATCACGACTGACGAGGAGCCGAACGTCATGACCCAGCACAACCTGCAGCAGCGCGTCACCATCCCACTGCCCCCGTCCTGAGACGGACGACCTGCTCGACGTCGCCACGGCAGCTGACCACCTGGGAACGCCCGTGCGATTCATCCGCCGGCTCATCGCCGAGCGCCGCATCCGGTTCTACAAGATCGGCCGGTACGTCCGCATCGACCGGCGTGATCTCGACGCCTTCGTCGCGGAAGGGCGGATCGACCCGATCAGGTCGCCGAAGAGGTGATCAACGATCGGGCCGACGGGTCGTGCGGCTCTTGGCCACGAGCTTCGCCGAACTCTGGTCGACGGCGGCCGCGACTCGGCGAGAGTGCTCCAACGTGGCGTGCTGGTAGCGCTGGGCCGCGTCGGGGGTGGAGTGGCCGGCCATCTGCATCAGCGTGGCCAGGGTCGCTCCGTGCTCTGCCGCCGACGTCAGGGCCGAGTGACGCAGGTCGTGCGCCCGAGCATCGGTGCGCCCGATGCGGTCGAGGGCACGGCGGACCACCTGCGAGTAGCCGTCGAGCACGTCTCGGCCCCCGCTCGTCACGAACACCAGGTCGCTCGGCCCGGCGTCGGGGCGGAACTCGGCCAGGTGGGCACGCAGCTCGTCGGCCACGAAGGCGGGCAGCGGCAACGTCCGGGCGCCGGCCTCCGACTTCGGGGTGTCGACGGTGAGCGTGCCAGCGACCCGGTAGAAGCGTCGGGTCACCCGCAGGACAGCGCTACCGCGGCGCAGGTCCAGGTCGGACAGGCGCAGGGCTGCGATCTCGCCGGCCCGCAGTCCGGTAAAGCCGGCGACGAGGACGAAGGCGCGGTAGCTCAACGGCACCTCGTCCGCGAGCCGGCCGATCTCCTGGGCCGACAGGACCGGGCGCTCCGGCGAGCGCGCGTCGCCGGCGCTGGGGATCCGGCAGGGGTTGCGCTCGAGGATGTCGTCCTCGACTGCTGTCTGCAGGATGGCTCTGAGCAGCCGGTAGGACCGTGCGACGGTGGCCGACCCGTTGCGTCCGGACTCCGCGAGGCTCGCGCGGAGACCGTCGGACAGGCGCGAGTACCAGCGGCGAACATCGTCCGGTTCGATCTGGTCGAGCACCTTGCTGCCCAGGGCCGGCTCGATGTGCAGCCGGAAGTCCACCTCGTACTGGTGCCGGGTCGAGGCCTTGAGCCGGGGGCGGTCCTCGATCCACCGGGCGCCGTAGTCGCCGAGGGTGTCCGTCACGACACGAGGCGCACGGTAGGTGCCGCGGAGCTTGTCGGCCTCCACCGTCGCCAGGAACCGTCGAGCGTCAGCCTTGGTGGCAAAGGTCTGCCCCGCTGTCCGGCGCTGCCCGTCCTCGTCGTGCCAGCGCACCCGCAGCCGGCCAGACGGCAGCTTCTCGATCGAGCCGAATCCAGCCGACCGGCCACGTCGACCGGGGCCGTCCGCGGCGACGGTCGCCATGCCACCCCCAGTGTCCGAGAGGCCTCCCCAGCGCCCCTATGTTAGCCCACGTATAGCCCACGGACCCCTCTGAGGCATCATTAGCGCAGGTCAGAGGCCTGTGGATAACTCTCCGGGCGGCTTCCCAAGCTGACAGTGCGGGTTCGATTCCCGTCACCCGCTCCTCACGAAGCCCCGGCCATCGGTCGGGGCTTCGTCGCTCTGCGGGTGGTCGAGGTCCGTCGTGCTCGGCGCTTGCACCGAACGACCCGGCCCCGTCCGGGGGTGCTCTACATGCGATCGGACCACCCCGACGGCGTCGCGGCGACCGAGCTCCTGACGTCGCCGTAGGCCCGTCGTCGCCCCGCCCGTCCCAGCCGAGGTCACCGTCGTCCCCGTCGGACGGCGTCCGCGGGTCGACGTCGGGGTGCTCGGGCATGGGATCTTCCTCGAACACCAGTCCTAAGCGTGTCAAGACCCATGAACGGTCACTTCCCTTGTGCCGCAACGGATTTCGGACGATGAGCCGAAGGCGGGTGCCCGCCGGGACGCGAACGAGCGGCCACGACGCGCCCGGTGCAAGGCGCCGATGACGACGCCGCCTCCGTCGCGTCGACAGGGCTGTCTCGACGACTGCCCGCACCGCTCGAGTTCCGTCGCGATGTCGAAGGTGCTGCACTGGCACGGTGGACGAGGTGGCGGAGCGCCACGAGGACACCACGGCGCAGCGGGTCGCGGTGGGTCGGAACCTGTACATGGACCTGCTCCGGCTCGTGGCGATGTCGGCGGTCGTCGTGCTCCACTGGTTCAGCCTGATGCCGTCCATCGAGCGTGGGCTGGTCGTCGACCGCAACGTCGTCGACGTGGTGGTCGGGCTCTGGCCGTTCTCCTGGCTCGGGCAGGTGATGGCCCTGTTCTTCTTCGTGGGCGGATACGCGAACTGGATCTCGCTGCGCGGGTCACGGGCGCGCGGCGAGTCCGTCACGCGGTTCGTGGTCCGGCGTTACAACCGCCTGCTGCGACCTACGTTCGCGTTCCTCGGGGTGTGGCTCGGGCTCGACCTGCTGGCCCGAGCGATCGGACACGTCGAGCTCTCGCCGCTGGCGCACGTGACCACGACGAGCACCATCCCCTTCGGCCCGCTGTGGTTCATCGGCGTCTACCTGGTCATCGTGGCGCTGAGTCCCGTGACGATGGCTGCTCATCGACGGTGGCGCCTCGGGACCGTGGCCGTGATGGTCGCAGCGGTGGCGGTGGCGGACGCGGTGACCTTCGCGACGGGCGTCGCTGCGGCGATGACCCTCAACGTCGTGCTCGTGTGGGCCGTCCCCCACCAGCTCGGCTACTTCTACGCCGACGGCTCGATGGCGCGGCTCACGACGCGTGGACGCGCCGCGATGACGGGCCTCGGGCTGCTGGCGATCGTGCTGCTGACAGCCCTGCCCTACTACCCGCGCAGCCTCGTCAGGCTGCCCTGGAAGGTGTCGTTCATGGCGGCACCGATGCTCACGCAGGTGGCCTCGGCGTTCTGGCTCGTCGGGCTCGCGCTGCTGCTGGAGCCTGCGGCCGTCCGGTTGCTGCGGCACCCCCGTGCGCGGCGCGTCGTGGACCGTCTCACGCCGCTCGCGATGCCCGTGTTCCTGTGGCACATGACGGCGTACCTGGTCGCGGCGTCCGTCCTGGTGCTGCTCGGCGCCGACTTCGTGTACGGGATCCGGACGGACGCGCTGTGGTGGTGGACGAGACCCGTGCTCGTCCTCGCCTCCGCGGCGGCCCTGGCCGGGATCCTGATCGTGCTGCGTTCGCTCAGGAGGATCTCGCACCGGCACTCGGAGCAACCCGTGCGACCATGACCGCGCATGGTTGTCGTGGTGCGACGGAGTCGCCGATGGACTGGGCGGCTCGCGAAGGTGGCAGCCGCCCTCGTCGTGCTGTACCTGCTCGCCTCGGTCGTGGGGGCCCGCGTCGCGGTGGCCGGTTCGCGCGCGGCGCTCGCCGTGCCGCCCTCGAGCATCGGACGCTCGTACGCCGACGTCACGTTCCCCAGCCGGCTCGACGACGTCGCCCTCTCGGGCTGGCTGTTCACCGCAGCGCGTCCCACCGGTCGCAGCGTCATCCTCGTGCACGGCTGGCAGGGCAACCGCGAGGACGTCGACTTCGTCCCCCTCACCCGGCAGCTGCTCGCCCACGGGTACGCCGTGCTCCTCTTCGACCTGCGCGGGTCGGGCTCCAGCGGCGGCGACACCCAGACGTTCGCGCACGACGAACCCCGCGACGTGCTGGGCGCGTACGACTTCCTGCGCTCGCGCGGCTACTCCCCCCACCTGATGACCATCCTGGGCAACAGCATGGGAGCCGCCACGGTCCTCGAGGCGGCACCCCAGCTCGCCGACGTCGCGGCGCTCGTGAGCGACAGCGCGTTCGCCGACCTCGGCGATGCGCTGCAGGGCGGCCTCACCCGGTTCACGCACCTGCCCGGAGTCCTCGCCCTCCCCGCCATGCAGGCGGCCCGTCTCTACGATGTGCTGCCCACGCTGAGCCCGGCGGATGTCGTGCGGTCGCTGCCGTCGCGGGCGTTCCTGTTCCTCCATGCTCGCGGCGACCGGCTGCTCCCGGTCTCCAACGCGATCACGCTGCGAGCCGCGTCGGCCGACACCGACTCCCGCCTGGTCGTGATCGACGGAACCGACCACCTCGACACCTACACCCACGATCCGCAGGGCTACGTCCTCGACCTGCTCGCCTTCATCGACCAGCAGATCGTTGCCGCTTCCCACTCCTGAGCTCGGGATCGTCCCGCTGCTGATCCCGGAGCGCCGGCCGTCGCCAGGTCCCCGTCGCCAGGACACTGCGGCGGTCCGGGTCGAAGATGGCGACAGGACGAGGTAGGCGTCCGACGGCCTCGCCCCGCGGGAGTGCTACTGCGCCTCGCCGCCCCGGATGCCGCTCGCGGTCCCGGTCGGCGACCCACAGCCCTCCCGCCCTGGTGGTGCATGGGTACCGGGGGTGCGTGATGCGAGGACGCTCGGTATCGGCGACCTCGTCCGCCGACAGAGTCGGTGCGCCGACCGTGATGGGCGAGTACGACGCGGCCCGCGCTGCTTTCACCTGGGACCGCGCCCGGGACTGGCTCGACGGCCTTCCCGGCGGCGGGCTCAACATCGCCCACGAGGCGGTGGACCGCCACATGGCCCACGGCCGCGGTGACGTCGTGGCGCTGCGGTTCATGAACGCCTCGGGCATCGACCTCGAGTGGACCTACGCCGACCTCGCCGACCGCACCGCACGGTTCGCCGAGGTGCTGCGCGGGCTCGGTGTCGGTCCGGGCGACCTCGTGTGCGGCCTGTCCGGCCGGTTGCCCGACCTGTACGTCGCGCTGCTCGGCACGCTCAAGGCCCGGTCGGTCTTCTCCCCGCTTTTCTCCGCATTCGGCCCGGAGCCGATCCGCCAGCGCATGTCGCTCGGCCATGCGCGACTGCTGATCACGACGCCCGCCCTCTACCAGAAAAAGGTGGCGTCGATCCGGGACGACCTGCCCGAGCTCGAGCACGTCCTGCTCATCGGCCCTGGCAGCCACGAGCTCGTCGGCGCCGAGCCGCTCGGGCCCGGGGTGCGACCGCTCGCGCAGCTGTGGCCGACGACGACCGGCCGCTTCGCGGTCGAGGCCACCGATCCGGAGGAACCGGCGCTCATCCACTTCACCAGCGGCACGACCGGGACGCCGAAGGGGGCGGTCCACGTCCACGACGCGGTCGTCGCCCACCACGCCACCGCGCGGTACGTCCTGGACCTGCGCGACGGAGACGTGTTCTGGTGCACCGCCGATCCGGGGTGGGTCACCGGCACGTCGTACGGCGTGATCGCGCCGCTCACGTGCGGCGTCACGTGCATCGTCGACGAGCTCGAGTTCGACGCCCGGCGGTGGTACCAGCTGCTCGAGCAGGAGCGGGTCACGGTCTGGTACACGGCCCCGACCGCCTTGCGGATGCTCATGAAGGCGGGGTCGGCACCGCACGAAGGGCGCGACCTGTCCACGCTGCGCCACGTCGCGAGCGTCGGCGAGCCGCTGAACCCGGAGGTCGTGCACTGGGGCCTCGACGAGCTCGGGTTCCCGATCCGCGACACCTGGTGGCAGACCGAGACCGGCGCCATCATGATCGCGAACTACGCCGGCACCGAGGTGCGCGCGGGCTCCATGGGCCGTCCGGTCCCGGGCATCGACGCGGCGCTCGTGGCCCGCGACGCCGAGGGCCAGGTCGTGCTCGGTCCGGACGGGGGACCGGTCCTGCTCGAGGCGACCGACGAGATCGGGCAACTCGCGCTGCGCCGTCCGTGGCCGTCCCTGATGCGCGCCTACATCGGTGCCGACGAGCGGTTCTCCGCGGCGTTCCTCGGCGAGTGGTACCTGTCCGGCGACCTGGCCCGCCGCGATGCCGACGGGTGGTACTGGTTCGTCGGTCGCGGGGACGACGTGATCAAGTCCGCCGGGCACCTCATCGGACCGTTCGAGGTCGAGAGCGCGCTGATGGAGCACCCTGCCGTCGCCGAGGCCGGCGTCATCGGTGTGCCCGACCCGATCGTGGGCGAGGTCGTGAAGGCGTTCGTCGCCCTGAGACCCGGTCATGACCCCAGCGACGAACTGCGCCGCGAGCTGCTCGGGTTCGGGCGCCGACGCCTCGGCAACGCCGTCGCCCCGCGCGACATCACGTTCCAGCAGGACCTTCCCAAGACGCGCAGCGGCAAGATCATGCGCCGTCTGCTCAAGGCCCGCGAGCTCGGTCTCCCCGAGGGGGACCTGTCGACCTTGGAGGGCTCACCATGAGTGCAGCACGTCGCACCGCCGTGCGCGCGGCCGCGCCCGAGCGCGTGGACGTCGGCCGCAGCGCCGGCGCAGCCCCCGACCCGGTGACGCTGTATCGCCGGATGGTGCTGATCCGGCGCTTCGAGGAGCGGTGCGCGGAGCTCTACAGCGCCGGCACGATCCGCGGGTTCCTCCACCTCTACATCGGCGAGGAGGCGGTAGCCGTCGGGGTGCTCGACCACCTCGGGCCCGACGACGCCGTCGTTGCGACGTACCGCGACCACGGCCAGGCGCTCGCCAGGGGTGTGCCTGCGGGGCCGATCATGGCCGAGATGTTCGGCAGGCTCGAGGGGGTCTGCCGCGGGCGCGGCGGCTCCATGCACCTGTTCCACGCACCGACCCGCTTCTTCGGCGGCAACGGGATCGTCGGCGGCGGCCTGCCCCTCGCAGTGGGTCTCGCGCTCGCCGACCACATGCAGGGGCGCGAGCGTGTGACGGTCTGCTTCTTCGGCGAGGGCGCGATGGCCGAGGGGGAGTTCCACGAGTCGATCAACCTGGCGGCGCTGTGGAAGCTGCCCGTCCTGTTCCTGTGCGAGAACAACCTCTACGCCATGGGCACCGCGCTCGACCGGTCGGAGTCCGAGACGAACCTCGCGGTGAAGGCCGCGTCGTACGAGGTGCCGGCCTGGAGCTGCGACGGCATGGACGTGCTGGCCGTGTGGGAGGCGGCGCACCGCGCGGTCGAGCTCGTCCGCAGCGGCGGCGGCCCGGTCTTCCTGGAGGCCAAGACCTACCGGTTCCGCGCCCACTCGATGTACGACCCGGACCGCTACCGGTCCAAGGAGGAGATCGAGCACTGGCGCGAGCGCGACCCCCTGCTCCTGATGCGAGCACGGCTCGCGGCCGACGGTGTCGACGCCGCCGCGCAGGACCGGATCGAGGAGGAGGTGGCGGCCGAGATCGACGCGGCGGTGGCCTTCGCGGAGGCCGGGACCGACGAACCCGTGGAGTCCCTGCTCGCCTTCGTGACTAGTGACGAGGTGACGTCATGACGACGACGGTCGACACCGGGACGACGTACCGCGAGGCCGTGCGCGAGGCGATGCGCGACGCGATGCGCCGCGACGAGCGCGTCTTCCTCATGGGGGAGGACGTGGGGCGCTACGGCGGCGGGTTCGGGGTGAGCCTCGGGCTGCTCGAGGAGTTCGGCGAGGAGCGCGTGCGAGACGCCCCGCTGTCGGAGTCGGCGTTCGTGGGAGCGGGCATCGGCGCCGCGCTCGGGGGGATGCGGCCCATCGTCGAGGTCATGACGGTCAACTTCGTCATGCTCGCGCTCGACCAGATCGTCAACACGGCGGCAGCCCTGCTGCACATGAGCGGCGGGCAGTTCGCCGTCCCCGTCGTGATCCGGATGACGACCGGCGGTGGTCGCCAGCTGGCGGCCCAGCACTCGCACTCGCTGGAGAACTGGTTCGCTCACGTGCCCGGTCTGCGGGTGCTCGCGCCGGCCACGATCGCGGACGCGCGCGGCATGCTGTGGCCCGCCCTGCTGGACCCGGACCCGGTGATCATCGTCGAGCACGGCTCGCTGTACAACGCGAAGGGGCCGGCGCCGGACACGTCGCTCGCCGTCGACATCTCACGCGCCGCGGTGCGCCGCACCGGCGACGACGTCACCGTCGTGACGCACGGAGGGTCGCTCGGGCTCGTCGAGGAGGCGGCCGAGCGGCTCGCCGCGGACGGCATCGGCGTCGAGGTCATCGACCTTCGGGTGCTGCGACCCCTCGACGACGCGACCGTGAACGAGTCGGTTCGCCGGACCCACCGCGCGGTGGTCGTGGACGAGGGATGGCGCACGGGCGGCCTGTCCGCCGAGGTCGCGGCCCGCATCGCCGAGACGTGCTTCTACGACCTCGACGCGCCGGTCGGTCGGGTGTGCGCCGCCGAGGTCCCCATCCCCTACGCCCGCCACCTCGAGGAAGCGGCCCTGCCGAGCGCAGCCAGGGTCGTCGCCGCCGTCCACGAGGCGGTGGACCGCCGTGGGTGAGTTCCGCATGCCCTCCCTCGGCGCCGACATGACCGAGGGCACCCTGCTCGAGTGGCTCGTCGGCCCCGGGGACCTCGTGCACCACGGTCAGATCGTCGCTGTGATCGACACGGTGAAGTCGGCCGTCGACATCGAGGCGTTCGAGGACGGCGAGATCGAGTCGCTGCTCGTCGAGCCGGGCACGACGGTCGCCGTCGGCACCCCACTCGCCCGGATCACCAGGGTCGAGGACACCGCCGTCGCCGCGCCGGCACCTGCGCCGACCCCTCCGGCGCGGGGGGCCGTGACGCCGGAGCCCGGCCGCGCGGCGACATCCCCGGTCGTGCGCCATCTCGCGCACGACCTCGGCGTCGACCTCGACCACGTCCCCGGCACCGGGCCGGGCGGCGCGCTCACGCGCCATGACGTCGAGGCGGCGGCCGCCTCCACGCCGGAGCCCGGACCGGCTCCGGCACCGCGACCGTCGGCCCGGGAGGGGACACGCGTCCCCGCGTCCCCGCTCGCACGCAGCAGGGCGGCAGAGCTCGGCGTCGACCTCATCGACGTCCACGGCACGGGGCACGGCGGCGCGGTGGTCGTCGCCGACGTCGAGGCTGCGGCCCGAGGGACGTCGGGCAGGGCCGCTCCGACCGGAAGGGCGACGCAGCCCGCTCCGCGGCCGCGAGCGGCTGTGTCGCGGACCGCAGAGCTGCGGACCGACGCGCGCAAGGACGCGATGCAGGCGGCGACGGGCGCTCTCATGGCGCGGTCGAAGCGCGAGATACCGCACTACTACCTCGAGTCCACGATCGACCTGGCCCCAGCGCTCGGCTCGCTCTCGCGGCACAACGACGGCCGGGCGAGCGCGGAGCGCGTGCTCCCGGCCGCGCTGCTGCTCACGGCCACGGCACGGTCGCTGCGCACGGTGCCGGAGCTCAACGGGTTCTACGGCGAGCACGGGTTCGAGCAGCGCGACGAGGTCGATCTCGGTGTCGCGGTGTCGTTGCGCGGCGGCGGTCTCGTCGTGGCCAACCTGCGCGGGGCCGAGGAGAACTCGGTCGACGAGCTGATGGTCCGGCTCAAGGACATCGCGGTGCGCGCCCGCGCGGGGAGGCTGACCGGGTCCGAGATGTCGGTCCCCACCGTGACCGTGACCAACCTCGGGGACCAGGGCGCCGACCTCGTGCACGGCGTCATCTACCCGCCGCAGGTCGCCCTGGTGGGCTTCGGCCGCATCGTGGAGCGGCCGTGGGCGGTCGGCGGCATGCTCACAGTCCGCCCTGTCGTCGTCGCGACGCTGGCCGCTGACCACCGGGTCACCGACGGACATCGCGGAAGCCGTTTCCTGGCGGCGCTCGACGCCGCCCTGCAGAACCCGGAGGAGCTGTGGACGTGACGACGGCACGCGACACGGTCATCGGCCTGATCGGCGAGATCGCACCCGAGGCGGACCTGGCCTCGGTGCCGGGCGACGCCGACCTGCGCGAGGCGGTCGACCTCGACTCGCTCGACTTCCTCACCCTCGTGGAACGCCTGCACGAGACCACCGGAGTCGACGTGCCCGAGATGGACTACGACCAGGTACGCACGCTCGACGGACTTGTCGGCTACCTCGTCCGACACTCCGACAGCGGCTGACGCCCCCGACGATGGGACCGGTGACGACGATGGACGGGTCGGCGGAACGGACGGCGACGACGTTGCGGCTTCCGGCCGAGGTCCGCGAGACGCACAGCGGGATCGTCGTCCTGGCGGGCGATCTGGCCTGCAAGGTGAAGAAGCCGGTGGACCTCGGGTTCCTGGACTTCCGCTCGGAGGCGGCGAGGCACCGGGCCTGTCGGCGCGAGCTGGAGCTCAACCGGCGGTTGGCCCCGGACGTCTACCTCGACGTCCTCGCCCTGCGCGGCAGCGACGGTCGGGTGGTCGAGCACGCCGTGCTGATGCGGCGTATGCCCGACGCCCTGCGACTCTCCGAGCTGGTCACCCAGGGGGCGGACGTCGACGACCACCTGCGGGCTCTCGCCCGGGTCGTCGCCGCCTTCCACGCGACGGCGAGGCGGGGGCCGCGCATCGCCGTCGAAGGGCGCGCCCGGGCGCTGCGGCGACGCTGGTCGGCCAACATCGCCGAGACCGTCGAGTTCCGCGGCACCGTCCTCGAGCCGTCCGTGCACGACGAGATCGCGGCCCGGGCGCTGTCCTACGTCGACGGCCGCGCCGCGCTGCTGTCCGAGCGCGCCACGGGCGGGCTCGTCGTGGACGGTCACGGCGACCTCATCGCCGAGGACGTGTTCTGCCTGCCGGACCACCCCCGGATCCTCGACTGCCTCGAGTTCGACGACCGGCTGCGCTACGTCGACGTCCTCGACGACATCGCCTTCCTCGCCATGGATCTCGAGCGGCTCGGGCGCCCCGAGCTCGGTGAGCGTCTGCTCGCGTACTACGCCGAGTTCAGCGGCACCCCGCAGCCGCCGTCGCTCGCGCACCACTACGTCGCCTACCGCGCCTACGTCCGCGCCAAGGTCGCGTGCATCCGGACCGCGCAGGGGGCGGCGTCATCCGCGGACGAGGCGCGTGCGCTCGCGGACCTGACCCTGCGCCACCTGCGCGCGGGCGAGGTCTCGCTCGTCCTCGTCGGCGGGGCGCCCGGGACCGGGAAGACCACGCTGTCGGCAGCGCTGGCCGACCGGATCGGCGGCGTGCTGCTCACCAGCGACAACGTCCGGTGCGAGCTGCCGCTGGGTCCGGGCGAGGACCGCTACAGCGACGCCGCGAAGGCCGAGACCTACCGCGAGCTGCTGCGCCGCAGCCGACTGGCCCTGGCGCGCGGGGAGTCGGTCGTGGCCGACGCGACCTGGGCGACGACGACGACCCGCGAGGCCGCGGCGACGGTCGCCCGGATCACCCGCAGCCGGCTCGTCGCACTCGAGTGCCGGCTCCCCCGGTCCGTCGCCGCCGCGCGCGCGCAGCGACGGCTGGATGCGCACGCCGCAGCGTCCGAGGCGGGCGCCGAGGTGGCGCTGCGGCTCGCCACCCAGCGCGACCCGTGGCCGGCCGCGACCGGGATCGACACCGCCGAGACCGGCCCGGCCCTCGACGCCGCACTGCTCGCCGTCGCACCCCGGCCCATCGCGCCGGGTCGGGACGCACTCTGACCGCGCGCTGCGGTCGACCACCGACCGCGCACTGCGGTGGACCGCCGCCGGCCGCGGGTCAGAAGCCGGTCGGCTCCGTCTCGTACTCCGGCTCGGCGGGAGGGGGCTCGTGGTGCAGCGGCGTCAGCGCGGTCGTCGTGTCGAACCAGAGCAGGGCGTCGTAGCGCCCGCCCATCACCGTGGGGACGTAGTTGCCGGCCTCGCGCGACGGGTCGTAGACCACCCCGACGGCGCGATGGCCCGACCGCGCCGCGAGCCACGGGCCCGACCTGTCGTCGGGGAAGACGAGCGAGGCGTTCCCCGCGAGGCTCTCGTGCAGCAGTGCCTCGTGGCTGCCGCGCCGGGACTCGGGGAGACCGAACACCCGTTCCGGATCGCCCCACGTGCGTGCCGCGAGCACCGAGCCACGGTGCGAGGCGAACCCGACGAGCACCACGCCGTCGTCGGCGTGCCGCTCGCGCATCAGCTGGCCGACGTTCACCAGACCGTCCCGGGCCATGTCGGTCGCCCGGGCGTCGCCGACATGGGTGTTGTGCTCCCAGACCAGGCCCTTCGAGGTCGGGCCGAGGTGGGAGGAGATCCGATCGATGGTGTCGGCCATGTGGTGGTCGCGGACGTTCCACGACGTGCGGTCGCCGCGGACCATCGCGCGGTAGTAGCTCTCGGCGTCGGCCGCGGCCTCCGCGTTGCGTGCGGCGTCGAAGGCGAGCTCGTCGTCACCCGGGCGGACCCGCACCCGTCGCCTCACCTCGGTGAGGAGGGCGACCACCTCGGCCTCGCACGACTCGGGGACCAGCCGCGTGGCGCGCGCGTAGCGGTGCGGATCCTCGTCGTAGGGCATGAAGCACCGCCACGCCCGCAGGGCAGTGGGCAAGGCGTCCGGGTCGTGCTGGCCGAGCCAGGACATCGTCGCGCGCAACGAGTCCCACAGCGAGTAGACGTCGAGGCCGTAGAAGCCGACGCGACGGTCCGGTGGCCGGGCGAGGTTGGTCTCGCGCAGCCAGACGAGGAACTCCGCGACGTCCCGGTTGGCCCACATCCAGGTCGGCCAGCGGGCGAACCTGGCCAGCAGCCGATGCACGTCGAGGTCCTGGTCGGCCTGACCGCGCACCCACCGGTTGATCCGCCAGCAGTCGGGCCAGTCGCCCTCGACGCCGATCCAGGCGACGTCGCGCTCCTCGATCAGCCGCCGGCTCAGCAGGGCACGCCATCGGTAGTACTCGTGCGTGCCGTGCGACGCCTCGCCGAGGCAGACGTAGCGCGCGTCGCCGACCCGCTCCACGACCGGGTCGAGGTCGTCGGTCGTCGCCAGCGGCCTCGCGAGCGAGCGCAGCTCCGCCATCGCCTGGTCGTACGACGGGCCGGCAGCGGTGACCGTCATGGGTCCACCTCCCCGCGAGGCTCCTGCCGGGCGGGCCCCAGATGCAGGACGAACCAGTCGCGCGCGAGCTCGGCCGCCCGCGCGAGCGTCCCCGGCTCCTCGAACAGGTGCGTCGCACCCGGCACCACGGCCAGCTCGGTGAGACAGGTCATGCGGGACCGGGCCCACCTGTTGAGCTCGAGGACGGCATCGTCGTCCCCGCCGACGATGAGCAGGGTCGGTGCGCGCACATCACCCAGCACCGGACCCGCGAGGTCGGGGCGCCCGCCGCGGCTCACCACGGCCGCGACGGAGCCGCTCCCGGCCGCGGCCCACAGCGCCGCGGCAGCACCCGTGCTCGCCCCGAAGTAGCCCAGGGGCAACCCGGCGACGCCGGGACGGGTCGCCAGCCACTCGGTGGCCGTCTCGAGCCGCGCTGCGAGCTCCTCGATGTCGAAGACGAGCGCGCGGTCGCCCTCCTCGTCGCGGGTGAGCAGGTCCATCAGCAGCGTCCCGACCCCCGCGTCCTGCAAGACCCTCGCGACGTACTGGTTGCGGGGGCTGTGCCGGCTGCTGCCGCTGCCGTGCGCGAACACGACCACGCCGCAAGCCGACGGCGGGACACAGAGACGGCCCTCGAGCCGACGTCCGCCGAAGGCGATGCTCACGTCCTCGTCGCACGAGGTGCGCGGCGTCGCGGACGCCGCCTCGAGCAGCGCCACCACCTCCTCGTCCCTCGTGGCCGAGAAGTCGTCGTAGTAGGAGCCGACCGCGGCGAACCCACGCGGCGCGGACAGGCACACGACCTCGTCGGCGTCGGTCAGCCGGCTCCTCGCATCCGGTGCGGCCACGGGCGCGGCGACGACGACGCGCCGGGCGCCGAGGTGGCGCGCGACGAGGCAGGCCGCGCGTGCCGTCGACCCGGTCGCGACGCCGTCGTCGACGATGAGCGCCGTCCTCCCGCGCAGGTCCAGGCGTGGGCGTCCGGGCCGGAACCTCGCGACGCGTGCCTCGAGCTCGGCGCGCTCCCGTTCCTCGACCCGGGCGAGGTCCGTCGCGGCGACGCCGGTGGCCCGCAGGACGGCCTCGTCGAGGACCCGCACCCCGTCCTCGCCGAGGGCACCCATCGCGAGCTCGGGCTGGGCAGGGACGCCGAGCTTGCGGACGACGATCACGTCCAGCGGTGCTCCCAGCGCACGGGCCACCTCGGCCGCCACCGGGACGCCGCCACGAGGCAGCCCGAGCACCACGAGGTCCGGTCCCCGGAACCGGACCAGCTCCTCGGACAGACGACGGCCCGCATCGACACGGTTCGCGAAGGAGATCATCACCGCACACCTCCAGACGCGTCACCGGGTACCGGCGGCGCTGGCCAAGGACATGTCCTCGTGGTGCTCCTCCAGTGTCGCACCGGAGCGTGTGCCGTCGCGTTCCCGGTATCCGGGACTCAACGGCGGGTGCGCCGTCGCTCGCCGGCGCGTCGCAGCGCGCGGTCCGCGGTCAGCGGCGGCGCCCCGTGCTCGACCATGGCTCTCACCACCATTCCGGACTCACGCTGCCACGTCGGCCCGGCGTTCGCTCGCCGCTGCCCCGCCCGCGGCCGCCTCCCCGCCCTCCCGAGCCCGGCCGCGGGGTCGGCCGCGCCGGGCATCCCGGCCCGCACGCTGGCACGGTTGATCCATGGTGTGTGCGGTCACGGGGGCTGCGGGTCAAATCGGCACCAACCTGGTGCGGGAGCTGCTCGCCGAGGGCCGCGACACGAGGATCATCGACCTGCGTGAGCCGGCCGCCCTCGTGGCGCTCGGTGCGGGCCTCGTCACCGCGGACGTCCGCGACCCGGTCGCCATGGCCGCGGCGCTGACCGGTGTGGACACCGTCTTCCACCTCGCGGCAGTCATCTCGGTGACCGGGTCGAGGGGCGGCGTGGTCGAGGACGTCAACGTCAACGGCGTCCGGACGGTCGCCGAGGCGGCCTTGCGCGCGGGGGTCCGACGGCTTGTGCACTGCAGCTCGGTCCACGCGTTCGATCTGGAAGCCGTGCGGGGCCGACCGGTGGACGAGCAGGCGCCGCGCTCGCTGGCCCGGCGGCTCCCGGCGTACGACCGGTCCAAGGCGGCGGGTGAGGTGCAGCTGCGGAGGGTCGTCGAACAGGGGCTGGACGCGGTGGTGGTCAATCCCACCGGAGTGATCGGCCCGCGCGACGAGCAGCCGAGCCGGATGGGTCACTTCTTCCTGGCACTGGAGGCCGGTCAGCTGCCGGCGACGGTCGAGGGCGGGTTCGACTGGGTCGACGTCCGGGACGTCGTGACCGCGCTGCTCGCGACCGAGACCCGGGGCCGCACCGGCGAGAACTACCTTGTCGGTGGTCACTACGCCACGACCCGCGAGCTGGCTGAGATCGCCCACGCCGTGACCGGCGTGGCCGCTCCACGGGTCGAGGTGCCGTTGTGGTTCGCCCGGCTGTGGTCCCCCGCCGCCACCCTCGTATCACGGACTCGCGAGCACCCCCTGCTCTACACCAGGGACAGCCTTCACGCCCTGGCCAGCATGCCCAGGGTCGACTCGTCCAAGGCACAACGCGAGCTCGGTCATCGCCCGAGGTCCACCCAGAGCACCGTCACCGACCTGTACGCGTGGTTCGCTCAGTCCGGCCTCCTCCGTGATCGACGTCGGCGAGGGCACGGCGCGGACGGCCGGACGGGCGGCGCGAGAGCGACGGTGGACGACCCGGTGAGGTCGCTCGCGGCGCGCGGAGGACGCCACTCGGCGTAGCGTGGGACTGCGTCCAGAGGTGACCGCATGCTCAGCTACCTCCTCGATCTCCCGCGTGTCCGGCAGTACCTGCTCCAGGCCGTCCGGGCCGGGATGGTGATCGAGTCGACCCGGGCCGACATCGGCTTCCTGGGGCAGCTCAGACGCGGCCTGCTGCCCCTTCCCTTCGAACGACCGCCTGCCGACACGGACCCGTTCCCCCGTCTGCGGCACCGCACGCTGCCGGCGCTGGACGGCCGTCGCGTCGCGATCATCGCCACCGGTGGCAGCGGGGTCCTGGCCTCCGTCGTCGGGGTGGCCAGGGCGCTCGAGGAGTTCGGCGTCCGACCGGTCGGCTACGGCGTGTGCTCCGGCTCCGCGCTGTTCGGCGTCCCGCTCGCCGCCGGCATGAGCCCGGCGGAGGTTGCGGCCGCGACGCTCGCCCTGCGCGCTCGGGACTACATCGATCCCGACTGGTGGGCCCTGGCGTCGGCTCCGATGCGGCTGGGTCGTGGCTGGTCGGGGCTGCTGAGGGGCGATGCCCTGGAGCAGACGTACCGCCGCATGCTCGGCGACGTCACCCTCGGCGAGCTCCCGGTCCCGGTGTGGTTCCCCGCGTTCAACATCGAGGACAACAGGCTCGAGTACCTCGGCCCGGACACCCACCCCGACCTGCCCGCCGCCCGCGCGGTCCGGCTGGCGCTCGGACTGCCCATCGCGATCCAGCCGACCGAGCTCGACTCGGGATGGTGGCTCGACGGCGGGATCGTCGACATCCTTCCGTCGCCGCCGTTCTCGGCCACGGACCGCTGCGACCTGGCCCTCGTCGTGAACGGCTTCTACCGGCGCGGGTTCGAGGCTGATCGCGAGCCAAGCTGGCGCGAGTCCACCGCGAGCATCCTGCACATCGCGAACCAATCACGCACGATGCACCACGTCCGCCTCGCGCGACGCAACTACGACGAGCTGTGCCGAGCCGTGCCGCAGGTCGTCGAGCTCACCCCCGTCGACTACGCGAAGGCCCAGGGCGCCGGGCTCTACGCCGAGTTCCTCGACAACCGGTCCTGGCCCGGCTACATGCGCGACGGCTACCACGCAGCGCGAGCCGCCCTGCTCGCGCTGCCGCCGCCCGGCGGCGCAGGCTGAGCCACCGCTCCCTGGCGCGGGGTGTGCGGTGGTCAGACCCAGCGACCGGCGAGCAGCACCCGCCGCACACGCAGGTCGCGGTCGGCCAGGACGAGGTCGGCCCGATGGCCGGCGCGCAGCGCACCCCGGTCGGCGAGCCCGAGCGCGGTGGCGGGCACCGAGCTCGCCGCCGCTACAGCCTCGGGCAGCGGGATGCCGGCCGAGACCGCCCAGCGGACGACGTCCATCAACGTGCTGGCGCTGCCGGCGAGCACGCCGCCCTCGACGGTCCGGACCGCGCCGTCACCGACCCGCAGCTCCTGACCGCCGAGGTACGTCGTGCCCGCTGCGATCCCGGTCGCGGGACTCGAGTCGCTGACCAGCATCCGCCGCGACGGACCGAGGACCTTCCAGACCCAGCGGACGACGTCGGCGTCGAGGTGGTGGCCGTCGGCGATGAGCTCGCACACGACCCGCTCGTCGTCGAGCAGCGCGACCACGGGACCGCCGTCGCGATGGTGCAGCGGCGTCATCGCGTTGAACAGGTGCGTCGCGATCCGCGCGCCCGCGTCGATCGCCGCACGCGTGGTGCTCGACGAGGCGGCCGTGTGCCCGACGGCGGCGCGCACTCCTCGCGCGGTCAGGACGGCGATCAGCTCGTCCGCGCCGGGCAGCTCCGGGGCGACCGTGACGGCCGTGATCGCGCCGCGTGCGATGTCGAGCAGCGCGGTGACCTCCGCGAGGTCGGGGTCGCGCAGCGCCTCGGCGCGGTGGGCTCCGCGGCATCGCGCCGCGAGGTACGGACCCTCGAGGTGGACGCCGTCGAGCTCGCCGTCGCGGACCAGGCTCGAGAGGGTCCGCACCTGGTCGGCGAGGACGTCGCGGGACTCCGAGACCAGGCTGGCCAGGAGCGTCGTCGTGCCCGACCCGTGGTGGTGCGCAGCGGCGGCCCGCGCCTGCTGCGCCCCGTCTCCGAAGGCGAACCCGACGGCGCCGTGGCAGTGGACGTCGACGAGCCCGGGCAGCACGAGGCCGTCGGTCTCGACCAGCTCGGTGTCGAGCGGCTCGGCGTCCTCGGGCGGCGCACCTGTGCCCACCGCGTCGATGCGGGCACCGACGACACGTACCCAGCCAGCCGCGACGCCGTCCGGCAGCACGAGGTCGCCGCGCACCGTCACCATCCGACGTCACCGCCGTGAGTCGACCGACAGGCCACGCCCATGCGGGACTACGCCGACCTCTCCTGACGGGTCCGCGCCGAGTCGAGGGCGAGGCGCACCGCGCCGGTGACGGGCGGAGCGGTCACGACGGACAGGATGGCGAGCGGTGCGCGGACGGCCAGCGTGCGCTCGGCCGCGGCGACGAGCAGCGGGTCGGCCGCAGCGCCGATCCCGCCGCCGAGGACCACGGGTACGGCGGAGCCCGCGAGGCCGAGCCTGGCCAGCAGCGAGGACGCGAGCAGACCGATCTCGGTCCCCTGCCGTTCGACGAGTGAGATCGCCACGGCGTCACCGGCGTTCGCGAGGTCGACGACGGCGGCGGCGCGGTCCCACCACGACGACACCGACAGCTCGCCGGTGTGCACGGCGAGGGTGACGTCGTGGACGCTGTCGCGCCCGGTCCAGCTCAGCAGCGCAGCGCGCAGCGCGGTCGGCTTGCCGCGACCGTCCTCGGCGCGGGCGGCGTACCACAGGACCTCCTCGGCGAGGCCGCTGGCGCCACCCCAGTCGCCGGAGATCTGCCCCAGCGCCAGCACCCGCGCGGTCGCACCGTCGGCGCGCACGGCGACGCCGTTGATCCCTGTGCCGCAGACGACCACGGCCGCGTCGGGCGCATCGGTGCCGGCGCGCAGCAGCGCGAACACGTCGTTGTCGACCACCAGCGAGCGCGACGCCCACGGCAGGCGGGACAGCGCGGCGTGCACGGCCGCCTGCTCGGAGTCGAGGTCGATGGCGGTGAGGTAGCAGCCGACGTGCCGGACGTCGGCGGGGACCGCCCCGGCATCGGCGAGGGCCGCGGTGACCGCCTCGTCGATCACGATCACGGTGGCGTCGATGCCGATCTGATGGTGCGAGCAGCCGGCACCGCGGCTCGTGCCGACCACGTCGCCGGTGACGAGGTCGACGACCGCGACGTCGGTCTTGCTGCCGCCGCCGTCGATCGCGACGACGAGCTCGCGGCTCATGACGTGGCCCACGGCAGGAACGCCCGGTTGCCCGCGAGCAGGGCGTCCGTGAGGGTCTCGGCCACGTCGTACTGTCCCACGAGCGGGTGCGCGAGCAGTGCGGCGCAGACCCGGTCGCGGCCGCCGAGACGGGCGGCGTCGAGAGCCAGGTCCTCGTACGCCGAGACGTGCGCGACCAGGCCGGCGTAGAGCGGCTCGAGCGACTCGGCCGGGCGTGCCACGGCGCCGGTCGCCGAGACGTCGCACGGCACCTCGATCACCGCGTCGTCCGCGAGGAACGGGAAGTGGCCGTCGTTGCGCACGTTCGCGACGTGCGCGCCCGCGTGGTCCGCCCCGCCGAGCAGTGACGCGATGAGGGCGACGGCCGCCTCCGAGTAGTAGGCACCGCCGCGCTGCTCGAGCAGCGCGGGCTTGGCCACGAGCACGGGGTCGCGGTACATCTCGAGCAGCTCGGCCTCGATCCGTTGCACCTCCTCCGCCCGCGTCCCGGTGGCCTTGAGCTCGCGGACGACCTCGTCGTGCGCGTAGTAGTAGCGCAGGTAGTACGACGGCACCGCTCCGAGCCGGTCGAGCAGCGAGCGCGGCAGCTCGAGCCGCTCGGCGATGTCGTCGCCGTGCTCGGAGAGCAGCTGCGGCAGCACGTCGCGCCCCGCGACCTCGACATGGCGGATCCAGGTGAGGTGGTTGAGACCGGCGTGGTCGAGCAGCACGGCGTCCGGGGCGACGCCGAGCCAGGCGGCGAACAGCCGCTGGAACCCGATCGCCACGTTGCACAGCCCGATCGCGCGGTGGCCCTCCTGCAGCAGGGCACGGGTGACGATGCCGACGGGGTTCGTGAAGTCGACGATCCAGGCGTCCTGCGCGGCGCGCTGCCGCACGGTCTCCGCGATGTCGAGCACCACCGGCACCGTGCGCAACGCCTTCGCGAGACCGCCGGCACCGGTCGTCTCCTGCCCCACGCAGTCGCACGCGAGCGGGAACGACTCGTCGCCCGCGCGGGCGGTCTGACCACCGACGCGCAGCTGCAGCAGCACCGCGGACGCGCCGTCGATCGCCTCGACGCGGTCGCTCGTCAGCGTGAGCCGGGTCGTGGCGCCGCGCTCGTCGAGGATGCGCTGGGCGAAGCCGCCCACCACGTCGAGGCGCTCGGTGTCCGGGTCGAGCAGCACGAGCTCGGCCACGTCGAGCTGGTCGCCGAGCCTGGCGAGGCCGTCCACCAGCTCAGGCGTGTACGTCGACCCTCCGCCGACGACGGCGAGCTTCATCGCGCTCATCCCTTCACCCCGGTCAGTGTGATGCCCTCGACGAAGACCTTCTGCGCGAGGAAGAACACGATGAGGACCGGCAGCATCGCGAGGATCGTCGCGGCCATCGTCAGGTTCCACTGCACCTGGTAGAGGTTGCGGAACGACGCGAGTCCCAGCGAGATCGTCCAGTTGTCCGGGTTCTCGCTCGTGTAGAGGATCGGCCCGTAGAAGTCGTTCCAGCAGAAGAAGAACATGAACATCGCCGTGGCAGCGATGCCGGGCTTGGCCATCGGCAGGATCACCTTGGTCATCACCCGCCACTCCGAGCAGCCGTCGACGCGGGCGGCGTCGGCGTACTCCTGCGGGATGGTGAGGAAGAACTGCCGGAGCAGGAAGATGCTGAACGCGTCACCGAGCAGGTTCGGCAGGATCATCGGCCAGAGGGTGCCGGTGAGGTGCAGGTGGGTCCACATCACGTAGATCGGCACCTGCGTCACCTGCGGCGGTAGCATCATCATCATGAGGACGACGACGAACGCGACATTGCGTCCCTTCCACTGCAGCCGCGACAGCGCGTAGGCCGCCGGGATGCTCGAGAGCAGCATGAACACCGTCGCGAGGGTGGCGTAGAGCAGCGTGTTGCGCAGGTAGAGCCACATCGGCGCCTTGGTGAAGACCTCGACGTAGTTGCCCGGGTGCCAGCTCTGCGGCCAGAGGTCGCCGGTGAGAGCCTGCTGGCTGGTCATGAACGACTGCAGCACAATGAAGACGAACGGCGCGAGGAACACGACGGCGACGGCGATGCCGACCGCGTGGTCTGCGACGAAGCCGAGCCGCTTGCGCCGCTTCGCGCGCCGGTTGCCGCGCGTGTCGATGCCGCGCGCCGTGACCCCTCTCGGGACCGTCGCCGTGGCGGTGCTCATCGGGTCCCCTCTGCGCCGTACACGAGGCTGCGCGCGCGGCGCAGCAGGATCAGCGTCACGCCGAGCGAGACGACGAACATCACGACGGCGAGCGCGGACGCGTAGCCGAGGTAGTAGTTCTTGAAGCCCATGACGTACAGCCACTGGGCGTAGGTGAGCGTGGAGCCCTCGGGGTAGCCGAGCAGCGCGGAGTTGCCCCCGCCCGTCGTCGCCTGTCCCGACGCGACGGACGCGGCGACGACCGCCTCGGTGAAGTACTGCAGGGCGGCGATGACGCCGGTGATCGCGGCGAACATGAGCACGGGCGAGATGTTCGGCAGCGTGACGTAGCGGAAGCGCTGCCACGGGTTCACGCCGTCGAGCGCCGCCGCCTCGTACTGCTCCTTCGGGACGTCGAGCAGGCTCGCCAGGAAGATGATCATCAGGTCGCCGACGCCCCAGAGACCGAGCATCACGAGCGACGGCTTGGACAGCGTCGGGTCGTTGAACCACAACGGCTGCGGCAGCCCGAGCGCGCCGAGGATCTGGTTGACCGGACCGGTGGCGGGGTTGAACAGGAACACGAACGCCAGCACGCCGGCCACCGGGGGAACGAGCGCCGGGAGGTAGAACACCGTGCGGAAGAGGCCGAGCCCGGACTTGAGCCGGGTGACGAGCGTGGCGACGGCAAGGCCGAACAGCATGCGGGCCGGCACCAGGATCGCGACGAGCCACAGCGTGTTGTACGCCGCCTGCACGACCTGCGGGTCCTTGGTGAACATGAACCGGTAGTTCGTGAGACCGGTCCACTTCGGCGGCGACAGCAGGTCGTACCGGGTGAAGCTGAGGTAGATCGTGTCGATCAGCGGGTAGACGAAGAAGATCGCGACGCCGAGCAGCCAGGGCGTGAGGAACGCCAGCACCGTGAGCCGCTGACGGCGGCGCTTGGCGCGCAGCGCCGGGCGGGTCGGCCCGACGCTGCGCGTCTCGATCGCGATCGTCACGGGGCGGAGCCCAGTGCCAGCTGGTCGTTGATCTGCTGGTCGACGGTCGTGAGGCCCGCCGCGAGGTCGGGGACCTTGCCCGACTGCCACTTCTCGGCGAAGGTTCCGAGGGTGTCCTGGTAGGCCTTGCCGCTGGCCGTGGTCGGCGTGGTGGAGCTGTGGGCGTTGGCGAACACGTCGAGGAAGGTCTGGTAGTTCGCGTCCTTCTCCAGCGCTGGCGACGTCAGCGCCGGGGTCGTGGTCGGCACGTTCTTGATGCCGTTGGCCACGGCGACCACCGAGTCGGTGTCGGTCGAGAGGTACTTGATCAGTGCCCACGCGGCCTCCGGGTTCTGCGCCCCGCGGCCGATGCCGATCACGTTGCCGGTGACGTAGCCGGCGCCGTAGAGGTCGGTCTTCGCGTCGTCGGTCGGGAAGGGCGCCGTGCCGTAGTCGAGCGTCGGGGCCTCCGCCTTGATGAACGCATTCCGGTACTCGCCGTCGATCATCATCGCGACCTTGCCCTTCTCGAAGGCGTTGTCGGCCGAGAACTCCTGGCCGAGGCCAGCGGTGAAGCGCGTGATCTTGTCGTAGCCGTAGAAGTCGACGAAGTTCTTCTGCCAGCTGAACATCGAGGCCCAGCCGGGATCCGTCCCGATGTTGGACTTGCCGTCGGCGTTGAACCAGGTGGCTCCGAAGCTGGGCGCGAAGTGCGCGGGCGCGTTCTCGTAGAAGCCGAAGGTCGGGACGAAGCCGGCGACCTGGATCGCGCCCTTGCCGTCGAGCTTCGTCAGCTTCTCGGCCATCGCCGTGAGCTCGGTCATCGTCTTCGGCGGCGCGGAGTACCCGGCGTCGGCGAGCAGCTTCTTGTTGTAGTAGAGCCCGTAGGTGTCCGACAGCATCGGCATCGAGCAGCGCTTGCCCTCGAACTGCGTGTAGTCGCGCACCACCGGCGGGATCTGGTCCAGGTTCACACCGTCCCGCTTGATGTAGGCCGAGAGGTCCTGCCAGGCGCCCGTGGAGCAGAACTTGCCGATTTGGTCGGTGGAGTAGGACAGCACGACGTCGATCGGCTGGCCGGCGGCGATGGCCTGGATCGTCTTGTCGTCGTCCTGACCCTTCTTGACCTCGACCTTGACGCCGGGGTTCGCCGCCTGGAACTTGTCGACCGCCGTCTGGATCGCCGCGGCCTCGCGGTCGGTGAAGAAGTGCCAGAACGTGACGGTGCCGGTGACCTTCGCGGGCGCGCTGGACGCCGGCGTGCTCGTCGTCGCGCCCGAGCCTGAGCTCGAGCACCCGCTGGCGGCCAGCGCGAGCCCGGCCGCGACGGCGGAGATCGCCAGTACGCGGCGTCGTCCTCGGATGGTGCTCATGTCAGTGGACCTCCTCGGCAGTACGGGGCAGGGGCAGCGCTGGTGCGGGTCGTGCTGGGTGGGTCAGCTGGTCGATCGACGTCCGCGCGGTCCGGTCTCCTGCGTCGAGGACGAGGTGGCGGAGCCGCTCGATGGCGATGGCGCGCGCGCCGACGAGCGCGGGATCGCCGTCGACCTCGCTCGCCACCACGGCGCAGGAGAGGCGGCTCGTCGAGCGCAGGGCCTTGCTCGTGCGGGTCGCGAGCGCCGGGCCGCCGGCACGGCCCACGGCACCGCCGAGGATCACCACCCCGGGGTCCAGGACCGCAACGATCACCGTGAGCCCCAGGGCGATGCGGCGGGCGAGCTCGTCGAGGAAGGCGCGGGCGGCCGGGTCGTCGTGAAGCTGCTCGACGGCGCTGGCCACCGCAGCGGCCGGTGTGCGGCCGCCGATCCCGTGGTCGCGCGCGAGCCGATGCACGGCGGTCCCACCGACGAGGTCCTGGAAGTCCGGCCGGCCCGAGCGTGAGCCCGCGATCGTCGCGGGGACGGGGATGTAGCCGACCTCGCCGGCGCCGCCCGCCACGCCGCGGTAGAGCGTGCCGGCCACGTCCGTCGCGAGACCGATG
Organism: Candidatus Nanopelagicales bacterium; assembly: GCA_036510975.1. GTDB lineage: Bacteria > Actinomycetota > Actinomycetes > S36-B12 > CAIYMF01 > Longivirga. The sequence continues at coordinate 24,693 of DATCCY010000057.1, forward strand.
CCGGCCGCCAGCCAGAGCAGCGACGTGACGCCGGCGTCCGCGGCACTGCCGTGCCGCTCGGCCACGAGCGCGAGGTTGACGTCGTTGTCCAGCGTCACGACGACGTCGTCACCGAAGGCGGCCGTGAGCCCGGCGACGATGTGCGGCACTGTCCAGTCGGGGATCCGGTCGGCGTAGCGCACCCGGTCCTGCGCCGGATCGTAGGAACCCGGCAGCGCGACGACGACCTCGCGCACCGTCGCGACGTCGATGCCGGCGAAGTCCGAGGCCTCGGTGACGAGGGCGAGGGTCGCGGCGGCGGCGCCCCGCGGCAGCTGTGCCCGGGTGCGGGTGGCGCTGCCCAGCACCTCCCCGTGGGCGTCGAGGACGTCGCAGGTGATGCGCGAGGACTCGACCGTGAGCGCCGCGCCGCGGACGTGGTGCAGGACCACGTCGTGGAGCCGACCGTTGGGTCCGCGGCGTCCCATCGTCTCGCCGGCGTCGACGATGAGCCCCGCCTCCTCGAGCCGGGCGAGCACCTCGGCGACCGTCGGCTTCGACAGGCCGGTGGCCTCGGCGAGCTCGGCCCGCGAGCTCGGCCCGCGGTCGAGCAGCACCGCGAGCACCGTCCGGTCGTTGAGCGTCCGGAGGAGCGCGGGTCGGGCAGGGGCCGTGCGGGACATGAGGTCCTTACTTATCGGAAGGTTTCCTGTTAGATTCGGAATCTAGGCCGCGCGGACGCGGTCGTCAATGGCTCCGCGCCGCGAAGATCGCGCTGTGACCCAACCGAGACGGAGGACCGCGTGACCGAGGTAGACCGCGCCGTGCACGCCCTGCTCGTGCCGGGGTTCGTCGGTACGGCGGCCCCGGAGTGGGTGCGCCGTCGCATCGACCGCGGCCTCGGCGGCGTCGCGCTGTTCGCGCGCAACATCACCTCGGTGGAGCAGGCCCGGACGCTCACCGACGCGGTGCACGCCATGCGCGCCGACGTGCTCGTGGCCGTCGACGAGGAGGGTGGAGACGTCACGCGGCTCGAGGCAGGGCGCGGCTCGAGACACCCTGGTGCCCTGGCGCTCGGGGCGGTCGACGACACTGCGCTCACGCGCCAGGTCGGCGCGTCCATCGGGGCCCTGCTGCGCCGGGCCGGTGTCGACTGGAGCTGGTCGCCGGTCGCGGACGTCTCGAGCAACCCCGACAACCCGGTGATCGGGGTCCGGTCCTACGGGACCGACGCGGGCCTCGTCGCTCGGCACGCGGCGGCGACCGTCGTCGGCCTGCAGGACGACGCCGGGATCCTCGCGTGCGCCAAGCACTTCCCCGGCCATGGCGAGACCGGCGTGGACTCCCACCTCGATCTCCCGGTCGTCACCGCATCACGCGCCGGGCTCGACGCGATCGGGCTCGCGCCCTTCCGCGCGTGCATCGACGCCGGGGTCCGCACGGTGATGACCGGCCACCTGCGCGTGCTCGCCCTCGACGCCGACCTGCCGGCCACCCTCTCGCCGGCCGTCGTGACCGACCTGCTGCGCGGCGAGCTGGGCTTCACCGGCGCGGTCGTGTCCGACGCGCTCGAGATGGAGGGCGTGGCGCGCCACCGCGGCATCGAGGAGGCCGCCGTCCTCGCCGTCCTCGCGGGGGTCGACGCGCTCTGCCTCGGCGGCACCCTCGCCGAGGAGACGGTCGTCGACCGGGTGCACTCCGCGATCGTCGACGCCGTGCTCGAGGGCCGGGTCGACGAGGGACGGATCCACGACGCCGCGGCGCGGGTGGCCGGTCTCGCCGCCTGGCGAGCGACGCGGACCGTCGCGGCCGGGGCACCGATGTCCGACGACGAGTGCCTGCCCGCGGCGCGACGCGCCCTGCTCGTCGAGGGCGACCCGAGGCTCCACGCCGGCGCGCCGTCCGTCGTGGTGTGCGAGCCCGCACCGAACATCGCTGCCGGCGCCGTCGCCTGGGGGCTCGCCGACGCGCTGCTGGCCGTCCGGCCCGACGCCGAGGTGGTGCGCATCGATGCGAGCAGTCCGACTCCCGACCGACTGCCCACCGACCGCCCCGTCGTCCTCGTGCTGCGCGACGCCGTACGGCACGCCTGGCAGCGCACGGTCGAGCGCCGGCTCGTCGCTGCCCGACCCGACCTGGTTGTCGTCGAGCTGGGCGTGCCCGCCGCGCGGCATCCACCGGGCGCCGGACGCATCACGACCTACGGCGCCTCACGCTCGTCCGTCGAGGCCGCTGCCGCCCTGCTCACCTCACCCGAGGGACGGAGACCCCGATGACCGACGCACCCGCGAGCCGCCCATCACCGGGCGAGGACGTCACCTCGATGTCACAGGATCCCGGCCACGTCATGCGCGCCGAGATCGCCGAGCAGCCCGACGTGCTCGCCCGCGTCCTGGACCTCGCGCTTCCCCAGGTGCGTTCAGCGGCGGCCGTGATCCGGGAGCGCGACCCGCGCTTCGTGCTGTTCGCGGCCCGCGGGACCAGCGACCACGCCGCGCTCTACGCGAAGTACCTCGTCGAGGTGCACCTCGGGATCCCCGCCGGCCTCGCGTCGCCCTCGACGATGACGGCGTACGGTGCTCGACCGGACCTGCGCGAGGTGCTCGTGGTCGCGGTCTCGCAGAGCGGCGGCTCACCGGACCTCGTCGAGACGGCGACGGCCTCGCGCGAGTGCGGCGCGATCGTGCTCGCCGTCACCAATGCACCCGACTCCGAGCTCGCGCGGGTGGCCGACCTCCACGTCGACGTGCATGCCGGCACCGAGCTCGCCGTGGCCGCGACGAAGTCCTACACGGCCGAGCTGCTCAGCCTCTGGCTCGTCGTCGACGCGTGGCGCGGCGGCGACGCGAGCGCGGCGTACGCCGTTCCCGAGGCGGCTCGCTCCCACGTCGGCCGGCTCGCCGAGATGACGTCCCTGGCACAGCGCTACCGCTTCACCGACCGCATGCTGCTCACCGGGCGCGGCTACTCCTACCCGACGGTGCGCGAGGCCGCGCTGAAGCTCATGGAGACCTCCTACGTCGCGGCGCACGCGTTCAGCGGCGCCGACCTGCTGCACGGACCGCTCGCGATGATCGACGAGGGTCATCCCGTCGTGGCCGTGGTCCCGGACGGCGTCGGCGGCACCGCGATGCGCCCGGTGCTCGAACGACTGCGCGAGCGCGGTCTGGATCTCGCGGTGATCGGCGGGCCGGCGTCGACCCCGTTCGGCACTGTGGCCGTGGAGCTCGTCCACGGCCTGCCCGAGGACCTCTCGCCGATCGCGGACATCGTGCTGCTGCAGCAGCTCGCCCTCGCCATGGCGACCGGCCGCGGTCTCGACCCCGACAGCCCGCGCGGGCTGTCGAAGGTCACCCGCACCTGGTGACCCGCCGTCATCCCGCAGCCGCCACGTCCCGGTTCGGTCACAGGACGGTGCCGACGAACGGCGACCCCGTGACGTGACCTCGCGAGCGACCTAGCCTGGCTGGGGCGGGCACGTCGGTGCCCGCAGCGTCCCGGGGGCCGAACACGAGGGCGAGGGCCACGATGCAGCGACGTCGCGCCGTACCGCGCAGCCGTCGGCGTGCCGCCATGCGCTGCCTGCTCGTGACGGTCGTCCTGGCGCTGGGTCCGGTCGTGTGGGTCTCCGGGGACCTGATGCTGCGTGCGTCGTACACCCTTGGGTGCGCCGTCGCCCTCGTGATCGTGGTGCGACGTCACCGCCACCCCGAGTCGGCGGGCGAGACCTACACCCGGGCGCTGCAGGAGTCCTCGGCGCTCCACGTGCGCCTGCGTCATGCCCGGGTGGTCGCGATCCGCGTCGGCTATCGCTCGACCCTGGTAACGGTCACGTGGCGGGCCGCCTCCACCACGCTGCTCGACGCCGACGGCCGGGCACGCGCCGACGTGAGGTTCAACGCGCTCACGGATGCCTACACGATGAGCATCCCGGTCACCGACGACAGGGTCGCTGCGCTGCTCTCCGGCGAGACCGAGCTCGGCAGCCTCGCCGTGTACGCCACCACCGACCTGATGGCCCACCCGGACGGCAACCTGCTCGACCACGGCGTCGTCATCGACCAGTACGACCTGGACTTCCCCTCGTGGTCGGGGAGCCTTCCCGCGTCGGGCGTCCTGGCCGACCGCGACGTCTGAGAATCCCGCGAGGCCGGGCTCAGTAGCGGAAGGACGCGACCAGGCCCTCGAGCGACGACGCCATCTGCGCCAGCTCGTTTGCTGCCTGTCCGGTCTGCGCGGCACCCGACGACGTGCTCTGCGCGGACGAGCTCACGCCGTCGATCGACAAGGTGATCTGACCGCTGCCGTCGGCCGCTGCCGACATGTTGCGGGCGATCTCGTTGACGGCCGCCGTCTGCTGCTCGACCGCTGACGCGATCGAGTGCTGAATCTCGTTGATCTGGTTGATCGTGCCGCTGATCTGCTCGATGGCGCCGATGGCATCGATGGTGTCGTCGCTGATCGCCTGGATCTTCGCGGTGATGTCGGTGGTCGCCGACGCGGTGGCACGGGCGAGGTCCTTGACCTCGCTCGCGACGACCGCAAAGCCCTTGCCGGCCTCGCCGGCACGGGCCGACTCGATCGTGGCGTTGAGGGCCAGCAGGTTGGGCTGCTCCGCGACGCCCTTGATCTCCTTGATGACGTCGCCGATGTCGGCCGAGCTCTGCCCGAGCTTGTTCATGATCGCGCTCGTCAGACCCGCGACCTCGACGGCAGTCGAGGCGACCCGAGCGGCCTCCCACGCGTTCGCGGAGATGGCCTCGATGCTCGCGGTGAGCTCGTCGGCCGCGGACGCCGCCGACTGCACGCTCTGATTGACCGAGTCCGACTCGCTGGCCACGACCTCGGCCTGGGTCGTGGTCTGACCGGCGGCCTCGGACATGAGGCTGCTCGTCGCGGTCAGCTCCTCGGCAGCTGCCGCGAGCATCCTGCGCGTTGTCGCCGATCGCGGCCACGCTGCTCTGCTGCGTGGCGGCGGCGGCGTTCAGGCTGGCGGCCACCCGGCCGAGCTCGTCGTTCGTGTCGACGAGGGCGCGCACCTTGAGATCGCCCTGAGCCAGCGACTCGAGCGCCTTCTCGATCGTGTCGAGCGGCCCGGTGATCGACCTGATGACCCGCACGACGATGACGATCGCGAAGCACGAGCCCGATCCCGACCAGGACGAGCAGCACGACGGTCCAGCGCGTCACCGCAGCATTTTCCGGCGTCGCGGGTCGACGTGACGTCCGCCGACAGCTTCTCGACGAGGGCGTTGAGGCTGGTGTCGAGCTTCGTCGAAGCGTCGAGGTTGTCGACCGTCATGACCTTCACGCCACCGGTGACGTCGCCGGACTGGACGTCCGAGCGCACCTTCTGGGTGAAGGCGTCGTAGGCGGCGAGGTCGGTCAGCGCGGCGCTCGCGAGAGTCTCGACGCCGTCGATTCCGCTGTCCTTCACCTTCGTGAGGTGGTCCACAGCAGCGGCGTGACCGTCGACGACGAGCGCCCAGGTGTCCTCGATGAGCTTGGCCTGCTTGGAATCGTTGAGGCTGGCCAGCGCGACGTACATGTTCGACGCGCTGTCGTCGGACAGCCACGACTCGTAGGCACGGCTCGCGTCGTTGGACACCTCGAAGCTCGCGGCGAGCGAGTCGACCTGGGAACGCGGGCCCGACAGGCCGTAGACGGCGACGCCGACCGAGACGAGCCACAGCGAGCACAGCACGGCGACGAGGCTGAACAGGCGGCCGCGCACCGACAGGCTGCGGCGTTGCGGTGACGCGGGGGCGACGCTCGTGCGGGGCTGGCTCATGGGGTCTCCGGGGTCCTCGACACGACGCCCGTCCAGGCGGATGCCAGGGCCTCGGACCCCCTATCGGTCCGCGTGACGCACGCCTGAGAGTTCTCGGAGCCACGCTCCAGCGCGGGCGGCAGGCGGAGGTCGGTCAGGGCTGGGACCGGAGCAGATCGAGCACCGCGACGGTCTCCCCCGCCTCGACCCGGGTGACCTCCGGAGGTACGACGACGAGCGCCTGGGCCAGGGCGAGCCCACCCATCACGTGCGACCCCTGGCCGCCGACCGGGCGCACGCTGCGGGCGCCGTCGGGCCCGACTTCGAGCGCGGCTCGCGCGTACTGCTGCTTGCCGGCCGGAGAGTCGAGCGGCTCGAGCAGCACGGCCGGCTCGGTCGGGCGCGTCAGGTCGGCGCGGCCGAGGAGACGACGCACGAGCGGACGGACGTAGAGCTCGAAGGAGATGAACGAGCTGACCGGGTTGCCGGGGAGCGTGACGATCGGGATCCGCATCGCACCGAGACGACCGCTGCCCTGCGGCATGCCGGGGTGCTGAGCCACCTTCACGAACTCGACCTCGCCGGTGGGGCCGAGCAGTGCCTTCACGGTGTCGTAGGCGCCCATGCTCACGCCGCCGCTGGTGACGACGACGTCGGCGTTGCGCAGCGCGGCGTCGAGCAGCCCCCGCAGCTCGCCGTCGTCGTCGTGCGCGTGCGGTGTGCGCCAGGCGCTGGCCCCGGCCGCGCGGGCGAGGGCGACGAGCATGAGCCCGTTGGAGTCGACGATCTGGCCGTGCTGCAGAGGATGGCCGACCTCGACCAGCTCGTCACCCGTGCTCACGACGACCACGTGGGGTCGGCGCACGACGGAGACGTGCGCGCAGCCGACCGACGCCAGCACCGCCACCGACCGCTCGGTGACGACGTCGCCGGCGCGCTGCACGACCGTGCCGGCGGTGACGTCCTCGCCGGCGCGCCGGATGTAGGTGCCCACCGCGACCGGCGCGGTGATGCCCACGCTCTCGGTACCGCCGTCGGTGCTCTCCACCGGCACCACCGTGTCCGCGCCGGAGGGCATGGGGGCGCCGGTCATGATGCGCAGCGCGGTGCCGGGGCCGACCTCGGTGCTGCCGGTCCCGCCGGCCGCCACGTCGCCGAGCACCGGGAGGACGACCGGTGCGTCGGGCGACGCCGAGGCGATGTCGGCGGCGCGCACGGCGTAGCCGTCCATCGAGCTGTTGTCGAAGGACGGCAGCGGCCAGGGGGCCACGACGTCGGACGCGAGGGTCAGCCCGATCGAGTCGAGCAGCGGCAGGTCGACGGCCTCGAGCGGCTCGACCCCGTCGAGCACCGCCGCGAGGTGCTCATCCACCGATCTCATGAGCTCATCCTGACACCCGGCCGGCGACGAGAGAGCCGGTCGGGAACGTGTCCCGTGGCGTCGGCGACGCCGCCTCCGCCACGGCGACGGTGTCCTGCGCCGGCTCCGGCAGCCGCACGGACGGGGCGTACTCGTGGTGGCGGCCGTCGTTCGCCGCGTCACGGATCGCTGCCATGACGTCCTCGAGGGCGCGCAACGAGTGGCCGCTCACGAACGTGTCGACGTAGGGCATCGCTGCGGCCATGCCGCCGACGAGCGGCTGGTAGCCACGCGCCGCCTTGCGTGGGTTGACCCAGATGATGTGGAAGGCAAGGCGTGACAGCTGCTGCATCGCCCGACCGACCAGCCCCGGGTCCTCGAGCTCCCATCCGTCGGACACGATGACGATGACAGCGCCCCGCGCCATCCCTCGCCGACCGTGCTCGTCGAGGAACGTCTTGAGCGCCATCCCGATCCGGGTGCCGCCCGACCAGTCGGGCGCTGCCGCCGCCGCCTTGCGGTAGGCGATGTCGGGGTGGGTGAGCCGAAGCTGCCGGGTCAGGCGGGTCAGGCGTGTCGCGAAGACGAACGCTTCCGAGCCGAGCGCCTTCACGGCGCCGCGCATCAGGTGCAGGTACACGCGCGAGTACGGCTCCATCGACCCCGACACGTCGGCGATGAGCACTACGCGGCGAGGTCGTGCCGTGTGCTTGCGCATCACGCGTCTCACCGGGTCGCCCGAGGTGCGGTGCGAGGCGCGCAGCGTCGCGCGGACGTCGAGCGTGGAACCCGAGTCGTGACGGCGCATCCGCCGAGCGGTGCGCATGGGCGCCACGAACGGGAGCCGCGCGATCAGCGCGTTCAGCAGGGCGAGCTCGTCTTCGGTGCAGTCGGCGAAGTTCTTCTCCCCGAGGCGTTCCTTGCTGCTGACGGCAGCGAGCACCGCCTCCTCGTCGTCGTCGGGCTCACCGAACTCCGCCGGCTCGCCGCTGGACCCGGTCGGCTCTGCCTCGCTCTCGCCGGTGCGGTCCGACGCCGAGGGGCTCGTGTCGCCCTGCGGCAGCGCCGACGACGGCGGTGGCGGTGCGGCGCTGTCGCCCCGGAACTCAGCGAAGTCCACGATGCCGCGGAAGACCTGCGCGAACACACGGTCGAAGACCTCGATCTGATCCTGCGAGGACAGCAGCGTGGTGCGGCCCAGCGCAGCGAGCTCACTGACGGTCTCGGGCCGGGCGAGCAGCACCACGCGGGCGAAGCGCGAGCTACGTTCGGGAGTGACCGGGATCCCGGCCTGGTGCAACGCCTGCCCGAACGCGGCCGTGACCGCCGCGAGCTCCACGCCGCCGAACAGCGGCGGCGGGGACGCAGGCGAGCGATCAGCCATCGGCGGCAGCGGCGTCGCCGCGCAGGTCGTCGGGCGCCTGGCGCAGGGCGCGCGCGGGGTCGGCGATCCAGCGGAGCGTGGCCGCGCGCGCGACGTCGTGGTCCTCGCGGTACTTCAGCACCGAGCCGAGGGTGGCCTCGATGCCGTCCTCGTCGAGGGTGTCGATGCCGAGCAGCTGCGCCGCGTGCACCCAGTCGATGGCCTCCGCCACGCCGGGCGGCTTCTGCACGTCGAGGCTGCGCAGCCGCTGGACGGCACCGGCCACCTGGGTGGCGAGCTCGAGGCTCGCCCCGGGCACCCGGGCCCGCACGATCGCGATCGCCTGCGCCAGCGCGGGGTACTCGATCCAGTGGTAGAGGCAGCGGCGCTTGAGCGCGTCGTGCAGGTCCCGCGTGCGGTTCGACGTGAGGATCACGATGGGCGGGTGCGTCGCGTGCAGCGTCCCGATCTCCGGGATCGTCACGGTGGACTCGGCGAGCAGCTCGAACAGGAAGGCCTCGAACTCCTCGTCGGCGCGGTCGACCTCGTCGATGAGCAGCACGGCGGGACGCGGACCGGGGTGCTCGAGCGCTGCGAGCAGCGGGCGACGGATGAGGTAGTCCTCGCCGAACAGCGACTCCTCCTCGAGGCCCTCGCCGCGCGCCTCGGCCAGGCGGATGCCGAGCAGCTGCCGCGGGTAGTTCCACTCGTAGAGGGCCTCGGAGGCGTCGATCCCCTCGAAGCACTGCAGCCGGAACATCGGGGTGTCGAGGAGCTCGGCGAGCGCCTTGGCCGCCTGCGTCTTGCCGACGCCTGCCTCACCCTCGAGCAGCAGCGGCTGCGGGAGCCGGACGGCGCAGAACAGAGCCGTCGCGAGGTTCGGGTCTGCGAGGTAGCCGACGTCGGCGAGCCGCGCGGCGAGCGTGGCGGTGTCCGGGATCAGCTCGTCGAGGCTCACGCTCGAGGATACTTCCCGGGATCCGCGACGTAGGCCCGCCGGCATGCAGGGCAGCAGAAGTACACACGCTCGCCGTCGATGTCGGCCGACAGCGCCTCGGCGTCGATCCTGACGGTCATGCCGCAGACGGGGTCGATCGACTCGTCGGGCTCCAGCACCGTGAGCAGGCCGACCCGGGTCATCGGCGGCTCCCCCGGGAGGTGCTGCGGATCGCGTGGCGGACGCGGCGTCCGGGGTCGCTCGGCCACCACCTGGGCGAGGACCGACAGCGCGATCTCGGTCGGCGTGCGCGCACCGATGTCGAGACCGGCGGGGTAGTGGATCCTCGCCCTCTCCTCCTCCGTGAGGTCGAGGGATCCGACGACGGCCGCGCCGCGCTTCGGGCTCGCGATGAGCCCGACGTAGGGCACACCGGCGCGCACCGCGGCCTCGAGGGTCTCCTCCTCCTTCTTGCCGTGGGTCGCGACGACGACGGCGTCGGCGGCCGCGAGGTCGTCGGAGGAGTACGCCGCGGTCTCGTAGCCCAGCGACGCGGCCACCACCGACATCGCCTGCGCGATGGGGCTCTCGCCGAGCACCGATACGAGCGGGACGGGCAGCACCGGCTCGAGGAAGATCTCCAGCGTCCCGCCCGACAGGCACGGGTTGTGCACCACGGTCTTGCCCGGCTGGTCGGCCTCCGGGTTCGGCGCGATGCGCAGCAGCATCGAGTCGCCGGAGGACAACAGGGTGAGCGACTGGCTGCGCACGGTGGACTCCGCGCACTGCCCGCCGACGAAGCCCTCGATCGCCCCGTCGGCGGTGATGAGCGCCTCGTCGCCGGGCTTGGCCGACGTCGGACGCTGGGCGAGGACCACGCGGGCGTGCACGAACGGGACCCGGTGGTCGCGCAGCGACTGGGCCCGGGCGTGCAGCGCCTGCGTGCTCATCGGACTACTCCACCGCCATGTCGGTGCGCACATTGCGACCCTGGATGGCGCGCCACACGTTCGCCGGGGTGAGCGGCATGTCGGCGTGGCGCACGCCGAACGGCGAGATGGCGTCGATGACCGCGTTGACGATGGCCGCGGGCGAGCCCACGGTGGCCGACTCGCCGACGCCCTTGGCACCGATCGGGTGGTGCGGCGACGGCGTGACCGTCTCGCCGAGCTCGTAGTCGGGGCACTCCATCGCGGTCGGCAGCAGGTAGTCCATGAAGGACCCGCCGAGGTTGTTGCCGTCCTCGTCGAACGCGATGAGCTCCATGAGCGCCATCCCGATCCCGTCGGCGATACCGCCGTGCACCTGGCCCTCGACGATCATCGGGTTGATGCGCGGTCCGCAGTCATCGACGGCGATGAACCGACGCACCTTCACCTGCCCGGTACCGGGGTCGACGTCGACGACGCAGATGTAGCAGCCGTAGGGATAGGTGAGGTTCGGCGGGTTGTAGACGACCTGCGCGTCGAGGTGGCCCTCGACGCCCTCCGGCAGCTCGAGCGCGCTGTGGGCATCCATCGCGATCTCCTGGATGGTCCGACCGCGCTCGGGGTCGCCCTTGACGAACCAGCGCCCGAGCTCCCACTCGAGGTCGTCGGGCGCGCACTCGAGCGCTGCCGCCGCGATGAGCCGCGCCTTGTCGCGCACCTTGCGCGCCACGAGGGCCGCTGCCGCACCGGACACCGGCGTGGACCGGGAGCCGTAGGTTCCCAGGCCGAACGGCGTGTTGTCGGTGTCGCCGTGGATGACCTCGATGTCCTCGGGCGGGATGCCGAGCTCGTGGGCGACGATCTGCGCGAACGTCGTCTCGTGGCCCTGCCCCTGGCTCTGCACGGACAGCCGCACCTGCGCCTTGCCGGTGGGGTGCACGCGGAGGTCGCAGCCGTCGGCCATGCCGAGGCCGAGGATGTCCATGTGCTTGCGCGGTCCGGCGCCCACTCCCTCGGTGAAGAACGAGATGCCGATGCCCATGTACTCGCCGCGTGCGCGCTTCTCGGCCTGCTCCTTGCGGAGCTCGTCGTAGCCCGCGATGCCCATGGCCACGCGCATCGTCTTCTCGTAGTCGCCCGAGTCGTACTCCCAGCCGGTGGGCGTGGTGTAGGGGAACTGCTCGGGTCGCAGCAGGTTCTTCAGCCGCAGCTCTGCGGAGTCCATGTTCAGCTCGGCTGCGAGGCAGTCGACGATCCTCTCGATCGCGTAGACCGCCTCGGTGATGCGGAACGAGCAGGCGTAGGCGACGCCGCCCGGCGCCTTGTTGGTGTAGACGGCCTTCACGTTGCAGTAGGCCGCGGGGTAGTCGTAGGACCCGGTGAAGATGTGGAAGAAGCCGGCCGGGTACTTCGTCGGCTGTGCGACACCGTTGAACGCGCCGTGGTCGGCGAGCACGTCGACCTTCACCGCCTGGATCCTGCCCTCGCGCGTCGACGCGATGGAGACCTTCATGTGGTAGTCCCGGGCGAAGCCGGTGGACATCAGGTTCTCGCTGCGGTCCTCCATCCACTTCACCGGCTTGCCGGTGACGATGGATCCGACGATGGAGCAGACGTATCCGGGATAGATGGGCACCTTGTTGCCGAACCCGCCGCCGATGTCGGGGCTGATCACCTGGATGTTCTGCTCGGGCAGGCCGGCCACGAGCGCGTAGACCGTCCGGTGCGCGTGCGGTGCCTGCGTCGTCGTCCAGAGCTTGAGCTTGCCGGTGACCGGGTCCATGTGCGCGACCGAGCCGCAGGTCTCCATCGGTGCCGGGTGCACGCGCGGGTAGAGGATGTCCTCGGTGACGACGACCTCGGCGGCGGCGAATGCCGCCTCCGTCGCTTCCTTGTTCCCGGCTTCCCAGTCGTAGATGTGGTTGTCGGTCTTGCCCTCCTTGTCGTCCCGGATCACCGGGGCGTCGGCGTCGAGGGCCTTCTTCGCGTCGGCCACGGCCGGCAGCGGCTCGTAGTCGACGTCGATCAGCTCGAGGGCGTCACGGGCGATGTACTTCGACTCCGCGACGACGAAAGCGACCTCCTGGCCCTGGAAGCGGACCTTGTCGGTGGCGAGCACCGCCTGGGTGTCGTAGGACAGCGTCGGCATCCACGCCAGGCCGAGGGTCTCGAGGACCGCGCCGGTGATGACGGCCTTGACGCCGGGCAGTGCCTCGGCCGCGGACGTGTCGACCGAGTTGATCCTCGCGTGCGCGAACGGGCTGCGCAGGATCGCGCCGTACAGCATTCCGGGGAGCTGCACGTCGTCGACGTAGTTGCCCTCGCCGCGCAGGAAGCGGACGTCCTCCTTGCGGTGCATCCGGCCGAAGCCGATGGGGTTGCCTGCGGCGCTCAGCGGGACCGGTGCATCCTCGACGGCGGTCATGCGGTCACCTCACTCGTTGCGTCGGCGGGGTTCTCGGCGGCCCACTGGACGGCCGACACGATGTTCTTGTAGCCCGTGCAACGGCAGATGTTCCCGGAGATCCCCTCGCGGATCTCCTCCTCGCCCGGATGCGGATTCCGGTCGAGGAGGGCGCGCGCGGTCATCATCATCCCGGGCGTGCAGTAGCCGCACTGCAGGCCGTGGCACTCCATGAAGCCCTGCTGCACCGGGTCGAGGACACCGCCCTTCGCGAGCCCCTCGACGGTCGAGATGGTCTTCGCGTCGGCCTGCACCGCGAGCATCGTGCAGCTCTTCACCGGCTCCTCGTCGACCCACACCGTGCAGGCACCGCAGTTCGAGGTGTCGCAGCCCCAGTGCGTGCCGCGCAGCTGGAGGTCGTCCCGGATGAAGTGCACGAGCAGCGTGCGCGGTTCGACGTCGGCGGAGTGCTCGACCCCGTTGACCGTGACGTTCACCTGCATGATCAGGCTCCCTGGCTGGCTCGGGCGGCGCGGCGGAGCGCACGCAGGGTGAGTTCGTGGGCGAGGTGCGCCTTGTAGTCGGCCGGTCCGCGCTGGTCGGAATTCGGGCTGCACGACGCGGCGGTGGCTGCGGCAGCCGCGGCCAGGTTCTCCTCCGTGGGCTCCTTGCCGATGAGTGCGGCCTCGCCCTCCGGCGAGCAGTAGTGGTCGGCGCCAACGGCAGCGAGACCGATACCGCAGTCGGCGACCACGCCGCCTGTGACCACCACGAAGACGCCCGAGGTCGCGACACCCCAGTCGCCGGCACGACGCTCGACCTTCTCGTACGCCGACCCCGCCCCCGGGCGGATCGGGTAGCGCAGCTCCGTGAGGATCTCGCCGGGGCCGACGACGGTCTCGTAGGGGCCCTGGTGGAACTCGCGGAGCGCGACGGTGCGCGACCCACCAAGACCCACGACGACCGCGGTGCCCTTGAGCGCCGAGCCGACCGCGGAGAGGTCGGACGCGGGGTCTGCCTGGCACAGCGAGCCGCCGATGGTGCCGCGGTTGCGCACGATCGGGTCGGCGATGACCTTCTCGGCCTCGCGGAAGATCGGGTAGTGCTCGGAGAGGATCCCCGACTCGAGGATGTCGCGGTGGCGCGTCATGGCGCCGACCACGATCTCGGCGCCTTCGACGCGGATGCCCGCAAGCTCGGGAATGTCGTTGATGTCGACAAGTGCGTCGGGACGGGCGAGGCGCAGCTTCATCATCGGCAGCAGGCTGTGCCCGCCCGCGATGACGCGCGCCTCCTCCCCGTGCTCGGCGAGCTTCGCCAGTGCGTCGACGACCGACGTCGCCTTTGCGTAGTCGACGGGTGCAGGAGTCTGCAATGCCATCACCTTCCGAGAGCGTCGTTGACCTCGTGGGACGAGCGGAGTGACGAGCAGAAGAGCCGGTCGAGCAGCCGGAACGGCGTGACTTAGGGCAACCTAACCGGCAGCCGGGCGTCTCCGCCGGGCGATCCAGACGATGACCCCGATGACGACAACCAGGCCGACCACCAACGGGATGGCCCGCTTGAGCACCGGGGCACCTGCCGTTGCGAGCAGGTCGATCGCCTCCTCGTGGTGGGGGAGCTCCGTCGGCACCGCCGTGGCGCCGCCGGCGGCTGCCTCGGCGCCACCCGCGGTCATCATGGCTGCGAGGTTCGCCGAGAACTGGTCGATGATGCGGGCAGCAACGTCCTGCATGACGCCGCGACCGAACTGCGCGGCCTTGCCCGTGATGGTGATCTCCGTGGTGACATCGACCCGGGTCCGGTCGGGAGCCTCCTGGACGAGGACCGCGGTGACCAGCCCTTTCGCCGTTCCGGTGCCCTTGGTCTCCTTGCCAGCCCCTTCGATGACGACCGTGCGCGTCGACTCGTCCTTGCTGACGAAGCGCGCCTGCCCGGCGAAGACCATGCTGACCGCGCCGAGCTTGACCTTGACGCTGCCGGTGAACTCGTCGCCGTCGTGCGAGCCCAGGGTCGCCCCGGGCATGCACGGCGCGAGGCCCTCGACGTCCTGCAGCTGCTGCCATGCCGTGTCGATGTCAGCCGGCACGACGAACGAGTTCTGCAGATCCATGCGTGAGCTCCTGGAGGACGTCCTGTGACGCGCGTCACTGAGGGGACCCTGACGGTAACTCGCTGGTAACCCCGCCGCCACCGGGAGTGGCCTACTTTGAACCAATCCGGGGTTTCGTCGCGAGGATGCGGATCGACGGTTGGGTCTGACCCCGCAGATGCGCCGTACGGATCCCGCAGATCGGACCGCCAGGGTGGACTCAGCCGCCGATGGCGGACATCGGCCTCGCCGGCTGGATGAAACCGAGGTCGTTGATTCCGTGGCCCGGCAGCTTGTCGCGCACCACGAGCCGTAGCCGTCGCTCGACCTCGGCGCGCACAGCTTCTTCGTTGAGCCCGTTGCCGCGCAACGCCGTGCGCAGGTCGAGCTCGTCGCGCGCGAAGAGGCAGTTGCGCAGCTGTCCGTCGGCGGTGAGGCGCAGCCGGTCGCACGACGCGCAGAAGGGGCGGGTGACGCTCGCGATGATCCCGACCGTGGCCGGGCCGCCGTCGACGTAGAACTCCTCGGCCGGGGCGGAACCGCGGCTGGGCGCCGGCATGAGTGTGTGGTGCTCGGAGAGCATCGCGAAGATGTCGTCGGCCGTGACCATCGTGGAGCGCAGCCAGATCCCGCTCGGGTCGAGCGGCATCTGCTCGATGAAGCGCAGCCGCCAGCCCTCGTCGAGCGCCCGCCGCAGCAGGGCGGGTGCCTCGTCGTCGTTGACGCCGCGCATGAGCACCGAGTTGACCTTCACGGGTGCCAGACCGGCCCGCTGGGCCGCCTCGATGCCGGCCAGCACGTCGTCGAAGCGGTCGCGGAAGGTCAGGGCCTTGAAGCGGTCCCGATCGAGGGTGTCGAGGCTGACGTTGACCCGTTCGAGGCCGGCGTCGCGCAGTGGCTGCGCGAGTGTCACCAGCTTGAGCCCGTTGGTGGTGACGCTGATGCGCGGCGGGGTGGGCAGCTCGTTGATCCGGCGCACGACGTCGACGACGTCGGCGCGCAGCAGCGGCTCGCCCCCGGTGAGCCGCACGCCGTCGATGCCGAGGCTCGTCGCGATCTCCAGCACGAGCATGAGCTCGTCGGTGCTGAGCAGCTCCGGGCCGGGCAGCCAGTCTGCGAAGTCGTTCGGCATGCAGTAGGTGCAGCGCAGGTTGCAGCGGTCGGTCAGCGAGACCCGCAGGTCCTTGTGCACGCGACCGAAGGTGTCGACGAGGGGATCGCTCATGCGCAGTTCACCCACTCGTCGGTGCCGTCAGTGAAGACCTGATGCTTCCACACCGGCAGGCGATTCTTGACCTCGTCGACGAGGTCGGCGCAGGCGCGGAACGCTTCGCCACGATGAGCCGCACTCACGGCTGCGACAAGGGCTGAATCCCCGATCTGCAAAGGCCCGATCCGGTGCGACACCGCAATCGCGATGACGTCGTGACGAGATGCGACCTCATGTGCGACAAGGGAGATCACGGCCGCCGCGGTCGGATGGCCCTCGTACTCGAGGCGCGCGACCGACCGGCCGTGGTCGTGGTCGCGGACGTCGCCGGAGAACGTCACGACCGCACCGGCGGACTCGTCGGCCGCGAGGGCGCGCACGTCCTCGACGGCGATGGGCGCATCCGAGACATCCGCGCGACGGACCTGAGGCATGCGGGCATTATGTGTCCTCATCACGATGAGCGCCCCCGTCCGTTCTCGTCCCGTCACCCGACCGTGAGCAGGAGGCCGACATGCGCGAGGTGCTGCCGTCGCTCATGGCCGCGCTCGAGCGCGGCGAGGCGGCGGCGATGGCCACGGTCGTGCGCACCTGGCGATCCGCCCCGCGACCTGCCGGCGCCTCGATGCTCGTCACCGCGGCCGGCGAGGCCGTCGGATCGGTCAGCGGTGGCTGCGTGGAGGGCGCGCTCTACACCCTCGGCTCTCAGGTGCTGGCCGACGGCGCGCCGCAGTTCGAGACCTACGGCGTGAGCGACGACGACGCGTTCGCGGTCGGCCTCACCTGCGGCGGCATCCTCGAGGTGTTCGTCGAGAGGGTGTCGCCCGAGACCTGGCCGGAGCTGCCCGGCATCGCCGTCAGCGTGGCGGCCGAGGAGCACGTCGCGGTCGCGACGATCGTGAAGGGTCCGCACCTGGTGGGTCGCCACCTCGTGGTGCGCGAGTCCGGCGTCGAAGGCAGCCTGGGCACGAGTCGGCTCGACGACACAGTCGGAGCAGACGTGCTGGGGATGCTGGAGTCCGGGACGACCGGCTTCCTGCACTACGGCGCCGAGGGCGAGCGGCTCGGCACCGAGCTCGAGGTGTTCGTGACCTCGTTCGCGCCGGTGCCGCGCATGTACGTCTTCGGCGCGATCGACTTCTCCGCCGCGCTGGCGAAGGCCGGCAAGCTGCTCGGGTTCCACGTGACGGTCGTCGACGCCCGTGAGGTCTTCGCGACGCGCAAGCGCTTCCCGGACGCCGACGAGATCGTCGTCGACTGGCCGCACCGGTGGCTCGCCTCGCAACCCGTCGACACGCGCACCGTCATCTGCGTCCTCACCCACGACCCGAAGTTCGACGTACCGGCGTTGAAGGCCGCGGTTACGACGAAGGCGGCGTACATCGGTGCCATGGGCTCTCGCCGCACACATGAGGACCGCGTCGACCGCCTCAGGGAGGCCGGGCTCACCGACGACGAGATCGCCCGCATCCACTCGCCCATCGGGCTCGACCTCGGCGCGAGAACGCCTGAGGAGACAGCGATCTCGATCGCTGCCGAGATCGTGCAGGCGCGCTGGGGCGGCTCGGGAGCGAACCTCCGCTCCAGCGACGGCCCCATCCACGCTGGCGCCCCGCGCTGACGACGTGACCGTGCCGATGCCGATCACCGCGGGTCTCGTCCTCGCGGCGGGCGAGGGCCGACGTTTCGGCGGCCCGAAGGCACCCGTCGTCGTCGACGGCGAGCGCCTCGTCGACCGTGCCGTGCGGATCCTGCGCGAGGCCGGTTGCGACCCGGTCGTGGTGGTGCTGGGCGCCTGGGTGGGCGACGTGCCCGGGGCCGTCCTCGTCGTGAACGAGGACTGGCCGACGGGGATGGGCTCCTCGCTGCGCTGCGGCCTCGAGCACCTGGCGTCCGTCGACGCCGACGACGGGAGGCACGCCAGCGGTCCGAGGCGTGCGGTCGACGTCGTCCTCGTCACTCTCGTCGACCTCCCGGGGCTCACGACCGAGGCGGTGCGGAGGATCGCCGCCGCGGCCGGGGACGACCCGCGTGAGGTCCTCGCGGCCGCGACGTACGACGGGGTCCGCGGGCATCCCGTGCTGCTCGGCCGCAGCCACTGGTCCGGCGTCGCCATGAGCGCCGTCGGCGACCGCGGTGCCCGCACCTACCTCGCCGAGCATGACGTGATCCCGGTGGAGGTGGCCGACGTCGCCCAGGGCGACGATCTCGACGAGCACCCGCCGACCGACCCCTCCTGATCGTCGCGCCGGGAGGATCAGGAGGGAGCAGTTCCCCGCGCCGCTACATCCACAGCTCGTGATCATGGTCGGTCCGGCGGCGAGGGCCTCCGGGTACGCCGTACCCTCCCGGCATGACGCAACTGCGGATCAGCGAGGTCGCGACCCTTCTGCAGGTGAGTGACGACACGGTGCGTCGTTGGGCCGACGCCGGACGCTTCGCCACAACGACCGACGACTCGGGACGCGCCGTGGTGGACGGCGCCGACCTCGCGCGCTTCATGGCGGAGCGGGCCGGCGAGGAGCCCGCGCTCGACAGCCCTGTCGTGAGCGCCTCGGCACGCAACCGACTCGTGGGGATCATCACGCGCGTGGTCCGCGACACCGTGATGGCGCAGGTCGAGGTGCAGGTCGGCCCGCACCGGATGGTGTCTCTGATGAGCCGCGAGGCCGCCGACGAGCTCGGTCTCGAACCGGGCGTCCTGGCCGTCGCGACGGTCAAGGCGACCAACGTCGGGATCGAGATCCCCGACCACCGATGAGGCTCACCCGCGCGACGCGTTGATCGGACCACCTCGGTCGCTCAGCGCCCCACCGGCCGCGGACCCGCGCACGCTGAGCATCTCCGCCACGATCGCGACCGCGACCTCGGCCGGCGTCCGTGAGCCGATGTCGAGACCGGCGGGTCCGCGCAGCCCTGCGATCACGTCGTCGGCGACGCCGGCCCCTCGAAGCCGGTCACGACGCGCCTCCTGGGTACGCCGCGACCCGAGCGCGCCGACGTAGCCGACCGGTCCGGCGAGCGCGGCCGACAGGATCGGGAGGTCGACCTCGCCCCGGTGGTCGATCACGAGCACGCCGTCACCAGGACCCAGCGCGAGCACCGCCGCGACGCCGGCCTCGGCTCGTGCGAGCGACGCGCAGGTCCAGCCGAGCAGGGCGAGCTGCGCCTCGAGCGCGACGGCGAGCGCACCGCTGCCGATCACCACGAGGTGCGGCGTCGGGACCAGGACGCTCACGAGCAGGCGACCCTCGACGCTCTCGACCACGGCGTCGCTCGGCTCACCACGGGCGAGCAGGACGCGCGCGATCGAGTCCGGCGAGCCGTCGTCGTCGTACGCCGGGTGATCGTCGGGCCTGCGCGCTCGCGTCGAGAAGGTGCCGTCGTCGAGGCTCGTGACGAGCGCGGTCGGTCGTCGCGACGCCAGGTCCGCGTGCACGCTGGGCGGAATCGTCGACCACGGCTGGACGAGGACGGTCGCGGCCCCACCGCAAGGCAACCCGACGCGTTCCGCCTCATCGTGGTCGAACTCGAGGTCGATCACGAGACCGTGCGCATCCCCCGCCGACGGGGCGAGGGCAGCCGGCACGTGGGCGACGAGCCCGGCGTCGAACGCTCCGCCGAGCAACGAGCCGACGACGCTCCCGTCGTCGCGCACCAACGCGACCTGACCCGGCCAGCGCGCGCCGAGACCGACGGCCGAGGCGACCCGGGCCAGCGCGACGACGCGCGCTCCCGCATCGCCCGCGGGGATGTCGTACAGCGACATGCGACCTCCAGGACCGACCAGCTGCGGACCGCCAGCGTCTCACGCTCGGCGGGCTCGGCACGACGGATCGACCCGCGCCCCGGCAGCGGCCATGCATGCTCAGAGCAGGAGAATCGCTCGCTGTCTGATCGCGAATGAGGTTCACTGGCTCTCTGCACGCCGCACCTGCGACTCGTCCGACTCCCCCGAGAGGCCACAACCCATGCGCAGAACCCTCCCCCTGGTCGCGGTGCTCGCCGCCCTCGCCCTCACGTCGTGCGGCAGCAGCTCGGGCGCGGCGACGACCTCCGGCTCGCCGGCCTCGGGCGGCTCGAGCGCCTCGTCCGCGACCACCGGAGCGATCACGGTGTTCGCGGCGTCGTCGCTCAAGGAGTCGTTCACCGCGATCGGTGCCGCCTTCGAAGCGGTGAACCCCGGGACGACGGTGACCTTCAACTTCGGGGCGAGCAGCACGCTGGCCACGCAGATCACCCAGAAGGCACCCGCGGACGTCTTCGCGTCCGCGAGCCAGAAGACGATGGACACCGTCACCACGGCCGGCGCTGCGACCAGCTCCGCGGTCTTCGCCGTCAACACGATGGAGATCGCGACGCCCGCGACGCCGACCGTGCCTGTCACGTCGCTCGCCGACCTGGCCAAGCCGGGGGTCAAGGTCGTGATCTGCCAGAAGGACGTCCCGTGTGGCGCGGCGGCCCAGCAGCTGTTCACCCAGAACAATCTGACCGTGACGCCGGTGAGCGAGGAGGTCGACGTGAAGGCGGTGCTGTCCAAGGTCGTCCTCGGCGAGGCCGACGCCGGCATCGTCTACGTCACCGACGTCAAGGCCGCGGGCGCGAAGGTCATCGGCGTCGCCATCCCGAAGGACCAGAACGTGACGACGAAGTACCCGATCGCGCCGATCACCTCCAGCACGAACGCCGCGACCGCCAAGGCGTTCGTCGACTACGTCCTCTCGCCGGCCGGCCAGCAGGTGCTCGCGGCCGCCGGATTCACGAGCCCGTGACGCGACGCGACCGGTCGTCCGCCGCGCCACCGTGGCCGGTCGCGCTCCCCGCTGCACTCGCCCTGCTGTTCCTCGGGCTTCCCCTGCTCGCGCTTATCCTCAAGGCTCCGTGGGGTCGGCTGTGGTCGATCCTCACCTCGGCGACGAGCCTGCAAGCCCTCCGCCTCTCGCTCGAGACCGCTTCTGCCGCAACGGTTCTGGCCTTCCTCGTCGGCGTCCCGCTGGCCTGGGTCCTCGCGCGTGCGGATTTCCCCGGGCGACGGCTCGCGCGCGCGCTCGTCACCGTCCCGCTGGTGCTGCCTCCGGTGGTCGGGGGAATCGCGCTGCTGCTCGCCTTCGGCCGTCGCGGCATCGTGGGTCAGTACCTCGACTCGTGCTGCGGCATCACGCTGCCTTTCACGACGGCCGGAGTGGTGGTGGCCGAGGCGTTCGTGGCGATGCCGTTCCTCGTCATCACGGTCGAGGGGGCGCTGCGCGGGCTCGACACCAGGTTCGAGGACGCAGCCGCGACGCTCGGCGCATCGCGGCTCGGCGTCTTCCGCCGGGTGACGCTGCCGTTGATCCTTCCCTCGCTCGCCGCCGGCGGCGTGCTCACCTTCGCCCGGGCCCTCGGCGAGTTCGGCGCCACGATCACGTTCGCGGGCAACCTGCCGGGCGTCACCCAGACCCTCCCGCTCGCCGTCTACGTCGGGCTCGAGGGCGATCCGTCCGAGGCGGTCGCACTCAGTCTCGTGCTCCTCGCCGTGTCGGTGATCGTGCTGGTCGCGCTGCGCGACAAGTGGCTGCGCACCGGGGCGGCGTCGTGAGCGCCACAGGCGTCCTGACCGACGGCATCCAGGGGCGCGTCGTCGTGAGCCGCACCGACTTCACCCTCGACGTCGACGTCGACATCCGGCCGGGCGAGGTGGTCGCGGTGCTCGGTCCCAACGGTGCGGGCAAGTCCACGCTCCTGCGCGCCGTCTGCGGGCTGACGCCCTTGACGCTCGGATCGCTCACGCTCGGCGGCGTCGTCGTGGACGACCCGGCTCGCGACCTGCTCGTCCCGGCCGCTGCGCGCGGCGTGGGCATGGTGTTCCAGGAGTACCGCCTGTTCCCCCACCTGTCGGTGCTCGACAACGTGGCGTTCGGCCCGCGCTCCGCGGGACGGTCCCGGTCGCAGTCGCGCGCGGACGCCGTCGCGTGGGTCGAGCGGCTGCGGCTGACCGCGCTCGTCGACCGCAAGCCGCACGAGCTGTCCGGCGGGCAGAGCCAACGCGTCGCGCTGGCCCGCGCCCTCGCGAGCTCGCCGACCGCGCTGCTGCTCGACGAGCCCACCGCCGCGCTCGACGCGACGACCCGGCTCGACGTACGTCGTGACCTGCGCGACCACCTGCGCCAGTTCGCGGGGCCGACGCTGCTCGTGACGCACGACCCCCTCGACGCGCTCGTGCTCGCCGACCGGATCGTGGTGCTCGAGCACGGCACGGCGACGCAGTCCGGGCTCGCTCTCGACATCGCCCGACGCCCCGCCACGCCCTACGTCGCGACGCTGCTCGGGCTGAACCTCATCCGGGGCCGGGCGCACGACGGAGACGTCACGGTCGACGGCGGCGGCACGCTGCACGTGACGGACCGGGCGCTGACCGGTGACGTGCTGGTCGCCGTACGGCCGGCCGCGATCTCGCTGCACACGGTTCAGCCCGAGGGCAGTGCGCGCAACGTCTGGCCGGGCGTCGTCGACGGGCTCGAGCCGCTCGGCGACCGCGTGCGCATGACCGTCACCGGAGCACCCACCGTGCTCGTCGACGTCACGGCCGGCGCCGTCGCCGAGCTCGGGCTGGCGCCGGGGGACGCAGTCTGGCTGTCGGCGAAGGCCACCGAGCTCGAGGTCTATCCAGGGTGACAGGGACGCTCGAGGACGGCGCAGCCGGGCGCGTGATCTTGGCGCTGCACGGCCCCTTGATGTTCCACCAGTCCGGAGGCTGCTGCGACGGCAGCTCGCCGATGTGCTACCCCGCCGGCGAGTTCCTGACCGGTCCCGCCGACGTCCTGATCGGCGTCCTCGCGATTGACGGCGACGGGAACGAGCCGGTCGCCGTGTGGATGAGCGGCAACCAGTTCGCGTACTGGAGCCACACGCACCTGACGATCGACGCCGTTGCTGGGCGTGGCGCCGGCTTCTCGCTCGAGGCGCCGACCGGACGACGCTTCCTCATCCGCTCGCGCCTGTTCACCGACGACGAGACCGCGCACCTGGTAGCCCCGGAGCGCGGCGTCCTCTAGCGGGCCGCGACTCTCAGTCGACGCCCCAAGATCACGAGTTGTGGTCACCCTGGTGAAAGAAACTGCCCTGCCTTGATCGTCCCTAAGGGACGATCAAGGCCAGTTGTCTTGGGGTGGTGCGGCGTGTGCTGCTAGAGGCCGGCTGCCTTGGCCACCGCTCGGCTCGCGAGGACTCTCGCGAGGTGCTGACGGAACTCGGCGTCGGCGTGGGTGTCCGTCGTCGGTCTGGTGCCGTCCGCCGCCGACGCGCTCGCCGCTGCGATCGCCTCCGCGGTGGCCGGGCCGCCGACGAGCGCTGTTTCGACCGACGACGCACGGACCGGTGTCGGGCCCATGTTCGTGAGCGCGACCCGGGCCGCCGTGATCGAACCGCCCTCGACCTTGACCGCCGCCGCGACGCCGACGATCGCCCACGCCTGCGCCGTGCGGTGGAACTTCTCGTAGTGCGAGCCCCACCCGGTCGTCTTCGGCACTCGCACGGCGACGAGGACCTCGTCGAGCCCGACGGCCGTGGTGAAGAAGTCGAGGAAGAAGTCCGACGCCGGGACGGTGCGCCGACCTGCCGGGCCGGCGATGACGAACTCGGCATCGAGCGCCGCCGCCACCGTCGGCATGTCGCCCGACGGGTCGGCGTGGGCGCACGACCCCCCGAACGTGCCGCGGTGCCGGATGGCCGGGTCGGCCACGAGACCCGCGGTCTGCGAGAGCAGCGGCACGTTCGCGGTGATGAGCGCGTCGTGCATGACCTCGTACGTCGTCACCGCGGCACCGATCAGCAGGGACGGGCCCTCGTCGGTGACGGTGCGCATCTCGTCGATCCCGCTGACGTCGACGAGCACCGACGGCGCGTTGAGCCGCAGCCGCAGGACGGGGAGCAGCGACTGCCCGCCGCCGAGCACCTTGGAGTCCTCGCCGCCGGTCACCAGCGCCGCCACGGCCTCGTCGACCGAGGACGCCTTCACGTAGTCGAACTCCGCGGGAATCACGCCGCGCCTCCGTTGGTGTGGGTCGAGGAACGCTGCGCGGTCTGGATGGCTCGCCAGACGTTCTGCGGGCTGGCCGGCATGAAGACGTCGGTGACGCCCAGCGGGCGGAGGGCGTCGACGACGCCGTTGATGATCGCCGGCGTCGACGCGATGGCGCCGGCCTCGCCGATGCCCTTCGTGCCGAGAGGGTGGGTCGTCGACGGCGTGACCGTGCGGTCGGTGATGAACGACGGCAGGTCGGCCGCACTCGGCAGCAGATAGTCGCCCATCGAGCTGGTGAGCAGGTTGCCGTCGTTGTCGTAGAGGGCACCCTCGTACATCGCCTGCGCGATGCCCTGGGCCAGGCCGCCGTGAACCTGACCCTCGACGATCATCGGGTTGATCTGGACCCCGCAGTCGTCGACCGCGACGTACTGGCGCAGCGTCACCTTGCCGGTCTCGGTGTCGACCTCCATCGCCGCGAGGTGAGTGCCGTGCGGGTAGGAGAAGTCCATCGGGTCGACGGTCGACTCGCCCGAGAGCGTCGGCTCCATGCCGTCGGGGAGGTTGTGCGCGGAGAAGGCCTCGAACGCGATGGCTTGCAGCGTCGTCGACTTCTCCGGGTCGCCCTTGACCGAGTACGTCCCGGCCGAGAACTCGATGTCGTCGGGACTCGCCTCGAGCTGGTGCGCGGCGATGAGCCGGGCCTTCTCCACGAGACGCTCACCGGCGAGCTTGATGGCCTGGCCGCCGACGGCCAGCGAACGCGAGCCGTAGGTGTCCATGCCGTAGGGCGCGCGACCGGTGTCGCCGTGGACGACCTCGATGTCCTCCACGGGGATGCCGATGATGTCGCTGGCGATCTGGCTCCACGCCGTCTCGTGCCCCTGGCCGTGCGGCGACGTGCCGGTGATGAGCTCGATCTTGCCGGTGGGCAGGGCGCGGATCGTGCAGTGCTCCCAGCCACCTGCGACGTACTTCAGGGCACCGAGGGTCCGCGACGGCGCGAGGCCGCACATCTCGGTGAACGTGGAGATGCCGATGCCGAGCTGGACGGTGTCGCCCGAGGCACGACGCACGACCTGCTCGGCGCGGAGCTCGTCGTAGCCGAAGAGCTCGAGCGCGCGTGCGGTGGCCGCCTCGTAGTTGCCGGTGTCGTAGGTGAGGCCGGCGATCTGCGTGTAGGGGAACTCCTCGTGCTTGATCCAGTTCCTCTTGCGGAACTCCAACGGCTCGATGCCGAGCTCGGCCGCCGCCTCGTCGACGATGCGCTCGATGGCGTACGTCGCTTCCGGTCGGCCCGCACCGCGGTAGGCGTCGGTCGGCGTCTTGGTGGTGTAGACGCCGGTGCAGGTGAAGTCGAGCGCCTCCATCTTGTAGACGCCCGAGTACATGAACATGCCGAGCAGCGGCGTGCCCGGAGTGATGATCTGGAGATAGGCGCCCATGTCGGCGAGCAGGTCGACCTTCATTCCCAGGATCTGGCCGTCGTTGGTCACGGCGAGCTCGATGTCCTGGATCTGGTCGCGGCCGTGGTGCGTAGCGACCATGTGCTCGCTGCGCGTCTCGGTCCACTTGATGGGCTTGCCGATCTTCTCGGCCAGCACCAGGGCGAGGACCTCCTCGCGGTAGATCTGCAGCTTCGCGCCGAAGCCGCCGCCCACGTCGGGAGCGATGACGCGGATGTGGTTCTCCGGGATTCCGGTGAGGAGGGCGAGCAGCACCCGCAGCACGTGCGGGATCTGCGTCGCGGTCCAGATAGTGAGCTCGTCGGACATGCCGCGCGGAGCGGCGACGACCGCGCGCGGCTCCATCGGGTTCGGGATGAGTCGCTGGTTGATGAACCGGCGCTTGACGATGCGGTCGGCCTTCGCGCTGACCGCGGCGTAGTCGCCGCACGGCATCTTCGCGACGTAGCACTCGTTGGTGCCCATGTCGGCGTGCACGAGCGGCGAGCCAGGCTTGAGCGCCTCCTCCATGTCGACGACGGCGTCGAGGTGCTCGTAGTCGACATCGATCAGGTCGAGCGCGTCGATCGCCGTGTACTTGTCGGTGGCCAGGACGACGGCGACGACGTCGCCGGCGTACTTCACCTCGTCGACGCAGATGGCCGGGTAGTGGCTCATCTTGATGTCGTCGGTGACCGGCCAGACGCAGGTCGATCCGGCCAGCTCGGGGAAGTCCTTGCCGGTGTAGACGTGGACGACGCCCTCGAGCGCGAGCGCCGCGGAGGCGTCGATGCCGAGGATCTTCGCGTGCGCCATGGAGCTGCGCAGGCAGGCCATGTGCAGCGTTCCCGGCAGCTGGATGTTGTCGGTCCAGTTGGTGCGGCCCGTGAGCAGGCGCGCGTCCTCCTTGCGACGGTCGGCGCGGCCGATCGCGGCGCCGTCGGTGCGCATGACGGTCTCGGTCATGACGAGGCGCCCTTCATCTCGGCGGCCGCGGTGGCCACGGCCTTCACGATGTTGTGGTAGCCGGTACAGCGGCACAGGTTGCCCTCGAGACCGTTGCGGATCTCCTCCTCGGTCGGGTCCGGGTTCTCCGAGAGCAGGTCGACCGAGGCCATCACCATGCCTGGCGTGCAGAAGCCGCACTGCAGACCGTGGCACTCCTTGAACGCCCTCTGCACCGGATGCCACTCACCGTCCTCCCGGGTGAGGCCCTGGATGGTCGTGACCTCGTGGCCGTCCACCTGGACGGCGAGGACGCTGCAGGACTTCACGCTGCGGCCGTCGACCAGCACGGTGCACGCCCCGCAGTTGGACGTGTCGCAGCCGATCGGGGTGCCGACGAGGCCGAGGTCCTCGCGCAGCCAGTGGACGAGCAGGAGCCGTGGCTCCACGTCGCCGTGGCGGTGCAGGCCGTCGACCGTGACGCCGATATGGGTCATCAGGAGTCTCCCGGGATGGTCGGAGGAAGCGGCCCGGGCCTCGATCGACCCTGACCGTGGCGGCACGCTACCGCCGCGACGCAGGTCACGGCGGGCAAACCACGAAGCCCTGATCAAGCCATGGCCTCCGTTCCCGACCGCGGGAAAGCCGCTCCGCAGCATCGGAAACCGACGATCGCCGTCGCGACTCCCTCGAGTCGCACATGCGGCTCGGATCGTATGTCAACTCCGTAGGTACGGATGAGCCGGTGACGGACCGCCGAACTCGGCACGCCTGCCGGCTGGGATCGGACATTCCATTCGGGACCGAACAACAATTGCCCCCAAACCCTTGACCTGAGGCTGGGGAGCGGCCACTCTGGCCAATCATTCGGGTCCGTATGACCTGCCGGGCACCCGACTGCGCGCTCACGAGGAGAGTCCATGTCGCACAGCCAGTCCTCCCCGCCGCCCCCCTCGGCCGCCTCCCCCGCGGAGCCGACCCAGCTCGGCGGATCGGGCCGCAAGCTCACGCTGGTCGACGTCGTCGCCCAGTCGGTCGGCTTCATGGGTCCGGTGTTCTCGATCGCGTTCCTCGTGCCGCTGGTCATGGGGATCATCAGCGCGACCGGCAACGGTGCCGGCGTTGCCGCGCCCCTCTCCATCGCGATCGCCGCGGTCGGCATTCTCGCGGTCGCCTACCTCGTCGCCGAGTACGCCAAGCGCATCCAGGCAGCAGGTGCCCTCTACGACTATGTCACCGACGGCCTGGGTCAGAAGATGGGCGCAGCGGCAGGTTTCCTCTACTACATGGGCGTCATGGCTCTCGGTGCCGGACTGCTCGTGCTGATCGCGGGCACGATCCACGACACCCTCGGGGCCGAGTTCTCCTTCACCGGAATCCCGATCACCGTCTGGGCGATCATCCTGCTCGTCTTCGTCGCCGTCGTGATGTTCCTCGGCGTCGCACTCTCGACCCGATTCCAGCTCGTGCTCGCGCTGCTCTCGGTCGCGACGGTCCTCCTCTTCTCGATCTACGTGATCATCAAGGTCGGCAGCGGCAACGACGTCGCGGCCGCCTTCAACCCGAACAACGCACCCGGCGGCTGGTCGGGCATCGCCTTCGGCATGGTCTACGGCGTGCTCCTGTTCACCGGCTTCGAGACTGCGGCCAACCTCGGGGAGGAGACCGAGCACCCGAAGCGCGACATCCCGCGCGCGGTGGTCACCTCAGTCATCGTCGTCGCGGCGTTCTACGTCATCTGCTCCTACGCGCAGGTGGCCGGGTACGGCTTCAACCTGGACGCCTTCGGCAAGAACGCCAGCGCCCCGCTGTTCGGCCTCGGTGCTCCGACCGAGGCCGGCGGCTACGGCAGCGTCGCGATCCTGCGGCTGCTCGAGCTCGTGGTCGTCCTCGACATGCTCGCCGTGCTCATCGGGATCTCGGTCGCGTCCTCGCGCGGCATCTTCGCGATGAGCCGCGACCACCGCTTCCCGAGCGTCCTGGGCAAGGTGTCCAAGCGCGGCACCCCGCTCAACGCCTCGTTCGTGGTGCTCGTCTTCTTCGCGATCTGGATCGTGCTCACGCGCCAGTACACCGGGCTCTTCGCGATCCCGGGCTTCCCGCACTACTTCGCGATGTTCAACTTCGGCTCGGCGTTCGGCGGTCTCGCCCTCGCGGTGATCTACCTGCTGCTCTGCGTCGGCGCCCTGCGCGGCCTGCGCGACCACCCGCGCTATGCGGTCGTCGTGCTCACCGCGGTCGTCGGCATCGTCGTCACCGGCGCGGCGATCTTCGGCGCGATCTACCAGGTGCCCGCGCCGACGATCTACGCGGCGTATGGCGTCGGCATCGTCTTCGTGATCGGCGTCGTCCTGGCGCTCATCGCCAAGGGTCCGCAGACCGCGCACACCTCCTTCGAGGACCTCACGCCCGGCGAGGCCGGTCCCGTCAAGCTCTGACCCCAGCCGGCACGTCACTGGTGGTGCCGGCGTCTCCCGACCCGGGCAGCGACCACAGCACCAGTGCCATGCGGGATCAGGGGGTGAGGGCGTCGACCTTCGCCACGAGCTCGCGGCAGAAGGCGTCCATCTCGCTCACGTGGTCGATGAACATCGCGGGCTTGAAGCAGATGGTCGTGTAGCCCTGGGCGAGCTGACGGGGGAGGCTCTCGAGCGCCTGGTCGAGGTCGGCGAGGTCGTCCGGGCCGTGGAACACCCCGCGGATGCCGCCGACCATCTCGAGCTCGGAGATGTCGCGGCCCTCGGCGCGCATCCCCGCGGCGAGCAGGGCGAGGTCGTCGTCGGTCAGCGACCCGAACGGGTTGAGGCCGTGGCCGTACTTCGCCAGCCGTCGCACCAGCGGCGGATGCATCCCCTGGCCGCCGAACCACATCGTCGGTCCCTCGGGACGGAACGCGCCGGGCTCGAGCCAGACGTCGCCGAAGGAGAAGTACCGGCCCTCGTGGCGCAGCGGGTAGGGGCCCCATGCCTTCGCGAGCACCTCGAGCTGCTCGTCGAGCACCTTCCCGCGCTCGGCGAAGGGCACGCCGAGCGCGGCGTACTCGTCCCGCGACCAGCTGACCGTGGGGAGCACCACGAGCCGACCCTGGGAGAGCAGGTCGAGGGTGCCGAGCTCCTTCGCCAGCAGCAGCGGGTGGCGGAGCGGCGCGATGATCGCACCGGCCACGAGCCGCAGCGTCGTGGTTGCCTGTGCGATGGCCGAGAGCAGCACGACCGAGCTCGGCCAGGCGTATGTCGGAGACTGGTTGCCGGGTGCCGCGTAGTCGCGCACGTTGACCATCTCGCCGACCGCGGCCGAGTCTGGACCGAGCAGCACGTGCTCGCTGAGCATGACGCCGTCGATGCCGGCCGCCTCGGCCGTCACGGCGACGTCGACGAGCCCGCGCAGGTCGCGCGGCCCGACGAGCGTCTCGTTCTCGGTCAGGACCATGAGCAGCTTCACGGGTGGCACGGGACTCCCTCGTACGTCAGCGATCTCGGCGACAGGTCCGAACAGCTCGACTCAGCTCGCGCGGGGCTTCAGGTCGTAGTCGAAGGCGACCGTGCCGCCGTCGACGATGATCGTGCCTCCGTCGACCACGAGCGCCGCACCGGTGACGTACGACGACTCCGCGCCCGCCAGCCACTCGATGGCCGTCGCCACCTCCAGCGGGTCCGCTGCGCGGCGCATCGGCACCAGCCCGGTCGCTGCGGCGTAGGCCTCCTCGACGCCGAGGCCGAACGGCTGGCCGAACTCGGCCATCTCGCCGTCGGCCATCTCGGTGCGCACCCAGCCGGGGCAGATCACGTTGGCGCGCAGGCCCTCCGGCCCGAAGTCGCGCGCGATGCCCTGCACGAGGCTGATGAGACCCGCCTTGCTCACGGAGTACGCCGCGGCCCCCGTCGAGCTGCGCAGGGCCGCGATCGAGCTCACGCCCACGAACGTGCCGCTCGCTGCGACCAGGTGCGGCACGGCGGCGCGGGCGAGCAGGTACACCGACGTGAGGTTCGTGCGCAGCACGGCATCCCAGTCGTCCGGCTCGGTGTCGACGACGCTGCCCACCGCCATCACGCCGGCGTTGGCCACCACGGAGTCCAGGCGCCCGAGCTCGGCGACGACGGAGACGACGAGCTCCTCGACGGCGCCGGGCGCGGTGACGTCGACGACCCGCACCACGGCGCCCGTGCGCGCCGCGACAGCTTCCAGAGGCTCACGTCGCCGGCCGCAGACCACGACCTGCCAGCCTCGTCGCGCGGCGACCTCCGCTGTGGCAGCACCGATCCCCGAGCCGGCCCCGGTCACGAGCATCACGGGCTGGTCCACTGTGGCTCCTTCGTCGTCGGCGGTCGCAATAGCCGGATCGCGTCGCGGAGAGCGCGTTCGAGCGATCACCCCCGTGTGGGTGGACGCCGTTCAGGTGGGCGTGGGGTGTCCGACCTTGTCGCGGTAGGAGTTCACGACGCGGAGCATGCCGACGCCCACCACACCCACGAGCTCCGCACCGCGGTGGTAGCCGACGACGCACTCGTCGTGCAGGTCGCCCTCGAGCAGGCGGATGCCGTCCGGGTCGGCCAGACCCGGCATGCCGTAGGACTGCAGCCGGATGTCGAACTGGTCGCTCCAGAACGAGGGCAGCGGCTCCCACGAAACGGCCACGACGTCGTCGTAGCCCTCTCCGGCGAGGTACGCCGACAGCACGGCACCGGCACGGCGTCCGGTGTCGGTCGGGATGCTCCAGTGCTCGACGCGCAGCGCGCGCTCGTCGAAGCGGAGGTTGGGGAACCGGGCGATGTCCCCGACGACGGCGACGCCGTCGAGCGCGCCGGACTCGCTCACCGGGCGCAGCGCGGTGTCGGCGAGCACGCCGTCGGCGAGGTCGAGGCCGTTGCCCTCGAGCCACTCGACGTTGCAGCGCGACCCGAGCGCCTCGAGCACCACATCGGTCCCGAGCCGGGTGCCGTCGGTGAGGACGACGTCGGTGACGTGGTGGTCGCCGACGAACTCCGCGACGCCGACGCCGAGGTGGAACACGACGCCGTGCGCCTCGTGGCGGCGCTGCAGCTCGGCGGCGAGCTCGGGGCCGAGCGGGCGGACCATCGGGAACGGGTCGATCGCGACGCAGTGCACCTCGCAGCCGAGCTTCACCGCGGTAGCGGCGACCTCGCAGCCGATGAACCCGGCGCCGAGGACCACGACCTTCGCGTCAGGCACCAGCGCCGCACGCAGGCCGATCGCGTCGTCGAGGGTGCGGATGACGTGACGACGGCCCGCGGCGGTCTGCGGCGGTCCGGGGATCTGCAGGCGACGCGCGCTCACACCGGTCGCGGCCACGAGCGCGTCGTACCCCACGACCTCGCCGTCGTCGAGGTGGACGAGCCGCTGCTCGAGGTCGACGCGGCGCGCGGACACGCCGTGGCGCCAGTCGACGTCGGAGGCGTTGCTGCGCACCCGGAAGACGAGCTTGTCGTGGCTCAGGTCGCCGTGCAGCGCCTCCTTGGACAGCGGAGGACGGTTGTACGGCGCCCAGCTCTCGTCGCCCACGACGAGGATCTCGCCGGTGAATCCGTGGGCGCGCAGGCCCTCGGCCGAGCGCAGCCCGGCCATGCCCGCACCGACGACGAGGACGCGCTGGGCACCCATGCCCTATCCCTGCAGGGTGATGGCCTGGACCGGGCAGACGTCCGCCGCGTCCTCGACCTTGTTGCGCAGCGACTCGTCGGGCTCCTCGACCAGGACGTGCATGCGCCCGTCGGCACCGATCTCGAAGACCTCGGGCGCGGCGAACGCGCACTGCCCGTGGTCCTGGCACAGGTCCCAGTCGACGACGACCTTGAGGCTCATGCGGTTGCTCCTGCTCGGGTTGGACGGTCACGGGAGATGACCCTCGCCTGACGGCTCAGGCTCATTCCCGCTCGGGTGGGACGGTCGCGGGAGATGACCCTCGCCTGACGGCTCAGGCTCATTCCCGCTCGATGACGGTGGAGGGGTAGAGGTCCTTCGAGGGCGTGCGGATGCCGCGGAACTCCCAGTCCCCGCCGAGGGCGGTCGAGACGACCTCCTCGCTCTCGGTGGGCTGGGCGCCGACGTCGGTGCGGATCGCCGTCGGGCCGACGACGATGTGGTTGGTGAGACGGCCGAGCCCCTCGACCTCGACCTCCACGACGTCACCGGGCTGCACGGGGCGGGAGTGCGCCGGGGTGCCGGAGAAGAGCAGGTCGCCCGGGGAGAGCGTGATCGTGCGCGCGATGTCGGCGACGAGGTAGTGCATGTCCCACTCCATGCCGTCCGTGGTGTCCTCCTGCGCCACCTCCCCGTTGACCAGAGTCCGGATCGTCTTGTGCCGGAAGTCCCAGTCGGTCACGAGCCCCGGGCCGACCGGCGCGAGCGTGTCGCTGCCCTTGACCCGCAGCATGGATCCGGCGTCGGTGTCGCGGAAGTCGTGCAGGCCGTAGTCGTTGCCGACGGTGTAGCCGGCGATGTAGTCGCCGGCCGCCGCCGGCGAGACGTTGCGGCACGTCCGCCCGATCACGATCACGATCTCGCCCTCGTAGTTGAGCCACTTGCAGCCCTGCGGGCGCACGACCGCGCCCTGGTGGCTGTTGAGCGCGGTGACCGGCTTGTGGAAGTAGGTCGGGGCCGCGGGCAGCCGCGTCATGAACTCCTGCGTGCGACTGTCGTAGTTGAGGTGCACGGCGATGATCTTCGACGGCTCCGACGGCGGCAGGTGCTGCGCCTCCTCGACGCCGACCTCGCGACCGTCGGCCGCGAGGAGGGTGTCCCCATGGCGCAGCACCTGCACGGCGGACCCGTCGAGCAGGATGCGGCGGTACTCGGGCACGGTGGCTCCAGGGGTCGACGGAGGGTGGGGGTCAGGCGGGACGGGGCGCGGTCCAGCCGCCCTCGGGACGATCGAACCACACGTGCACCTGGCTGGTGCCGACCGAGTTCTCGTAGTCGCCGTACCGCACGCCGGGCGCCGAGAAGTCGTTCTCGCCCAAGGCCGCGGCCATCATGAGGTAGTGGGCGAACATGCCCTCGGGGCGCACCGTGAGGAACTCCGGCATCGTCTCGAGCACCCGGTCGTGCCGGCCCTCGACGAACCAGCCGAGCCGCTCGTGGTCCATGTCGCGCGCCTTCTGGCTGAAGATGTGCGAGGGGTCGCTCGCCTCGTGCTTGCGCATCTCCTTGAGCTTGTAGAACGTGTGCGACAGCGAGCCGGTGGCGATGACGATCACCTTGCGGTCGGTCTTCGCGACCGCCGCGCCGATGGCCCGGCCGACGCGGAGGAAGTCGTCGGTCTCGCCGGTCTGGCACACCGACATCGAGATCCACTGCTTGTCCAGGCCCTTGCCCAGGTAGGACCACAGGTTCACCGACGGGTAGTAGAGCGGGAGGTAGGGATCGTCGATCGGCGTGATCCAGGTGCCCTCGGCCTCGCCCTCGGCGGCGATGGCCAGCGCCAGCTCAGGATCGCCGCGCCACTCGTAGGGGATGCGGCACATGCCCCGCGGCAGCTCCTCGGCGGTGAAGAGGCCGGCGCGCAACGGCTGCGAGGTGATGATGAACTCGATCGTGGTGAACCAGTGGGAGTCCAGGACGATCACGGTGTCGTAGTCGAGCTGCTCGAACTTCTCCGCACGGATGCGGTGCAACGCAGGGACGAGCGAGATCTCCTTGCCCTCGTTGAGCTCTCGGCGGGTCGCCTCCGGGAGCATGATGGTGGGCACGTGCGAGAGCAGGCCCGCTCCGACTACCTCACCCATGGTCAGCTCCAT
Source organism: Candidatus Nanopelagicales bacterium (assembly GCA_036510975.1). Taxonomy (GTDB): domain Bacteria; phylum Actinomycetota; class Actinomycetes; order S36-B12; family CAIYMF01; genus Longivirga. The sequence continues at coordinate 58,883 of DATCCY010000057.1, forward strand.
CCCTTCGGGGCGAACACCGAGTTCTTCACGTCGCAGTAGAAGTCGAACGACCAGGTGCCGCCCTCGCGGCCGATGCCCGACCTGCCGCTGCCGCCGAACGGGGCGGACAGGTCGCGCACGAAGAAGCAGTTGATCCACACGGTGCCGGCCCGCAGCCGCGACGAGACCCGCTCGGCACGCTCGCGGTCCCCCGTGACGAGGGTCGCGGCGAGGCCGAAGTCCGTGTCGTTCGCCATGACCACGCCGTCGGCCTCGGTCGAGAACCGCTGCAGTGTCAGCACGGGTCCGAACACCTCGTCGCAGGTGATCTCCATCGTGCGGTCCACGCCCTCGAACACCGTGGGCCGGTAGTAGAAGCCTCCGGTGGCGTTGTTGAGCTCGTCGTTCGGACCGCCGCCGAGGATCGCCTGCGCGCCGTCCGCGATCGCCCGCTTGACAAAGCCGTCGACCCGCTCGAAGTGCGTGCGGCTCACGAGCGGGCCGATGTCGGTGGCCTCGTCGCGCGAGTCGCCCTGCGTCACTCGCGCCGCCCGCTCCAGGAAGCGTGCGCGGAACTCGTCGTAGATGCCGTCCTGGACGAGCAGGCGGACGGCTGCGAGGCAGACCTGGCCGGAGTTGTCGAACTGCTCGACGGCGAGTTCCACGGCGAGGTCGAGGTCGGCGTCGTCGAAGACGAGGAGCGGGGACTTCCCGCCGAGCTCGAAGCTCACCGGCGTCACGTTGCGGGCAGCCGACTCGCCGATCCGCACCGAGGTCGGCACGGACCCGGTGAAACAGATACGCCGCACGTCCGGGTGCGCGACGAGCGGCGCGCCCGCCTCGGTGCCGAGACCCTGAACGACGTTGAGGACGCCATCCGGAAGCCCGGCGTCGTGGGCGATGTCGGCGAGCAGCGACGCCGTGAGCGGCGCCCACTCCGGCGGCTTCGCGACGACCGTGTTGCCCGCGGCCAGCGCGGGGCCGATGCGCCAGGTCGCGAGCATGAGCGGGGCGTTCCACGGCGTGACGATCGCGGTGACCCCCGCGGGGTCCCAGCTGACGTGGTTGCGGTGACCGCGGGTCTCGAAGTCGGGGTGGCCGAGCTCGAGGAGGTGGTCGGCGAAGAAGCGGAAGTTCATCGCGACGCGCGGCATGACGCCGCGACGGTGCGAGCGCAGGAGCGAGCCGTTGTCGCGCGTCTCGACCTGCGCGAGATCCTCGAGCCGGGCCTCCACGCCGTCGGCGACGCGGTTCAGGATCGCCGCGCGCTCCGCCGGCGGCGTCTGCGACCAGCCGGCGAACGCCTGTGTCGCGGCTGCCACCGCAGCGTCGACCTCGGCCTGCCCGCCGCGACTGACGTGCGCGATCACGGTGCCGTCGAGCGGCGAGACGTCCTCGAAGGTCGTGGCGCTCTCGACGCGCCGACCGCCGATCCAGTGCCGGGTGTCGACCTCGACGCCCGCGACGACTGCAGTGGTCACCGTGTCGGCCCTCCGTCCTCGATGAAACGATGGGAACGAGTGACGGGCGGTGCCTCGTCCGATATCGTTCGGAGCCAAACGTATTGGCACACCCGGAGGGCGTCAAGAGATGTCGCGGAGCCCGGTCGTCGCTATCCCCGCGCGGTTCTCGTCATCGGCCTCGGCCCACCGCCATCGCGCCCTGAGCACGGCGCGCGCTCTCTCCGAGCTCGTCCTCGTGGCCGGCGGCGAGCCGGTCACGATCCACCCCTGGGCTCCGGACGGCGCGGTCACGCCCGACGTGGTCGGCGCCCGGCTGGCCTTCGCCGACGCGGTCCTGCTCCCCGGCGGCGGCGACCTCGACCCCGCGCGCTACGACCAGCCCTCCGCGCACGACGAGGTCTACGACGTCGACGCGGAGCAGGACGCGTTCGACCTCGCCGTGGCTCAGTGGGCGATCACCTCCGGAACTCCGCTGCTGGCCGTCTGCCGCGGGATGCAGGTCGTCAACGTCGCGCTCGGGGGTTCCCTCGAGCAGCACATGGACGCACCGCACCGCCACGTGGTCCACGAGGTCACCGTCGAGCCGGGCAACGTGCTCGCCGATGCTGTCGGTGCCTCGGTCCAGGCATCGTGCTACCACCATCAGCGGGTGCTGCGCCTCGGTGCCGGGCTCGTCGCGGTGGCGTCCGCCCCGGACGGCGGCGTCGAGGCGCTCGTGAAGCCCGACGCGCCGGGATGGTTCCTCGCGGTCCAGTGGCACCCCGAGGACACCTTCGGGACCGACAGCGACCAGGTCGCCGTCGTACGCGCGCTCCTCGAAGCCGCCCGAACCCGCACGTCACTGGCGGGAGTGTGAAGCTGGGGCCGTCCAGCATGACACTTTCGCCAGTGACGTGCGGGATCTAGTCGGGCTCGACCTGGAGGGCGACCTTGCGCAGGGTGCGCGCCAGGCCGGTCTTCTCGGCCGCGGTGAGGGTGTCGGTGACGTGGGCCTCCTCCGCGTTGAACTTCGGGAAGAGCACGACCATCAGCTTCTTGCCCTTGGGCGTCAGCGAGACGAGCACGCGACGGGCGTCGTCGGGGTGCGTACGTCGCTTGAGCAGGCCACGCTTCTCCAGCGTGCCGATGACACCGGTGAGCGTGCCCTTGGAGATGCCGGCCTCGGCCGCGACGTGACGGGTCTCGATGTCGCCCCAGATCCAGACCACCCAGAGCACGACCCAGCCGGTCCAGGTGAGGTCGTGCGGTGCGAGCACAGTGCTCTCGAGGCGCTTGCGCACCGCGTTGGCGGCGCGGTAGATGTTCTGCACCGCGGCCATCGACTCCATGTCGACCGGCATGCCGACGAGCAGGTCCGCGACGGCCTTCTCGGTCTCCTCGAGCGTGTGGTGACCGTTCGACCTCGCCTCGGCGGTCGTGCGCACGTACTTGCTCAGGGTGCAGGCGCCGTCGTCGCAGGGGCAGTTCTCGGGGATGCAGACCCCCTCACCGTCCGGTCCGGAGCGGTGCGCGGCGATGGTCACGGAACCGATGGTAACCGGCCTGCTCGTTCGAGGCCGTACGAAGCGCGGGCCCACGGAGTAATCCGGGTCACCCTCTTGTGGCAAAGGCTCCGACGGTTCTAGAGTCCATTTCCGTTCGGATCCGAACGAATCACCCGGAGGCCTGCATGCGCCCTGACGACGTCGACCTCAGCGACCTGGCCGTCTTCGAGAACAACGAGGCCTGGCCTCTGTTCGACGTCCTGCGCGAGCAGCAGCCGCTGCACTGGAACCCCGAGCCGACGCCGAACCACGGCTTCTGGGCGCTCACGCGCCACTCCGACGTCGCGCTCGTGACGCGCGACGAGGAGACGTTCTCCTCGGAGGTCGGTGGCGCCAACCTCGAGGAGCTCGACGATGAGCAGATCGAGGTCCGCAAGTCGATGCTCGAGACCGACGGTGCACGCCACTGGGCCCTGCGCCGGCTCCTGCAGCACCAGTTCACCCCGCGCGGCCTCGTCGGCTACGAGACGTTCCTGCGCGGACTGACCCGCGCGACCGTCGACGCCGCGCTGTCCAAGGGCGAGTTCGACTTCGTCAAGGAGGTCAGCGCCGACTTCCCGATCCGCGTGCTGGCCCGGATGCTCGACGTACCGGACGACCACACCGACCAGCTCATCGAGTGGGGCAACCGGATGGTGGGCAACACCGACCCGGACTACGCCGACGTCCTCGCCGACTCGGCGGAGAGCGAGGAGTTCCGGCTGCTGCCGTTCCGCTCGCCGGCCGCGCTCGAGGTCTTCGAGTACGGCTTCGAGCTCGCCGCGCAGCGCAAGGGCAGGGACGGCGACGACCTGGTGAGCAAGCTGGTGAACCAGACGCCGGAGGACGGGCTGCCGCTCTCGGAGCGCGACTTCCGCAACTACTTCCTGCTGCTCGTCGTGGCGGGCAACGAGACGACGCGGCACGCCATCTCGCACTCGATGAAGGCGCTCATCGACCACCCTGACCAGCTCGCCCTCCTGCAGGCCGAGCCCGAGCGGATCCCCGGCGCTGTCGAGGAGATGCTGCGCTGGGCCTCGCCCGTCTACCACTTCCGACGAACGGCGACCAAGGACGTCGAGCTCTACGACCGCACCGTCAAGGCGGGCGACAAGGTCGTCGTGTGGTTCGCGTCCGGCAACCGTGACGAGCGCGTATTCGAGGATCCGTACCGGTTCGACGTCACCCGCACGAAGGTCGACCACGTGACCTTCGGCAAGGGCGGGCCGCACTTCTGCCTCGGCAACCAGCTGGCCCGCATGGAGATCCGGATCATGTTCGAGGAACTGATCCCGCGGCTGTCCGGCGGCATCGCCCTGACCGGCGACGTCAAGCGCGTGCGCAGCAACTTCGTCAACGGCATCAAGAAGTTCCCCGTCGCCGTCACCTGACCCCACCCCGCCGCAGGCGTCCCTCAGCGTTCTCGCTGAAGGACGCATGTGCTGCAGAGAGGACAACAAACGACGCCTTCATCCGGCGTATCGGCTCAGAACGCGTACGGCCCGAACCGGCCCCACGCGACGAACAACGCGAGCGCGAGGAGCACGAGGTTGGTGCCGAGCGACTCCTTCGCCTCGCCCCGGCGGGCGTGCATGACGAACGCGAGCAGCATGGTGATCGCGAGGCCCGTCGCGGCGAGCGGCACGAGGATCGGGGCGATCTTGAGGATGCCGGGGACGACCACGCCGATCGCACCGAGCAGCTCGATGGCGCCGATGGCCTTGACCTGCCCGTCGGTGAAGTCCTCCACCCAGGCCATCCGCTCCTGGAGCTTGGCGCGCGGGGTGGAGACCTTCAGGCCTCCCACGGCGAGGAAGGCGGCGGCGAGGACGCCGGCGGCGATCCAGAGTGCGATGTTCATGACGGCTCCTGCGGTTGAATCTTCAAGTTGCTGGAGGTGAAGCACAATCGACTTGAATGTTCAACTGCCCTACTCTGGGCGTTGTGGACACCGCCGAGCCGAACTGGCTCACCCCAGACGAACGCCGTGCCTGGATCGCGCTCATGGCGCTGGTCGAGGTGCTGCCCGCCACGCTCGACGTCCAGCTCAAGCGCGACGGCGGCGTGAACCACTTCGAGTACCAGGTGATGGCCGGTCTCTCGGAGGCCCCCGAGCAGGCGATCCGGATGAGCGACCTCGCCCTGTTCGCCTCGGGGTCGCTGTCGCGGCTCTCCCACGCCGTCGGCCGGCTCGAGAAGCGCGGCTGGGTGCGACGCCGGCCCTGCGCGTCGGACCCGCGCTACGTCGAGGCCGTGCTCACCGACGCCGGCCGGCGCGTGATGGAGGATCTCGCACCCGGCCACGTGGCTGAGGCGCGCCGCCTCGTGATCGATGCGCTCACGGCGCGGCAGGTGGCGCAGCTCGAGACGATCGCGCGCCGGGTCGTGCGGGCGGCCTCGCCGTCGACCGGCGACCTGCTCGACGAGGGCCTCGCGGCGGGGCCGGATGAGGGCCTGGCGGCCGCGGTACTCCGCGGGCGCCGCGCTCGCGAGTCGGCGACCGGCGGCTGAACCGGCGTCGGTCCCGTCGATGCAGGCGGACTCTGTTGCTCTCTAGGCAACCAAGGGGTCCTTCATCGCAACCGGTGTGGGTGGTGGGCGACCTGGGTGAGGAAGGCGTCGACGAGCGCGTGGGTCCTCGCGGCGGCTGCTTCGGCCACCGAGTGCGTCTGGGACACCAGGTCGTCACGGTCGATGCCGCGTGTGGCCAGCTCCGGCTCTCCGCCGTTGTCCAGCCAGGCGAGCAGCTGGTCCGGAGTGATCTCGGGGTGGAACTGCAGCCCGAGGCTCCGGCCGATCGTGAAGGCCTGCGGTCCCAGCGGCGTCGAGGCGAAGCTGCGCGCGCCCGGCGGAGGGGTGAACCGGTCGTAGTGCCACTGGAACCACGGCCCGTGACCCACGAGGCCCGGGTCCTCGGAATCGACGTGGTACCAGCCGATCTCAGGCTCGGCTCCCCGCTGGACCGACCCACCGAGGGCGGCGGCGAGGGCCTGCCCGCCGAAGCAGATCCCGAAGATGGGCACGCCGACGTCGTGGGCGTCGCGCAGGAAGGCGATCTCGGCACCGATCCACGATCCGATCGCGTCCTCGTCGTAGACCGACCAGGGCGCGCCCATCGGCACGATGATGTCGAACTCGCGAGGGTCGGGGAACTCGACGGTCACGTCGGGGGTCCCGAACCGCTCCGGCGGCACGACGAGCAGCTCGACCACCTCGTAGCCGTGATGGCGGAACCGGTCACCGACGGGTCCGGTCGGGGAGACGTGGTCCTGCTGGACGAACAGCGCGCGCACCGGGCCTCCGGAGTGAGGGTGACCTTCGTTCGGGTCCGAACGTATGGCGCCGAGCCGGTCGGCGTCAACGCCCCGGACCCGGACGCCGAGTACCCGGCCCAGGTGTCGCAAAGCCGACCCCGGGGCGACAGCCGAGCCAGGTACTCGCGGCCGGGGGCGCGCGCCGGAATGTGGTGGCGGGGCCTTCCCAGGGCGAGGGTGAGGGTCTATCGTCGGCGCACCTGAATGTTCGGGCCCGAACGACTCGGGTCGACGACGATGGGAGCGAACCGGCATGGAGAAGGTCGACGTCGGCGGGATCGTCGAGGACCTGCGGGCCCGGGGGATCGACGTGATCCGCGTGTCGTACTCCGACATGATCGGGACCGACCGCGGTCGCGACGTGCTCCTCGAGGAGCTCGCCACCGCGATGGGCCACGGCCTCGCGTTCTGCCGCGCCATCTACCACACCACGCCGCGCGGCGACGTCGTCCCCGTGCAGGGCGGGCTCGAGTCCGGCCTCCCGGACATCAAGGCGCGGCCCGACCTCGCCACCCTCACCGACCTGCCCTGGGAGCCGGGGGCCGCCTGGGTCCTCGCCGACGTCTACGCCGAGGGCGGCGAGCCCGCGGGCGAGGGCCCGCGGCAGGTGGCGCGCCAGGTCTCCGCCAGGCTCGCCGAGATCGGCCTGCAGGCCGTCATCGGTCCCGAGCTCGAGTTCTTCATCTGCGAGCCCGACCCCACCTGCGACCGCGGCTGGAAGCGCTACGCCGACGAGCCCGGCAACGTCTACGTCGTCGGCCGCAAGGGCGACCCGAAGGGCATCCTGCTCACGATGCTGCGCTACCTGCGCGACGCGCGGCTCCAGGTGACGGCGGCCAACCACGAGTTCAGCGGCGGCCAGTTCGAGATCAACCTCAACCACTCCGAGCTCGTCGACGCCGCCGACCGCGCGTTCCGGATGAAGTCCGGCGTGCAGGAGATCGCGCGCCACGAGGGCATGCTCGCGACCTTCATGGCCAAGCCGTTCAACGACGAGGGCGGCAGCGGCTTCCACCTGCACCTCTCGCTCGTCGACGCGAGCGGCACGAATGTCTTCGGCACCGACGACGACCTCTCCGACGTCGGCCGCTCCGCGATCGCCGGCGTGCTCGCCCACGCGCCGGCCCTGGCCGCGATCCTCAACCCGACCATCAACTCCTACAAGCGGTTCGGGCCCGACACCCTGGCGCCGTGGCTCATCGACTGGGGCATGGACAACCGCAGCGCGATGGTGCGCATCCCTCCGGAGCGCGGCCAGTCCTCGCGCATGGAGGTGCGCCTCGGCGACGCCACCGCGAACCCCTACCTCGCCATGGCGGCCGTGAGCGCGGCGGTCTACCTCGGCGTGCGCGACAAGCTCGAACCACCGGCGCCGCTCGAGGGCTACGGCTACGACCCGGCCAGCGCGCCGATGCTTCCGCAGTCGCTGCCCGAGGCGCTCGACGCGCTGGAGGCCGACGCCGACCTGCGGGAGGTGCTCGGCGAGTTCTTCGTGAACTCGTTCGTCACCTACAAGCGCAACGAGGTCGAGCGCTTCAGCCGGCACATCACCGACTGGGAGTTCCTCGAGTACGCCTACCACCTGTGACCCGCCGCGCCCGAGGCAAGAACCTGCCGGCGACCCGGCCCGCGACAGAACCCCAACCGCGACAGCCATGACAGCCACGACCGAGGACCCGCGATGACCCAGACCGACTCCCTCGCAGCGCCGCTGGCCGACCCCGACAGCTTCGTCGACGGTCCGCCGTGGGAGCTCTTCCGCGAGCTGCGCGACCGCGAGCCCGTGGCGTGGACCCCGGAACCCGGGCCCAGCAGCGGGTTCTGGTCCGTGACGCGTCACGCCGACATCGTCGCCGTGAGCCGCAGCTGGCAGGAGTTCACCTCCAGCCGCGGGGTCTCCCTCGAGGAGCTCGAGGACGACCAGCTCGAGCACCGCACCTCGCTCATCGACACCGACCCGCCGGACCACGGCAAGCTGCGCAGGATCGTGTCGAGCCAGTTCCTGCCGCGCGTCATCAACGGCTACGAGGCGTTCCTGCGCGGCATCGTCGCGACCACGATGGACAACGCGCTGACGCTCGGCTCGTTCGACTTCGTCGAGAAGGTCTCCAGCGAGATCCCGGTGCGCGTGCTGGCCCGCATGCTCTCGGTGCCCGACACCGACCACGCGAAGCTCACCGGATGGGGCGACCGCCTCGTCGGCGGCACCGACCCCGAGTTCTCCGAGGTGCTCCCCGGAACCCCGGAGTACGACGAGCTGCGCCTCGTGCCGTTCCGGTCCCCCGCAGCCCTCGAGGTGTTCGCCTACGGCAAGGCGCTGCAGGACGAGCGGCGCGCCCGCCCCACCGGCGACCTCATCAGCGCGCTGGTCGAGGCGCGGGTCGACGACGAGCCGCTCTCCCAGCAGGACCTCGACAACTACTTCCTGCTCCTCGCCCTCGCCGGCCAGGAGACCACCCGCCAGGCGCTCACCCTCGCGATGGAGACCCTGATCGAGAACCCCGAGGTCCTCGCCCGCCTGCAGGAGGAGCCCGGGCTGCTGTCCGGTCCCGCGCTCGACGAGCTGCTGCGCTGGGGCGCGCCGGTCTACCACATGCGGCGTACCGCCACCGTGGACACGAGCATCGGCGACACCGAGGTGGAGGCGGGCGACAAGGTCGCGATCTGGTTCCCCGCCGGCAACCGCGACGAGCGCGCGATCGACGACCCCGACGTGCTCGACCTCGACCGGCCGACCGTCGACCTGCTCACCTTCGGCAAGGGCGGCCCGCACCACTGCATGGGGTCGTTCCTGGCGAAGATGGAGTACCGCGTCACCCTCGAGGAGCTCGTCGCGCGCATCGACACCGTGCACTACGACGGCCCGGTCGAGCGGCTGCGCAGCAACTTCGTCAACGGCGTCAAGCGCATGCCGGTCTCGGTGACCCTGCGCTGACCCGTCGCCACGGAGTCAGACGGAGCCGGAGGTGACCTTCTCCGGGAGCCAGAAGCGGTCGACGTTCTCGGTCGGCGGGTTCGCGGTCCCCGCGCGCGGCGACGCGAACGCGCGCAGGACGTTGTCGGTGATCGTCGCGACCGTGCGCCCGACCGGGTCCTCAGCCGTCCGCCAGCCCATCGTGCCCGCGGCGAAGACCCCCGCACCTGCGGGGTTCGACCAGTAGACGCCGGTCTGGGCAGTCTCGTGCCCGCCGCACGACAGCCGCGTGTAGGCGACGACGTCCATCGGTGAGGGACGGTCGGCCGACGGGTACACCCGGTCGGACTCGGGACCGACGAGGTCGGGCAGCCGGTCGCCGTCGCGCAGCCCTGTTCCGGCGTAGCCCCACCAGGTCGCGTCGCTGACGACCCAGTCGGCCTTCGCCGGGTAGCAGTCGTAGCGCATGCCGGTGAGCGCCTCCTCCGGACGCGGGTGCGGGTTGTCGCGGAAGCGCGACGTCGCTCCCGCCGGGTCGGACGCCGCGAGGGGGTCGAGACTCGGCGACTTCGGGCCGACGACGAGCCGCGGCCGTCCGTCGCGTCGAGTCGGCTGCGCGTCGAGCCCGGTGTCGGCACCGGCGAGCCGCACGCGCCAGTAGGACGTGTTCGCTCCGAAGACGGCGAGGTTGGTGCCGCCGGAGACCTGCTGCACCACGGCGTCGTGCATCGGACCGGTCCAGTACTCCGCGTGGCCGCCGAACACGATCGCGGTGGCTCCGCGCAGGATCGCGGGATCCGTGGCGACGTCGTAGTCGGTCGCCCACGCGAGCGGGAGGCCGAGCTTCTCGCCCTCGCGGATGACCGTGGTGTCGTACTCGAAGAAGCGGCCCGCGCCGTAGCCGTCGCTGTAGGGCCGGTCGAACGACACCGCCAGCGAGCGCTTGGCGAACGCGTTGGCCTCGTCGCCGTAGAGGCCGCGACCGCCCCAGGTGTTGTAGGCCTGCCAGGTCATCGGCGCGTTCACCAGCAGCACGCGGCCCGCGGCGTCGGCGGAGCGCACGGTGAGCAGCACGTAGCGCGACGCCGCACCCGCGTCGAGCCGGATCACGTAGGCGCCCTCCGGCCACCCGCGGGTCGACACCGTCGTGGACAGCGTCCACGGGGCGTACGCCGCACGGGAGTCGACGAGCCCGCCGGCGTCGGGGATCGCCGCCGTGAGCTCGCGCGCCGCAGGCTGCGGCCGGGCGGTGAACGAGCCGGTCCAGACCTGACGCTGCCCGACGCCGCCGTAGTAGCCGATGCGCAGCGCGCGGGCGGTGACCGGCTCCGAGGTGTCTGTCGAGACGTAGAGGCCCACGGACTCGCCCGGCAGCACCGAGACGCGGTCGGCGTACGCCTCGAGCCCGGGCGCCCGGCCCCGGGCGGGCGGGATCAACGCGTCAGCGGTGCCGGGGCGGGTGTTCTCGTCGCGCACCGCGGCGGCCCATGCGGCGACCGCGGACGGGGTCGGCTCGGCGGACGGGCTCGAGACCGACGGGGTCGACGACGCGGACGGCGTCGCGCTCGGCGTGGTGACGACGCCCGCAGGTCGCGAGCTCCACGGACGGGACAGCCCCAGCACGAGCCCCGCGACGGCGAGCAGGGCGAGCACGACGACGACCCGCGTGCGCACCGACGTCCCCCGCTCCTCGCTCGCAGCCCGCTCGTCGGGGTGCACCCCGACCGACGAACGACGGGCCGTCCGCGTTCCGTCGGCTGCCGAGCAGGTCCACCCCGACCCCGGGCGGACCTGCCCGGACGATGGTCAGGCCTGCGCCGCCGGCAGGAAGAACTCCATCGGGATGCCGTCCGGGTCGCGGAAGTTCAGGTGCGTGCCGAACGGCGAGGTCTCAGGACCGGAGTTCTCGACGCCGAGGTCGGCGAGCTTCGTCATCCATACGTCGAACTCGGCGCGGTCGGCACAGACGAACGCGAGGTGGTCGAGGCCGGGTCGCTTCTCGGTGAACCGCTCCGCCACGACGTCGGGGTCCTGGCGCAGGTCGAGGGCCTGGCCGTCCGGAGTCATGTAGACCTCCATCGGTGCCGGCTGCGCGAACTCGGCGACCTTCTGGAAGCCGAACAGCTCCTGGTACCAGGGGCCGCTCTTGGTGATGTCGGTGACGCTGAGCGCCACGTGCTGGATCTTCATCTGCGGCATGATCCGCCCCCTCGTGAGATCCCCCCGGTCGACGGTACTCGCGGCGTCGGCGGGGTTGCACGGCCGTGCGCGAGGTGTCCGATGGGCGGTCGGTGGCATCCTGCCCGGCATGGAGTTCTCCGAGGTCGTCCGCCGGCGCCGCATGATCCGCCACTACACCGACGAGCCGATCGCGCCGGAGGTCGTCGAGCGCGTGCTCGCCAACGCGCTGCGTGCGCCGTCCGCCGGCTTCTCCCAGGGCTGGGCGTTCCTCGCGCTGACCGACGCCGCGGACCGGGCCCGCTTCTGGCCCTTCGTCCCCACCCGCGTGGAGCAGGCGCCGACCATGCAGGACGCGCCGCTCGTCGTCGTCCCGCTCGCGCACAAGATGACCTACCTGGAGCGCTACGCCGAGCCCGACAAGGGGTGGGAGGACCGCGCCGAGTCGCACTGGCCGGCGCCGTACTGGTTCATCGACACCGGCATGGCGTCGCTCATGATGCTGCTCACTGCCGTGGATGAGGGGCTCGGCGCCTGCTTCTTCGGGATCCAGCCCGAGAACATCGCGCCGTTGCGCGCCGAGTTCGAGATCCCGGACGACTACGCCCCCATCGGCGCGATCACCGTGGGGCACCGCGCGCCCGACGCCCCTGCGCAGCCGGTGGCAGTCGACGAGCGGCGCAAGGGCACGCACGACGTGGTGCACCGCGGCGCGTGGGGCGTGCACGCGTGACAGTAGTCAGGCAGTGACGTCGAGCTCGACGTGCATGCCGTCGGCGTAGTGGTTCTCGAGGTTGCAGACCAGCTCGTAGCGACCCGGTGCGAGAGTCAGCGTGACCCAACCGGCCGACCCGGACACGATGCCCTCGCCCGTGCGCGCGGCGCAGTCGTTCGACGCCTCGCCCAGGCTGTCGGCCTCGTCGACCTTGCCGTCCGAACCGGGTGAGCGCGAGCCGACCTGCTGGCCGTCCGCGAGGGGGAGCACGACGAGCTCGTGACCGCGCCAGCCCTGGTTGCGCAGCAGGAGCGTCACCTGCCCGGCGGCCGCGGAAGTCGAGGTGGCCGTGAGGGTCATGCGCGCGCCCAGCGGCGCGGTGCCGGCGGCGGGCGCCATCATCCCCATGTCCGAGGCGGTGACCGTGACGAGCGACCCCGGCAGCGTGGAGGGGATCGAGCAGGTCGTTGTCGGCGTGCTCGTGCGGGTGGCGGAGGACCCCATCCTCCCGCCGCCCATCGGCGCGCCGCCCGAGGCACCTGTCCCGGAGCTGCCACCCGAGGTCGAGACAGCGCACGCGGCCAGCGCCGAACCAGTCGCGATCAGGACGAGGGACCGAACAGGGCTCAGGGTTCTCCTCGACACCCCATCGACGGTACGTCGCTCGGCGGGCGGAGTCTCGCCTCGCACGTCGGCCTGCGCGACCGCTGAGGGTGCGCAGCCGTCCGGAGGCAGCCGGTCGCCGACCGGCGTACGGTCGAGGGGTGACCGAGCAGCAGCGCTACGACGTCGTCCGCACTGAACCGGCCTTCGAGTTGCGGCACTACCCCGCTCACGTCGTCGCCGAGATCGAGGTCGACGGCACGTTCGAGTCCGCCGGCAACACGGCCTTCCGACCGCTGGTGGGCTACATCGGCGGACGCAACGAGAGCAGCACGGGCCTCGCGATGACCGCCCCGGTGATCCAGCGGCGCGACGACCCGGCACCGCACGACGTCGAGACCACGACGGCCGACGTGGGCCACGGTCGCTACGTCGTCTCCTTCGTCCTCCCCGACGACGTCACGGCCCAGACCGTGCCGACGCCGGACGATCCCGCAGTCCACGTGCGCGCCGTCCCCGAGGAGTACGCCGCGGTGGCCCGGTTCTCCGGTCGCTGGACGTCGTCGTCCTACCGCACCCGTGTCGACGCGCTCCTGCTCGCGGTGGCCGACGCCGGGCTTGTCACCACCGGTCCCGCACGGTTCGCGCGGTTCGACCCGCCGTGGACGCCGTGGTTCCGGCGGCGCAACGAGGTTGTCATCCCGGTCGCGGCACCGTGACACAACGCTGACGCGCCGCGACACCGCAGCACGTCCGCCACGTTCCGGTCCCACGCTCCGGCGCCGTGAGGCGCAAGGATGCCGTTATGAGCGAAACCGAGCTGGTCGAGGAGGACGCGCCTCCGGGCCGCGGCGAGCACCGCTGGCCGATGGCGCTGGCCGCGCTCACCGCGGGGGTCCTGCACGAGCTGCTGCCGAAGGACTTCCAGATCGGCAACCTGTGGGTCTACCCGATCCTCATGGGCGCGTTCCTCATCCTGCTCATCGCGGGTGATCCCGGACTGATCGACCGCGAGCGGCACTGGCTGCGGGTGACGACCGGCCTGATGATCGCGCTCATCGCCGTGGCGAACCTGTTCTCGGCGGTCCGGCTCGTCGACGCCATCGTGAGCAACGACTGCGTCGCCCAGGATTCCTTCCAGCTGCTCCAGATCGGCGGCATCGTCTGGGCCACGAACGTGATCGCGTTCGCGCTCTGGTACTGGGACGTCGACGGCGGCGGCTCGGTGAAGCGCGCGGTGCACGGCGCCTGGCACGACCCTGCGTTCGTGTTCCCCGAGATGACGATGCCCGAACGTGTCGCGAAGGACTGGTACCCGCACTTCGCCGACTACCTGGCGTTCGCCTTCGCCACAGCGACCGCGTTCAGCCCGACGGATGTCGCCGCGATCAAGCGCTGGGCGAAGATGCTCATGATCCTTCAGGCAGTGGCGTCGCTCGTGCTCGCGACCCTCGTGCTGGCCAAGGCGATCAACGGCATCGGGACGCCGATCCCCCCGCAGTGCGTCAAGGTGACGTCGTCCAGCTCCTGAACCGGGGGCTCGCTGCGGAACGGGGCCGTCGCCTCAGCGGTGAGCCAGCGTCGTGCCGCCGTTCCAGGACGTTCCGACCTGGCGGTAGTAACCGCCGATGATCTCGGCGACGGGCAGCGTCGAGGCGAGCTCGTCCCACGGGGAGTCCCAGAGCCGAAAGTCGTCGACGGAGGCCGCCCAGCACGGCCCGCCCTCGAAGTCGACGCCGCTCATCGTGAGCACCTCGTCGAGCGCCCAGCCCTCCGCGCCGCGCTCGACCGGGCGCACCTGGCGGTGGTGCAGCATCGGCAGCGCGTTGACGAAGCCGTTGGTCTCGCTCGGTCCCGTGAGGGTGACGACGGCCTGCGCGAGCCGGTGGTCGTACGCCGCGAGGCTGGCGCCGAAGCGGCCGCCGACGTCGACGCGCGGGGCGCCCTTGCCGTAGGGCATCGGCCGGGTCTGGTGGATGGAGCCGAGCTTCTTCGGGTAGCCCTGGTGGATGCCGCGCGCGATGGCGAAGTCGCTCGTCACCCAGATGAGCACGCAGCGCGAGTAGGTGACGCCCTCGTAGCGGCAGCGGACGACGGCGAAGGCCTCCTTGTACTGGCTGCGCGCAGGATCGAGCAGCTCCTCGAACGAGCCGCTGCACGACTGCCAGTCCGCCCAGATCATCGCGACCGCACCCGGGTCGTCCTCGGCGAGCTCGACGTCGGCCGGCAGGATCGCGCGGACGTTCGCGGGGTCGGTGCGGTACTCGACCGTGAGCAGGTCACCGCTGTAGAACCACGGCGGGTCCGGGATGAGCGCGCTGCGCCCGCTCACGGTGTACGGCGGGGCGAACCCCTGCAGCTCCGGCACGGCCGACTCCAATCGTTTGTGTCCGTACGAATCGTAGGGACCGGGGGCCGCGCGGTCCAGAGCCGGGCGGGTCCGATCGCCGCGCGATCGCGCGGCCGAGACCGCCCGCTCTTCGGCCAATCGGCGTACACCCGACCGTGCGCCGCGGTCTCATTGGCGGATGAGCCCACGACGCAGCACCCCCTGGCCCGCCGGCGCACCGGCCTGGCTCGACGTGACGACACCCGACATCCCCGCCGCCCAGCGGTTCTACGCGGGACTGCTCGGCTGGACGTTCACCGAGGGCTACGAGGAGTTCGGCGGCTACTGCCTCGCCGAGGTCGACGGCGTGGCCGCTGCGGGGATGGCGCCCGCGATGGAGGGGATGGCGCCCGCGTGGACGCTGTACTTCGCGGCCGACGACGCCCGGGCCACGGCCGCCGCCGTCACCGCTGCCGGCGGCGCGCTGCTCTCCGACGTCATGGACATCGGCGGCTCGGGGACGATGTTCGTGGGCGCCGACCCGGCGGGCGCGGCGTTCGGCATCTGGCAGGCCGAGGACATGGCCGGTGCGGGTGTCTACAACGAGCCCGGCGGGCTGTCGTGGGAGGACCTGCGCTCGACGGACCCCGACGCGTCGAAGGCGTTCTACGCCGAGGTCCTGGGCTGGCACTACCAGCCGCTGGAGATGGCGGGTCCGGACTACGCGACGTTCCACCACCCAGACGACGAGGCGCCGCTCGGTGGCCTCGGCGGCATGATGGGGATGGACTCCCTGCCCTCGCACTGGATCGTCTACTTCGGCGTCGCCGACGTCGACGCCGCGGTGTCCTACGTCGAGGCCAACGCCGGCTTCGTCCTGAGCCCCGGCTTCGACACCCCGTTCGGCCGGATGGCCGCCGTGACCGACCCCTTCGGCGCGAGCTTCTGGATCACCACCCCCAACCCCGACCAGCCCCTCCCCGACCGCACCACCTAGCCCGCCGAGGCCAGGGTGTACCGGACGCTCTGCACGAAGGTGATGGAGCCGTCGGGCTCGGCGTACGACGCGAGGCGCCGCTGCGCCGCACCGAGCACGTCGGGTCGCTGCTCGGGCGGGACAGCGAGCCACATCGCGCGCTGCCCGATCGACCACGTCCACGCATGCCACTGCTCCGCGTCGGCGAACCGGACCGGCAGGTCGCGTGTGACGGTCCGGACGTCGACGTAGCCGGAGTCGGTGACGAGCTGCTCCATCGCCTCGTCCGAGCCGAAGGGGCCCGTCGCACCACTGGTGCGGGCGTCCGGCAGCGCCGGGGGCAGGTAGGGCGCGAACACGTCGTCGACGAAGGCCCACCGCGGATCGACCGGCCCGAACGTGACGACGCCGAGACGTGCACCGGCGGCCATGAGCGGCACCCACGAGCGGAGCGCAGCGCCCGGGTCGGGGAGGAAGAACAGCACGAGCGAGGACGTGACGGCGTCGAACGGCCCCGTGACCGCGGGCGCCGTCGCGTCGCCGACGACGAGCTCGACGTGATCGAGGCCCCGCTCGGCGGCGAGGCGTCGTGCCTGCTCCACCATGCCCGGTGCGATGTCGACGCCCACCGCACGGCCCTCGGGCCCCACGGCCCGCGCCGCCGGCAGGAGCACCGCTCCGCGCCCGCAGCCGACGTCGAGCCATCGCTCTCCGGCCCTCGGCGGCATGGCGGCGAGGAGGCCCTCGGCGATCGGCCCGAAGAAGTCGACTCCCACCGAGTCGTAGGTCGACGAGAGTGCGTCGAACAGCCCGGCCACGCGCGCCGCCTGGTCGGGTGCATCGGTCGGGTCCGGGGCGCGGGTCATGCCCGCACCGTCGCACGTGCCGTCGTGCGTCCACAGGGTTTCCGGTTGGTCGGGGCGCCCGGCGTGCCTCTCTCGCGCGTCGGGGCACCGTCAGCGCAGGAGAACGGGGGTCAGGGGCGGGTTCGGGAGCGGGACTCCCTGGCGAGCCTGGCCCAGCGGCGGCGTTCCTCGTGCTGGGCGCGGGTGTCCTGCTTGCGGGCGAGCCACGCCAGCTCGCGCTGCAGCCTGCGCCAGCTCGCGACGCGCGACTCGTCGAGCCGTCCGTCCTCGATCGCGGCGGCGATGGCACAGCCCGGCTCGCCCCAGTGCCGGCAGTCGGCGAAGCGGCACTGCCGGGCGAGGTCGTCGATGTCGGCGAAGGTGGCGTCCAGCGCGTCGTCGTCGGCCCACAGCGCCAGCTCGCGCATGCCCGGGGTGTCGAGGACGAGGCCCGCCCCGGGCACAGGGACGAGGTGGCGGGCGCTCGTCGTGTGCACACCGCGCAGGTCGGCGCGCACGGCCGTCGTCGCGAGCACCTCGTGCCCGACGAGCGCGTTGACGAGGGTGGACTTCCCCGCGCCCGACGGCCCGATGACCGCCGCGGTCACGCCGGGGGGTACCAGCGACCGCACGCCGTCGACGCCGGCGCCGTCGTAGGACGAGACCGCGAGCACCTCGACACCGAGGGCGACCGCGCGCACCTCGATCAGTGCGCCGTCGAGGTCGGTGCCGAGGTCGTCGACGAGGTCGGCCTTCGTGATCGCCACGACGGGCACGGCGCCGGACTCCCAGACGATCGTGAGCTCGCGCTCGAGCCGGCGCAGGTTCAGCGAGTGCAGCGGCGTGCAGACCACGACGACGTCGACGTTCGCGGCCACCACCTGCTCCTCGGTGCGCGCGCCGGCAACCTTGCGGGTGAGCGACGTCCGGCGTGGGAGAACGTCCTCGACGATCGCGTCCACGAGCGACGTCCCTCCCAGCAGCACCCAGTCGCCCGCGACGGGCAGGGCGCGTTTCCCCGAGCGCAGCCGGCCGCGCACGCCCACGGTGATCTCGTCGACGCCGTCGTGCACGCGCCAGACGTCGCGTCCCTGCAGCGTCACCCGGGCCGGGCGCCAGGAGCGTGCGGGGTCGGACTCGAGGTGGAGGTCGTTCCAGGACTGGTCCCAGCCGAGGTCGGCCAGGGGCGGAGCAGCGGACACCATGACTCCAGCACGGTGCGGGCGTCGTCGTACGACGCGGTGGGCGGTGGGCCGCCGGGGTCGGGCGTGGTGCCGTGCTCGGGAGCGGTGGCTCAGCCGAGGACGTGCGCAGGGACGCCGGCGCGTGAACTGTCAGCCATCGGGTCCTCCTGCGGTCGCGTACCGGGTCCGTCGCCCGGCGATGCTCCGACCCTAGGACCGGCGCGACCCCGCTGTCGTGCGGGTTTCCGCGCGACGGCCGAGCATCCGTGCCCGGCTCGACCCCCAGCCGACGATCGCTCCTGCGACGACCGAGACGGACCGTCACGATACCCACAGGTGTAGAACGGAGAGGTGAGCGACTCCGGACCCGTCATCGACATCCGTGGACTGGTGAAGTCCTTCGGCTCGACCCGAGCGCTGGACGGCCTGGACCTCGTCGTCGAGCCCGGAGAGGTGCACGGCTTCCTGGGTCCGAACGGCGCGGGGAAGACGACGACGCTGCGCGTCCTGCTCGGCAGCGTGCGCGCCGACGCCGGCACGGTGACCGTGCTCGGCCTCGACCCGTGGCGCGACATCCCCGCGCTGCACGCGCGCCTCGCCTACGTGCCCGGCGACGTCGCCCTGTGGCCGAACCTCACCGGCGGCGAGATCATCGACCTGCTCGGCCGCCTCCAGGGCGGGCACGACCCGGCCCGTCGTGCCGAGCTGCTCGAGATGTTCGACCTCGACCCCACGAAGAAGTCGCGCTCGTACTCCAAGGGCAACCGGCAGAAGGTCGCGCTGGTCGCCGCGCTCGCCTCGCGCGCGGAGCTGTTCCTGCTCGACGAGCCCACCAGCGGTCTCGACCCGCTGATGGAGGAGCGCTTCCGCGGCTGCGTCCGCGACCTCCGCGACGAGGGCCGCACGATCCTGCTCTCGAGCCACATCCTCAGCGAGGCCGAGGCGCTCTCGGACCGGGTCACCATCATCCGGGCCGGCGCCGTGGTGGAGTCCGGGCGGCTGTCGGAGATGCGGCACCTGCAGCGGCTGTCGATCGCCGCCGAGACCGAGCACGAGCTGCACGGCATCACCGACATCCCCGGCCTCTCCGACGTCGTCATCGACGCGAACCACCTGCGCTGCACGGTCGAGCCGGGCCACCTCGCGGAGCTCCTCTCGCACCTGTCGGCCGCGGGCATCAAGACCCTGGAGAGCCACCCGCCGTCGCTCGAGCAGCTGTTCCTCTCGCACTACGGCGTCGACCCCGACGGGGCGACCGGCGATGCGTGAGGCGAACGCCGGGTTCGGCACGACCCTGCGCCTCGCGCTGCGGCGCGACCGGATACTGCTGCCCGCCTGGATCGTCGGACTCGCGGCGACGGCAGGCTTCTCCGCGTCGGCCACGGTCGAGCTCTACCCCACCGAGGCGTCGCGGGTCGCGGCAGCCGAGACGATCAACGCGTCGGCCGCGGTCGTCGCCCTCTACGGCCGCGTGTTCGACCCGACGTCCCTCGGCGCGGTGTCGATGATCAAGCTCACGGCGTTCGGCGCGGCGATCGTCGGGATCGTGATGCTGTTCGTCGCCATCCGGCACACCCGCGGTGAGGAGGAGCCGGGTCGCCTCGAGCTGCTGAGCGGCGGACGGCTCGGACGCCTCGCCCCCCTCACCTCGACCATCGCCCTCGTGACCGGGGCCAGCCTCCTGCTCGGCCTGCTCACCGCTCTGGCCAACACCGCCGCCGGTCTGCCGTTCGCCGGGTCGCTGGCCTTCGGCCTCGGCTGGGGCGCCACCGGGCTGGTCTACGGCGCGGTCGGTGCCGTCACCGCGCAGCTGTCCACCAGCGCCCGCACCGCACGCGGCATCGGACTCGTCGTGCTCGCCATCACCTACGCGCTGCGCGCCATCGGCGACCTCGCCGAGCCCGGCCCGTCCTTCCTGTCGTGGCTCTCGCCGATCGGGTGGAACCAGCAGCTGCGCGCCTACGCCGGCGACCGGTGGTGGGTGCTGGCGCTGCCCGTCGCCGCGACCGTCGTCCTGGTCGCTGCCGCCTACGCGCTGCGGTCACGCCGCGACCTCGGGGCCGCACTGCGCACCGAGCGGTCGGGTCCGGCGGTCGGCACGATGTCGAGCGTCGCGGGCCTCGCCTGGCGGCTGCAGAGCCGGGTGCTGCTCGCCTGGGCCGTCGCGTTCGTGGTGTTCGGCCTCATCCTCGGTTCGCTCGCGAGCAGCGTGGACCGGCTCCTGACGTCGGAGGCGATGAAGGAGTTCTTCGAGAAGATCGGCGGAACCTCCGGGCTCGTCGACGTGTTCCTCGGAGCCGAGGTGGCGATCATCGCGGCGATCGCTGCGGCGTACGGCATCAGTGCCGCGGACCGGCTGCGGTCCGAGGAGGTCGAGGGCCACGCCGAGCCGGTCCTCGCGACGCGCACGACGCGCCTGCGGTGGGCGCTGAGCCACGACGTCATCGCGCTGGCGGGGTCGGCCGCGCTCATGGTGCTCGCGGGCCTGTCGATCGGCGCCTCGGCGTCGGCGTCCCTCGGCGACTGGTCGCAGCTCGGCCGGGTGCTCGTGGCCTCGCTCGCGCAGGTCCCCGCCGTCTGGGTCGTCACGAGCCTGGTGATGCTCGCCTTCGGCTGGGCGCCACGGCTCACGGTCGCCGCGTGGGGGCTGCTGGTGGCGTTCGTCGTGATCGGCGAGTTCGGGGCGCTGTGGAACCTGCCGACCTGGGTCATGGACCTCTCGCCGCTGCGCCACGCCCCGACCCTGCCGGTGGGCACGGAAGGGCTGCTCCCCGTCGCGGTGCTCACCCTCGCGGCGGTGGCGCTGAGCGCGGCCGGCCTCGCCGGCTGGCGTCGTCGCGACCTCGCGCCGTGATCCGGGGACCGCGCCCAGGCCGCTGACCTGCAAGGACGCGGAGAGACGCCGGAGGACCGGAGTGCCCTCTTGCGTTGGTTACCGACGGGTAGCATCATGAGTTACCGACGGGTAACCGCCAGCGCTGGATGCTGGCCGATCACGGGAGACCGGGCGATGAGCCACTACAAGTCCAACCTGCGCGACATCGAGTTCAACCTGTTCGAGGTCTTCCACGCGCAGGAGCGCCTGGGCACGGGCCCCTACCACGACATGGACGTCGACACCGCGACGACGATCCTCGAGGAGGTCGAGCGCCTGTCCGTGGGACCGCTCGCAGCCTCGTTCGTCGACGCCGACCGCCACCCGCCCGTCTACGACCCCGCGACGTGCACGGTGACGATGCCCGACTCCTTCAAGGCGTCGTACAAGGCGCTCATGGACTCGGGGTTCTGGAGCCTCGACCTCCCGACCCACCTCGGCGGCCACGGCGCCCCGCCCTCGCTGCGCTGGGCCGCGAGCGAGCTCATGCTCGGGGCCAACCCGCCGGCGTTCATGTTCATGTCCGGTCCCGGCTTCGCCGCGATCCTCGACCACCTCGGCAACGACGAGCAGAAGAAGCTCGCGCACCACATGATCGAGAAGCAGTGGGGCGCCACCATGGTGCTCACCGAGCCCGAAGCGGGCTCCGACGTCGGCGTCGGCCGCACGAAGGCCGTGCAGCAGCCGGACGGCTCCTGGCACATCACCGGCGTGAAGCGCTTCATCACCTCCGGCGAGCACGACATGACCGACAACATCATCCACCTCGTGCTCGCCCGCCCCGAGGGTGCGCGCGGCGGCACGAAGGGGCTCTCCCTCTTCGTCGTACCGAAGTTCCACGTCGACCTCGAGACCGGTGAGCTCGGCGAGCGCAACGGCGTCTACACGACGAACATCGAGAAGAAGATGGGCATCAAGGTCTCCACGACCTGCGAGCTCACCTTCGGGGACAAGCAGCCCGCGGTGGGCTGGCTCGTGGGCGACGTCCATGACGGCATCGCGCAGATGTTCAAGGTGATCGAGTACGCGCGGATGATGGTGGGCACCAAGGCCATCGCGACGCTGTCGACCGGCTACCTCAACGCGCTCGAGTACGCGAAGCACCGGGTGCAGGGCGGCGACCTCTCGGCGTTCATGGACAAGGACTCGCCGCGCGTCACGATCACCCACCACCCGGACGTGCGTCGCAGCCTGATGATGCAGAAGTCCTACGCCGAGGGCATGCGCGCCCTCGTGCACCTCACGGCCTACTACCAGGACCAGGTGGAGCTGAACGAGGCCGGTGCCCCTGCAGACGTCGACCTGGACACGGCCGAGCGGATGAACGATCTGCTGCTGCCCATCGTCAAGGGTGTCGGGTCCGAGCGTTCCTACGAGCAGCTCGCGCAGTCGCTGCAGACCCTCGGCGGGTCCGGCTTCCTGCAGGACTACCCGATCGAGCAGTACATCCGCGACTCGAAGATCGACACCCTCTACGAGGGGACCACGGCGATCCAGGGTCTCGACCTGTTCTTCCGCAAGATGGTGCGCGACCAGTTCCAGGCGCTCACCCGTCTCGGCGGCGAGATCCAGGACTTCGCCAAGGGCGACGCCGGCAACGGGACGCTGGTCCGCGAGCGCGAGATGCTCGGCCGCGCGCTCGAGGACGTGCAGGGGATCGTCGGAGCGCTCGGCGGCTACGCCATGAAGGCGCAGGACGACGCGACGGAGCTCTACAAGGTCGGTCAGAACACGACCCGGCTGCTGCTCTGCCTCGGCGACCTGATCATCGGCTGGCTCCTGCTGCGGCAGGCCGCCATCGCGGTCGACGCGCTCAGCGCCGGACCGGCCGGGCCGGACGTCGCGTTCTACCAGGGCAAGATCGCCGCCGCACAGTTCTTCGCCCACCAGCGCTTCCCGCTCCTCGCGGCCGAGCGCTCGATCGCCGAGAGCACGGACAACGCGCTGATGGACCT
This sequence comes from Candidatus Nanopelagicales bacterium, assembly GCA_036510975.1. GTDB lineage: Bacteria > Actinomycetota > Actinomycetes > S36-B12 > CAIYMF01 > Longivirga. The sequence continues at coordinate 81,736 of DATCCY010000057.1, forward strand.
CGACGAGGCCGCCTTCTAGGCAGCGCGGTAGGAGCCCGCGGCGCGCGACCTCACCAGGGCGCACAGCCGCAGACGGACGAGGGCGGACCCCATCGGGCCCGCCCTCTTTCGTCTGCCCGGATGGGCACGTCCGGCGGATCCCGCTGGCCGTCCGCCGGATCGTTAGTTAGGCTAACGGTCATGTCGCCCAGCCCCGCGGTCACCGCCGACCTCGCGCACGACCTGCGGCTCGCCACGATGCGCCTCGCGCGCCGACTTCGCCAGCAGCGCGCGGACCACGGCCTCCCGCTCGGCCAGCTCAGCGTGCTCGCGACCCTCGAGCGCCTCGGCCCGCTCACCCCGGGCGCACTGGCCCAGCACGAGCAGGTCCGACCACCGTCGATGACCAAGGCGCTGGCGCACCTCGCCGAGGGCGGCTACGTCGACCGCGTGCCCGATCCCACCGACGGCCGCCAGCAGCTCGTGTCGCTCACCGGACCGGCCCGCACCCTGCTCCGCGAGGACCGCCGGCGCCGCGACGAATGGCTCGCCGAGCACCTGCTCGGCCTCGACCGCGAGCAGCGCGCCGCCCTGCGTGCGGCCCTCCCCGTGCTGGAGGTGCTCGCCGACTCGTGACCCCCATGTTCCGCGCGCTCTCGGTGCGCAACTACCGCCTCTACTTCACCGGGCAGGTGCTCTCCAACACCGGCACGTGGATGCAGCGCGTCGCCCAGGACTGGCTCGTGCTCGACCTGTCCGGCACCAGCGGCGTTGCGCTCGGGATCACCACCGGCCTTCAGTTCCTGCCGTACCTGCTCTTCTCGCTGTGGGGCGGCACGGTCGCGGACCGCTTCGACCGGCGCCGCCTCATCGTGTGGACGCAGTCGGCCATGGGGCTGCTCGCCCTCGGCCTCGGCGTCGTGACCCTCACGGGGTCGGCGACCGTGCACCTCGTGTATGTCTTCGCCTTCCTGCTCGGTTGCGCCTCGGCGGTGGACAACCCGGCGCGCCAGGCCTTCGTCAACGAGATCGTCGGACCCGATGACCTGCACAACGCGATCGCGCTCAACAGCGCCTCGTTCAACCTCGCCCGGCTCGGCGGACCCGCTCTGGCCGGTGTCATGGTCGCGGTGCTCGGCAGCGGCTGGGTCTTCATCCTCAACGCCGCGTCGTTCGGCGTGACGATCCTGGCCCTCCTGCTGATGCGCGCCCGGGAGCTGTTCCCGCAGATCCGCCGCGGCGGTGCGGTGAAGCTGGTCGCCGGACTGCGCTACGTGCGGGTGCGTCGCGAGCTGATCCTCGTGCTGTCGCTGGCGTTCGGCGTCGCCACGTTCGGCCTGAACTACCAGATCACCATGGCGCTCATGGCACGACAGCAGTTCGCCCTCGGCGCCGAGGCCTTCGGGATCATGTCGACCGCGCTCGCGCTCGGCGCCCTGGCCGGCTCTCTGCTCTCGGCCCGGCGCACCCAGGTCCCGTTGCGGATCGTCCTGGTCGCCGCGGTCGCGTTCGGAGCCGTGGAGGTCGTCGTCGGCATGTCGCCGACGTACTGGTCGATGCTGCTCGTGCTGCCGTTCGCCGGAATCCTCGCGATGACCTTCACGACCTCGGCGCAGAGCTTCCTGCAGACCCACTCCGAGGACTGGGTGCGCGGGCGGGTCATGGGCATCTACACGCTGGCGTTCTTCGGCGGCACCCCGATCGGGGCGCCCGTGATCGGGTGGGCCGCGGACCGGTTCGGACCCCGGTCCGGTCTCGTGGGCGGTGGCCTCGGCACCGTCGTGTGGACCGTCCTCGCCGCCGGCGTCTACTGGCTGACGCGCGAGCGCGGCAGCGACCTGCCACCCGCCGGCGCCGTGTCCGTCGAGGCCGCCGGGGCAGGCACGGGCCGCGGCTGACGCTCGACGCCTAGAGTTCCGAGGGTGAGCCCCACTCCGAAGAAGTCAGGCGCCGGTACTCCGACGAGCTCGGGCGACGCCGACGTCGACGTCGACCACACCGCGGGCAGCGCCGACGTCGCGCCGTCGTGGTGGCGTCGTGCCCGTCGGCTGAACTACCTCGGCCTCCTCGTGGCCGTGCTCGCCTTCGGCGCCGCGCTGACTCCCTCGCTGCTGCCGCGGCCGTGGCTGTTCGAGGGAGTCATCGCCGGCATCGGGGCGGCGCTCGGCTACGGCGTCGGCGTCGCGATCTCCTGGTTCGTCCGTCGACTGCCGGTCCGCGAGCCGAACGCGGTGGTGAAGCGCCGGGCCTGGCTGGTGCTCGCCGTCCTCGGACCCGTGCTCGCGGTCTACTTCCTGCTGCTCGGCGTCGGCTGGCAGAACGAGGTGCGCACGCTCGTCGGCGAGCCGGACGAGGGACTCACGACCGCGCTCGAGGTCGCGATCGTCGCCGTGCCGGTCGCCATCGGCACGCTGCTGGTCGGCCGCGGGCTGCGGCGGATCAACGGGTGGATCGTCCGCGGACTGCGACGTCACATCCCGGACTGGGTCGCCGGTGTGGTCTCGGCCGCGATCATCGGCACGATCATCTACGGCGTGCTCACCGGCGTCGTGTTCGACGGCTTCGTCGCCGCGATGAACACCATCTACTCCGGCACCAACGCGAGCACGAAGGACGGCATCACCGCGCCGAGCAGCTCGCTGCGGTCCGGTTCGGGCGCGTCGTTGGCAGCCTGGGACACCCTCGGGATGGAGGGTCGCAACTTCGTGGCGCGCGGGCCGTCGGCGAAGGACCTCACGACGTTCAACGGCGCGGAGGCGATGTACCCGATCCGGGTCTACGTCGGGCTCGACACCGCCGACACCGCGCAGAAGCGCGCGGCGATCGCGGTGCAGGAGCTGGAGCGCACCGGGGCGTTCAGCCGCAAGGTCCTCGTCGTCGCCGGCACCACCGGCACCGGCTGGCTCGAGCCGCAGGCGATCGACTCCCTCGAGTACGAGTGGAACGGCGATACCGCGGTCGCGGCGATCCAGTACTCGTTCCTCCCGAGCTGGATCTCGACCCTGGTCGACGTCGAGAGGGCGAGCGACGCCGGCCGCGCACTGTTCGACGCCGTCTACGCCAAGTGGTCGACGCTGCCGGCCGGGCAGCGGCCCAGGCTCATGGCCTACGGGCTGAGTCTCGGCTCGTTCTCGATCCAGTCGGCGTTCCCCTCGGGGCAGGACCTCACGACCCGCACGCAGGGGGCCCTGCTGGTCGGATCGCCGAACTTCAGCCAGCCGTGGGGACAGATCGCGGCCGACCGCGAGCCGGGGTCGCCGCAGTGGCAGCCGGTCTACCAGGCGGGCAAGCAGATCCGCTACGCCGGAGTCGCGACCGACCTCGCGAAGCCGGCCGACACCTGGGGTCCGCCGCGGGTCGCCTACTTCCAGCACGCGAACGACCCGGTCGTCTGGTGGAGCCCGCAGCTGCTCATCAAGCAGCCCGACTGGCTGGCCGAGCCGCCCGGCCCGGGTCGTACGCCGACCATGCGCTACTACCTGGTGCTGACGTTCCTGCAGGTGACGGTCGACCAGTTCGTCGGCGTCGACGTGCCGCAGGGCGAGGGCCACAACTACGGCACCTCGATGCCCGCGGCGTGGGCCGCCGTGAGCCAGCCACCCGGATGGACCGACGCCGACACCACCCGCCTGGAGAAGGTCATCGAGACGATGCCCGTCGAGTGACCATCCCGCCCCCGAGCCGCCGCACCGTCGCACGATCACGATGGCGTCCGTCGGCGACGTCACGTCGAGAACGTCCCTCGGAGGCTCCACCAGATGAGCGGATCACAGGTCACCGGCTGGTGCTCGTGCTCGGCACAGTCGCCTTCGGGACCGGAGCGGGGAATCCTCGTCTGCTGAGAGCCTGGACCGCGCAGGAGGGAGTGTTCCTGACCATCGTTGCTCGCCATCGACGTGCGTGGCTCGTCACGAACCTGCTCTTCATCGTTAGGACGGTTCGCACGGTGATGGGGGTCGCCCTGCTGCCCGACGTCGTACCTGCCGGATGGCCGCGAGAACTGGCCATCGCCGGGGCCACGGCGTTCGCGATCGCGGCGGTCCTGCCGCCGTTCGCCGTCTACCTGGTTTCCCTCGCACTCGGCATCGCCCTGCTGTCGAACCAGTGACCCCTGCACGAGGGCGCGTCCGACGCCGCGCCGTCATGGCAGCGGCACGCTATCGGCACGATGTGCTGGGTCGCTGCAGCGCGAACGGTCCGGCGCGGACGCGACGAATCGGAACTGGCGGAAGGCCCGTCCCCGAATGGGGCGGGCCTTCTGTCACGTCGGGCGTTCTTGGTTCCGCGTCGGAACAAGTTGCGGGACACCCACACGTTCCCGGCACGGACCCGAGGGGGCTTTCCGAACCTCTCGGCATCCGCACTGCCATTGTGCGCCCGTTGCCTCTGACGAGTCTCGCCAACCGAGCTCTGTCGGCACGTCTCGGCTGCGTCGAGCGCCCCCATCCGTGCTACCGGACCTCGGGCTCGAGCCGCCGTGGGCTCGCAGAGTCGATCCCTGAAGGGCTATCCAAAGTCGAGGACGGCACCAGTCGTGAGCAGGAGGTCGGCACCAAGGCAGCCGCCGATGGCGTAACGTCCCGACGGTCGCTCGGCGCCGCTGTACGCGTACACGTCGTGCGCGTCGCGACGAACCTGGCGACGGTCGCCCCGGCAGGCTCGACGGAGACCGAGCCGACGAATCGGCCCGATTCGCGGTCGAGAGAGAGCGGCACAGTCGTTGCACCCGGGCCGAGGAGCTGCACGGCCTCGGCACGCTGCCGCGAGGTCGGGAGGTAGATCCGCCGGTTCGCCAGATCGACGACCGGTTCTACGGCCGCGAGCCAGCCGACGCCGAGCATCCCTTCCCAGTTGGTGGTCGGCAGCTCGAACACCTCGCACCGGACGGCGGTCAACCGAGTGCCCGCCACGGTCAGGGAACGAAGTGTGGTGCTACCGCGGCCGAGTTCGCTGACCCGCAGATCGGCGCCGAGCCCGAACTCGCTCTCCTTCTCCACCTGGGTGCCGTTGACCTTGGCGAGGGCCTCGTGGGTCAGCATCACGGTGAAACCCGCGTTCGCGTGCACGAGCATGGGTACGACGATGCCCTCGACCTCGACGTCGATCACCCCGCGGGGGCCGGAGTCATCGACGAGGCGGACGGCGGCCGCGCGCATCCCCACCGGCGACAGGTCGACACGCTCGTCGGGAACGATCAGCCTCGCCCCGGCGCCTCCTCCCACGGAGGAACTGTCTCACTCTCGAACGTCGTGCAGTGCCGGACACGTGCTCGGCCCGGGGCAGGGACGCACCCTCTCAATGGCTGCCCGCGATGAGCTTGATCGCGAGGACGACGGCGACCGCGGCGACGATGACGCCGACGTAGACCACGGATCGCGCGACTCCCGAGGTGAACCTCGCGCTGCGGTAGCCGACGAGGGCGACGAAGGCGAGGAGCAGCACCTCGGAGACCACCTCGCCGGGCTCCTCACCGAGCGCGAAGACCGGCAGAGCCGCCAGCACTGCGACGGGCAGCCCACCGAGCGCCTGCGCCTTGAGCGCGTCGATGCTCTCCGGGGTCAGCAGCCCGCCGTTGACCAGTCGTGACGACATCCGGAACGAGAGGTGGTGGGCCAGCACCAGCCCCGCCCCCGTGCCGAGGACCGTGAGTCCCGCCTGCACCCGGTTGTCGTTCGACGCGATGGGCAGGGCGATGAGGACGGCGAGGATCGACAGGCTGACGTAGAGCGCCATCGTCGTCACCTCGCCAGCAGCTCGAGTCGTTGCGCGTGCGAGTCGTCGACGACGGCGTCGTGACCCTGCTCGGTCATGACCTCCCCCTCGTCAACGCTGATCGTCGGACGCGCCCACGAACTCGGGGGCGCGCACGCGAGCGCGGGAGGTCGCCACGACCTCATCCAACCGCAGCCGCAGGCTTCCCGGTGCACGCGCCATGGGGTTGGATCGACGGCATGGGCAATGGGGTCGACACCTACCTCGCGGCGCAACCGGAGCCGCAGCGCAGCACGTTGACGACGATGCGCGCAACGATCGGCTCGTTGCTCCCGCGCGCCGAGGAGTGTCTCGCCTACGGCATGCCCTCGTGGCGGGTCGACGGCACGGCGGTCGCCGGGATTGCCGCGAGCAGGCAGCACTGCGCGTTCTTCCCCCACTCCGGGACCGCGCTCGACGGTCTCGCCGACCGCCTCTCCGGCTACGACCTGGCCAAGGGCACCGTCCGGTTCGCGGTCGACGCACCGCTTCCCACGGCCCTGGTGCGGGCCGTGATCGCAGCGCGCCTGGCGGAGGCGTCGGCAGCCCCGGACAGCAAGGGGTTCCGTCGCGACTTCCACGCCGACGGCGGGCTCAAGGCCAAGGGCAGGGTGAAGGACGGCGAGCCGCACGGTGCCTGGCGCTGGTGGCGCAAGGACGGCTCGCTCATGCGGACCGGGTCGTTCGACCGGGGTCGGCAGGTCGGCGAGTGGACGACGTACGACCGCGCCTCGCAGCCTGTCAGGGTCACGGACCTCGGGCGCTGAGCGCGATGGCGCCGCCGGTCGACCTCGCGAGCGCCGGCCCGGTTCCACCGTCGGTGCCACCTGATCTGATGACCTGACCGCACCCACCCGAGGGAGTCCGACATGGCCGAGATCCTGCTGTTCCACCACGCGCACGGCCTCACCGTTGGCGTGCTCGCGTTCGCCGACGACCTGCGCGCGGCGGGGCACACGGTGCACACGCCGGACCTCTACGAGGGCGAGGTGTTCCACGACCTCGAGGCCGGTGTCGCCCACGCCGAGCAGGTCGGCTTCGGCACGCTGATCGGACGTGGCATCGCGTGTGCCGCGGAGCTCCCCGACGGTCTGGTCTACGCCGGCTTCTCCCTCGGCGTGCTGCCCGCGCAGGCCCTCGCGCAGAGCCGCCCGGGGGCGCGCGGGGCGCTGCTGTTCCACTCCACGGTGCCCGTCTCGGAGTTCGGCGCCGCGTGGCCCGCTGGTGTGCCGGTGCAGGTGCACGCGATGGATGCCGACCCGTGGTTCGTCGGCGACGGCGACATCGACGCCGCCCGCGCGCTCGTGGCCGAGGCCGACGACGCGGAGCTGTTCCTCTACCCGGGCGACCAGCACCTCTTCGCCGACAGCTCCCTGCCGTCCTACGACGCGGAAGCCTCCGGGCTCCTGCGCGAGCGGGTGCTCGCCTTCCTCGCGACCCGCTGACGGGTCCGGGGCCCTCAGCGCACCGACGGCTCGAGCTCGCCCTCCTCGCGCGCCGCCTCGAGCCGGTGCGCGAAGCGTCGTGGGCGCTGGGACGGGAAGAGCAGGGTGACGCCGACCGCGAACGCCAGGATCAGCACCGAGACCGCACCGTCGATGATGAAGTGGTTGCCGGTGACGACGACGACCCAGGTCGTGAGCAGCGGGTAGAGCAGCGCGAGCCAGCGCCAGCGGCTGCGCGCCGAGACGATGACGAGCAGCGCCACGATGGCCGCCCACGCGACGTGCACCGACGGCATGGCGGCGTACTGGTTGGCGCCCGCGATGCGGTCGTAGACCGAGTCGCCCGTCCCGGCGGCGGTGTCGACGATGCCGAGGCTCGGGATCAGGCGCGGCGGGGCCACGGCCTTGAACTCGATCAGCAGGCAGATGCCCGTCGTGAGCGCGACGACGGTCCGCGCGAAGGGCCAGTCCTCGAGGTGGCGCACGAGCACCCACACCATCGTGGCGACGAACACCGGCACGTGGACGATCGAGTAGTACGCGTTCGCGGCGTGGATCAGCCAGTCGACGCCGAGCACCTGCTGCTGGATGGCGGCCTCGCTCGGCCAGGCGAGGAACCGCTCCACCCGGTCGAGCCAGAGTCCCGCGTCGCGCGCCTCCGGAGCGCTGCCGCCGACGAGCGAGCCGGCGTACTGCCAGCCGGCGTAGAGCGCGCTGATGAGCGCCGCCTCGGCGGTGATCCGCGATGCCCGCTCCGCCCCCGGCCGCGTCCGCAGGGCGAGCGCCACGAGGCCGAGCACAGCGGCGGCGAGCAGCGCCGGACGCCAGGGGATCCACGCGACGAGCGCGAGCGAGGTGGAGGGGTTGGGCACGCGCGACTCCTACAGCCGGCGGTCGGCGAGCACGGGGAACGCCTGACGCCACTCGCGCACGGCGCCCGGATCGACGTCGGCGTAGAGGATCTCCTCGTCGTCGCCGGCCTCGGCCACCACGGTCCCGCGCGGGTCGACGACCACGGACCGACCGCCCATCAGCACGCCGTTGTGGGTGCCCGCGGTGTTGCACGCGACGACCCAGGCCTGGTTCTCGATCGCCCGGGCCCGGGCGAGCACCGACCAGTGCTCGATGCGCGGCATCGGCCAGCCCGAGGCCATGAGGAACGTCTCCGTGCCCGAGTCGACCAGGCGGCGGAAGAGCTCCGGGAAGCGCAGGTCGTAGCAGGTCGCGAGCCCGGTCGCGCCGAGCGGGGTGGGGAGCACGACGAGGCTGTCCCCCGCCGTCATGACCGAGGGTTCGCCGCCCTCCCAGCCGAACAGGTGCTGCTTGCGGTAGGTCGCGACCACGTCGCCGGACGGGTCGATGACCACCGAGGTGTTGAAGCGGTGGCCGCCCGAGAGCTCGGCGAAGGAGCCCGCGTGCAGCCAGAGGCCTGCCTTCGCCGCCGCCGTGCGCATGCGCGTGACGACGGCGCCGTCCATCGGCTCGGCGTGCTCGCGCGCGGCGTCGAGGTCGAACGCGCCGACGTGCCAGAGCTCGGGGAGCACCGCGAGGTCGACGTCGACGAGCCCCTCGACGAGCGCGCCGGCGCGCTCGATGCGCTCCGTGACCGACTCGGAGTCGTTCACGTCGAGCTGGATCAGGGCCACCCGCGTCATGCCGACATCATCCCTGACCCGTCCAGATCCCGAGTCACTGGTGGTGATCAGATCGTGCGGAGCACGTCGCGCTGCACCTTGCCCATCGCGTTGCGGGGCAGCTCGGGGAGCGCGGTCCAGCGCCTCGGGCGCTTGTACGCCGCGAGCCTGGGCTCCACGTGCGCGGCCAGCGCGTCCGCGACCGCCGCGGCATGCGCCGCACCGCTCGCGCCCGACGGACCCGCCGCGGGCGACGTGATCTGGGCGGGGCGGGCGCGGAGAACGACGAAGGCGACGACGGTCTCGCCCCAGGTGTCGTCCGGGATCCCGACGACCGCGGCGTCCACGACGTCGGGGTGCGAGACGATGGCGTCCTCGACCTCGCGCGGGTAGACGTTGAAGCCGCCGGTGATGATCAGGTCGCTCGCGCGACCGACGAGGCGCAGGTAGCCGTCGGGGTCCAGCTCGCCGATATCCCCCGTGCGGAACCAGCCGTCCGCGGTGAACGACTCGCGGTCGGCGTCCGGGCGCTCCCAGTAGCCGCCGAACACGTTCGGCCCGGTGACCTCGACCGCTCCCCCCTCACCGAGCCGCACCTCGACGCCGGGCAGCGGCAGACCGACCGAGCCCGCACGCCGCTCACCGTGCAGCGGGTTCGAGGTGAGCATGACGGTCTCGCTCATGCCGTAGCGCTCGATCGGCGCCTGACCCGTCTCCGCCGCGATCGCCTGGAACAACAGGGGATCCAGCGGTGCGGATCCGCTCACGAGCAGGCGGAGTCCGGACAGCTCCGCGAGAAGCCCGGAGTCGCGCAGTCGTGCGTACATCGTCGGCACGCCGAAGAAGAGGGTCGCGCCGTACGCCGTCACGGCGTCGACCACGGCTGCGGGGTTGAAGCGCGGCAGCACGACCATCGACGCGCCGGCCGACAGCGTCCCGTTGATGGCCGCGCCGAGCCCGTGCATGTGGAACATCGGCAGCGCGTGCACGAGGCGGTCCTCGAACGTCCAGCCCCACGCCTGCACCAGCGACCGCGCTCCGGCGTCGAGGTTGCCGTGCGAGAGCACCGCGCCCTTGGGCCGGCCGGTCGTGCCGCTCGTGAAGGCGATCATCGCGGGATCGGCGTCGACCGCGGCGTCCAGCGCCGCCCAGCCCGCGGAGTCGCCGCGAGCCGGCAGGGCCGACAGGTCGGCGCGGTGGCTCCCGAGCGGCAGGTCGTCGATGCGCGTCGGGTCGTCGAGCAGCGCCAGCACCGGTCGCACGTCACCGACGATGTGCTCGAGCTCGGTCGCCGTGTACGCCGTGTTCGCGGGCACCACCACGGCTCCCAGGCGCAGCAGCGCGACGTAGGCGACCACGGTCGCGACCGACGGCGCGCAGGACAGCACGACCCGGTCACCGGCGCGTACACCTGCCGCGGCGAGGCGTACGCCGAGTGCGACGGTCGCCCGGTCGACCTCGAGACCGGTGAGCACCGCGCCGTCCGCCGCGTCGAGCAGCACGGGGCGCGAGGGCGCCGCGCGCCACCGCGCGACCCAGGTCGACGTGAGACTCACGGGTTCGATCCTGCCGCACGCGTCCCGGGACTAGCCTCCGGGGATGACCGCGATGGCTGCCGAGACCTACGACCTGCGGGCGCTCCTCGACTCCTGGGAGCAGACGCTGCGCGCCGTGAGCATGCTCGGCCGGGTGGTGACCCCCGAGCAGTGGGACACGTCGACCGAGTGCCCGGGCTGGACGGTGGGCGACGTCCTACGCCACCTGTGCTGGACCGAGGCGTTCGTCGCCGGCCGCCGCGACCCCGAGCACGAGGTGGACTGGTCGCGGTTCCCGCACGTCGAGAGCGACTTCTCGCGCATGACCGAGATCGGCGTCGACGTACGCCGACCCCTGTCGCAGGTCGGCGCCTGCAACGAGCTCGACACGCTGATCGACGTGCGGCTCGCGCAGATCATGGCCCTGGACGACCTCTCCCTCGACAGCGAGGTCATGGGTCTGTTCGGCAGCCTGGTGCCGCTCGAGCGGCTGCTGCGCATCCGCATCTTCGACAGCTGGACCCACCTGCAGGACATGCGCCGCGCGGCGGGTCATCCCGGCGACCTCGCGACGCCGGGTGCGCAGGTCTCCGCCCTGCAGATGGCGCGCTCGACGTCCTTCGTCCTGGCACGCAACATCGAGGCGCCGGCGGGCACGACGTTCCGCGTCAGCGTGACCGGCCCGATCGCGTTCGAGCGCTGGGCCGGCATCGACGACGACCGGCGCGGCGTGGACATCGACGAGGTGTCCCGTCCGGAGGCGCCGACCATCGCGCTCGACACCGACTGGGAGACCTACGCCCGCCTCGGTGCCGGCCGTCTCGACGTCACGTCCGCCGAGGTCCAGGAGCGAGCTCGGGTGAGCGGCGAGCCGGAGCTGGCCGGCAGGATCCTCGAGGCCCTCGCCATCACCCCCTAGCCCCCTCCGACGTCACTGGCGCACGTGCGAGGCTGGGGCGCCCCAGGGTGACAGTTGCGTCAGTGACCTCGCGAGGGGTGGGGTCAGGGCGCGACGTGGTGGGCCAGGGCGCGGCACAGGGCGTGGTTGTCGAGGTGCCAGGGCTCGGGGTCCGGGTCCGACCAGGACGAGAGGACGACGACGACCACCCGGCGCGCGACGTCGACGTAGAGCATCTGGCCGTGGATGCCCATGCCGAGCGTGACCTCCGGGTCGACGTTCGGCGTGTACCAGCCGGAGCGGTAGGCGCCGTCGGGCCACATGCCCGCGACGTCGCCGCGCGCCCACTGCTCGCGGTGACCCGCGTGCAGCAGGTCGTCGAGGAACTCCTCGCTGACGATCCCCGCGCCGCGCTCCGCGACGACGAGACCCAGCCTGGCGACGTCGCGCGGCAGCGCGCTCATCCCGCCCGCGGCCCGCGGCGTGCCCTCCCGGTCGAGCGTCACGCTGGCGCCCAGCTCGGCGCCGCACGGCTGCCACAGATGGCGCTCGACCGCCTCCGCCCACGTGGTGCCCGCGGCCCGGGCGCAGACCCAGCCGAGCATGTCGATCGTGGGCGAGAGGTAGCGGAAGCGCTCGCCGTGCGGCCCGTCCGGCCTCCGCGTGGCGAGGAACTCGCGCAGCGCCGGGGCGTCCGGTGGCGCGGGGCACCAGCCGGCCGCGCGGCGGTAGGCCACGACGTCCGGGCCGGGCGTGTAGTCCTCGACGAAGGCGTATGACGCCTCCATGTCCATGAGCTGACGCACGGTCGCGTTGGCGAACGCGCTGCTGGCGACCTCGGGGACGAGGTCGCCCACCCGCGCCGCGAGGTTGAGCTGGCCGCGCGTGGTGAGCGCCCCGGCGAGCAGCCCCGTCACCGACTTCGTGACGCTGAACACGAGGTGCTGCTCGTCGGTGCGGACGCCGGGCGCGAGCCACTCGAGCACGATCTCGCCGCGGTGCAAGACCAGCAGCGCGTCGCGCTCACGGTCGCGGAGCAGCTCCTCGAGCCGTACCGGGCCGTCGTGGGCGTCGACGACCACGTCGAGGAGCGCGCCGTCGATGCGCTCCGGCAGGACGCGTGGCGACGGCGACGAGCGGATCCGCTCGGTCGGGATCAGCTCGCGCACGTGACGCACGGACCACGCGATGTGCTCCGGGCGCAACCAGGTGCCGAGGGTGGCGCGCCGGCCGGACGGGTCGGGGCCGGACTCGACGAACCGTCCGGACGGGTGCGCGACCCCGCCCTCAGCCGAGGACAAGCGCCACCGCCGGGTCCTCGAGGAAGCCGGCCACCGACGCCAGCACCCGCGAGCCCAGCGCACCGTCGACGAGCCGATGGTCGAACGACAGCGAGAGCGCCATGACCTGGCGCACGCGGATCTCGCCGTCGACGACCCACGGCTTGGCGACCGCGCGTCCCATGCAGAGGATCGCGCTCTCGCCGGGGTTGATGATCGGGGTGCCGCCGTCGATGCCGAAGACGCCGACGTTGGTGATGGTGATGGTGCCGCCGGCCATGTCGGCGGGCGTGGTGCGACCGGCGCGCGCGGTGTCGACGAGGTCCTGCAGCGCGTGGGCGAGCCCGACGAGGTCGAGCAGGTCGGCGTCCTTCACGTTGGGGACGACGAGCCCGCGCGGCGTGGCTGCGGCGATGCCGAGGTTCACGTAGTTCTTCGTCACGATCTCCGCGGCCGCGGCGTCCCAGGTGGCGTTGATCCCCGGGTACTGCCGCGCGGCGCGGACGAGCCCGGCCGCGACGAGCAGCAGCGGGCTGACCTTGACGCCGTCGAGCTCCGGACGGGTGCGCAGCCGCTCGACGAGCTCGAGGGTGCGGGTGACGTCGACCTCGACCCACTCGGTGACGTGCGGCGCGGTGAACGCGCTCGCCACCATCGCCTCCGCCATCACCTTCGTGACGCCCTTGACCGGGACCCGCACCTCCCGCGGCACCGACGCGTCGCGGACGCCCGACGCCACCGGTCCCGCGTGCACGAGTCCCGACGCACCGGCCACGGAGGCGTCCCGCCCGCGGTCGTGGACCGAGGCCGCGAGCATGGCCGTCCGCTCGACGTCGGCCCTCGTGATGATCCCGCCGGCACCTGTGGCGTCGACGCCGGCGAGGTCGACCTTCAGGTCCTTCGCCAGCCGGCGTACCGGCGGCTTGGCGAGGACGACGGAGCGCTGCGAGAGCACCTCCTCGGCGTGCCTCCCGATCTCGAGCCCGCCGTGACGGACCGGCTTCACGGCCTCGCCGGGCGGGCCGGCCTCGGGCGCGGTGGTGCCGTGGGGGTCGTGCGCAAGCACGCGCGCGCGACGTTGCGGAGTGCCGGTCTGCTTGACGCCGTAGCCGACGAGGACGGCTTCTCTCGCTCCGGTCGCTGCCGAGGTCGGTACCGAGTCGATGGCCTGCGGTACGGGTCCGGCACCGGGTCCAGGGGCGCCGTCCTCCGGGCGGTCAGGCTTGATCCCTCCGGCCGGCGCCCCTGGACCCGTCGCCTGGGTAGCAGAGGCCCCCTCCATCGCGATCGTGAGGATGGGGGTTCCTACGGGGACCACGTCGCCCTCGGCGACGAAGAGCTCGGCGACGGTGCCGGCGTAGGGGCAGGGGAGCTCGACGGCGGCCTTCGCGGTCTCGATCTCGACGATGGTCTGGTTGACCACGACGGTGTCGCCCGCCTTCACGTGCCAGGTGAGGATCTCCGCCTCGGTGAGGCCCTCGCCGACGTCGGGCAGGGCGAAGGTGCGCAGGTCGGTCGTCTCGGCGGCCATCTCAGAACGCCATCGCGCGGTCGACGCCGTCGAGGACGCGGTCGAGGTCGGGGAGGTAGTCCTCCTCGAGCCGGGACGGCGGGTAGGGCGTGTGGTAGCCGCCGACCCGGATCACGGGTGCCTCGAGGAAGTAGAAGCACTGCTCGGTGATGCGAGCGGCGAGCTCGGCGCCGAGGCCCAGGAAGACCGGCGCCTCGTGCACGACGACGAGCCGGCCGGTGCGGCGTACCGACGCCGCGATCGTGTCGATGTCGAGCGGAGAGATCGTGCGCAGGTCGACGACCTCGATGTCGAGGCCGTCGGCCGCGGCAGCGGTCGCGGCCTCGAGGCAGGTGCGCACCATCGGGCCGTAGCAGGCGACGGTGATCGACGAGCCCGGGCGTACGACGCGGGCGGTGAACGGCGACGGCGCCGAGGCGAGGTCGAGGCTCTCGTCGACCTCGGCCTTGTCCCAGTAGCGGCGCTTCGGCTCGAAGAAGATCACCGGGTCGGGGTGGGCGATCGCCTGCTGCACCATGACGAAGGCGTCGAGCGGGTTCGACGGCGACAGCACGCGCAGGCCGGCGGTGTGCGCGAAGTACGCCTCGGGCGACTCGCTGTGGTGCTCGACGGCGCCGATGCCTCCGCCGTAGGGGATGCGGATGGTGATGGGCATCGGCGTGCGTCCGGCGGAGCGGGCGTTGTGCTTGGCGACCTGCGTGACGATCTGGTCGAACGCAGGGAACACGAACCCGTCGAACTGGATCTCGACGACGGGGCGGAAGCCGCGCATCGCGAGGCCGACCGCCGTGCCGACGATGCCGCTCTCCGCGAGCGGCGAGTCGATGACGCGCGCCTCGCCGAAGTCCTTCTGCAGCCCGTCGGTCACCCGGAAGACTCCGCCGAGCTTGCCGATGTCCTCGCCCATGAGCAGGACCTTGGGGTCGTTCTCGAGCGCCTTGCGCAGGCCGGCGTTGATCGCCTTCGCCATCGTCGTCGCGGCCATCAGTGCTCCCCTCCCGCGAAGGAGGCGTGGTACGCCGAGAACTCGGCGCGCTCCGCCTCGACGAGCGGGTGCGGTGCGGCGTAGACGTGGTCGAACATCGACGTCGGCGCCGGATCGGGCAGAGCCCGGCAGCCCTCGCGCAGGTGGACGGCCATCGCCTCGGCCTCGGCGTCGACCGAGGCGAAGTAGTCGCTGTCGGCCCAGCCGTTGCGTGCGAGGTAGACCCGCAGGCGCTCGATCGGGTCCTTGAGCTTCCAGGCCTCGAGGTCGGCCGAGACGCGGTAGCGGGTCGGGTCGTCGGAGGTGGTGTGCGCGCCCATCCGGTAGGTGAACGCCTCGACCAGGGTCGGTCCCTGGCCCTCGCGCGCGGCCTGCAGCGCGGCAGTCGTGACGGCGAGCACGGCGAGGACGTCGTTGCCGTCGACGCGGACGCCGGGGAAGCCGAAGCCGTCGGCGCGGCGGTAGAGCGGGATGCGCGTCTGCCGCTCGAGCGGCTCGCTGATCGCCCACTGGTTGTTCTGGCAGAAGAACACCACGGGCGCGTTGTAGACAGCGGCGAAGACGAAGGACTCGTTGACGTCGCCCTGGCTCGTCGCGCCGTCACCGAAGTAGCAGATGACGGCGTCGTCGCTGCCGTCGCGCTGCATGCCCATGGCGTAGCCGACGGCGTGCAGGGTCTGGTCGCCGATGACGATCGTGTAGAGCGCCATGTTGTGCTCGTGCGGGTCCCACCCGCCGTTGGTCACGCCACGGAACAGGCCGAGCAGCTGCAGCGGCTGCACCCCGCGTGCCCAGGCCACTCCGTGCTCGCGATACGTGGGGAAGGCGAAGTCGCCGGGCAGCAGCGCGCGGCCGGAGCCGACCTGCGCGGCCTCCTGCCCGATGCACTGGGCCCAGAGCCCGAGCTCGCCCTGACGTTGCAGCGCGGTGGCCTCGGAGTCGACCCTGCGGACCAGGACGAGGTCGCGGTAGAGCCCGCGCAGCTGCTCGTCGGTCAGGTCGACGTCGTACTCGGGATGGTGGACCCGCTCGCCCTCGGGGGTGAGGAGCTGGACGAGCTCGGGGCCTCCGTCTGCGGTCATGGGTGGACCTCCTGGGCGGTTGCCGATCTGGCGCCGCCCGGAGGAGCCGTCGGGATCGCCGCCGGCCTCCCACGCGACGCCGCGTGTCCCCCGCATCAAAGCACCTGGGAGCGGTCGGTCGGTACTCGACGCCGAACCCCGCGCCCCGACCGCTGTTGCCCACCTATCTGTCGTTTACCGACCCTCCGGACGGGCGGGCAGCGACAGAAAGGTGGGCACGAAGGTGGGAGGGGTGGGGCCTCAGGTGAGGCGGACGAGGGCGTCGAGGGCGGCCAGGCCGTGGGGGCGGTGGGCGACCCAGAGAACCGTGCGGCCGGCGAGGGCGCGCAGGAGCTCGGCAGCGACGACGTCGGCGGTGGCCTCGTCGAGGTGCTCGGTGGGCTCGTCGAGCAGCACCACGGGGTGACCGGCGAGCAGGACACGGGCGACGCCGAGGCGCTGGCGCTGGCCGGCGGACACGAGCGCGCCGTGGTCGCCCACGGGGGTGTGGATCCCCTGCGGCGCGGCATCGAGCCACGGACCGAGACCCACGGCATCGAGTGCCGCGCGGACCTCGTCGTCGTCGGCCTCGGGCCTGGCCAGCCGCACGTTCTCCACGACCGAGGTGTCGAACACGTGCGGCAGCTGGGGGCACCAGCCGACCACCCGGCGGACGTCGTGCCCGGTCATCTCGCACAGCTCGACGTCGCCGAGCCGCACGGAGCCGTCGTAGGGCAGGAACCCGGCGAGGACCGCCAGCAGGGTGGACTTCCCCACGCCGGACGAGCCGACCACGCCCACCCGGGACCCGGGCGCGACGTCGAGGTCCAGACCCCTCAGCACGAGGTCGCCGCCCGGCCACCCGGCGCTGACGCCGTGCAGGCGCACGCCGACCACGCCCTGCGGCGCGGCGACCGGGACCGCCGGGTCGGGCACCGGGTCCACCGCGTCGAGCACCTCGACGACGCGCTGCGCGGAACCGCGCACCCGCCCGAGCGCGAGAGCGGCGGTCGGCATCGCGACGACCGCCTCGTAGGTCGCGAGCGGCAGCAGCGCGAGCACCGCGAGGTTGACGCCGACGAGCTCGCCGGAGCGCACCGCCGGGATCGCCACGAGCAGCATCACCACGACCGCGCCGCCGGAGAGCAGGATCCCGAGCCCCGAGGCGAGTCCCGCCGCACGCGCGCGACGCTCGGCGAGGCGCCCGATGTGACGGTCGTCCTCGGCGAGCCGGTCGAGCCAGGCCTGCGCGGCACCGGCGGTCGTGAGGTCGGCGACGCCGTCGAGCAGGGTGAGGACGTCGCCGTTGAGCTCGCCGCGCGCCGGGGCGCTGAGCCGCTCCGCCTCGGCGGCGGCGCTCGAGGTGATCCACGGGACGACGGTGGACGCGAGCAGGAGCGAGACCAGCAGCACGAGCCCGGCCACGGGCAGGATGAAGAACGCCAGCACCACGGACGCGACGGCGACGAGCGCGCCGGAGGCGTACGGCACCAGGACCCGCAGCGGCAGGTCCTGCGTGGCGTCGACGTCGCGGACCAGGCGCTCGAGCAGGTCGCCACGGCGGTACGCCGGCACGCCCGCGGGCGCGACCACGGCCAGCCGGTCGTAGACGGCCAGGCGCAGCCGGGAGAGCGCGCGGAACGCGGCGTCGTGGGACACGAGCCGCTCGGCGTAGCGGAAGCAGCCACGGCCGATGCCGAAGGCGCGGACACCGACGATCGCGAGGTCGAGGGTGAAGATCTGCGGCTGCAACGCGGCGCTGGAGATGAGCCACGCGCTCACCGCGAGCAGCGCCACGCCGCACCCGATCGCGAGCGAGCCGAGGAGGACCGCGAGGGCGAGCCGCTTCCACTCCGTCGCCACCCACGGCCACAGCCGCCGCACCGGCGAGACGGCCGGGGCGCTCACGCCCAGCTCGACGGTCGTCACGCCCCCACCCCCACGGGGTCGAGCTCGACGATCTCGTCGGCGCCCTCGACCAGCGAGGGCCGGTGCGCCACGACGACCACCGCGGCGCCAGCGTCGGCGAGGCGACGGATCGCGTCGACAACGTCGATCTCCGTCGCGTCGTCCAGACCCGCGGTCGGCTCGTCGAGCAGCACGAGCGGGGGCGGGTCGAGCAGCACGCGGGCGAGCGCGACCCGGCGCCGCTGGCCGGCGGACACGTCGGAGGCGAGGTCGCCGACGCGCGAGGCCGCACCGTCCGGGAGGGTCGCGGGGTCGATGCCCGCGGCGCGCAGAGCCGCATCGACCTCGGCGGCGGTCGCCGCCGGACGGCGCAGCCGCACGTCGTCGGCCACCGTCGGGCCGACGAGGACCGGGTCCTGGCCGACGACGCCGATGGTGAGCCGCCACGCCTCGGGGTCGAGCGTCGCGAGGTCGACGCCGCCGACCAGCACCGCCCCTGCCGTCGGCGCGACGAACGCCTGCAGCGCTGCGAGCAGGGTGGACTTGCCGACGCCGGAGGGTCCGACCACGGCGGTCACGCGCCCGGACCGCAGCGTCAGGGAGACCGGCGCGAGGGCCACCACGTCGGACCCGGGGTACGTGACGGTGACGGCGTCGACCACGACGTCGCCGCCCGGCACGTCGGTGCGCGTGCCGGTCACCGCCGGCTCGGTGGCGAGGATCCCGAACACCTGCTCCGCGGCGTCGATGCCGTCGGCCGCGGCGTGAAACTGAGCTCCGACAGCGCGGATCGGGAGGTAGACCTCGGGGGCGAGGATCAGGACGGTGAGGCCCGTCTGGAGCGTGAGGCCGCCGTCGAGCAGACGGAGGCCGATCGACACGGCCACGACGGCCACCGACACCGTCGCGAGCAGCTCGAGGACGAACGAGGAGAGGAACGAGACGCGCAGGACGCCGAGCGTCGCGGTGCGGTAGCGCTGGTCGACCTCGGCCATCCGCTGGGACTGCGCCCGCTCACGGCCGAAGGCCTTGAGCGTCGGCAGACCGGCGACGACGTCGAGGAAGTGGCCGGACAGCACGCCGAGGGTCGACCACTGCTTGGCGGTGGCCGACTGCGTGTACATGCCGATGAGCGCCATGAACACCGGGATCAGCGGCGCCGTCACCGCGACGATGATCGCCGCGACGAGGTCCTGGGTGAGGATCGCGACTCCGACGGTCAGCGGCACGATGATCGCGATCACCAGCTGCGGCAGGTAGCGCGCGACGTAGGGCTCGACGGAGTCGACCCCGCGCGTGGCGAGGGTCGCGACCTGACCGCGTCGCTCACCGGAGAGCCAGATCGGCCCGAGGCGCACCACGTGCGCGAGCAGCGCCTCGCGCAGCTGTGCCGACGTGCGCGTGGCGGCCCGCTGCGCGAGGGTCTCGCCGAAGGTGGCCAGCAGCGCCCGGCCGAGGACCACGACAGCGAGCAGCACGACGACGTTCATGACGTCGGCGAGGGCGGCGCCCCCGAGGAACACCCGTGACACGACGTCGCCCAGGCAGAACGCCTGGGCGACGACGAGCACTGCGGTACCGGAGGCCACCGCGACGGACCCGATCAGCAGCGTGCGTACGCCTCGGGCGTAGTGCAGCAGCCGGGGATCGAGCGGTTTGGCCACCTCGACAGGTTACGTTGGTGGGAACCGGCAGTTACGCCGACACCTCGTGCGGCAGGTCGAGGGAGCCGTGCTCCGGGTCGGGGATCTGGCTGGGCGAGAGCCGCCTGCGGAACACCCAGTAGGTCCACGACTGGTAGACCAGCACGACCGGCGTCAGGATCACCGCGACCCAGGTCATGATCGTGAGGGTGTACTGCGAGTTCGCCGCGTTCTGGACCGTGAGCGTCGCGTCCGCGTTCGTGGAGCTCGGCATCACGTTCGGGTAGAGGCAGACGAACAGGAAGGCCACGACGAACACCATGGTGGCGGCGGAGGCGATGAACGCCCAGCCCTCACGGCCGAGGCGGTTCGCGGCGAGCGCCCCGACCCAGGCGAGGACGACCAGGACGAGCACGACGACGCTGGCCACCGTGTTGTTGCTGTGCGCCAGCTGGGTCCACAGGCCGAAGGCCACCGCGAGCACCGCGGTGACGAGACCGATCTGGCCGGCCAGCTTGTTGGCGCGGGTGCGGATGTCGCCCTCGGTCTTGAGCGCCAGGAAGATCGCGCCGTGGGTCGTGAACAGGCCCAGGGTGACCAGACCGCCGAGGAGGGCGTACGGGTTCAGCAGCGTGAACAGGTTGCCGGTGAACTCGCTGTTGCCGTTCTGGAGCTCCAGCGGCACGCCCGCCACGATGTTGGCGAACGCGACGCCCCACAGCAACGCCGGGAGGAACGAGCCGAAGAAGATCGCCCAGTCCCAGTTGCGTCGCCAGTTCGGGGCGGCCGTGGTGCCGCGCTTGCTGCGGAACTCGAAGGCCACGCCGCGCACGATGAGCGCCACGAGGATCAGCAGCAGGGCGAGGTAGAAGCCGCTGAACAGGGTGGCGTACCACAGCGAGAACGCCGCGAAGGTCGCGCCGCCCGCCGTGAGCAGCCACACCTCGTTGCCGTCCCACACCGGGCCGAGGGTCGAGACGATCGTGCGTCGCTCCGCCTCGTTCTTGCCGATGAAGGGCAGCAGGATCCCGACCCCGAAGTCGAAGCCCTCGAGGACGAAGTAGCCGCACCAGAGCACGGCGATGAGGACGAACCAGATGATCGCGAGCTGGTCGTGAGTCATGTCGATGCTCCGGTCTCAGTACGAGAAGGTCAGGGTCTGGCCGTTG
>DATCCY010000058.1:0-3434 GCA_036510975.1 Candidatus Nanopelagicales bacterium
CGAGCGCGGCTTCAACCGGCTCAAACAGTGGCGCGGAGTCGCGACCCGCTACGACAAGTACGCCCTTACCTACTACGGCGGAGTACTACTCGCAGCGACGATCATCACCTACCGCGTCCGGCATTAGCAGACACGCCCTAGTCGTGCGCAACCGCGCTACCTGCGCGCGCGACCAGCCGGGGCGAGCCGCACGCCGACCCCGCCTGCGCGGCGCGCTCGAGCAGCTCCCGGATCTGGTCTGGGGACTGGTTCGGCATTCGGCTTCGCACGCGCAGGATCTCGGCGTCCCACCACGGGGCGTGGCTCGAGTCGGCGAGCTCCTGCGCAGCGTCGAGGACTTCAGCGGCGGCCGCTGGTTCGCCGACGTCCAGCAGCGTCTCCGCCCACACCGTGTCCAGCGGGAGGCACCACGCCCCCCAGAACCCGCGCCAGTCCTGCGCGCCGGCCGCGAAGAGGTGCAGGGCCTCGTCGGCGTGACCCTCCGCACGGGCGAGCGCGCCGCGGAAACCGTCGACGTAACCTCGTGCCGCCTCGGGCACGAGCCCCTCGTCGAGCAGCCGCTCGAGCACCGCGACGTGCCGCGCCAGGTCGTCGACCCTGCCCTCGACCGCGGCGACGGTGAGCGCGGTGTGGCACCCCTCGATCTGCGAGTAGGGGTGCGCCAGCTCCGCCGCGAGTTCGATCGCGCTCGAGGACAGCGCGCGACTCTCGTCGTCCTCGCCCCGAAGCCACAGGGCCAGCGCCGCCAGATTGCGCGCGCACACGCCCGGGTCGTGGCCGCCGTAGGAGTAGGTGAGGCGATGGTGCTCGTCCGGGCGGTAGAGCGCGAGCGCCGCCCGCGCATGGCGCAGGGCGTCCTCCGTGCGCCCGAGCAGGAGAAGACCCGACCATTGGACGTGGTGGGCCTCGAGCACCAGCGCAGAGTCCGCGAGCTCAGGCACCAGGGTCCAGAGCTCGTCGGCGAGCGCCGCCATCTCGAGGAGGTCGCCGCAGTGCATGACGACGAACCACGACCCCCACACGGCCTCGAACCGCTGCTCTGCCGAACCGCAGTCGTCGGCAAGCCGCACGGCGTCGTCGAACGCCTGACGCGTCCTGCTGCCCGTCGGCCCCTCGGTCTGCACCGAGGCTGTGCCGGTTGCCAGGGCGATGCGCAGCTCGACGGCATCACGGTCTGCGACGGGCAGCCGATCGACCAGCTGCCCGGCACGGCCTAGGTGCGCGAGCGCGTCCTCGTAGGCCGTCGCGGCGGCCGCCGAGCGCGCCGCACGCAGCCAGGCGGCGACCGCCTCGGGCGCATCGCCGGCTTCGGTCAGGTGCCAGGCAACCCGCCCCGCCGTGGCCGCGCCGGAGTCCTGTGCGAGCTGCTCGACCACGGCGCGATGGATGTCGCGACGCGCGTCGCGCGGGATTCCGGCGTACGCCGCCTCTTGCAGCAGTGCGTGCGAGAACTCCCAGCCGCTGCCGTCCTTGAGCCGCAGCGGGCGCAGGATCTCCGACCGGGTCGCCGCATCGAGGGCGACCACGAACGCCGCGTCGTCGAGGTCGACGAGCGAGCGCAGCAGCGCTGTCGAACCAGTGCGCCCCAGGACGGCGGCACGGGCGACGACGGCACGGGCGTCCGGAGCGAGCGCGTCGACACGCTCGGCCAGCAGACCACGCAACGACCGGGGCACGGCCTGTCGCCCGTCGCCCGGTGCCCGGTCCCGCGAGCTCGCCGCCCGCACGCACTCCTCAACGAACAGCGGCGTACCTGCTGATCGGTCGAGCACGTCGCGCTTCCAGTCCGCGAGCCCCGGGTCGTCGCCGACGAGCGAGTCGAGCAGGATGACGGCCTCGTCCGGGAAGAGCGGGCCGACGCGTCGTCGGGTGCCGTGGCTCCGGTCGCTCCACCGGTCTTCGCCCGAGGGACGCGTGGTGATGAGTAGGAGGCAGCGCCGCCGGGCGATGCGGTCGCAGATCTGGGAGATCAGCGTGCGCGTCGCCTCGTCGGCCCAGTGCGCATCCTCGATCGCGACGAGACAGGGACGGTCGCCAGGGACGAGCAGCTCGAGAGCCATCTCGGCGACGCGTTGCTGCCGCACGACGGGATCGAGCTCCTGCCAGCCCGGGTCCGGCAGCTCCGGCGACATGACCGCTCCCCAGGCGGCGCTGTCCGACGCAGCCTGGGTCCCGGCGTCGTTCAGCAACCGGCGCAGCGCGACGTACGGCGAGTGCGGGTCGAGCGACGACGTCGATCCGAGGAACGTCGACCAGCCACGCGCCTCGAGCCGTGCCCGCAGCTCGTGGACGAGCCGGGACTTGCCCACGCCCGGGTCACCCGACAGCACGACGACCTGACCCAGCCCGTCGTCGGCCTGCTCTGCGAGCTGCTCGAGCACGGCGAGGTCGGGCACCCGCCCGACGAGCGGAGACAGTCCACGGCGCTGACGCAGGTCCCACGTCGAGTCCGGCACGCGAGCAGTGACGAGTCGCCGTACGTCGCCCACCGGTTCCCACGTCCCAGGGCCGAGAGCCTCGGAGGCGTCCTCTGACAGCAGGACGTCACCGGGTGCTCCGTGCGTGGCGAGGTCGCGTGCCTGCTGCACGGCGGCGCCGGAGACGGAGCCCTCCCCCATGACCACAAGCTCGCCCGGTACGACGCCGCACCGGACCTGCAGCCGGACGCCCTCGACGGTCCGGCCGTCCACGCCGGCTGCCACCGCAGACGCACAGCGGACCGCGCGCGCGACGTGGTCCTCGCGGGCGCGGGGCACTCCCACAACCACGAGGACCGATCCGGGCTCCGCGACGCACCACCCGCCGCAGCGCCGGGCCTCGGCGTCGACGAGCGCGACGACCTCGTTGTGCGCGAGCTGCCACAGCTCGGGGCCGGCGTCGTCGCGCTCGAGATCGAGCCTGACGTGCACGACCGTGCCCACCCGGACGGCCGGCTCCCGTCGGTCGTCCGCACCGACCGGATGTCCGGAACGGCTCACGAGGTCGCCGACGAGCCGGTACCCCGACTTGGCCACGGTCTGGACCACGCGCGGGTTGCGCGCGGAGTCCGCGAAGGCGCGCCGGAGCTTGATGACGGTCGCCGACACGGCGTCATCGCTGACAAAGGTGTCCCCCCACACCTCCCGCTTGAGGTCGTCTCGCGCGACGACCGTGCCAGGACTGCGTGCCAGCGCGAGGAGGACATCGACCACGCGGGGCTCGAGCCTGCGCTCGTCGGCGTCGCGTACGAGGCGGTGGCCGGTCGCGTCGACCAACCAACCGTCGACCCAGAGCTCGTTCCCTGACCCACTCGCCATGGACCCAGAGTGCTACCCCGGGAGGGCTCCCGTCCGTAGGAACTCCGTAGGTGGACCGTCATCGGACCGTCGGCCGCGCCGATCGTCGCCGACCCCAGGCTGTAGACCGCGAGGCACCCCGCCGACCGCACGCCAACA
>DATCCY010000059.1:0-15694 GCA_036510975.1 Candidatus Nanopelagicales bacterium
GATGGTTCCCCAACCCTGGAAGGGTGCCTGGCTGGTGTGCGCGCCGAGTGACTCGCCGAAGACCGCAACCTTCGGGCGATCGTCCGGATGCATCAAGCGGATGTGCTCGAGGATCTTCAGCCAGAGCAGGCGGTTCTGCTCCTTCGCCTGGCCGATCTTCCCCAGTGACAGCGGTGATGGGCGCTTGGAGTACTGCAACGTGACCGTCGCGACGTCACCGAGGGTCATGTACTGGGCGCACGCGGTCGCGACGTAGTTGACATAGCCGGTGCCGGTCGGGGACACCAACATGATCAGTGACCGCGACCACGCGTCGGTTCGGTCCATCTCGGCGAGCGCGAGGTCGACCCGTTCGGTCACGGTGGGGGCGCTGTCCAGCCCGACGAAGATGACGATCGGGGTCGCCTTGGCGTCCTGCTCCATGACTGTCTTGATGGACAGATCAGGTCTGGGTGTGCCGAGCACCTCGGCGGGCTTGTCGATCATCGGTTCCGGGCGGGCAAAGGTGACGACGTGGCGGCGACCTTCGCGCCCCATCGTGTCCCAGGCGACGAGGCTCGACGGGTCGCCGCTCACGGTCGGGCCGGTCCACAGCCCCGGGGTGGTCTCGTCGAGGCCTTCATCGAACTGCGATGTGCCCGCCTCAATGCCACCCATGGCTTTGGTCCACACCGCGTGGGTGCCCAGGACCACGGCACCCAACGCGAGGGCATGCCCGGCGCGACGCCAGGTCGTCTCAGAGCCGGGGAGCACCCGGCTGCCGACTGACCCGAGCTCGCGGGCGAGTCGGGTCTCACCGATCGTCAGCCCGCTCAGGGTCAGCACCACGCCCGCCCCAGCCGCCAATCCGAGCAGCGGGTTGGACCGGGCAGGATCCGCGATGTGCTCGGGCGGTGTGGCGCGCTGGCGGATCTTCTCGATGACGGCGGACGTCACCAGTCCCACCGGGATCGCGATGGGGATCCGTTCGATGCGACCGCCAGTGCCTAGTCGAGCATCCAGCCGACGCTGCGCGGCGAGTGCGCCACCTAGGACTGTTGCGCCGATGCCGGTGAGCCCGAAGCGCCAGCCGGCCTGACGGACCATCGCCCGCACGGTTGACTCGTGGTCGCGATAGCCGACCAGCGCGACGACGCCGAAGCCGATCGGGATGACGGCGACGTCGAGGAGCAGCGTCGCGGCCTTCTCGCGTTGCTCAAGGGACCAAGATTCCGGGAACGGCAGTACGGTCGAGATCGCCGTACCAGCTGCGTCGATGGCATCCTGCGCGATTACGGTGAGCAGGAAATGGGTTCCCGTGGCCAACCCCGTGATCAGGCCTTGGTCTTTCCATGAACGCTCGGACAGTGACCGGGTGAAGGTGGTCGGGACGACGCCGGCCGCGATGACGATCCCGACCTGCTGTCCACGTCCGACGGTCTCATATCTGGTCACGGTGCCTCCAAGAGTGCGATCCGGTACTGATCACCAGTGTGCGCGCGGGTGGGGCGCTGGGCGGGGCTTCCTCACCACCTGCCGTGCACCCGTGGCTCGTCACCGAGCACCTCCCGGACGGCCTGCTGCGGTGCGGTCTGCGCCGGTTCTTCGAGCTCGTTCTCATCGAACAGGACCGGCATCCCGTAGTTGGTCGGGACGTCCCACGCGATCAGTGCCTCGATGGGGGCGTCGATGGCGACGGTGTAGTCGAACGCCCATCTCAGCGCGTTCTTGGAGCTCGCTGAACCGTCAACCCCAACGATGACGGCTGCTCCGTTCTCGGTCATGACGACCCCACTTCCGTCGGGTCGCCCGGCAGGCCCAGCCAGGTCTTCGCGTCATCGAGTTCCGCGGGCGGGAAGGTGCGGATCCTCCCGGAGCCCAGCCAGGACAGTCCCTTGACGGTGTTCAGTACCCCGTCGTGGTTGGTGACGACGGCGAGCATGGACCAGTCGCCGAGGTGCTCGAGCCAGAGCTTGATGTCCTGGACGACGGCGCCGGGCGCGTAGCTCTCGAAGCGGTCGTCGAGCAGGAACAGCAGGCGCAGTGGTCGGTCGGGGAGTCGGCGTTCGAGGGTGGGCGCGATGACGTCGCGGTAGTCGTCGGCGGTGACCGTGCCGATCGCCTCGAACCCGATCGTGCCCTCAGGCATGTCGGACAGGATGAGGATCATGGTCGTCTCCTCCGGTGGTAGGACAGGCCGGCCTGCTGGTCGGCCTGTGGTGCGTCGTTACGTGAGGCCGACGTCGGTCAGGAAGTCGCGTCGGTCGTCCTCGGTGTCGAAGATCAGGTCGACCTCGGTCTTGCCCGTCTGGTTCTTCCAGTTCGCGTAGGAGAGCAGGAAGTCGCCCGAGGTGAAGTGGTGCTTGCCGACCCACCACTCGTGTCCGTCGTCGGTCTGGATCCGTTTCACTGGGATCTGCATGGTGCTGGCCTCCTTCGCTCGTCGAGCGTTGACGCGGGGAACTACAGGCCGAACTCGGCCAGGTCCCCGACGTCTGGTTCCCCGGCCGCACGCGCGAACGCCTCCATCGCCCGGAGCACCAGGGCCCGATCGGAAGTGTCGAGCCGGACGAGGACGTCGCGGATCTCATCCCGGCGCCGGGCGGTGACCCGGTCCACGAGCCGACGGCCGGCCGGGGTGAGGGCGATGAGGGTCTCGCGACGGTTGTCCGGGTTCTCCGCCCGGCGCACCCACCCGGCGGCGACGAGCCGGTCGGCGTTGCGGGTGAAGGTGGAGGGGTGCACGCCCAGCGCGGCCGCGAGGTCGCCGTTGCGGACCGGGGCCGGGGCGGTGGACAGGATCACCAGGACCCGGAACTGCGGCACGGTGATCCGGTCGAGCTCCGGGGCGATCGAGCGCGCGACCACCGCGAGCAGGGCCCGGGACGCAGTCAGGACCGCCGCGGCGGTCTCGTCGATGTCGCTCACACGCACAGTCTGGACGTTCGCCATCCGAGTCACACCTCCGTCACAAGTGCTACGGTACATCCGTTGTAGCACTACATGCACCAGGACGGACGAGATGACGGACTTCACCGACGCGACGCCACCCGCCGAACGGCCGCACGACTTCCGCGACTCGAGTTGGTTCCGGATCGCTGTCGTGGCGGCGGTCATGGTCCTGGGCGCCGTGGTCGTGACCCGATTCCTCAAGCACGACGTGGTGACGAACTGGAAGCTGCTGGCCACCTGCCCGGCCACCGCCGACGCCGCAGCGGTCCCGGTCTCCACCACGCTGGACACGCAGGCCTGCTCAAGTGCCCCGGTCGACCCGCACGACGGGCGCGGCTGGCCGATCGTGGCGTTCGTGCTGCCGGCCGACGTGGGGCTGTCCCCGTCGATCACGACCGTCCACTCCGACAAGTCCAGCCACCGGATGTGGCTGGACTACGTCGCACCCGCTCCCGGCGACGGGCGCGGCGGCGGTAAGACGGTCGTCCTCGCGTTCATCGAGGTCCCCAGCGACACGCTCCCGGAGACCCCGTTCACCGTCGACGGCGCGACCGGGCCGGTCACCGTGACCACGGTTCCGGCCAGCTGAGCCGAACCGATGAGCCGGGCTGAAGACCTTCGCGGCACACCGGGACGGCTGCGCCGCCATGTGGTGCACCGCTACGGCGGCGACGCCCGATTGCTCGGCTTGTCGTTGCTCGTCGGGATCGTCGCCGGCCTCGGCGCACTCGCGTTCAAGTGGGCCCTCGACCTCTGCACCCAGCTGCTCCTGGTCGACCTCGGCGGGTACAGCCCCTCGACCACGATC
Organism: Candidatus Nanopelagicales bacterium; assembly: GCA_036510975.1. Lineage (GTDB taxonomy): Bacteria > Actinomycetota > Actinomycetes > S36-B12 > CAIYMF01 > Longivirga. The sequence continues at coordinate 3,740 of DATCCY010000059.1, forward strand.
GGTGAGGGCACCGGGTCACCCGCATCGGATTTCGCCCGCCCGTGGGCGATCCCGCTGGTCGTCGGACTCGGCGGTCTGGTGGCGGGGCTGCTCGTGTTCACCTTCGCCCCGGAGGCCGAGGGCCACGGCACCGACGCGGCGATCTCCGCGATCCACCACAACCCCACCAGCATCCGCCCCCGGGTCGTGCTCATCAAGCTCGTCGCCTCCGCGATCACCATCGGGTCCGGCGGCTCCGGCGGTCGGGAGGGCCCGACCGCGCAGATCAGCGCCGGCGCAGCTTCGACGATGGCCCGCGCGCTGAAGCTCCCACCCGACAAGGCCCGACTGCTCGTCACCGCGGGCATGGCCGCCGGCATCGCGTCGATCTTCCGTGCACCGCTCGGCGGGGCGATGCTCGGCGTGGAGCTGCTCTACCGCGAGGACCTCGAGGCCGACGCGCTGATGCCGTCCCTGTTCGCCTCGGTCACCGGCTACCTGGTTTACGGGTCGGTCGACGGGTTCACCCCGATCTTCGGCGACCAGGGCGCTATCACCTTCACCGGCCCGACCCAGTTCATCTGGTTCGCGCTCCTCGGCGTCATCGCCGGGTTCACCGCCCGCGCCTACGCCGGCAGCTTCTACGGCGCCGTCGACCTCGCCAAGCGGATCCGCCTGCCGCGGTGGCTGATCCCCGCCATCGCCGGGGTGCTCGTCGGCTTCCTGGGCCTGCTCGTCCCCGGGGTGCTGGGCACCGGGTACGGCACGGTGCAGAGCTTCCTCACCACCCAGGGCGTCCTCGCCGTCCCGCTCGGCATCCTGATCCTCGTCCCGTTCGCGAAGATCATCGCCACCAGCCTGTCCATCGGGTCGGGCGGATCGGGCGGCATCTTCGGCCCCGGCATGGTCATCGGCGCCACCCTCGGTGCCGCGACCTGGAGCGTCCTGCACGCCCTGGCGCCCCACCTGGGCCTCGGCGGCTCCGTCGGACCGAGCCCGGCGGTCTACGTCATCGTTGGCATGGTCGCGGTGTTCGGCGCGATCGCGCACGCCCCGGTCGCGATGCTCCTCATGGTCGCCGAGATGACCCAGAACCTCGCCGTCGTCCCACCCGCGATGCTCGCCCTTGCCATCTCCGCGGTCATCGTCGGCGAGACCACCATCTACCGCAGCCAGCTCATGACCCGCACGGACCAACCCGCGCTGAGCTGACGCGCTCGGTCTCGGCAGCCGCCCACCGACGCAGTGCCGACACGGTGAGGCTCAACCGCAACCACCTCCCCGGCGCCGCGACTCGCTACGCTCGCGAGCGGAGCGCCGGGAAGCCTGGTCGGCACACGATCGCGCACGCCCACCGGCAGGAGACCTCGTGCTCATCTCCACCCCAGCCCTTGTCGTGGCCTTCCTTGCCCTCGCGGCGATCTCGCTGACCTCGAGCTCGGCGCTCATCGTGCGCATCGAACGCCTCGGGTCGAGGATCGGCGTCACCGAGGCGATCCTCGGCCTCGCGGCGGCACTGGCCGCCGACGCACCCGAGATCACCTCCGCCGTCACTGCCCTGGTCCGCGGCCAGAACGACGTCGGCGTCGGCGTGGTGCTCGGTGCGAACGTGTTCCAGCTGGCCGCCCTGCTCGGCCTGGGCGCCTACGTCGCCCGCGGGATCCGGCTCGACCGTCGCGTCGTCGTGTTCGAGGGCGTCGCCGCCGTGTGGCTCGCGGTCCTCGCCTTCGGCGTCGTCGCCCGCGGTGCCCCGGCGGGAGCCGCGGTCCTGCTCGCACTGGCCGTGTTCATCCCCTACATCGTGATCTCCGCGATGAGCCCCGCGGCCCGTAGGCTCCTCCCGTTGCCCCGCCGGTTCCGCCGCGACGTCGCGGACGCCATCACGGAGGAGGAGGACTCGCTCACCGAGGCCATCGGGCCGCTGCAGCACCGCCGGTCCGACGGACCGCTCGCCCTGGCAGCCCTCATTGCCGTGATCGCTGCCTCGGTGGGGCTAGAGGGCGTCGCGACCGACCTGGCCGACCGCTGGGGCATCTCGGACGTCGTGCTCGGCGGGATCATCCTGGCCGTCGTGACCAGCCTGCCCAACGTGGTCGCCGCAGTGCACCTCGCCCGCCGCGGCCGGGGCGCTGCGACGCTGAGCGAGGCGATGAACAGCGGCCGTATCAACACCCTCGCGGGCCTGCTCATCCCGACCGCCATCCTCGGCGGGGTCGCGGCGACCGGCGGGTCAACCACGCTCGCGACCTGGTACGTCCTGATGACCGTGGCCGTGCTCGCGCTCGCCTACCTTCGTCGAGGCCTGCCCCGGGCCGCAGGAATCGGCATCATGGCTACCTACGCAGTGGTGATCGTCACGCTCGTGCGCTGACCCTGCGTGAATGACTTGCGGTCGACGTTGGTTGAATCAACCAAGATCATTTGACACCAACCGTGACACCAACGCTGCCCACACCGTCACGGATTCGCCTGGACGTCGAACGACGAAAGTCCTTGCAGATAAGGAAGAAAACGCACTTGTCTGCTTCGATTTGTGGTCTGGGGCTGTCGCGAATCGCGCACGACGAACAGGTCGCGATGGGGTGGCTCGTGGTGGATACGGGCGGATCGACGTGGACGATGTGCCTTGGTGAAGGGACTCGCAGAAGTTGGTTCGACGTTCGCGCGTGTCGCCGATCGCTAGCGACCGGTGGCCGATCGGCCTACCTGCGTCGCGAAGCCAGGGAAGGACGCCATCGCGCGGGCGTCAGGAGCGCACGAAGCGCGCGAGCCGCGTGAAGTCTCCGGCGTCTGCCTCACGCAGCGAGGCTATGTACTCGTCCCGGGTCTTGCTCGAGGTGTCGAGCGTGACCCTTCCCCACGTGAAGCGCGGTGTACCCAGAGCTCGCAGCAGCAGGTCGGTCATCTCGCGCGAGTGTCGGCCGTTGCCGTTCGGGAACGGGTGGATGACCACGAGCCGGTGATGGAATCGGTAGCCGGCCTCGTCCACCGGCATCGGGCGGTCTCCTCCGACCCACAGCGTCGCGTCCTCCATCAGGTCGCGGACGCACACGCTGATCTCGTGCGGGGCCACGCCGATGTTCGTTTCAGAGTTGCGGTAGGTGCCGGCCCAGGACCAGACCTGGCCGAACATGTCGCGGTGCAAGGCGCGTGCCGCGAGGTCGTCGAGCAGTCCGTGCACGCTCGGTGTGCGCCACCGGCGCTTGCGTCGCGCGGCGAGGATGTTGCCCTGCTCGGCTTCGTTCAGGTCGCCTCGGGTCGCGACCCACGACAGGCGTAACCCGTGTGCCTCGTCGGTGCTGAGGGGAGTCGATCCGTCCGGGCCGAGACCGTCCCAGCGGTCGGACCGGTCAGGCGCCATCGTGCTCCCGCCACAGGCCAGGCTGGTCCCGGATGATGGCTGCCTGCTCCTGCAGCTGCTGCTCGTCGACGTCGCTGGACGCTGCCTGGTCCTCCAGCGCCATGCTGTGCCGGGTGAGGCTGAACCAGTCGCGGGCGCGCGCCAGTGCCTGCTGCTGGACCCGGTCCTCGAGCGGCTCCCGTGGGACCAGGGCGTAGACCAGGTCGCAGCCGAGCGCGTTCGCCGCCCGCTCGAGGGTGTCGACCTGGATGCGGCGAGCTTGCTCGTTCTGCTCGAGACGGAGAACGGTGCTCTCCACGACGCCCATGCGCGCTGCGAGGTCGGCCGCGGACATGCCGAGAGCCTCTCGGATCGCGCGAACCCAGCCGCCGCGAGGCGTGGCGGTCTGCGCGGCGAGGCTGGACAGCGCGGGCAGTCTGCGGTCTAGTGCGCGCCGTGCGGTCCGCTTGGACGCGGCCGAGGTGGTTGCCATGACGGACTTCCCTCCTGCCCTGAGGCGCAGTAGTGGTCGATGTATCCTGCGTCAGAGTACATTATGGATGTCCTTTTGCCCGCATTACAACGCAGGGCTAGTTTCAGGATTCCTGCACCGTGCTGCAAGAAGCAAGCACGTGACATCCAGGCGTGGGGCGAGGCGGGCGCGGTCACACGCTCGCAAGCGTGGCCGCTGACCGTCCACCCATGCACGTCAGCACGACATCAGCCTGCGCCAGTGCCGGGGCCTCGCCGGCGAGCATGGACTGTCGGCCTGCTGCTCGGGAGAGCCCCGTCCGTGCCGCCACCCCAGCTCGAGCATGGCTGGGGCCGCCGTCCTGTTGCGAAGTGTTTGCAGGTACAGGAGGCTTGCGACACCGCCACATGAGGAGTCGACATGCATATCCCCGACGGGTACCTCAGCCCGGCGACCTGCGCCGTAGGCTTCGCCATCGCGATCCCGACGATCGCGGTCGCCTCGCAGCGCGTCCAGCGCACGGTCAAGGTGCGCAACGTGCCCACGCTCGCGGTGCTTGCCGCGGTTGCGTTCCTGGTGATGATGTTCAACGTCCCGATCCCGGACGGGACGACGGCACATGCCGTCGGAGCGGTGCTGATAGCGATCCTCTTAGGCCCCTGGGCGGCGGTCATAGCCGTCAGCGTCGCCTTGCTGTTCCAGGCGCTGCTCTTCGGTGACGGTGGTGTTCTCGCCTACGGCGTGAACGTGACCAACATGGCGATCATCGCGCCGTTCGTCGGCTACGGCGTCTACAAGCTGATCGCTCGCGGGTCGACCCTCACGTCCGGTCGGCGGGTCCTCGCGGCCGGCATCGGCGGTTACGTCGGCATCAATGCTGCAGCGTTCGCGGCGGCCATCCAGCTCGGCATCCAGCCGACCTTGTTCCACGCTGCCGACGGCACGCCCCTCTACTCGCCGTACCACCTGGCGCAGACGATCCCAGCGATGATGTTGGCGCACCTGCTGGTGGCGGGATTCGTCGAGGCGATCATCACGGCCGGCACGGTGGCCTATCTCCAGCGCGCGAACATCCCGCTGCTCCAGGTGAACCACCCCGGCGTGCCGGTCTCCGCGGACGACGTCGAAGTGCGAGCACCGCACAAGGTCAAGCCGTGGTGGGTGGCCGGCGGGGTGGTCGCTCTCATGGTCGCGCTCACCCCACTCGGGCTGCTGGCCCCCGGCGGCGCCTTCGGTGAGGACGCCCCCGCAGACCTCAACCTGAGCAACCTCGGGCTCTCGTCGATCCCGGCCGGCCTCAACAAGTGGAACGGCTTTTGGCACTCGGCGATCTTCCCGGGCTACTCGGTCTCGGGTGACTCCAACCAGGTCGTCGGCTACCTCGTCTCCGCCGTCGTTGGCATCGCGGTCGTGGGTCTGTCGGTGATGGTCCTGGTGTGGGTGATCAACAAGCTGGCACGCAAGGGAGGCGCCGAGGTGCCGGACGCCGCAGCCACAGCCGACCTCCGCGACGCGGAGTCCCGGACGACGACATGACCACCCTTGAGCCGGCTCCCGCCGTCACGGACTCGCCCTCGACGCAGCCGGTCACCCGCACCCCGACATGGCTGCTCCAGGGGGAGATGGCGATGTGCCCCTGCGGGTGCATCGGGAAGCGCAAGAAGGGCAGCTTCGTCGAGAAGACCCTCGACGGCAGCGCCGGGCTGCTGCGCCAGGTCATGTTCGGCCAAGACATCGCCGAGCGACCCGGTCTGCTCCAGCGCATCGACCCGCGGGTGAAGCTGCTCAGCCTGCTGGTCCTGCTGATCGCCGCATCGGTGGTCCGCAACATCGAGGTCCTGCTCGCGGCGTACGCACTCACCCTGGTGGTCGCTGCAGTGTCGAACGTGCCCGTGTGGTTCTTCATCAAGCGGGTCTGGCTGTTCGTCCCGATCTTCACCGGGATCGTCGTGCTGCCCGCCACACTGTCGATCATCACGCCCGGAGAGATCGTGGTCCCGCTGTGGACCTGGCAGGGCACCCAGGTCGGAATCACCGCCCAAGGGCTCGCAGCCGCGGGTCTCATCGTCAGCCGCGTGGCACTGTCCATCTCCCTGGTCGTCCTGCTCACCCTGACCACGCCGTGGGTCGAGCTGCTAGCGGCGCTGCGCTCGCTCGGCGTACCCCGGATGTTCGTCCTGGTCGTGGGCATGGCCTACCGCTACATCTTCCTGCTCCTCGGCTCGGTCACCGACATGTACGAGTCCCGGCGTGCGCGGACCGTCGGTGCCGTCAAGCACGACAAGGCCGCTCGCGAGTTCGTCTCCTCGACCGCCGGCGCCCTGCTGGGCAAGTCGCACGCCCTGTCCGAAGAGGTCCACCAGGCGATGACTGCGCGCGGCTTCCGCGGTGATGCCAAGACCCTGCGGGTGTTTGCGCTCACCGGTACCGACGTTGTCTTCAGCGTCGTCGTCCTGCTCGTCTCCTTCGCGGTCGTGTTCGGCGACCGCCTCCTCGGACTGTGACGCCCCACCCCATGCCTGAGCCCCTGCTCGTCTGTAGCGATGTCTCCTTCTCCTACCTGGAACGCTTCCCCGCCCTCGACGGCGTGAGCATGGAGGTCCGCCCGGGGGAGAAGCTCGCCCTGCTCGGGGCGAACGGGTCGGGCAAGTCGACGCTGCTCAAGGTCCTCGACGGATTGGTGTTCCCGCAGTCCGGTTCCTTCACCGCGTTCGGTCAGCCGGTCACCGAGGACACGCTCGAGGACGAGCAGATGTCGCAGGGCTTCCGTTCGCGCGTGGGTTTCGTGTTCCAGAACAGCGACGCCCAGGTCTTCTCACCCAGCGTCACGGAGGAGATCGCCTTCGGGCCGCTGCAGATGGGCCTGTCGAGGGAGGAGACACTCGTCCGCATCGACGAGGTCCTCGCCATGCTCGACATCGCCGACCTCGCCGACCGTGCGCCGTTCCAGCTCTCCGGCGGGCAGAAGAAGCGGGTCGCGATCGCGAGCGTCCTGGTCATGAACCCCGAGGTGCTTCTGTTCGACGAGCCGACCGCCGCGCTCGACCCCCGCACCCAGGAGTGGCTCACCGGACTCATCGAGGAACTGTCCGCCGCTGGCAAGACCATCGTGCACGCGACCCACGATCTGGACGCACTGGAACGCCTGGCCGACCGCTGTCTCGTGTTCTCCGAGACCCACCGGATCGTGGCGGAGGGCACCCCGCAGGACATCCTTGCCGATCGGGACCTGCTCCTCGACGTCAACCTGATCCACCGCAACAGCCGAGCGTTCCTCACCTCTGTTCCGGATCTGACGGCAGGTGGCACTCGGCCCGGATCGGACGAGTAGCCATGACGCGGAACCAGTCTCACGTGGATGGTTCCCTCTCGGACGAGTCGCTGACGGCTCTGCTGCGCCTGTCCGGCGGCCGCGTCACGCCGCAGCGTCTGGGCGTGCTGCACCGGGTGACGGCGGCGCAACGTCACCTCACTGCCGGCGAGGTTCACCGGCAGGCCTGCGACGCGGGGGAGCGCCTCGAGCTCAGCACGGTTCACCGTGTGCTGGCCTCGCTGGTCGACACAGGTGTGCTGCACTGCGTGTTCACGACCACCGGCGCCGCGTTCGGCATCGGCGGTCCTCCGCACAGTCACGCCACGTGTCGCTCCTGCGGCGTCACGTTGGACGTCGGCGTCCCGCCGGGCGAGGCAGCGCGCATCACTGAGCTGGCGGGATTCCACGACGACGCGGCCACTGTGGCGGTGGTCACTCTGTGCGCCACATGCGGACCCCGCTGAGACCCTTTGGTCGGATCGTTTCGCCGCCCATGCAGCCCAGTTGGCGACGGGTCGGCCTGGGGCGTCGAGCCGCTATACGGGAGATGGTCAAGATCATTTGACACCAACCGTGACACCAACGCTGCCCAACCGGTCACGGATTCACCTGGACGTCGAGCGACGAAAAGCCTTGCAAACAATGGAAATCTCGTACCTTCCCAAACTGGGAGGTACCAGCCTTTTCGACCCGTCAGGTCGTGGGTTCGAGCCCCACCCGCCCCACTGGCTCTCGGTTCGGTTCCGGCTGATGGTTGACAGTGACTTCGGCTGATCCTTGACACTCCCCCGTGAGAGGTAGGTTCGCCAAAGACGACGAGAGCGGGAGCGCGCGGTGACGACGGTGCTGGTGGACGACGACGTGCAGCTCGCGGGCTTCCGCATGGCGGTACGCCGCGCTCCGGGTCCGCGTCGGCCCTTCCTGCTCGTGCACGGGCTCTCGTCAAACGCACGGCTCTGGGACGGCGTGGCCCGCCGACTGGCCGACGCCGGGCACGAGGTCGTTGCCGTCGACCTGCGCGGGCACGGCCGCTCCGAGGCGCCGACCGACGGCTACGACACAGCGACCGCGGCGGCCGACCTCGCCGACCTGGTGCGCGAGCTCGGCTGGGTCGGTGACCGCGAGCCGGTCGTCGCGGGTCAGTCCTGGGGCGGCAACGTGGTGCTCACGATGGCGGCCGGCTACGACGACGTCGCCGCCATCGCACTGGTCGACGGCGGCTGGCTGCACCTCTCCGACCGGTTCCCGACGTTCGAGGCGTGCTGGGATCAGCTCGCGCCACCGGCCTTCGACGACTGGACGCGCGCGGAGCTCGTCGAGCGTGCGCGGAGCTGGAACAGCGACTGGCCCGAGGAGGGTCGGCTCGGCACGCTCGCCAACTTCGCCGAGCTCCCCGACGGCACGGTGCGTCCGCACCTCTCGCGGGCGCACCACCGCAGCATCGTCCACTCGCTGTGGGCCGATGACCCGCGCCCGCTCTACGCGCAGATCGCCGTGCCGACCCTGCTGATGGCCGCGGTCGACGCCGTACCCGCATCGCCGACCCCGGTCACCGATGCGCTCGAGCGCATCCCCGGCGCCGAGGTGTCGTGGTACGTCGGGGCGCACCACGACCTGCACGCGCAGCAGCCCGACCGCTGCGCCGCCGAGCTCCTCGCCCTGGCCGGCCGCGTCGACGGCCCGGTCTGACGGCATCTCTCGGACGCACGGCACGCTGCTCCTCCGGGCGCTCAGGTGCCGGAGCGCCACGGCCGAACGGACGGAGGTACGTTCGGCGTCATGGAACTCGTCGAGTGCGTGCCGAACTTCTCCGAGGGCCGCCGCCCCGAGGTGATGGACGCGATCCGCGCGGCCATCGCCTCCGTGGAGGGAGTCGCGATCCTCGACGTCTCCTCCGACCCGAGCCACAACCGGATGGTGGTCACCTTCGTCGCACCTCCGGCGGCCGCGGTCGACGCGGCCTTCGCGGGCATCGCCGTCGCGCGCGAGCTGATCGACCTCACGAGCCACGAGGGCGAGCACCCGCGCATCGGCGCGACCGACGTCTGCCCCTTCATCCCCGTCGAGGGGGTGTCGATGGAGGACTGCGTCGCGCTCGCGCGCGAGCTCGGCCGTCGCGTGGGCGACGAGCTCGGCATCCCCGTCTTCCTCTACGAGCGCGCCGCGACGCGACCCGAGCGGGCGAACCTCGCCGACGTACGCCGTGGCCAGTTCGAGCTCGCCCGCGATGAGATCGGCACGAACCCGGACCGCGACCCGGACTTCGGGCCGCGCGGCATCCACCCGACCGCCGGCGCGACGATCATCGGGGCGCGCCCGTTCCTGGTCGCCTACAACGTCTACCTCGGCGGCGCCGAGAACCTCCAGGTCGCGAAGGACGTCGCGAAGGCGGTGCGCGCGTCGAGCGGGGGCCTGCCGTTCGTGAAGGCGCTCGGCCTCGAGGTCGACGGCCAGGCGCAGGTGTCGATGAACCTCGTCGACACCGACAGCACCCCCCTGTCGGTCGTCTACGACACCGTGCGCGCCGAGGCCGAGGCGCGGGGGGTCGAGCCCACGCGCAGCGAGCTCGTCGGCCTCGTGCCCGAGAAGGTCGTGCTCGAGGTCGCCGCCCACCACGTGCGGCTGCCGGAGCTCACCGCCGACATGGTGCTCGAGACGAGGGTCCGGGCCGCGCTCGGTGCCGCGCCGACCCTCGAGGGCTTCGTCGCGGACGTCGCGGGTCCCGACCCGGTGCCTGGCGGAGGCAGCGTCAGCGCGCTCGCGGGCCAGCTCGCGGCGGCGCTCGCCGAGATGGTCGCGGGCCTCACCATCGGGCGGCCCAGCTACGCCGAAGCGGAGGACGACATGCAGGCGCTCGTCGTCGTCGCACGCGCCCTGCGCGACCGGCTGGGGTCGCTCGTCTGGGAGGACGCCGACGCCTACGCCGCCGTCAGCAGCGCCTACCGGCTCCCGAAGGAGGGCAACGCCGCAGCGCGCGACGTCGTGATCCAGGCGGCGCTCGTGCGTGCGGCCGACGTACCGGTCGAGACCGCGCGGCTGTGCCGCGACGTCGCGGCGCTCGCCGTCACGTGCGCGACCCGGGGCAACACCAACGCGATCAGCGACTCGGGCGTCGCGGCGCTGCTCGCCGAGGCGGCGTGCAGGGGAGCGGCGTACAACGTGCGGATCAACGCCTCCTCGATCACCGACCCTGTCCGCGCGGCAGCGCTGGTCGACGAGGTCACCGCCCTGGTCGCGGCCACCAGCACCCTCGCCGCGGAGGCTGCGGCGAAGGTGGAGTCGGTGATCGGCTGAGTCCCGGAGGCGAGCGGCCTAGAGTCGAACCATGGACGCCGGGAGCAGCGGGGCAGGTGGTCGACCCGAGTCGCTGTGGGCCGATCTCGACGGCCCGGTGCACTACGTCGATCACGGCGGAGCGCCCGACGGGCCGCTGCTCGTCCTGGTGCACGGTCTGGGCGGGTCCCTTCTCAACTGGGCGGCCCTCGCGCCGCTGCTGACGCCCACGTGCCGGGTGATGGCGCTCGACCTCGCCGGGTTCGGGCACACCCGCAGCGGCTCGCGCTCGACGGCCGTGCAGGCCAACCAGCGGCTGCTGCACCGCTTCCTCACCGAGGTCGCGGGCACACCGGCGATCCTGGTCGGCAACTCGATGGGCGGCCTCATCTCGATCATGCAGGCGGCCGAGCGCCCCGACACGGTTGCCGGTCTCGTGCTCGTCGATCCCGCGCTCCCGGTGGTGCTCCGCGCCCGTCCCGACCCGCGGGTGGTGGCGACGTTCGCGGCGTTCCTCGTCCCGGTGGTCGGACGCCGGGTGCTGTCGCGGCGACGCGACTCGACGTCGGCGCAGGAGGCGGCGCACGCGTTGCTCCGGCTCTGCTGCGCCGACCCGTCGCGCGTTCCTGCCGACGTCGTCGACCTCCACCTCGAGCTGGCCGACCGGCGCCGCGAGTACACCGACGTCGACTCCGAGATGCTCTCCGCCGCACAGTCGCTGCTGTGGGTCCTCGCGGACCGGCGTCGTTACGCCGAGATGCAGCACGCCATCGAGGCGCCGGTGCTGCTGCTGCACGGTGATCAGGACCGTCTCGTGAACATCGCCTCCGCGCGCGCCGCGGCCGCGGCGAACCCGTCGTGGCGCTTCGTGGTCGCGGAGGGGGTCGGGCACGTGCCGCAGCTCGAGGTCCCGGACTGGACGGCGCAGCAGCTGCTGGGCTGGCTGGCCGACCACCCCGATGCGGCGAGCGTCGCCGCGCAGGCCAAGCCGCTGACGACGCGGCGGCGGTGACGGGCATGGGCATGGGCATGAACATGGAGCGGCTGAGCTCGCTCGACGCTGGTTTCCTCGAGCTCGAGAACGACACCCAGCAGATGCACGTGGGGTCCCTGCTGGTGTTCGACGGTCCGCCGCCGGCGTACCAGGACTTCTGCGACCACCTCGCCTCGTGCCTGGACTCCGTTCCGCGCTACCGCCAGCACGTGCAACGGATGCCGCTCGACCTCGCGCGGCCCGCGTGGGTCGACGACCCGCACTTCTCCCTCGCCTACCACCTGCGCCACACCGCGATCCCCAGCCCCGGCACCGACGCCCAGCTGCGAGCGCTCGTGGGACGCGTGATGTCCCAACGCCTCGACGTCGACCGCCCGCTGTGGGAGATGTGGTTCGTCGAGGGCCTCCCGGACGACCGTTGGGCGATCATCACCAAGACCCACCACGCGATGATCGACGGTCTCGCGGGCAACGAGCTGATGGAGACCGTGCTCGACCGCGAACCCGGTCAGACGCGACCCGCTCCGAGCGACTGGCGGCCGCGTCCCTCCCCGTCGCGGCTCGGGCTCGCCGCTGCCGGCGCC
>DATCCY010000060.1:0-23161 GCA_036510975.1 Candidatus Nanopelagicales bacterium
CGCCGAGCCACCGTTGCGCCCGACGCCTACGTTGGCTGCGGGTCCCAGGGCACGCGCTGCCTGAGCCTGCCGGGGGTCGAGCGGGGTGACAGTCGTGAAGGTACGGGCGCCGTCAGCAGTCCGTTCAGCGCGACGCACGGGTTCGACGAGCCTGACGTACACCCACCACGCGGCACTCTGGTCGGGGCACCCCTCGACCGCAGAGGCGGCTGAGCACGTCCGACGCACCCTGTGCCTCGACGATGTCACCGGCACCGAGGGGTCGACGCACGTGGACCTGGCCGACGGACGTGTGGAGGTGCGCTACCGCATCTACCTCGATACCGCCAAGGGTGCCATCGTCGCCCTCTTCCCCGTCCGCCCGGACGAGCTCCCCGTACTCCTCGCGGAGCTGGAGGCGATCTTGCGCATGGAGGCCGCACCGGAGCAGCTGGGGATGCCGGCGACACCGGATCCCCTGTCCGCGTCCGCGGACCCCTACGGGTTCCTGGCGTGCCGTGAGGACCGGGAGGCGTCGCAGCCGTCCCGCGTGTCGCACGGGGCTGGCGATGCGCCTGGCCTCGCGCTCGTCGCGTTCGCGCTGTCACTGTGCTCGGTGCTCGTGCCCGTCGCCCTGTGGTTCTTCTTCCCGACGGTGTCCTCCGACGCCGTGGCCGGGCTGGGGATGCTCTGCCTGGGGAGCTGCTGCGCCTCCCTGCTCGGCTTCGTCGCCGGGATCTGGGCCTGGCATCACCGCCTGGCCGTCATCGCCGTGCTGGTGAGCCCGGTCGGAGGCCTGCTGTCGCTGCTGGCCGCGTTCGCCCTCGGTATGGCACTCGCGCTGGGCGGGCTCAACGCCGGGCTGTAGCGGCGGGCCTGGGCGCGCCTACCAGGGCAGGAAGGCGTCGATCGCGACGGCGAGGAAGAACAGCGCCAGGTAGCTGATCGAGCCGTGGAAGAGCCGCATCGCCTTGACGTCGCGGTCGCCGCGACGCACGCGGCGCAGCAGCCCGTGCGCCTCCCCGAGGAACGCTGCGCCGAGAAGCACTGCGGCGACGGCGTAGAAGGGCGTCATGTGCGCCGCCGGGACGAGCAGCAGCGAGGTCAGCACCATCGCCCAGGAGTAGCCGATGATCTCGCGCGCGACGGTCGACAACGGGGCGACGACCGGCAGCATCGGGACACCTGCCGCCGCGTAGTCGTCCTTGAAGCGCAGCGAGAGCGGCCAGTAGTGCGGCGGGGTCCAGAAGAACACCACGCCGAAGAGCACCATCGGCGCCCAGGACAGCGACCCGGTGACCGCGGTCCAGCCGATGAGGATCTGCATGCAGCCGGCGGCACCGCCCCACACGATGTTCTGCGGCGTGCGGCGCTTGAGCAGGAGCGTGTAGCCCACGACGTACATGAGGATCGCCAGCGCGGTGAGCACGGCGGCCAATCGGTTGGTGGCGACCGCGAACCAGAGGACCGAGCTCACCGCCAGCGCGAGGCCGAACACCAGCGCACCGCGCGGACTGACCTCGCCGGTGACGATGGGCCGATGCCCGGTGCGCGCCATGAGGCCGTCGATGTCGCGGTCGATGTACATGTTGAGCGCGTTCGCCCCGCCCGCGGCGAGGAAGCCACCGACGAGCGTGACGAGCACGAGCCGCAGCGACGGGACGCCGTCGGCCGCCAGGATCATGGTCGGCACGGTGGTGACGAGGAGCAGCTCGATGATGCGCGGCTTGGTCAGGGCGAGGTATGCCAGCGCGACCGGTCGGGTCCGCGTCGAGTCGCCGGGGGCGAGGCCCTCGCGGGAGTCCGTGCCGCTCTCGTCGCCGGCCACGGAGGGCCGGGGGTCGACGGCGGTCACACGCACGCTCCACGGGGTCGGGGGACCCGGCCACCCAGGTCCGGCGGGAGTCTACCGGCCCGGCTCCCCGGCGCGGCGCCGCCGGTAGGCTCACCGATCGTGACGACCTCACCCACCGCCCCCGCCCCGTTCGACCCCGCCACCTGGTCCGCGCTCGACGCCCGTGCGGTCGACACCGCGCGCGTCCTGGCGGCGGACGCGGTGCAGAAGGTCGGCAACGGCCACCCCGGCACGGCGATGAGCCTCGCTCCCGCGGCCTACCTGCTGTTCCAGCGCTTCCTCACCCAGGACCCGTCCGACCCGGACTGGCTCGGTCGCGACCGGTTCGTGCTCTCGTGCGGTCACTCGTCGCTGACCCTCTACATCCAGCTCTTCCTGTCCGGCTACGGCCTCGAGCTCGCGGACCTGCAGTCGTTCCGGACCTGGGGCTCGCTCACGCCGGGCCACCCCGAGCGCCACCACACCCGCGGGGTCGAGACGACCACCGGCCCGCTCGGCCAGGGCCTCTCGACGGCGGTCGGCATGGCGATGGGCCAGCGCTACGAGCGCGGCCTGCTCGACCCCGACGCCGCGCCGGGGACCAGCCCGTTCGACCACCACGTGTGGGTGATCGCCTCCGACGGCGACCTCGAGGAGGGCATCACCTCCGAGGCCTCATCCCTCGCCGGCACCCAGCGCCTGGGCAACCTCACGGTCGTCTGGGACGACAACAAGATCTCCATCGAGGACGACACGGCGATCGCCTTCGGCGAGGACGCGCGGGCGCGGTACGCGGCGTACGGGTGGCATGTTCAGAGCGTCGACGCCCTGCCCGACGGCAGCGTCGACGTCCTCGCCCTCGGCGCCGCGCTCGAGGCCGCCCGTGCCGAGACCGGGCGCCCGTCCTTCATCCGGCTCGAGACGGTCATCGGCTGGCCGGCGCCGCACCTGCGCAACACGTTCAAGGCGCACGGCTCCGCTCTCGGGGCCGATGAGGTGGCTGCCACGAAGCAGCTGCTCGGCTTCGACCCGGCCGAGTCCTTCGTCGTGGCCGAGGACGTCCTCGCCCACGCCCGCGAGGTCAAGAGCCGAGGCGCTGCGGCGCGTGCGACGTGGGACGAGCTCTACGCCGCCTGGCGCGGGGCCAACCCGCAGCGAGCCGCTCTCCTCGACCGCCTGGTCGCCGGGACGCTCCCGGACGACCTCGTGCTCCCGGAGTTCCCGTCAGGCACGGCGGTGGCGACCCGCAAGGCCAGCGGCGAGGTGATCCAGGCCATCGCCGCCGCTCTGCCCGAGTTCGTCGGCGGCAGCGCCGACCTCGCGGAGAGCAACAACACCACGATCGAGGGCGCCCCGTCGTTCCTCCCGACCGGGACCGTCGTCTCGCCGACCTCGCCGTTCGGGTCCAGCCAGTCGCCGTACGGCCGGATCCTGCACTTCGGCATCCGCGAGCACGCCATGGGTGCCGCACTCAACGGGATGTCGCTGTCGACCCTGCTGCGCCCCTTCGGTGGCACGTTCCTGGTCTTCAGCGACTACATGCGTGGCGCGGTCCGCGTCGCCGCGATCATGCAGACGGGCGTCACGTTCGTGTGGACGCACGACTCGATCGGCCTCGGCGAGGACGGCCCCACCCACCAGCCGGTCGAGCACCTCTGGGCGTTGCGGGCGATCCCGGGTCTCGACGTCGTCCGACCCGCCGACGCGAACGAGACGAGCGTCGTGTGGGGGGAGATCCTGCGACGTCGCCGGCCCACCGGGCTCGCGCTCACGCGCCAGAACCTCCCGACGCTCGACCGCACGGTCGTCTCCCCCGCCGCCGGCGCTGCGAGGGGCGGCTACGTCCTCGCGGACGCGGCCGACGGCTCTCCCGACGTCCTGATCGTGGCCACGGGGTCCGAGATCCAGCTCGCGCTCGCGGCGCGCGACACGCTCGCGGCCGACGGCATCGGTGCCCGGGTCGTGTCGATGCCGTGCGTCGAGTGGTTCGAGGGGCAGGACGCGACCTACCGGGAGTCGGTCCTGCCGTCGGCAGTGCGGGCACGCGTGACGGTGGAGGCGGGGATCGCCCAGGGCTGGTGGAAGTACCTCGGCACCGACGGTCGCCCCGTCTCCCTCGAGCACTTCGGGGCCTCGGCCGACGCGGCCACGCTGTTCCGTGAGTTCGGGATCACCGCGGACGCCGTGGCCGCCGCCGCCCGCGAGTCGATCGCCGCCGCCACCAGCTGACCGTGTCACGAGGTCCCGACGTCCCGCCGCGGTCCGGAGCAGTGACCGACCCGCTATCTGAGGACGGGCACAGCGAGCCGGTCTAGGGTCGGAGTCATGACCGCAGACCGCCTTGCCGACCTGTCCGCCGCCGGAGTGTCGATCTGGCTCGACGACCTCGACCGGGGGCGGCTCACCAGCGGCGGCCTCGCCGACCTGGTGGCGGACTCCTTCGTCGTCGGCGTCACGACGAACCCGTCGATCTTCGAGAAGGCGATCGTGGGGGGCGCCGCGGCGTACGCCGACCAGGTGCGTGACCTCGCGCTGCGCGGCGTCGACATCGGTGAGGCCATCCGGTCGCTCACCGCGTTCGACGTGCGCTGGGCCTGCGACGTCCTGGCCCGGACGCACACGGCGACGGGTGGCGTCGACGGTCGCGTCAGCATCGAGGTCGACCCGCGGCTCGCGCGCGACACCGAGGCCACGATCGCGGAGGCCAAGGCCCTGCACTGGTCGGTCGAGCGGCCCAACGTCCTGATCAAGATCCCCGCCACGGTCGAGGGGCTCCCGGCGATCACCGCGGCACTCGGCGCGGGCATCAGCGTCAACGTCACCCTCATCTTCTCCGTCAAGCGCTACGGCGCGGTGCTCGACGCCTGGCTCGCCGGCCTCGAGCTGGCCCGCACCAACGGCCACAACCTCTCCGAGATCGAGTCGGTGGCCTCGTTCTTCGTCAGCCGGGTCGACACCGAGGTCGACCGGCGGCTCCCGGCGGACTCCCCGCTGCGCGGCACGGCGGCCATCGCCAACGCCCGGGTGGCCCACGAGGCCTTCTCCCACATGCTGGCGAGCGACCGGTGGCGTGCCCTCGCGGCCGACGGGGCACATGTGCAGCGGCCGCTCTGGGCCTCGACCGGTGTCAAGGACCCGGCGTACTCCGACACCCGCTACGTCGTCGACCTCGTGACGCGCGACGTGGTGAACACCATGCCCGAGGCCACGCTCGACGCCGTGCGCGACCACGGCGAGACCTCCGGCGACACGATCGTCCCCGAGTACGCCGCCGCCCATGCCGCGCTCGACGCGCTCACCGCGGCCGGCATCGACCTCGACGACGTCGTGACGGTGCTCGAGGACGAGGGGGTCGAGAAGTTCGTCGTCGCCTGGGAGCAGCTGCTGGCGAGCCTGCGCACGGCCCTCGACGCCGCCCGCGTCGCAGCCGGACGCTGAGGCGTCGGCGTGCGCACCCGGATCCTCGCGCCGGACGCGAACCCGCTCCGCGACCCGCGCGACCGACGCCTGCCGCGGATCGCCGGGCCCTGCAGCCTGGTGATCTTCGGCGTGACCGGTGACCTCGCCCGCAAGAAGCTCATGCCGGCGGTCTACGACCTCGCCAACCGCGGGCTCCTCCCGCCCGGCTTCGCGCTCGTCGGCTTCGCGCGGCGCGACTGGGCCGACCAGGACTTCGCGCAGATCGTCCACGACTCGGTCCGCGAGAACGCCCGTACGCCGTTCCGCGAGGACGTCTGGCAGGAGCTCTGCAAGGGGATCCGGTTCGTCGCCGGCGACTTCTCCGAGGAGGGCGCCTTCGACCAGCTCTCACAGGTGGTGCTCGACCTCGACCGGGTGCGCGGCACGCGCGGCAACCACGCCTTCTACCTGTCGATCCCGCCGAAGTTCTTCGGTGACGTCGTGCAGCAGCTGAAGCGGTCCGGGCTCTCGGTGTCCGCCGAGGGGGCCTGGCGCCGTGTGGTGATCGAGAAGCCGTTCGGGCACGACCTGGAGAGCGCACGCGAGCTGAACGCCACGATCAACGAGGTCTTCCCCTCGGGCACCGTGTTCCGCATCGACCACTACCTCGGCAAGGAGACGGTGCAGAACCTGCTGGCGCTGCGCTTCGCCAACACGCTGTTCGAGCCGATCTGGAACTCCAACTACGTCGACCACGTGCAGATCACGATGGCCGAGGACATCGGGATCGCCGGTCGCGCCGGCTACTACGACGGCATCGGCGCAGCACGCGACGTGATCCAGAACCACCTGCTCCAGCTTCTCGCGCTGACCGCGATGGAGGAGCCGCTGTCCTTCCTCGCGAAGGACGTACGGGTCGAGAAGGGGAAGGTGCTCTCGGCGCTCACGCTGCCGAAGGACCTCGACCTGCACACCTCGCGCGGTCAGTACGCCGCCGGCTGGCAGGGCGGCCTGCAGGTCCAGGGGTTCCTCGAGGAGGAGGGCATCTCCCCCACATCGACGACCGAGACGTTCGCCGCGGTTCGCCTCGGAATCGACACCCGGCGCTGGTCCGGCGTGCCGTTCTACCTGCGCACGGGCAAGCGGCTGGGACGCCGGGTCACCGAGCTCGCGATCGTGTTCAAGCGCGCACCGCACCTGCCCTTCAGCGCGACCGACACCGAGGAGCTCGGGCAGAACTCCATCGTGATCCGGATCCAGCCCGACGAGGGCATCACGATGCGTTTCGGCTCGAAGGTGCCGGGCACCCAGATGGAGGTCCGCGACGTCAACATGGACTTCGCCTACGGCGATTCCTTCACCGAGTCGAGCCCGGAGGCCTACGAGCGACTGATCCTCGACGTGCTCCTCGGGGACCCGCCGCTGTTCCCGCGGCACGAGGAGGTCGAGCTCGGCTGGAAGATCCTCGACCCCGTCCTCGAGCACTGGGCGAGCAGGGGGCAGCCCGAGCAGTACGAGTCCGGCACCTGGGGGCCTGCGTCCTCGCACGAGATGCTCGCCCGCGACGGGCGTGCCTGGAGGCGACCATGAGCGTCCGGCTGGACGACACCACCGCGAGCGAGGTCGGCACCGCGATCTCGGCCGAGCGGTTCCGGCAGGGGTCGAGCGCCGTCGGACGCGTGCTGACGCTGGTCATCGTCGCCGACGAGGCGACCCAGGCGGATGCGGTCCGCGCGGCCGCGGAGGCCGCGCGCGAGCACCCGTGCCGCATCCTCACGGCCATCCCGCGTCCGGGGCGGGGCCCGGCCAGGCTCGATGCCGAGATCACCGTGGGCGGCGCGGACGGCCTCGGCGAGCTCGCCGAGCTCCGGCTGCGCGGCCCGCTCTCCCACCACGTGTCCTCCGTCGTCCTGCCACTCCTGGTGCCCGACGCGCCGGTCGTGGTGTGGTGGCCGGGAACCGCCCCGGACGACGTCGCGGCCGACCCGGTCGGCCGGCTCGCGCAGCGGCGTATCACCGACGCCGGAGCGGCCTCCCGGCCCGTGCGCGCGCTCGAGGTCCGCCGTACGTCGTACCGCGCGGGCGACACGGACCTGGCGTGGACCCGCATCACCCCGTGGCGCGCCCTTGTGGCCTCGGCGCTCGACGAGCCCTTCGAGACGGTCGTGCGAGCGAGCGTGAGCGCGCAGCGCAACAACCCGTCCGCCCTGCTGCTGGCCGCCTGGATGCAGCGAGGTCTTGCGGTGCCGGTCGACGTCCACGTCAGCCGCGGTCCGGGGCTCACCGGCGTCGTGCTGCACACCGAGCGAGGCGACATCTCCATCACGCGTCCCGACGGCAGGGTCGCACGCATGGTCCGGCCCGGCTTCCCCGACCGCGAGGCACCGTTGCAGCGGCGCACGATCGAGGCTCTCATCGCCGAAGAGCTGCGCCGACTGGACCCGGACGAGATCTACGGCGAGACGCTGCAGGCGCTGCCCCAGCTGGCCACGTGGGCTGCGCACTCCGACCACCGCGGGTCCGCTGCGGTTCCTGCCGCCAAGGGCGCGAAGGCCGCCGGTGCCTCGCGCGCGAAGCCCGCCGCGAAGCGGCCGGCCACGAAGCCCACGACCGCACCGACCGGCCGACGGGGGCGGGGCGCGTGAGCACCCCGGAGGTCATCGTCGCGCGTGACCCGGGAGAGCTCGCCGACGCGATCGCCGCGCGCCTCGTCACCTCGCTGGTCGAGGCGCAGTCCGACGGGCGGCACGCGCACCTGTGCCTCACCGGCGGGCACATCGGGATCTCCTGCCTGGCCGCCCTCGAGGCGGCGGCGTCCCGGGACAGCATCGACTGGCCGAGGCTGCACGTGTGGTGGGGCGACGACCGCTACGTGACCTCGACCGATCCTGACCGCAACGAGCTCCAGGCGCGTGCGGCGCTCCTCGACCACGTTCCCCTCGATCCGGCTCACGTGCATGCGATGCCGTCGGCGGACTCGGGCCTCGACGTCGACGAGGCCGCCGCGGCCTACGCCCGCGAGCTGCAGCGATGGGCGCGGCCCGAGGACCATGCGGAGCTGCCGTCGTTCGACGTGTGCCTGCTCGGGATCGGTCCCGACGCCCACGTCGCGAGCCTGTTCCCGCAGCTCCCGGGGGTCCATGAGCGCGAGCGCACTGTCGTCGGTGTCCATGGGTCCCCGAAACCTCCGCCGCTGCGCGTCTCGCTGACCCTTCCTGCGCTGCAGGCCTCCCGCGAGGTGTGGCTCATCGTCGCCGGCCGCGACAAGGCCGACGCCGTGCGCCTGGCCCTGTCCGACGCGGGGCCGGTGCAGGTTCCGGGGGCCGGCGCCCGCGGTCGCGATCGCACCGTCGCACTCCTGGACGAGGCGGCCGCCTCGTCCCTGCCTCCCGAGCTGCGGCGCCTCGCCAGCCCGTGACGACGCCGACGGCCCGCTCACACTGTGAGCGGGCCGTCGAGCGCTGTGCGTGACTACTGGTCGCGGAGCTTCGCGAGCGCCTCGTTGAGGATGGCCTCGCCGTCGGCGTCGCTGCGCCGCTCCTTCACGTAGGCCAGGTGGGTCTTGTACGGCTCGACCTTGGGGGCCGCAGGCGGGTTGTCCTTGTCGCGCCCGGCGGGCAACCCGCAGCGCGGACAGTCCCAGGTCTCCGGCACCGAGGCCTCGGTGGCGAAGCTCGGCCGCGTCTCGTGGTCGTTCGCGCAGTAGAACGTCACGCGGTGGCGGGGAGCGGCGTCACCGCGCTCGGCCTCGCCCATGGGTCCGGCTCCGACACGGCTGCCCCGGATCGCGCTTCCACTGGCCACAGGTGGTGCCTCTCTCGCGTACGGACGGGACGTTCAGGACTTGAGCAGGAGGCCGAGGCCGACGATGAGGGCGGCCCACACGAGCCCGAGGGCGACGGTGATCCGGTCGAGGTTGCGCTCGGCCGCGCTGGACCCTCCGAAGGACGAGGAGATGCCGCCGCCGAACATGTCGGAGAGACCCCCGCCCTTCCCCTTGTGCAGGAGCACGAGCAGGATCAGCAGGCCGCTGACGATCATCAGCAGGATCTCGAACAGGACGACCACGACGGTGTTCACTCTCCTCGGGGCGCGCCGGGAGCCCGGCGCGTCAGGTCAGGATACGTGACGAGCACCAGCGAACGTCGGCGCACCGCCCCGGGGCATGCCGGAGCGGTGCGACGACGTACGGGTCAGGACTCGTCTGCGGGGTGCAGGCGGAAGCGGCAGATGGCCACGAACTCGTCGGGGTCGAGGCTCGCACCGCCGACGAGGGCCCCGTCGACGTCGGGCTTGGCCATGATCGCGGCCACGTTCGAGGCCTTCACGGAGCCGCCGTAGAGGACCCGGACGCCGTCGGCCAGGTCGCCGGAGTAGAGCTCCGCCAGACGGGTCCGGATCGCGGCGCACACCTCCTGGGCGTCCTCCGGCGTGGCCACCTCACCGGTGCCGATGGCCCACACGGGCTCGTAGGCGATCACGATCGAGCGCGCCTTGTCCGCCGGCAGGCCCGCGAGCGCGCCGTCGAGCTGAGCCAGGGTGTGCTCGATGTGCGTGCCGGCCTTGCGGATCTCGAGCACCTCGCCGACGCAGAGGATCGGCGTGAGCGCATTGCGGTAGGCGGCCTGGACCTTCGCGTTGACGACCTCGTCGGTCTCGGCGTGGTACTCGCGGCGCTCGCTGTGGCCTACGGCGACGTAGGTGCAGCCCAGCTTGGCGAGCATCGCCCCGCTGATCTCGCCGGTGTAGGCGCCCTTGTCCTGCGCGGACAGGTCCTGCGCGCCGTAGCGCAGGTCGAGCTTGTCGGCGTCGATGAGCGTCTGCACCGAACGGATGTCGGTGAAGGGCGGGAGAACCGCCACCTCGCAGGCCTCGAGGTCGGCCTCGTTGAGTGCGAAGGCGAGCTTCTGCACGACGGCGATGGCCTCGAGGTGGTTGAGGTTCATCTTCCAGTTGCCCGCCATGAGCGGGAGGCGGCCAGCGGCCATGGTCAGTCCTCCAGGACTGCGATGCCGGGCAGGGTCCGGCCCTCGAGGAACTCCAGGGACGCACCTCCACCCGTCGAGATGTGGGAGAAGCCGGACTCGTCGATCCCGAGCAGGCGGACCGCGGCGGCGGAGTCGCCACCGCCGACCACCGTGAGGCCGTCGACACGGGTGATCGCCTCGGCCACCGCGCGGGTGCCCTCGGCGTAGGGAGCCATCTCGAAGACGCCCATCGGGCCGTTCCACACGACCGTCTTCGCGTCGGCGAGCCGGTCGGCGAACAACGCGCGGCTGTTCGGGCCGATGTCGAGCCCCATCCAGCCGTCCTCGATGTCGTCGACCGTGACGTCCTTGTGCTCGGCGTCGGCCGAGAACGCGGTGGCGACGATGACGTCGACGGGGAGCACCAGCTCCACGCCGCGTGCCTCGGCGGTCGCGATGAGGCCCTTCACGGTCTCGATCTGGTCGGCCTCGAGCAAGGACGAGCCGACGCCCTTGCCCTGCGCGGCGAGGAAGGTGAAGCACATGCCGCCGCCGACGAGGAGCCGGTCGACCGAGCCGAGTAGGTTCTCGATCACGCCGAGCTTGTCGCTGACCTTGGAACCACCGAGGACGACGGCGTACGGGCGGTCCGGGTCGCCGAGGACCTTGCGGAACACCTCGACCTCGGAGAGCACGAGACGGCCGGCAGCGTGCGGCAGGAGCCGCGCGACGTCGGTGACGCTCGCCTGCTCCCGGTGCACGACGCCGAAGCCGTCGCTCACGAAGAGGTCGGCGAGCGACGCGAGCTCGGCGGCCAGGGCCGCCCGTTCGGCGGGATCCTTGCTCGTCTCTCGGGCGTCGTAGCGGACGTTCTCGAGCAGGACGACGTCACCGTCGGCCATGTCGGCGACGATCGCCTGGGCCGAGGGCCCCGTGACGTCGCCGGCCAGGGCCACGGGCACGTGCAGCAGCTCGGCGAGCCGCTGGGCGACCGGGGCCAGCGACAGCTCCGGCTTCGCCTCGCCCTTGGGGCGGCCGAGGTGCGCCACGAGGATGACGCGGGCGCCCCGCGAACGCAGCGACTCGATGGTCGGGAGCGCAGCGCGGATGCGACCGTCGTCGGTGATGCGACGGGTGCCGTCACCGGCGTCCTCGAGCGGGACGTTGAAGTCCGCCCGCACGAGGACGCGGCGACCGGCGACGTCGAGGTCGTCGATCGTGTGCACGACGGCGCCTTACAGAGACTTGCCGACGAACGCGGTCAGGTCCACGAGGCGGTTGCTGTAGCCCCACTCGTTGTCGTACCAGCCGAGGACCTTGGCGGTGTTGCCGAGGACCTTGGTGATGCCCGCGTCGAAGATGCACGAGGCCGGGTTGGTCACGATGTCGGTGGAGACGATCGGGTCCTCGGTGTACTCGAGGACGCCCTTGAGCGGACCCTCTGCGGCAGCCTTGATCGCCGCGTTGATCTCCTCGGCCGAAGCCTCACGGGTCAGCGTGACCGTCAGGTCGGTTGCAGACCCGGTCGGGACCGGGACGCGCATGGCGTAGCCGTCGAGCTTGCCCTTGAGCTCGGGCAGGGCCAGGCCGATCGCCTTGGCTGCACCGGTGCTGGTCGGGATCATGTTGATGGCGGCGGCACGAGCGCGACGCAGGTCCTTGTGGGGGTAGTCGAGGATGACCTGGTCGTTGGTGTACGCGTGGATCGTCGTCATCAGGCCGCTCTCGATGCCGAACGAGTCGTTGATGACCTTGGCCATCGGCGCGAGGCAGTTCGTGGTGCACGAGGCGTTGCTGATGATGCTGTGGTTGGCCGGGTCATAGATGTCATGGTTGACACCCATGACGATCGTGGCGTCCTCGCCCTTGGCCGGTGCCGAGATGATGACCTTCTTGGCCCCGCCCTCGATGTGGCCGCGCGCCTTGGATGCGTCGGTGAAGAAGCCGGTCGACTCGATGACGACGTCGACGCCGAGGTCGCCCCAGGGGAGCTTCGCGGGGTCGCGCTCGGCGAGCGCCACGATCTTCTTGTCGCCGACCAGGATCGCGTCCTCGGTGGCCTTCACGTCGGCCCCGAGGCGGCCGAGGATGCTGTCGTACTTGAGCAGGTGCGCCAGGGTGGCGTTGTCGGTCAGGTCGTTCACGGCGACGATCTCGACGTCGGCGCCCTGCGCCAGCAGCGCACGGTAGTAGTTGCGGCCGATACGGCCAAAGCCATTGATGCCCACACGAACGGTCACGATGTTCAGTCCTCGTCTTGAGTCACGAGTCGGCAGCCGGCATCGTTGCCGGCCCTTCGGTCGCGGGGCACGTGACGTGCCCGCGTGGCGTCTCCGACCCTATCGGAATCGTGCAACCGCTTGCTGGCTGCGGGTGCACTCGTGAGCAGGCCCACACCTCGCTCGCGGCCGGTGCGGGCTCAGTCGGCGTCGACGAGATCGGCGGGGATGCCCGCCTCGGTGTCGGGGATGCCGAGCTCCCCCGCGCGCTTGTCCGCGAGCGCCAGCAGCCGGCGGATCCGGCCGGCGATGGCGTCCTTGGTCATGGGTGGGTCCGCGAGCGCGCCCAGCTCCTCGAGTGAGGCCTGCTGGTGCTCCATGCGCAGACGACCCGCCTCGGCGAGGTGCTCAGGGACCTCGTCCCCGAGGATCTCGAGCGCACGGGTCACCCGGGCCCCGGCGGCGACCGCGGCGCGCGCGGAGCGACGGAGGTTGGCGTCGTCGAAGTTCGCCAGGCGGTTGGCGGTGGCCCGCACCTCGCGGCGCATCCGCCGCTCCTCCCACGCGAGGACGGACTCGTGCGCGCCGAGGCGGGTCAGCAGGGCCGCGATGGCGTCGCCGTCACGGATCACCACGCGGTCCACGCCGCGCACCTCGCGGGGCTTCGCCGCGATTCCGAGCCGGCGCGCGGCACCGGACAGCGCCAGGGCGGCCTCGGGTCCCGGGCAGGTGACCTCGAGGGCGGAGGAGCGACCGGGCTCGGTGAGCGAGCCGTGTGCGAGGAAGGCACCCCTCCACGCCGCCTCGGAGTCGCACCGCGAACCGTTGACGATCGCGGTCGGGAGGCCGCGCGCCGGGCGACCGCTCGCGTCCACCAGGCCGGTCTGACGCGCGAGCTGCTCACCCTCGTGGTGGACCCGCACGAGGTAGCGGTTGCCCTTGCGCAGTCCACCAGGGTGCACGACGGTCATCTCGCTGGAGTGGCCGAAGACCTCCGCGATGTCCTTGCGGAGCCGCCGGGCCGCGGCGGCTGTGTCGAGGTCGGCCTCGATCACGATCTTCCCGCCGACGATGTGCAGGCCCGAGGCGAAGCGCAGGATCGCCGAGACCTCGGCCTTGCGGCAGCAGGGCTTGGTGATCTTCAGGCGTGCCAGTTCATCCTTCACCGCTGCCGTCATCGCCATGCGCCGCATCCTGCCACTCGGGTCAACAACCCTCGAACACGGGCGGCCGATCCGCGGAGCCGGTCGCGACCGCACGGGTCC
This sequence comes from Candidatus Nanopelagicales bacterium, assembly GCA_036510975.1. Lineage (GTDB taxonomy): Bacteria > Actinomycetota > Actinomycetes > S36-B12 > CAIYMF01 > Longivirga. The sequence goes on from DATCCY010000060.1 coordinate 13,664, forward strand.
GGCGCTCAGGGGGCGAGCACCCCGCCGAGCGCGGAGGCGAGCAGGTCGACGTCGTGGCGCGGAGACCCGTCACGGCTGGCGACAGGTGCCAGCGCGAGCCGAGCGCCGAGGGCGGCCGAGGCGGACGCGAGCGCGTCGACGTCCTCGACGTGCTCGGGGTCGGCCAGGACCGTGTCGACCCGCAGCAGCGGCATCTGGGCGGCGAGGACCTCCAGGTGACGCTGCGGGGAGAAGCCGCTCGTCTCCCCCGGCTGGGGCGCGAGGTTGAGGACCACGACAACCCGACCGGCCGCTCCGCAGACGGCGTCCCCGACGCCGCGCACCTGCAGCGGTGCCAGGACGCTCGTGAACCACGATCCCGGGCCGAGCACGATGGCCTCGGCGTCGGCGATGGCCTCGACGGCGGCCGGGCAGGCGACGGCGTCCGACGGCTCGAGGTGCAGGCCCACGACCTCCCCGCGGGTGGTCGCAACCTGGACCTGGCCCATGACCCGCTCGACGATCGACGCGTCCTCCGGGTGCAGCCCGGCGACGTCGGCGACGACCTGCAGCGGCTGGACGGCCACGGGGAGGACGCGTCCGTGGGCGCCGAGCAGCGCCCCCACCCAGTCGAGACCGGTGACGATGTCGCCGGTCTCCTCCCACAGCGCGGTGATGAGCAGGTTGCCGAGCGAGTGCCCGGCGAGGTCGCCGGCACCGGCGAACCGGTGCTGCACCACCCTGCTCCAGGTGCGGCCCCAGGTGTCGTCGCCGCACAGCGCCGCGAGCGCCATCCGCAGGTCGCCCGGGGGCACGACGCCGAACTCCCGGCGCAGCCGCCCGCTCGAGCCTCCGTCGTCGGAGACCGCGACGACGGCGGTGACGTCGTCGGTGACGCGGCGCAGCGCGCGCAGCGTGGCGGAGAGTCCGTGGCCTCCGCCCAGGGCCACGACGCGCACGCCGGTCGAGCGTGGGCCGGCGGGAGCGCGTCGTGGTGGTGCGCCCGTGGTCACTCGCGACCCAGGTCGCGATGGACGACGAGCACCTCGACACCGACCTTGACGAGCCGCGCGGCGAGGTTCTCGGCCATGGCGACGCTGCGGTGCTTGCCTCCGGTGCACCCGATGCCCACGGTCACGTAGCGCTTGCCCTCGCGCAGGTAGCCGTCGGACACGAGGTCGACCATGGCCGCCATGCGGTCCAGGAACTCACGCGCTTCGGGCATCCCGGTCACGAAGTCGCTCACCGTGTGGTCGAGACCGGTGAGGTCGCGGAGCCCCGGCACCCAGTAGGGGTTGGGCAGGAAGCGCACGTCGTTGACGATGTCGGCGTCGAGCGGGAGGCCGTACTTGAAGCCGAAGGACATCACGGTCGCGCGCAGCCGCACGCGGTCGTTCCCGCCGAAGGCGGCGTCGACCTTGCGGCGCAGGTCGTGCACGTTGAGGTTCGAGGTGTCGATGACGAGGTCGGCCCTCGCGCGCAGGTCGCCGAGCAGCTCGCGCTCACGGACCAGCCCGTCCAGGATGCCGCCGGCCCCCTGGAGCGGGTGCGGGCGACGGCTGCTCTCGAACCGGCGGACGAGCACGTTGTCGCCGGCCTCGAGGAAGAGGACCCGCAGGTCGATGCCGTCGTCGAGCACGCGCTGGAGGCTGTCGGCGAGGTCGTCGAAGATCTTCCCGCCGCGGACGTCGACCACCACGGCGAGCCGTGCGTCGTCGACGTCGGACTGGATCTCCGCGATCGCTTGCGTCAGCAGCGACGGAGGCAGGTTGTCGACCACGAACCAGCCGAGGTCCTCCAGCGCCCGGGCGGCGGTCGAGCGCCCGGCACCGGACATGCCTGTGACGAGCACGAGCTCGAAGCTCTCCTCGGTCACTCTCGCTCTCCTCCGTCGGTCATGGAGCCGGTCGGCCCATCGTGGCAGACCGAGGTGACGCGCGCGTGGCGCCACGGTGACCCAGGGAGGCGCACCGGCCGGGTCAGCCGCGCTACTCGACGATCTCGCCGGTGGCGGTGTTGACGGCCGGGGCCGGCGCGCTGGCCGCCAGCGCGTCGACGACGGCCTGCGCGACCGTCGGTCCGATGCCGGGGACCGACGAGAGCTCCTCGACGGTGGCCGCCCGCAGCCGCTTGAGCGAGCCGAACTGGCGCAGGACCGCCTTCTTGCGCGCCTCGCCGAGACCGGGGACGTCGTCGAGGATGCTCTCGACCATCCGCTTGCCGCGCTTCTGGCGCTGGTAGCTGATGGCGAACCGGTGGGCCTCGTCGCGCGCCCGCTGCAGGAGGTAGAGGCCCTCGCTCGAGCGCGGCAGGATGACCGGGTCGGGGTCTCCCGGCAGCCACACCTCCTCGAGCCGCTTGGCCAGACCCACGATGGCGACGTCGTGCACCCCGAGCTCGGACAGCGCCGCCTGTGCGGCCTCGACCTGCGGCTGGCCGCCGTCGACGACGAAGAGCTGCGGCGGGTAGGCGAACTTCCTCGGCCGTCCGGTGGTGGGGTCGATGCCCGGCGTCGGGTCGTCGCCGGTGAGGTCGACCTGCTCCTCGAGCAGCCGCCGGAAGCGCCGGGTGACGACCTCGGCGATGGACCGGGTGTCGTCGCTGATGCCGTCCTCGCTCCCCCGGATCGCGAACCGGCGGTACTCCGACTTGCGCGCCAGGCCGTCCTCGAAGACGACCAGGCTCGCCACGACGTCGGTGCCCTGCAGGTGGCTGACGTCGACGCACTCGATGCGCAGCGGCGCCTCGGGCAGGCCGAGCGCCTCCTGCAGCTCCTCGAGGGCCCGGCTGCGGGAGGTGAGGTCACCGGCACGGCGGGTCTTGTGCAGAACCAGGGCCTGGGCGGCGTTGCGCGTCACGGTCTCCAGGAGATCCCGCTTGTCGCCGCGCTGCGGAACCCGGAGATCGACGTGCGACCCGCGCAGCTCGCTGAGCCAGGTGACGGTGCTCTCGAGGTCCGTGGGCAGCTCGGGCACGAGCAGCTCGCGCGGCACGCCGTCCGACGGCTGGTCGCCGTAGAGCTGCTGGACCAGGTGCTCGACGAGGTCGGCGGTCGTGACGTCCTCGACCTTCTCGACGACGAACCCGCGCTGGCCACGCACGCGTCCGCCGCGGACGTGGAACACCTGGACGGCCGCCTCGAGCTCGTCCTCGCTGATCCCGACGACGTCGGCGTCGGTGCCGTCCCCCAGGACGATCGCGTTCTTCTCCAGCGCCCTTTCGAGGGCCCTCAGGTCGTCGCGCAGCCGTGCCGCGCGCTCGTAGTCGAGCTCGGCGGCCGCGGCCCTCATCTCCCGCTCGATCCGCTTGGTGTACGCCGCCGTCTGGCCAGACAGGAACGCGCAGAAGTCCTCGACGATGCGTCGGTGCTCAGCCGCGGACACCCGCCCGACGCACGGTGCGGAGCACTTGCCGATGTAGCCGAGCAGGCAGGGGCGCCCGATCTGGCCGTGGCGCTTGAAGACGCCGGTGCTGCACGTGCGTGCCGGGAAGGGTCGCAGCAGGAGGTCGACCGTCTCCCGGATGGCCCAGGCGTGGGCGTACGGGCCGAAGTAGCGGACGCCCTTGCGCTTGGCTCCGCGCATCACGGTGATGCGCGGGAACTCCTCGTCGAGGGTGACGGCGAGGTAGGGGTAGCTCTTGTCGTCGCGGTAGCGGACGTTGAAGCGGGGGTCGTACTCCTTGATCCAGGAGTACTCGAGCTGCAGCGCCTCGACCTCGGTGCCGACGGTCACCCAGTCGACCGACGACGCCGTGGTGACCATCGCCTGGGTGCGCGGGTGCAGCGCGCTGAGGTCCTGGAAGTACGACGAGAGCCGGCTGCGCAGGCTCTTGGCCTTGCCGACGTAGACGACCCGCCCGTGCGGGTCACGGAACCGGTAGACGCCGGGAGAGTCAGGGATCTCCCCGGGCGCGGGTCGGTAGGTCGCAGGGTCCGCCACGGGCGCGTCGAGCCCCCGTCAGGCCAGCGTGATCGTGGTGCCGGACACGGTGATGGCGACCTCGGCCAGCGGTGCGGGCGGCGGGCCGCCTTGCACCGAGCCATCGGACGCGGAGAACTGACCCCCGTGGCACTGGCAGGTGATCGTGCCGTTCGCCACGTCGGACACGATGCAGCCCTCGTGCGTGCACACCGCGCTGAACGCCTTGAACGTGCCGGCGGTGGGTTGGGTGATCACGACCTGCCTGGCCTCCAGGACGACGCCCCCGCCGACAGGCACGTCGGTCGTCGCGACGGTCGACCCGGACCCTGAGGATCCGGCGCCGGAGGACCCCCGGTCGCCCCCGTCGGTCGTGGTGGTGGACCCACAGGCCGTGGTCAGCGCGACCGCGGCGGCGACCACGCTGCCGGTCACGAGGACCTGGCGACGGCTGGGCCCGGTGGGCTGCGTCGTCTCGGGCGTGGTCTCGGTCAGGGTCATGCCGCCTCCTCGGGTCGGCCCCACGCTAGAGGTCACGCGGCACCGGCCTTCTTGCGGGGCGCACGCGCCGCCGGCGTCGTCGCGGGCGCCGCGGTGACGGGCTTGCCCGAGGCCTTGGCCGGTGCCTTCGCGGCGCTCCGCGACCGGGCCGCAGGTGCCGGGGCGCTCCCCAGGATCTCGCGCAGGAAGGTGCCCGTGTGGCTGGCCGCGACCGCTGCGACATCCTCCGGAGTCCCCGTCGCCACGACCGTCCCGCCCTTGTTGCCGCCCTCCGGGCCCATGTCGACGACCCAGTCGGCGGTCTTGATGACGTCGAGGTTGTGCTCGATGACGAGAACCGAGTTGCCCTTGTCGACCAGCGAGTGCAGGACGCCGAGCAGCTTGCGGATGTCCTCGAAGTGCAGACCGGTGGTGGGCTCGTCGAGGACGTAGACCGTGCGACCGGTGGAACGCTTCTGCAGTTCGCTGGCGAGCTTGACGCGCTGGGCCTCGCCGCCGGACAGCGTGGTCGCCGGCTGCCCCAGCCGGACATAGCCGAGGCCGACCTCGACCAGCGTGCGCAGGTGCCGGGCGATCGGCGGGACGGCCTCGAAGAACTCGAGCGCCTCCTCGATCGGCATGTCGAGAACCTCGGCGATGGTCTTGCCCTTGTAGTGCACCTCGAGCGTCTCGCGGTTGTAGCGGGCGCCGTGGCAGACCTCGCAGGGGACGTAGACGTCGGGCAGGAAGTTCATCTCGATCTTGATGGTGCCGTCGCCGGCGCACGCCTCGCAGCGGCCGCCCTTGACGTTGAACGAGAAACGACCCTGCAGGTAGCCGCGCATCTTGGCCTCGGGCGTCTCCGAGAAGAGCTTGCGGACGTGGTCGAAGACCCCGGTGTAGGTGGCCGGGTTGGACCGCGGTGTGCGACCGATCGCGCTCTGGTCGACGTGGACGACCTTGTCGAGGTGCTCGAGCCCGCGGACCCGCCGGTGGCGACCCGGGACCGACCGGGCGCCGTTGAGCTCGCGAGCCAGCGTCGTGTAGAGGATGTCGTTGACCAGGGTCGACTTGCCCGAGCCGCTCACGCCGGTGATGGCGACGAAGCAGCCGAGCGGGAACGTGACGTCGACGTCCTTGAGGTTGTGCTCGCGCGCGCCCTCGACCACGAGCTCGCGACCGGGGGTGACCGGCCGGCGTACGGCGGGGATCTCGATGCGACGTCGGCCCGAGAGGTAGGCGCCGGTCATCGAGTCGGGGTGCGCGAGGAGGTCCTCCACCGTTCCCGACACGAGCACCTGTCCCCCGTGCTCGCCGGCCCCGGGCCCGATGTCGACGACCCAGTCGGCCTGCCGGATGGTGTCCTCGTCGTGCTCGACCACGATGAGGGTGTTGCCGAGGTCGCGCAGGCGCACCAGGGTCTCGATCAGGCGGCGGTTGTCGCGCTGGTGCAGGCCGATGCTGGGCTCGTCCAGGACGTAGAGCACCCCGACGAGGCCGGACCCGATCTGGGTGGCGAGCCTGATGCGCTGGGCCTCTCCACCCGCGAGGGTGCCGGCGGCCCGGTCGAGGGTGAGGTAGTCCAGGCCGACGTCGACGAGGAACCGGAGCCGCTCGTTGACCTCCTTGAGAACCCGCTCGGCGATCTGCTTCTCGCGCGGTGAGAGGTCGAGCCCGGAGAGGAACACGGCGCAGTCGCCGATGGGCAGTGCGGCCACGGCCGCGATCGACTTCCCGCCGAGGGTGACGGCCAGGCTGATCGGCTTGAGGCGCGTGCCGTCGCAGACCGGGCACGGGACCTCGCGCATGTAGCCCTCGAAGCGCTCCCGGCTGGTCTCGCTGTCGGCCTCGGCGTGACGGCGCTGGACGTAGGGGATGACGCCCTCGAACGCCGTGTGGTAGCTGCGCTCGCGGCCGTACCGGTTCTTGTAGCGCACGTGCACCTGGGTCGAGTGGCCCGCCAGGATCGCCCTCCTGGCCTTGGCCGACAGCGACTCCCAGGTGTCGTCGAGGGTGAAGCCCAGCTCGTCGCCGAGAGCCGCGAGGAGCCGCTCGAAGTAGTCGCTGATGTGCCCGCTCGACCAGGGGCCGATGGCACCCTCGGCGAGAGTCATCGACGGGTCGCTCACGATGAGCTCCGGGTCGACCTCCATCCGGGTCCCGAGCCCCGTGCACTCGGGACAGGCGCCGAACGGAGAGTTGAAGGAGAACGAGCGCGGCTCGAGCTCCTCGAACGAGAGGTCGTCGTAGAGGCAGGCGAGGTGCTCGGAGAACATCCGCTCGCGGTGCGGGTCGTCCTCGGCAAGGTCGACGAAGTCGAGGGTCACCAGGCCGCTCGAGAGCCGGAGGGCCGTCTCGATGGAGTCGGTGAGCCGTCGCTTGGCGTCGGCCTTGACGGTCAGGCGGTCCACGACCACCTCGATGGTGTGCTTCTCCTGCTTCTTGAGCGTGGGCGGATCGGCCAACGAGTGCACGACGCCGTCGACCCGGGCGCGGGAGAAGCCCTGGGTCTGCAGCTGGCGGAAGAGGTCGGCGTACTCCCCCTTGCGCTCGCGGATGACCGGCGCCAGGACCTGGAAGCGCGCTCCGGACTCGAGCTCGAGGATCCGGTCGACGATCTGCTGCGGGCTCTGACGCGCGATGTCGCGGCCGCATACGGGGCAGTGCGGGCGGCCAGCGCGGGCATACAGCAGGCGGAGGTAGTCGTAGACCTCTGTGATCGTGCCCACGGTGGACCGTGGGTTGCGGCTCGTGGACTTCTGGTCGATGGACACGGCGGGCGAGAGGCCCTCGATGAAGTCGACGTCGGGCTTGTCCATCTGCCCGAGGAACTGGCGCGCGTACGCCGACAAGCTCTCGACGTATCGGCGCTGACCCTCGGCGAAGATCGTGTCGAACGCGAGCGAGGACTTCCCGGAGCCGGACAGGCCGGTGAACACGATCATCGCGTCGCGCGGGAGATCGAGGGAGACGTCCTTGAGGTTGTGCTCGCGGGCGCCGCGGACGACGAGGCGATCGGCCACACCGGGTCCATTTCTCGAGTGGGGCGCGGGCGGCGCGGTGGCGCGCCCGAGAAGACCGGCCGACGCCGGAGCGGCGGCCGGGTCCCAGGCTAACGAGGGGCACCGACAACCACATTCCCGGAGCCGACGTCACGCTCACGGCGTACCGTCGGCACGTGCCCGACGCCCTCGCCGCGGACCTGGTGGCGCTCCAGCAGTCCACCGACCGCCTCATGGGCACGCTCGAGGGCCTCGACGACGACGCCGCGCGTCGTCCGTCGTTACTCCCGGGGTGGAGCGTCGGCCATGTGCTCACGCACCTCGCCCGCAACGCGGACGGCATGGTCCGGCTGGTCGCGTGGGCCGCCACCGGTGTGCCCACCCCCATGTACGCCTCCGCCGAGGCCCGCAACGCCGAGATCGAGTCCGGCGCCGGTCGATCGGCCGACGCCCTCGCCTACGACGTCGCGACGAGCGCGGCTCGGCTGCGCGATGCCCTCGAACGGCTCGACGGACTCGCGGGCGAGCACCTGGACCGGCTGCTCGTGTTCGGTCCGCCACGCCCCGAAGCGGTGCCGGACACCCCGGCCGGGACGCTCCCCGCCGCGCGCCGACGCGAGCTGGAGATCCACCACGTCGACCTCGACCTCGGGTACGCCGCCGCGGACTGGCCCGCCGACTTCGTTGAGCGGACCCTGCTCTTCGTGCACGGGAGGTCCGGCGCGGTCGACGTGGTGGGCGAACCGGCGGACGTGCTCGCCTGGCGGCTCGGGCGTGGCAGCGGCCACACCGTCCGGCGCCTCGACGGCTCGGAACCCGGGCAGCCCCCGCCCTGGTGAGCCGGCGGCACGACGGTGGATGATCGCGCCGTGACCTATACCGGAAACGTGACCGTCGGCGGCCGCGCAGACGTCCGCGAGCTGCCCGACCTCACGATCTCGAAGCTGGCCGTCGGTCCATACGAGAACAACTGCTACCTGCTGCGCTGCGCCGAGACGGGCGAGCAGGTCCTCGTGGACGCGGCCGACGAGCCCGACCGCCTGCTCGAGATGATCGGCGACGACGGCATCACCGCCGTGGTCACCACCCACGGCCACCACGACCACTGGCAGGGGCTCGCGGCCGTCGTCGCCGCGACGGGGGCACGGACCCTCGCCCACGCCGACGACGTCTCGATGATCGACGCCACGATCGACGAGACCGTCCCCGACGGCGGCATCGTCCGGGTCGGCAACGTCGTGCTCACCGCGATCCACCTCGTGGGGCACACGCCCGGATCCATCGCGCTCCTCTACGACGACCCCACGGGCGCCCCCCACCTGTTCACCGGCGACTGCCTGTTCCCGGGTGGCATTGGACGGACCACAACTCCGGAGGGGTTCGCATCGCTCTACGGAGGCGTCCGCTCGAAGCTCTTTGATCGGCTGCCTGACGAGACGTGGATCTATCCCGGACACGGGAAGGACACCACGCTCGGCGAGGAGAGGCCGCACCTCGAGGAGTGGAAGGCGCGCGGCTGGTAGATGCAGGGGGCCGAGGTCAAGATTCGCCCTGGAGACTGACCATCGGCCCCGCCTGCGTTCCTAGCCTGGCGGCATGGCCCTACGTCTTCGTCGGTGGACCGCGTGACGGCGAGACGGTCCAGAGCGTCCGCGAGCCGATCTCGTCCTGGTCGACGATGCGGGGCCGGGTGCTCGACAAGCCGCCGCAGACGATGCAGACCCCGGCGGGAACGGCGCTCATCCTGCGGTTCGAGGTGAAGGTCCGCTAGGTGTTCTCGACTCACGGCATCTAGCCTGACGTCGACGACCCCGCCCCTGGCCCCTCGGCGCGGGGTCGTCGAACGTCTGGGAGTCAGCAGGTGCCGCTACCGATGCCCGAGCAGGTCTGCGCGAACGTGGAGCTGACCTTCCCGCCGAGCAAGAAGACGACTCCCACGATGACGGCCGCGATGGCGGCGACGAGCAGTCCGTACTCCACGGCCGACGCGCCCTCGTCGTGGCGTAGGGCGGTGCGGATGCGAGTGATCATGTGAGTGCCCCCTTTGGCGCGCGCCAGACCCCGGAGGTCGACGGACTCCCTCAGCATGGCTTCGGAGCGTGATCGGCAACGCGGCC
>DATCCY010000061.1:0-17528 GCA_036510975.1 Candidatus Nanopelagicales bacterium
TGGTCGGGGTCGGTCGTGACGCTGCCAGCGACGATCAAATAGTCCGCCCGCCGCAGTGGGACGACGCCGTGCGACATCGGTCTATCGCCGGCGGCGGAACTCTCTTCCCGCCAGTCCTCGTCGGTGATCGCACCGAACCCCAGATCCTTGATCCCCACGCTGCGCGCATCCAAGCCGAGACCGACCAGGCGAGTCGCGGGGATCGGCAGGGCCCGCAGGGCGGCGGTGGCTTGGTAGACGACAACCTCCAGCGGCGCACCGGTGTTCGGAACACCGATGAGCACCACCCGGCGGACCCTGGACTTCCACGACCTGCGAAACAAGCCGAGACCACGCCGGGTTCGGGTGGCGGACGCGTAGTGGCAGGCCGACCTGATCACCAGGCCGCCCATGCTGTGGCCGATGAGCGTGATGTCGCGGACTCGCACCGGCCAGACGGCGACGAGGCGGTGCAACAGCCCGGCCAACTCCCGCCCGTTGGTCGAGATGTGCCGGCCGGTGTTGTAGCGCAGATACACGGGTGTGACTGCGTGGTCTAGGGCGAGCCGACTGCCGTAAGTCGTGGCCGGATCACCGAGGAAACCCCACACCGACTCCGTCGACATCAGCCCGTGCACGAACAGCGCGATCCGGCTGGTCGCCGCTGGGAGCGCGTCGGCCAGGGCGTCGCGCTCCAGGGTCAGCACCTGCGTTGCCGACCGCAACGTCATCGGGATCGCCAACGACGACCCCTGGAGGACCAGGGCATCCCCGAACGCCCCGTTGACCACCGCAAGCGCCTGCTCGCGCCGAACCGGATGGCCGCCCATCACAGTGACAAGCCACTGGGCCCTGGCCAGCACCGCACTGCGCCCGACGTCGGCGTCTACTGCGGGGCCAAGCCCCTCCTTGGCCACGGGCCGAGACTACCGTCCACCCCTATCGCGGACTGACGCCAGATGGGAAACCGAGTGGACGGGGCTGCTGGGGTTCGGGATCTACTGCGACTTCCTCGGACGGGCTCGCACGCGATGCCTTCCGGAGACATCAATGCCACGGGGGCCAACTCGTCCTTGGGTCCGATTGGCCCGTCGCGCCATTCGACCCGCGGATGGGTTTCTTCGCCGCCCAGCGCCGCTACGCACCAGACGTCGAGGACCACCGCCCACTCGGCACTAGCCGCGCGCTCACCGGTATCGACACCCTGACCGGCTACACCGCTAACGCCGCCCGGGTCGATAGCGGCGACGGCGGCGTGCTTCGTGTCGGTGCCCCCGCGGACCTCGTGGCGTGGGGGGACGACATCGTCAATTGGGCGCCCGAGGACGTCACCGACCTGCCGGTCCACCTGACCGTGGTCGCCGGTCGCTCCGGCCTCGGCAGCGTACACCTGCGCGATGTGGCGGAGGTCGTGGAAGCGCACCTGCGACGCGCCCACCGAGCGGAGACGAACCTGCGACTCACGCTGTTTGGGATCGAATCTCCCGGCCGCTCCGACGGGCCGCCGAACGAGTCGAGGTGAGCGTGTGCTTGTGGACGGAGGCGGACCTCAGCGGAATCGCCGCGCCGCCGGTCAGGGAGCCACTGACGTTCGCCGAGTATCTGGCACTGTCAGCCCGGTTCGGGCGTCTGCCGCTAACTTACCGCTGACGCCTGATCCTGATCGACCACAGCAGGCTCGGTCGGGATGCACGACCTCAGGAGGCCGTGGACCCGGCGGCACCCACGAGCCGGTGAACGAACGCGAGCTTGTCAACGACCGGTCCCGTCAGGGTGAACGGGTAGAGGTCGCGCTGGCCCATGGAGCGGTTGACGCGGTTGAACATCATCGACAGCCACCGCCAGTCGCTCAGCGCCCGGTCAAGTCCCAGTTCCGAGTAGTCGAGGGCGGGGACGACGTCGTGGGCGATGATGCCGTCGACGCGCTCGGAGTCCAGGACGACACCGGCCGCAGCCGCGGTCGCGAGGGTGCCGGTGATGTGCAGGTAGTGGGCGAAGGTCTCCGCGAAGTCCTCCCACGGGTGCATCGTGGCGTACTCCGAGATGAAGCTGTCGGCCCAGTCCTCGGGCGCACCGAACACGTAGTGCCGCTGCAGTGCGTCGGAGTAGCTCGCACGCTCGTCACCGAACAGCGCCCGACACCCCCCGAGCAGCGGCTCGGACCCGACCAGCTGCTGCTGGTAGTAGTGGCCGACTTCGTGGCGGAAGTGGCCGAGCATCGTGCGGTAGGGCTCGCCGAGCCTCACCCGCAAGGCCTCGCGGTGGGCGTCCAGGGTCTCCGCCAGGTCGATCGTGATCACGCCGTCGGCATGCCCGATCGTCACCGGCTCCCCGCTGCGGCTGGACAGCAGGTCGAAGGCCAGGCCCCCCTCCCGCGCCCAGTAGGGCACGACCGGCAGACCCAGCTCGAATAGCTGCACCAGCAGCCTGCGCAGTGCCACACCGGTGTCCGCGAGCTTCTCCAGAGCGATCGTGTCGTCGGACTCCGGGCGGCGACGGGTCAGCCGGCAGGCGAAGCAGCTCCCCGACTCATCGTCAACGCTCACCAGCCAGTTGCACTGCCACGACCAGTTCACGCAGCGCACCCACCGCGTGCCGTCGACCAGCGTCCCCTCCGGCGCGGCGGCCACCATGGAGAGCGAGGGATGGTGGAAGCCGATTCTCGATCCGCAGTTGGAGCACTCCTGCGTCTCCAGGAAGGCGATCATGCCGCAGTGAGGACATCTGGGAGCGGCCATGACGGGCACCCTACCCAGCCCTAGGTGAGGCCCTCCCGCCGGACCGCGACCTGGCCGAAAGAGCCGCAGCGTCACCGCGGCGCGAGGTGGCGGAGGCAACGGCGCCGGATGACGGGAGCCGACACGCAGCTCCGCATTGGACTCAGCCTGCGGATCAGTCGCCCTCGTCGGCGTCATACAGGAAGCGGCGCACTGCGCCTCGCGACAACAACAGAGCTACGACCAACACCGTCACGGAGATGAAGTTCCCGAGGCTCACCGCGTCGCCGAAGACCAGGTCGACCAGCTCGAGAACGACGATCTTGCTGCCAGCCGCAGCGACCCACAGCAGCGCCGCGGCTGCCCACCGTCCGGACCGCGTCGTAGCCGCCCGGAACCGGCCGAGGATCTTGCCCTTGAGGAAGATCACGGCTTCGAGGGCGACCTTGAGCAGCACGGCGGTCAGGAGCGAGAGCGTGAAGGTCTCGCTGATCACCGACGGGAGGTACTGGACAGCGAGGTTCAGCACCACCACGTAGACGAACACGTCCATCACGTCCGCCGGGCGTTGACGAATCCAACTTCTGACTCGTCCAAGCGCTGTTCGCCCGCTGCGCGTGGTCACGAGAGCATCCTGACCTAACGGGCCAGACGATGAGCCGATCAACTCACGCGCGGAACGTGCGCGACCGGAGTCCCGCCGGCGGGTTGCACGGTGCTGAGTCACTCCCCGGACCAGAGTTCGTTGAGTCGTCGCAGCGCATCCGCTCTGGTCATGCCCGCGACTTCGCTCTCGGGGACCCCGTGGGTGAGGAGCTGGTGGACCAGGGCTGCGCGGATGCCGGCTCCGGGCTGGGCAGCGGTAGCGCGGGCCGGGGCAACCTTGTCGCGCGCACGCCCAGAACACGTCCTCGGTGACGTCCAACTGGTCGCGCAGGATGTGGCCCCACAGCGCGCGTCCGTAGGTGGACCGGTCCAGGGGGTGGGAGACGCGGGTGCTCAGGACTCGACCATCGGGCAGCGTCAATTCGAACGTGATGTGGTGGGTGCCGGTCTTGCCTCGTGCCGTGCGGACCTGGGTCCAGCCCCGTTCGCAGAACGTCTGGTGGTCTGCACGGGTCGGGGCCGGGAAACTCACTGCCCGACCAGCCAGTCCTTGAGCTGCTGGTCGTCCGAGAGAGCGATCAACCGAACAAGGCCCCAGTTCTGGGCGTGGTTCGGCGCGTGCAGGAGCCGATCGGTCCAGGCGTCCGCGTAGTCGCGCAGGGCCTCGACCATCTCGCCCAGGACCTCGTCCACCGTGGCAGCGTCGGCAGCCACGGGAAGACCGGGGAGGAACATGCTCCACCCGCCGGCCTCCGCGACAAGCTCGGCTCCCGAGGGTCGAAGCGCCGCCAACGCGTGCCGCAGGCGCTCCGCGTCCACGACGGCAGCCCGGGAGGAATCACGGCGCACGCTGGCAGGACGGCCCGACTCGGCGGCATCGAACAGATCCGTGAAGTGTGCTCGGCCCTCGGTCAGCGTGGCGAAATGAGTGACAGTCAAGACTCTTCCCCTGTACAGAGAGTACAGGTTGTACGCCTCAGTGGCGACGAGGCCGACACCGGAGCATCGACGCGCCCACGTGGCTCACCTGAGCCCCCGCTGCTCGCCATCGCCGCGCTGAGCGCATCGGTGAGCGCGTGGTCTCGGTCGGCACGCGCGTGAAGGTAGACCATTGCGGCCGCGGGGGTGGCGTGGCCGAGGCGGGCCATTAGCTCGGGCAGGATCGCTCCTGCTTCTGCGGCGTACACCTGCGCGACGTGGCGTAGGTCGTGGAATCGCATCTGCGGCGCGCCCGCCGCGGCCAGCGCCCGACCGAACGTTGAGCTCGGGCGTCTCGGTCGCGGTCCGGAACAACGGCGCGTCGGGTTCCGGCCCGACGAACTCGGCGAGGTGCGCCACCAACACGTGGGCCAGGGGTGCCGGTAGTCACACCGTCCGGATCGACGCGCGAGTTCTCGGCAGGTCGGTGCGCACCGTGCCGGACTCGCTACGTCGAACACTGCGCAGCATCGACCACGCCGCCGCGAGCACCCACAGCGAATCCGCGACGGCTGTTCAGCGAATCCGCGACCAGACGCGTCGAGTTGGGTCTCGGTCGACGTCGTCAACGGGCGGCGAACGCGACGAGTCCGCGACTCCAGGTCAACAACCAAGTCAGTCCAGCTCGTGTCTCCAGTCTTCGAAGAACTGACGTAGCTGCGTCGTGGCAGCCCTCTCCACGGGTAGGTCGCTGTCGAGGAATCGGCGCAGGGTCCCCAACTGCTCAGCAAGTACTGCGGTGTCGAATCCGGCGTCGATGTCGTTCGCCCAACTGAGGAGCTGGCTCTTGGTGTATGTCTGGAGCAGCACGTACACATCGGCGAAGTCTCGTGCCTCGGCCCGGTCGAACAGGGCAAGGAGCTTGCGCCCCGCGAGCTCCTCCGGCGCGAAAGTCGGGCCCAGGAAGCTCGCCGTCGCAGGTTGGCGGGGTGGGGAGTCGAGGCCGATGTCGACCAGCAGGTCTTCCGAACCGTGGACCACGAGTCGGCAGAAGGTCGTCGTGCTTTGACGCACGTCGACTGTCAGCCGCGCTCCTGCGCAGCGGCCTCGAGCTCGTCCCGCGCTGACTGCACCGATCCGGGTGTGCCGGTGAAGAAGTCGAGGTCGTGGGTGGGTCGCACAGTCATGTGCTGGGCCAGCAGCGCGGCTCCGCCGGCCAGCAGGAAGCGGTCGGATGCGGGCAGCGAGAAGAACAGCCTTGCGACCTCGACTTGGAAGTCGGTGAGCACGGTCGGTTCGGTCTCGTCTCCCGGTCGGTTCGTCACGATGCACCGGCTCCTAGCTCGGCTCGGACGACAGGGTCCCACGCGGCCCGCACAACACGGGGCAGGACGAGTTCGTTCCACAGATCCACCAGCAGTACTCCGTCGATGATGCTGCGGAGGTCGTCCGGGGTCCCCTCCCGGAGCGCGACCTCATACACCCGGGCGCGCTGACCGCGGTCACTGAGATCAGAGGTCCGTCCTGGCTCCGACCAGTTCAGGTGCAGCGGCAGCGTCACCGTCCCCATCGCTCGACGTACCGGGAGTCGCCACAGCCGGTCCGGCACCCACAGACCGGGCCCGCGCGAGGTCACATGGTGGTGGAACTCGACGCGGGGCACGGCTTCGAGATCGTGACCGGTGGCCTCGAGCAGCCGCCGAGCGGTCGCCAAGGTGGGTGACTTGCGACCGTGCTCGTAGGCCGACAGCGTCGGGCGCGACGTGTGGGCCCGCCGAGCCACCTCGTCCTGGGTGAGTCCCGAGTCGTGTCGGGCGCGCTCGAGGAGGTCGTCCGGTCTCATCAGCCCCTCCATTCATGGTATCTACTTGGATACGCTAGCTCTTCGAGTCCCGCTGTGCGAGGTTGACGGCTATCCGTGTGCCGGGAGCCCTCTCGGGTCGGGGAAGCCGAGGCTGGTGTAGCCGCGGGCGCGCTTGGTCAGTGACGAGGCGAGGATCGGGACGTCGGCGTCGACGTAGTCGTGTACCTCGGCGGTCTCCTTGCCGGGCCAGGGGCGCAGGATCCGGCCGGCGTACTGGACGAGCTGGCCCGAGAACGAGATCGGGGCGGCGAGGAACAGGGTGTCCAGGGCGGGGCAGTCGAAGCCCTCCCCCACGTACGGGCCAGTCGCGACCACCAGCAATGGCCTGTCGCTGTCCTCGGGATCGAGTCTGGCCATCGTTGCGGCCCGTGCACGTGCGCCCATTCCGCCGACGAGGACGACTGGATCGTGTCCGCGAGCGGTGAGTTCCGTGGCGAAGCGGTCCACGTGCGCGGTCCATTGGGTGAGCACCAGGCAATGACGCCCGCGCCGCACCGCGTCGACGACATCGTCGATGACGAGGGTCAACCGGTCGTCGTCAGCGACTAGGTCGCGATAGACCGCGGCGATGCCGCCCGGGGCGAACGGGTCGGTGTCCCCGGAGTACCGGTAGGTCGTGTGGTGCAGGACCAGGCGTCGCTCGGGACCTGCCTCCGCGCCCGCGACCGGTAGCTGCCCGGCCGGGATGGCCTGACTGAGCCGCTCGTTCTCCGCGCGCAGGCGCCGCACCTCCGCGCGCAGCTCCGCGAGTTCAGCCTCCGCCCAGGAGACGCTAGCGACCACGCAACATGGTCGGACGTCGTGGCTCGACAACACGCTTGCCCAGGTCTGAACCTCGTGCTACCCGCGACCCCTCCTAATGCGGCTCCATGGACAACTCACGGGGGATTGGTCGCGGCCATGGCGGCGCTGAGGGCGTCGGTGAGGGCTTGGTCCCGCTCGGCTCGCGCGTGGAGATAGATCATCGCGGCGGCCGGGCTGGCATGTCCGAGGCGTGCCATCAGCTCGGGCAGGGTCGCGCCGGCTTCGGCGGCGAAGACCTGGGCGACGTGGCGCAGGTCGTGGAACCGCACCGGTGGCACCCCAGCAGCCTCGAGCGCGCGGCGGAATGACGCGTTGAGGTTCGACCGGGCCGGGTTCGTCCCGGTCGCGGTGGTGAACACCAGCGTGTCCCGGCCCGGGGCGACGAACTCGTCGAGATGAGCGGCCAACGCCGCGGCCAGCGGGGCCGGCAGGGTGACGGTCCGCAGCGACGCAGTCGTCTTGGGCAGGTCGACCTGCATCGCCCCGGTGTCCGAGCGGCGCACCGCCCGTCGAACCCGCACCAGGGCCGGGGCGGCGGTGAGGTCGAGGCCTGCGCGGGTCAATGCCAGCAGCTCGCCCTGGCGCAGCCCGGACCAGGCCGCGGCCAGAACCAGGGCCCGGTACCGGTCCGGCATGGCGTCCGCGACTGCCGCGACCTGCGCCGGGGACAGCAGGCGCTCCGCGAGGTCAGGGACGCGGCCCAACGCCCGCCTCGGTGCACCCGCACCGGGGATCCGGCACGGCTGGGTGTCGATGAGCTCGTCGTGGACCGCTGTCGCCATGGCCGCCCGCAGCACCCGGTAGGCCTGGGCCTGACGCGAGCGCCCATCGAACACCGACACCAGGCTCACGTCTCGGCCCCGCGCCTGCAGCGACGCTCGGCGCGCTTGGGCGTCCCTGGCGAGGCGTTCGCCAAGGTCGTAGTGCCAGCGCCGGACCCGCTCCGAAGTCAACTCAGGCAACGGCAACGCACCCAACGTTGGCTCGATGCACGTGCGGAGCAGGCCCCGGTACATCTCCTTCGTGCTCGACTTCGCCGACGGGTGCTCGGTGATCCACCGCGCCACGTACTCCCCCACCGTCGGCGACGCACCCCGCCGCGCGGGTGCCCTCCACACCCCACGAACCTGATCCGCGTGCTGCAGATCCACCCAGATCGCCGCCTCCGTCCGCGTCGCGAGCGTCACCGGAGCCGACACATACCGTCCGTCCGACCCCAGCACCCGCGCCCGGAACCGCCCCGACGGCAGTCGCTCCACCGTCCCGAACACCCGGCGCCGACGTTTCCGGGCCCGCTTCTGCACCGCGATACGCTCGTCCTTCGACATGCTCCTGCCTCCTCGGGAGAGGGGACCGCGGCCGCAACCGCAATCCCACGCCTACTCCACGAGGTGTGCAGGAAAAGGGCCCAACACCGAGTGCTGAGCACGAAATCTTCATGATCAACATCTTCTTTGGACCCCTTCCAAGCTGGCCATGCCGGTTCGATCCCGGTCACCCGCTCCCTTGTCGTGCTGCACGGCTGTGCGGGCCTACGCTGCTGAGGTGCACGGGCCGACGTGGTACTCGCAGGGCGAGCCGCACCTGCCGCCTGGCCTGGCCTGGCTGAGCCCGGCCGAACGCGCCCACCACGACCGGATGCGCTACTCCAAGCGACGCGTGGAGTTCCTCGTCGCGCGATGGACCGCGAAGCAGGCAGTCGCGCGGGCACAGTGCCGCCCGCCCGACGAGGTGGCGTGGGACACCGTTGAGATCGGGCATGCCCCCGACGGCGCGCCCGTCCCTCACATCGACGGGCAGCCGTGGGACCGCCGGCTGTCGATGACGGACCGGGCCGGCTGGGCCGTGACGGTGGTGTCGCCCGACGGCACCGAGGTCGGCTGCGACCTCGAGCTCGTCGAACCGCGCACGGATGCCTTCGTCGCCGACTGGTTCACCCTGGCCGAGCAGCGCTTCGTCGCGGCGGCGAGCCACGACGACGAGCGGTTCCTGCGCGCGAACCTGGTGTGGTCCGCCAAGGAGAGCGCCTTGAAGGTGCTGCGCACCGGACTGCGACGCGACACCCGCAGCGTCGAGGTGTGGTGCGAGGCAGGACCACGAGGCGACGACGGCAGCGCGGGCTGGTCGCCGCTGACGGTCACGGCCGTCGAAGGGACGACGTTCCCCGGCTGGTGGTGCCGGTTCGGCGACTTCATCCTGACGTTCGCAGCCGCAGCCGAGATGTCCGAGCCGGTGGCGCAGGTCGAGCCGCCCGCGCTCGCCTCGGCCGTGCCGATCCACTCGTGGCTCGAGCGCCCGCTCGCACCGCAGTCCGGCTGAGAGCCAGGGCTCCAAGCGTCGAACGGATCACACCTCCGGATCTGCCCCGAGCCGTTCGAGCTCGCGGGCCATGCCGCGTTCGACGGCGTCGACGAGGTACGGACGCAGGTCGTGCGGATCGATGATGCGGTGCACCGAGCCGACCCGCAGGGCGCGGTCGATGTCATGGATGGCGTCGAACTCGGCCGCCACCTGGCCCAGCTTCTCGCTGCGGACGTCTCCGACCACACGGGCGGCCTCGCGCCGAAGGGCGGAGCGCGCGGCGGCGTCAGCGTGCTTGAGCCGCTCACGCACCTCGACCACGCGGGGGTCGGCGTCGGTGCGCTCGTCGACTTCACGAGCGAACACCACAGCAGCGGCCGGCGCGCCCCCGATCACGGAGGCGTGAGAGCCGGCGACGGCGGCGATCTCCATGCTCGGGTTCAGCGCGGCGGAGAAGACGACGAACGCACCGCCGTGGTAGCGCGAGACGACGCAGAAGACGATCGGCCCGCGGAAGTTGACCACGGCTCGTCCGATCTCGGCGCCGTACTCGAGCTGGGCGCGGCGCATCGACTCCGGTGACCCGTCGAACCCCGACAGGTTGGCCAGCACCACGAGCGGGCGGTTGCCGCTGGTGGCGTTCACGGCCCGCGCGACCTTCTTCGACGACATCGGGAACAGCGTGCCCGAGGTCCACACGTCCGGGCCGTCGGCGGGGATCAGCCCGACGCGCGGCAGCGGCTTGGACTCGAGCCCGATCAGGGTCACGGGGTAGCCGCCGAGGTGCGCGTCCCACACCACGGCGGTCTCGGCGTCCTCCATCCCGAACCACCGCTCCGCGGTGGGGTGGTCCTGGTCGACCGTGGCAGCCATCACCCGTCGGATCTCGAACGCCTTCTTGCGGCTCGGATTGGTGACCTCGGAGAAGACGTCACCCACCGTGGCGAACTCCCCGCCGTGCGGCGCGAGGCACACGTCGCGGTCGACCGGGTCGATCGTGACAGCACGTCGGGGGAAGCGTTCGCCACGTGCGACGTAGGTGTGCTCATAGTGCGAGAGCAGCACCCGGCAGGCGTCGGACAGGTCGCGCGCGAAGTACTGGGCCTGGCCGTTGGGACCCATCACACGCTCATACCCGCCGATGCCGAGGTTGTCCTCGGCCGAGACGCCACCGGAGTAGTCGAGCGCCTGCTTGCCCGTGAGCACCATCGCCGACTCAGGGGCCATCACGAGGATGCCGCGGGTGTGCATCAGCATCGTCGCCTCGGCGTTCCAGTACGGCTGGGCACCGACGTTGATGCCGGCCACGACGACGTTGAGCTCTCCCCCGGCCTGCGTGAACTCGATGATCCGCCGGAGCACCGCCGAGATCCAGTCCATGTTCTCGGTGCCGCTGTCCATCGCGATGAGGGCTCCGGCCGAGACGGCGATCCATTCGCACGGGATGCCGCGCTGCTCCGCCAGGCTGAGCGCGGCCATGATCCGGCGGCACTCGGGCTCGGCCACCGAGCCCATGCCGCGGCTCGGGTCGCCGAGGACGATGACCCGCTCCATGCCCTCGGGGTACTGCTCGGTGACGTTCGCGATGAGGCCCACCACCACGTTCGCGGTGTTGGCCCCCGGCTCGCGCTCGACCGGCACGAGGCTCGTGCCGTCCTCGTCGAGCTCGAGCTCGACGAAACTGCCCGGAGGTACGCCGCTGCCGCCCCCGCTGCTGTCGGGGGCGAGCATGCGGACGAACTCGTACGGGTAGACCAGTCCCCGCCGCCGCAGCTGCACGACGCGCTGGGTGTACTGCGTTAGGGCGGCCAGCGGCCGGTCGTGCGGGGTGCGCACCCGAAGCACCAGCGCGCGCCCCTCAGGGTTCGAGATGTCGAGTGCCACGGGTCGGGGCTGCTGGCCGGGCACGACCTGGCGGCCGAAGATGACCACCTTCTCCAGGCCGAGGCCGTCGGTCTCGGGAGCGAGCCGCTGGACGAGCTCGAACAGCTCGTCGGCGGGCAGGTCGATCGGAGGCCAGACATAGAGCATCAGGCGGTTCCAGTGCAGGCGCCGATGCTCGGGTCGATGCAGCTGTGCGTCGCGCAGGGCGTTGATGGCCTCGAGGTAGATGCGCTCGAACTCGGGCAGGGCGACGACAACACCTTCGGCATTGCGCACCGGGGTCAGGTCGCGCACCTCGGCCAGCACGAACAGCCGCTCGTCCCGCGGGTTCGAGCGGGCGACGCCGTGGAAGAGGTAGACGTCCTCGACCGACGGCAGTCGCTCTGTCTCGAAGTTCGCCAGGCGCGCGAGGTGCAGCCGCTTGCCCATCATCGGGTGCAGGCCCCGGATCACCCGGTCCTCCACGTAGCCGGCGTCGCCCCGACGGAAGGTCCGGTGCTGGACGCCGGAGATCCCCGGTCCGCTGGCGCGGCCGGACGTCGCGACGACGACACGCTGCAGCCCAGGGGGAAGGGTCCGGTCCAGCAGGGCCGCGAGACCCGCGCCATCGACGTCCTCACCGCCCTCGTCGTCCCACTCGTACAGCTCGACGACCACGAAATCCGTGGTCGGCACCTCCTCGGTCAGTGCCGCCACGATCGTCGCGGCTGCCTCGAGCTCGTCGTGCTCGACATGGGTGCTCAACACGTGCACCTCGTGGTCGGCGCGCGGGTAGGAGGTGGTGGCGAAGGGGATGCCGTCACGCTCGAAGGTGACGACCTCGCGGATCGGGCGGATGCGGTAGTAGCGGCGCGTCATCACCTCGAGGAGACGCTCCTTGACTCGAGCAAGGGCACCGCGCGAGGACTCCGACAGGATCGTCTTGAGCGGCTGCGGGCATTCGACCAACGCGGCGACGAGCTCGTCGGCGAGCGGGCCGTCGGGGTCGGCAGCGAGGGCGACGATCTGCGCGCGCGCCCGGGCGTGCGCGGCGCTGCGGATCTCCTCGAGCATCGGCAGGTCGAAGGTGCGCGAGCGCACCTCGAGCGCGAGGTCGTGCACCGCCGGGAGGCGACCGTGCGTCGCAGCGATGATCCGGTCGAGGAGCTGCCGCCACGACTCGTCGCGGTAGCTCGCCGGCCGGTCGAGACGTCGCTGGAGGAGCTCGACGACGGGGGCGGTCTGGTGCTCCATCCGCGCGCCGGACTTCGCGATGCGGAACAGCGCCGACCGCAGGTCGTGCGAGGGTTGCAGCGACTCGACGCCGTAGTGGGCGAGCAGGCGACGCAGCTGGGAGAGGAAGGACTCGGGCAGGCCTCGCCCGGCCGCGCCCGGGTCGCGCAGGTATCCGAAGAAGTACTCCGCCGTGCTGCGTCGCTCACGCGGGGCGTCCTGGTCGGTCGGCAGGCCGCGGCTGTAGAGCGCCACGGCGTCGACGAACACCTCCAGCACCTCCGCCTCGAGCGGCCTTCGCTCCTCGTCGGAGAGGGAGCGCTCGGGACAGGGTTCGGCCTTCGTGCGCCGGGAGAGGTCGTCCGGCGACACGTCGTAGCCCATGACCATGCGCCGCAGCTCGGCGAGGCGGTGCCGGCAGTCGTGGTGGTCGTAGTCCGGAGTCGCGCCCGCGACGGCGGCGAAGGAGACCCGTACGGCGTCGACGGCCGGGGTCGTGAGCTGCTGGTCCTCCAGGATCATCAACGCCTCCCCCGGTGAGACCTGCTGGTGGGTGCGCACCAGCACCGAGCGGATCCGGCCGCCGGACTCCGAGACGATCGGCGACTCCATCTTCATGGCCTCGACCACGGCCAGGCGGTCGCCGGCCGCCACCGTGTCACCGGCCTTCACCAGCAGGCTCACCACGACCCCGGGAGCCTCAGCGCGGACGACGCCGCCGTCGTCACTGGCCACGTGATGCGGCACGCCGTCGACCTCGACCGACCAGCCATGTCCCTCATCGACCGTGAGCACGCGGTAGGTGCGCCCGCCGACTTCGAGCCGACGCAGCGTCGGTCCCGTGTCGTGGACCTGCACGACGATCCGAGAGCCTTGGCACTCGACGACGTACTCCTCGCGGCTCATCCGGAGGACCCGGAGCTCGTACCGCTCTCCTTCGCGGCGCAGGGCCACGTGGTGACCCAAGGTCGCGGCGACCTCGGGCCTACCCCGCACGGCAGAGGCGAAGAAGTGGTCGCGCTCGTAGCCGTTCGCGATCTGGTAGGCGCGGATCGCGCTCTCGCACAGGGCGATCGCGGCACCGGTGCGTGGCATCACGCGGCCCTCGGTGAGCAGTCGGTCGACCCACGCCGTGTCGATGTCATTGCTCCGCAGCTCCGGCCGGTCGGCCAGGGCCTGAAGGAACGCGCGGGTCGTGGCACCGTCCTCCAGCACGACGGACGACTCGGACAGGGCCCGCCGTAGCCTCGCGAGCGCCTCGGTGCGGTCCTGGCCGTGCGCCACGACGGTGGCGACGACCGGTTCGAACACCGGCGGCATGGGGTCGCCCTCCTCGACGGCGGCGTCGACCCGTAGGCCAGGTCCGCCCGGGAAGCGCAGCAGCTCGATGCGTCCGGGCGCGGCGCCGAAGTCGTGGTCGGGGTCCTCGGCGAGCAGCCGGGCGGCGATCGCATGA
Organism: Candidatus Nanopelagicales bacterium; assembly: GCA_036510975.1. GTDB lineage: Bacteria > Actinomycetota > Actinomycetes > S36-B12 > CAIYMF01 > Longivirga. The sequence continues at coordinate 13,742 of DATCCY010000061.1, forward strand.
CCGAAGCACTCAGGCGCCTCACCCTCGAGCAGCCCCCCGTCAGCGAGGTGCAGGGCCAGCCGCACCAGGTCGATGCCCGTGGTGACCTCCGTGACCGGGTGCGCGGCCTGAAGCCGGGCATTGAACTCCAGGAAGAGCAAGCGCCCGGATGCGGTGTCGCTGAGGAACTCCACGCTCCCCAGGCCCTGGAAGCCGGCCTCGCGTGCGACCCGGACGGCGGCGTCACGGGCCCACGCGTCCTGCTCCGCCGTGAGCACCGGCGACGGCGCCTCGTCGAAGACCTTGCGGTGCCGCTGTTGGACGCTGCTGTCCCGCACGCCGAGCGCCCAGACCGTACCGACCCGGTCGGCCGCCAGCTGCACCTCCACCTGCCGTGCTGACGGCACAGTCGCCTCGAGGAAGACGGCGGGGTCGCCGAACAGCGCTCGTGCCCGGTCGCGGGCACGAGCGAAGGCCACCGCCAGGTCGCCTTCGTTGTCGATCTGCTCCACGCCGCGGCCGCCGCTCCCGGAGGCGGCCTTGAGCATGACCGGGTAGCCCAGGCGCGCTGCCTCGACGCCGGCGGCGTCGGCCGAGTCGACCGGTCTGCCCGACCACGGTGCAACCGGGATGCCGACGGCCTCGGCGAGCCGTTTGGCGCTGATGGTGTCGCGCAGCCGTCGCAGGACCACGGCCGGTGCGCCGATGAACGTGATGCCGAGGTCGTGGCACATCGCGGCGAAATCCGCGTTCTCGGCGTTGTAGCCCCAGCCCACCCAGGCCGCGTCGGCGCGGCTGCGCACGAGCGCGTCCTGCAGCACCGGCAGGGCCAGGTAGGCGCTGATCCGGCGCTCCGAGCCGGGCTCGGCGACCGTTGCCGGGCCGATCGGGTATCGCTCGTCGGCCTCGCGGACGAACAGCGACCCGCGATCCTCGTCGGTGTAGAAGGCGATCGCCGTCAGGTCGGTGTCGAGCTCGAGGGCGCGCTCGCGAACCGCCTGGATCAGCCGCACCGCGGCGGCACCGCGGTTGACGACCGCGATGCGGCTGATCGTCATGGCTCAGGCCTCCGGGTCCATGGCGTCGCGGAGCGGTCCGGCCAGGTCGTCCGGCACCGGCGCCGGCAGCGGGCTGGTGCGATAGCCCGTGAGGGTCACCAGCAGCCGGCCGTCGGCGTCGATGACGTCGGCGTCGATGACGCGCTCGCCGTCCTGCTGCCTCGGTCGCACGACCGCGACGACGGGTGCGCCACCGTCGCGCTCGTAGGGGACGACCCGGTCGAGGTGCATGGGCAGCGCCATCACACCGGTGGTGCCGATCTCGAGCACCCCGGCGGTCTGGAAGGCCAGCTCGGTGAGTCGGGGGTCGGTGACGGTGTCGACGTCGCCGGCGTGGTTGGCCGGAAGGTCCGTGGCGTACTCGCCGGCCGCGCCGTCACCGGCGGCCGCCACGCGGGTCACCACGTGATAGGCCGGACCGTGGAAGTAGACGCGGTAGACGTCGGACGCCTCGACGGCGGTGCCGTCGAGCACGACCGGGTCGACGCGTCCGGCCTCGGGGGCGCTCTCGCCCAGACGCACGACCCCCGTGAAGTGCACCGAGCGCGTCGGCGTCTCCTGCCCGGCGAGCAGCCGCTCGCCCACCAGCCGACAGTGCGCGAGCAGGTCGTCGCCATCGGCGGTGACCACGACGTGCACCGTGACCGTGCGTGGTTCGTCCCGGTAGAACTTGAAGGGAGCTAAGAAGTCGAGGTCCTCGACCGCGAGCACCGTGAGCCCGGGGCAGGCGATGCGGGCGACCTCGGCGAACGACTCGATGCCCATGACAGCGGGCAGGACCGGAATCCCGTCGATGCGGTGGTGGTCGAGGAACGGCTGGGTCGCGGGGTCGAGCAGGGCGTGGGCGACCAGGCCGTCGTACTGGCCGAAGGACGTCACCTGCCACTGGAGGGCGGTGCCGCCCGGCGTCATGGAGTCGAGATCGACCCCACCGGTGGGGTGGCCCTCGCTCGTGAACAGGCCGAGCCGCTGACCGATCACGACCTCACCGCCGCCGTCGCGCAGCGTGACCTCGCGGCGGACGATGGGGACACCCGCCTGCGCAGGCAGCATGTCGATGCCGGCGGCCGCCATGACGGTGGGGATCGAGCCCCGGGTGGCCATGCCGATGTCGCCCCACGCGGTCCAGTCGATCGCCACGCCGAGGGTGTCGGGCCGGGTCGAGCGCAGCGCGGAGACGCTCTTGCAGAGCAGGTCGTTCGCGGCGCTGTAGTCGGTCTGACCGTTGTTGCCGAAGCGGCCGGCCACCGACGAGAACGCCACGACCGCGCCGAGCTCGGCGGAGCCGATCGCGTGCATGAGGTTGAACCAGCCGTCACCCTTGATGTCCAGGACGAGCGCGAACTCGGCCGGTTCCTTGTCCTCCAGCCTCCGGCTGATCTCGACGCCACCGGCGTGCAGCAGCAGGTCGATGCGCCCGGTGTGCTCGAGGGCGGCCGACACGGCCTGGCCGACCTGCTCGGCGTCGCGCAGGTCTACCTGGTGCCACTGCGCCGATCCACCTGCCTCCTCGATGACCTGCAGGAGGGCGAGCGCGGCGTGCGACCGCTCGATGCGGGCGAGCTCCTTCTCGACCATGACCGGAGTCACCCGCTCACGGTCGGCCTTGAGCCGCTCCATCAGCGTGCGGCGCAGTCCCTCCTTGTCGTCGCCGAAGGCCCGCAGGTCGGGGTCGTCGCGGTCGGGCTCGGCCACAAGGTCGAGCAGGTGCAGGTGCCCGCCGCCCGCCGCCCGGACGATGTCGGCGGTGATCGCCGAGGTGATCGCCCCGGCCGCACCGGTGACGACGACGACCGAGTCGGGGCCGAGCGTGATCGCCGGGCCCTCCTCCGGAGCCGTCGATGGCAGCGGACGCTCCACCAGCCCGATGGTCCAGCGCAGGTCGTCGGCCAACCCGATCTCGACCGCACCGCCGTCGCGCAGGGTCTCGGCGATCAGCTGGTCGGCGTGCGCCGCGGTCTTACGGTCGACCGCCAGGTCGACGGCCTTGACCAGCGCGTCGGGCCGTTCGCGGTGGAACGCCTTGGTGAAGCCGGTCACCGCGCCGCCCTGGGGCGCGACCGCACCCGGGGCGTCGTACCCGTGTCGGCCGCCGAGGCGGGTGGCGGAGACGAGGAACGTGCCCTCGCCACCGACCGCGTCGCCAAGGCCACGCATGAGGGCGTAGAGACACGTGACGCGGCGGCGCAGCGACTCTCGCCAGCCGTCGAGGTCGGTGGCGCCCAGGTCGGCCTCGACGTCCAGTGCAGGCAGCCAGTAGACGCCGGTGACACCGTCGGCCGCGAGCGCGACCGCCTCGTCGACCACCCGCTGGGTGGGGGTGCCTGAAGCTACGGTGTGCACCGTCGCGCCCCGGGCCTCGAGCCGGCTGACCAGCGCGGCGCCGACTCCTCCCTCGTCGAGCCCGACGACGATGCGCGCGCCCTCGAGCACGATGCCGGTCGGCAGACAGCGGTCCAGGGCGGGACGCAGCACCGGGGTCGGGCAGCGCCGGGGGATGTCGGCGGCCGCGACGTCGTCACCGACGACCAGGCTTGCAGCAGCCGAGGCAGGGGCCGGCTCTGTCGCTGCAGTGACCGTCGTGACCGTCGTGACCGACGGGACGGTCTCGGGTGCCGCGGGCAGGTTCGGTGCCCTGTCGTGCACGAACCCGATGACCGCACGCAGCGTGGGGTAGTCGCGCAGAGCGAGGTGGTCGTCACGAGGGATGTCGTACTGCGCACGGATCGCCGCGAAGGTCTCGGCCTGCT
>DATCCY010000062.1:0-10206 GCA_036510975.1 Candidatus Nanopelagicales bacterium
CGAGCAGCCGCTGCAGCCCGGCGAGCTCGTCGGCCGTCTCACGCATGCCCGCCCCTCCCTGGTCGATCCCGTCACGGCGACGATCGGCCCGAGCCGCGCGAGCCGTCAAGCCCGAACCTCGTCGGCGTCAGGGCAGGCTCGATCGCCACGCGAGGGCCACCGGGTTCCATCCCGACCGGCGCGGGATCGGAGCAGGATGGACAGGATCGGGTCGAGCAGCAACCGAGAGGGAGTGCGTGGGCATGGAGTACCGCTACCTGGGCCGGTCCGGCATGAAGGTCAGCGAGGTCTGCCTGGGAGCGATGACGTTCGGGCGCGAGGCTGACGAGGCCACCAGCCACCGCATGCTCGATCGTTTCGCCGACGCCGGCGGAACGTTCGTCGACACGGCCGACGTCTACGGCCCCGAGACCTCGGAGGAGGTCACCGGCCGTTGGCTGCGTCGGCAGGACCGCGACCAATGGGTGATCGCAACGAAGGTCCGGTTCCCCTCGGGACCGGGCGTCAACGACGTCGGCCTGAGCCGCAAGCACATCCTGGCCTCGATCGACGCGAGCCTGCGTCGGCTCCAGACCGACCACGTCGACCTCTACCAGATCCACTGCTGGGACCGCGGCACCCCTGTGGAGGAGACGCTCACGACGCTCGACAGCCTGGTGACCTCGGGCAAGGTCCGCTACCTCGGGGCGAGCAACGTCACCGGGTGGCAGCTGCAGAAGATGGTGGACCTCTCACGCGCGCTCGGCCTTGAGCGGATGCTCACGCTGCAGCCGCAGTACAACCTGCTCGCGCGGCCGACCGAGTGGGAGCTGATCGCGGTGTGCGAGTCCGAGGGCCTCGGCGTGATCCCCTGGGCACCCCTGCGCGGCGGCTGGCTCAGCGGCCGCTATACCCGGGAGATGAGCGGGCCGCCGGCCGGGTCGCGCGTGGAGACGGCCGGCGCGAAGGGGTGGAGTGAGACCTGGGAGGCCTACGCCAACGAGCACACCTGGCGCATCCTCGACGTGCTGCGCGACATCGCCGCCGCGCACGGACGCCCGATCCCGCAGGTGGCCATCCGGTGGGTCTCCCAGCGCCCCGGCGTCACCGCACCGATCCTCGGCGCCTCGAGCTACGAGCAGCTCGAGACCAATCTCGGCGCCGTCGGCTGGTCACTCACCGACGACGAGATGGACCGCCTCACCACGGTGAGCGAGATCCGCAGCCCCTACCCCTACGACGACATGATCAGCGCCGCCCAACGCGACCGCTGAGCGCACGTCGGGTCGTATCTGATAGCCGCGTGGGGGAACCGTCAGCCGACGATCACCTTGGTCGGCGTCACGCGCACGACGACGCGCACAGCGTCCGGGCCGTCCCAGGGGTAGACGTCGAGGTCGCGGTACTTCTTCGCGAACGCGTCGATGAGCTCACGTCCGCCTTCCTCGGTCATCGTCGCGGTGCCGCGGATCTCGACGTAGGTGTAGGGATCCTCCTGGTCGAACACGCACACGGTCACCCGGTCGTTGCGCGAGATGTTGACGTGCTTGCGCCGTCCGACCGTGGTGGAGAACAGGACGTCGTCGCCGTCGTGGGTGATCCAGACCGGGGAGAGCTGCGGCTGTCCATCGGGCTCGACGGTCGCCACGGTGGCGAAGTTCTTGCCCGCGAGCAGCTCGCGGGCCTTGTCGTTGAGAGTCGTCATCGGCCCAGTCTGCCCCGAGCCGGCTGGACTCGCTCCCGGCGTGCGTCGGGCCGCACGTCCCTGCGGGTCGTCGTGCGTCCCGCAGCCGACGACGCCGCACACTGGTCGGCATGGCCGATCTCGACGCGCTCGCCGACGAGCTGTACGCGCTGCCACCGGCGGAGTTCGTGGCTGCGCGCGGTGCGGTGGTCGCCACCGCGCGCGCCGCCGGCGACAAGGCGTCGGCGTCCGGGCTGTCGGCCCTGCGCAAGCCCACCGTGACCGCGTGGCTGTGCAACCAGCTCGTGCGCGCCCACCGCGACGTCGTCGACGCAGCCATCGCACTCGGGCCGCAGCTGCGCGACGCGACGGTCGCCGGCGACCGAGACGGCTTGCGTTCCCTCGCCCGTCGACGTACGGCGCTGCTCACCGAGCTCGTCGCCCACGCCCACGCGATCGCCGACGAGCGCGGCCAGGCGATGACGGCCGGCACGCAGCGCGAGCTGGAGTCGACGTTCACCGCCGCTGCCGCGGACCCGGCCGCCGCCGAGCTGGTGCTGACCGGCCGCCTCACGACGGCCCTGGCCTTCGAGGGGTTCGGTTTCGACCAGGGCGCCCTGCCGCCACCGCGCGACCCGACCGCGGTGACGCGCCCCGTCGCACGTGCCTCGACGTCGCGGACGACCGCTCCCGCGCCCACGCCCGCCGGCACCCCTCGTGCCGGGACCGACGCCGCAGCCGCGCGCGCTCACGCCGCGGAGGAGGCGGCACGTGCCGACGTCGAGGAGGCCGACACGGCGCTCGCGGTCGCGCGACTTCAGCAGGCCGACGCCGACGCCGAGGTCGCGGACGCCGAGCGCATCCTGGAGGCCGCGATCCAGGCCGAGACCGACGCGGCCGCGGCGTACAGCGACGCTCAGTCAGCCGTCGCCGACGCGCGTGCGGAGATGCAGGACGCGAAGAAGGACGCCTCGGCCGCCGACCGGAACGTCGTCGCGGCGCTCGCGACGCTGGAGAGGGCGACCCGACGCCTGCAGTGACCTCAGGCCGAGGCGAGGAGCGACGCCGGGTCGGCGGCGTCGGCGAGCATCCAGCGCGGCTCGGCCGTCGACGCACGAGGTCAGCGGGAGCTGGTCGCCACGACCATCCGGTGCGGACCGACGAGCATCAGCGCGCCCGTGGCCGCGAGCACTGCCCCGAGACCGAGGACGTAGAGGTGGCCGGCCGTCTCCCGCAGCTCCACCTCGCCACCGGCGCGCGGGGCCAGCGCACCGAGCAGGATCGCTCCGCACGCGACACCCCACCAACGCCACCCCGGAACTGCCTTGGCCGACTGCTGCGCGACGCGTTCGCGGTCGACGACGGCGGGCGGCGCCTCGGCAGCGGGACGACGCACCAGCGCGGTGTGCCACACCACGGCGAGCAGCACGCCGCCGACGGCGTCGCTCGGGCGGTGCCAGCCGGCCGCGACCGTGCCCGCCGCGACCAGGCTCACCCACGCGACGAGCGGACCCCACCACAGCCGCGCGAGTCGCGGACCCACGGTCGCGGCTACGGCCAGCGCGAACGAGGCGGCGATCGCCGTGTGCCCGCTGGGGAACGACCCGCTCGTGATCGCCTGTCCCGTGCTCGTCGTGCCCGGGTCGAAGGGCAGGATCCGCTTGAGCAGCTCCGCGGACCCGGCCGCACCCAGGACGGACACGGTGATACGCACCGCAGGGCCGACACCACGTCGCCGAGCGGTGAGCACCGCCAGCACGACGAGACCCACGGCCAGCGTGCCGAGACTGATCGTCGCCAGCGCCAGTCGCTCGATCGTGATCAGGGTGGTGCCGCTGTCCAACCGGCCGGACGACGCCGAGCGGTCCGCCGCATCCACCCACGAAACGAGCCGGATCAGACTGAAGATCACGACCAGGGCCGCGCCCGAGATCCAGCCGATCGCGCGTCGTGACAGTGAGGTCATGGGCACACCGTGCCCCGGCCACATGGACGAACCGTGAGGGCCGCCTGAGACGACCGTGGCCGCGTCCGCCCACAGGTGGCTCTCAGCGCGCGCGAAGGTGGCCGTCGTACGTTCGCTTCTCCGTACGACCCTCGACGCCAGGAGAACCCCATGCCGATGAGCGACGACCGACGCGTCACCGCAGCCTCTCGGAGGCTCGGGCGACGACCGGGCCTGACGCTCGCCCTGGTCGCCCTCCCGTTCGCGCTCGCCGCATGCTCGAGCGGGTCGAGCTCCGCGGGCACGGCGACGTCGACCGCTCCGAGCGACACGACCAGCGCGTCGGCTTCCTCGACCCCCAGCAGCACCGACAGCGCCTCCCCCTCCTCGGCCGCGCCCACGTCGACGAGCGCGACTCCGACCGCGACCCCCAGCGCCACGACGAGCGCGACTCCGACCGCCACCTCGTCGGCGACGGGGTCAGCCAGTCCGTCCGCCACGGCATCCGCGACCGGCACGCCGTCGACGTCCCCGACCCCGTCGGCCACGCCCTCCGGCACCCCGAGCACGGTGTCCCCGTCGCCCAGCGGCAGCGTCGCAGGGATCACCGTGGCGTACTCGCCCGTCATCGCCGCGGCCAGTCAGCAGGTGACGATCACCGCCGGCACGAGCCGAGCCCTGGCCGGCTCGACCGCCTACATCGTCAAGTGGAACGACGGTGCCCCCCGGGTCCTCGGCACCGGCACGGTCATCGGCAGCGGAGGGGTGGCGCGCACGTACGTCCAGCTGTTGCGCACCGGCGTCCTCCAGGTCGTCGTGCCCCAGTCGCCGTTGGTGGCCGGTCCCTTCGACCCGACGACGCCCCTGCGCGCCCAGTCGGCCCGCTTCACCGTCACGATCCGCTAGAGCGCGCTGAACCCAACCGCCGGGCCGTCGGCCCGCGCCGACCACGAGGGGAAGTACGACCGATGGTGGGAGAAGGCGGCAACGTGCCGTACTCGTTCGCCCACGGCGACACGGCGCCGATCCCGGTCGTCGTGACGCGGCACCCGTGGAGCAAGGTCCCGGAGATCACGGTCTTCTTCTGGATCATCAAGATCCTGACCACCGGGATGGGCGAGACCGCGTCGGACTTCCTCGCCCACACCATCGGACCCTTCGTCTCCGTGCCGCTCGGATTCCTCGGGTTCGCGGTGGCGTTCGTGATCCAGATGCGCTCGCGCACCTACGTCGCGTGGAAGTACTGGCTCGCGGTCGCCATGGTCAGCGTGTTCGGGACGATGGCGGCCGACGTCCTGCACGTCGGGATCGGCGTCCCCTACATCGTGTCGACCACCGGGTTCGCGATCATCCTCGGCGTGCTCCTCTGGCAGTGGCGGGTGCACGAGGGGACCCTGTCGATCCACAGCATCCACACCAAGCCACGGGAGCTCTTCTACTGGGGCACGGTCCTGGCCACGTTCGCACTCGGAACCGCCGCCGGCGACATGACCGCGGTCACCTTCGGGTGGGGTTACCTCACCTCCGGCATCGTCTTCGCGGTCCTGTTCGCGGTCCCGCTGGTCGCCCGGTCGCGATTCGGTGCTCCGGAGATCGCGATGTTCTGGACGGCGTACATCATCACCAGGCCTCTGGGCGCGTCCTTCGCCGACTGGCTCGCTCTTCCGCCCTCGCGTGGGGGCGTCGGCCTCGGCACCGGGCTCGTCACCATGCTGTGGGGCCTTGCCATCGCAGCGCTGGTCGCCTACCTCGCCTACACCCGCCGCGACGTCGAACGGGACGACGCACCCACCCGCTAGCGAGCCGATGTCGTGGGCCGTCACAGGTCCGTACGACGCTCACGGCCGCCTTCGACTCGGCGAGCCACCGCTCGCGTCCGGTGATCGGTGACCTGACCCTGCGGGCGTCGACACATCCTCAGCGGAGTCATAACTCCCCGGGCGCATACTGGGGGTATGGCGACGAGCGAAGTCCTGAGGTCCCGCAAGGCGCGATGGCTGGTTCCCGTGGCCGTCGTCGCCGTCATCACGGCCGGCGTCGGCATCAACACGGCCGTGGCCAACGCAGATCCCGCGCTCCCGGCGCGCACCGCCGCCGACCTCCTCGTGTCGCTCGCCCACGCGCCCAACCAGCCGTTCTCCGGCACGGTGGCCGAGAACGCCGACCTCGGGATCCCGGCCCTACCCGGCACCGCATCGACCTCGCTGTCGTGGCAGTCGCTCGTCACCGGGTCGCACACCGCGCGCGTCTGGTACGCCTCGCCGACCCAGGTCCGCGTGTCGCTCGTCGGCGACCTGGCCGAGAGCGACGTCGTGCGCAACGGCAGCGACGTGTGGGTGTGGTCGAGCCGCGACAACACCGCCAGCCACACGGTCCTGCCCGCCGGTGCCGCCACCAAGGCCGACGCCACTCCCCCGATCGACCCCGCGACCGCCGCGGCTCGCGCGCTCGCCGCGATCGACCCCTCCACGGCGGTCACCGTCGACGGCACGAGCCGGGTGGCGGGCCGTCCCGTCTACGAGCTCGTTCTCACACCTCGGGCGAGCGCCTCGCTCGTCGGCCAGGTCCGCCTCGCCGTCGACAGCGAGACCTCGGTCCCCCTGCGCGTGCAGGTGTTCGCGCGAGGCGCCTCCACGCCCGCGTTCGAGACCGCCTTCACGTCGATCTCCTTCGACACCCCGGCCGCCTCGGTCTTCGCGTTCAGCCCGCCGCCCGGCGCCCAGGTGTCGGAGTCGACGCTGCCCACCGCCGGCGTGAAGCCGCCCAGCGGGTCGGACACGATCACCGCGACGAAGGGTGCACGGCCGACCGTCATCGGCACCGGCTGGACCTCGGTCGTCGAGATCCCTGACGCCGGAGCCCTCATGAGCGGTTCCGGGTCGGCGCAAGGCAGCGGCGCCTCGACAACGGCGGCACTGATGAAGGCCACCACCACGGTCACCGGCAGCTTCGGCAGCGGCCAGCTGCTGCAGACGTCGCTGGTGTCGGTGCTGCTGCTCTCCGACGGGCGTGTGTTCGTCGGCGCCGTGACCCCCGACCTGCTCGAGCAGGTCGCCGCCAGCACGCCGAAGTGACCCAGCTCCCGCAGGCGCGACCGAGTCAGGTCGCGCCTGGCAACACCGCGCCGGGCGCGACCGCGATCACGTCACGCGGCCTCACCAAGCGGTTCCCCGGCGGGCAGGTCGCCGTCGACCACATCGACCTGGCGGTGCCGCTCGGATCGGTCTTCGGCTTCCTCGGGCCCAACGGGTCGGGCAAGACGACGACGATCCGGATGCTGCTCGGCCTGATCGCCCCGACCGAGGGCGACCACGGCGTGCTCGGCGAGCCGATGCCCCGCGGCGCGGCGCACGTCCTCCCCCGGGTCGGCGCGCTCGTCGAGGGTCCGGCGTTCTACCCCTACCTCTCCGGTCGGGCGAACCTCGCCCGCCTCGACGCCGCGGACCGCACGGTGAACCCTCGCTCGTCGGCCGCCCGCATCCACGAGGCGCTCGAGCGGGTCGGGCTCGCGGCAGCCGCGGGCAAGCGCTACCGCAACTACTCCCTCGGCATGCGGCAACGCCTCGGGCTCGCGGCCGCGCTGCTGCGACCTCGCGACCTGCTCGTGCTCGACGAGCCGACAAACGGCCTCGACCCGCAGGGCACCCGCGAGGTCCGCGCGCTCATCCGCGAGCTGGCTGCCGACGGCGCCACCATCTTCCTGTCCTCCCACCTGCTCCCCGAAGTCGAGCAGGTGTGCTCGCACGTCGGGGTGATGAGCCGCGGCCGGCTGATCTCGCAGGGCACGCTCGACGAGCTGCGCGGCGCGGCCAGCACCCGGGTCAGGGTGGTGACGGCGCAGCCTCAGGAGGCCGCGACTGTCCTGACCGGGCTGGGCCTCGCCGTCGCCGAGGCCGGCGCCGACCACGTGTCGGCGACCCTGGGCGAGACCGAGTCCGAGCGGGTCACCGAGGCCCTCGTGCACGCCGGTGTCGGCGTACGCGAGCTCGTCGTTGAGCGGCCCGACCTCGAGGACGTCTTCGTCTCGCTCACCGGGGAGGGCTTCGATGTCGACCAGTGACACCGCGGTCCTGCTCGACCGGCCGTCTCGCATCAGCACGCGGCTGCTGCGCTCCGAGCTCCGGCTGGTCTTCACCCGTCGCCGCAACCTCGCGATCCTGGCCGTGCTCGCCTGCGCGCCGGTCCTTCTCGGCATCGCGATCAAGCTCGGGTCGCGCACCGGACGCGGCGGTGGCGGCGGCCCGGCGTTCATCGGTCAGATCACCCAGAACGGGCTCTTCCTGGCCTTCACCTCGCTCGTCGTGACGCTGCCGCTGTTCCTCCCGCTCGCGGTCGCCGTCGTCGCCGGGGAGTCGATCGCCGGCGAGGCCTCCACCGGCACGCTGCGCTCGCTGCTCGTCGTACCCGTGAACCGCAGCCGGCTGCTCGCGATCAAGTTCGCCGGCATCGTCGCCTACGCCGCCGCAGCCGCCGCCGTGGTCGCCGTGGCCGGGGTGCTGGTCGGCTTCCTGCTGTTCCCGACCGGCCCGGTCACCCTGCTGTCCGGCAGCGTCATCCCGCTGGGCAACGCGTTGCTCCGCGTCGCGCTCGTCGCCCTCTACGTCGCCGCGATGCTGGCCGCGGTCGCGGCCATCGGCCTGTTCGTCTCGGCGCTCACCGAGGTCCCGCTCGCGGCCATGGCGACCACGGCCATCGCCGTCGTCACCGTCGAGATCCTCGACGCCGTCCCGCAGATCGCCTCGATCCACCCGTGGCTGTTCACCAACTGGTGGCTCTCCTTCGGCGACGTGCTCCGCGACCCGATCCCGCTCGACCAGATGACCCAGGGCCTCCTCGTCAACGCGGCCTACGTCGTCGTCTTCGGCACGCTGGCCTGGGCACGTCTCACCACCCGCGACGTCACGTCGTAGACCTGGCGTTCGCGGCCCCTGCGACGGTCACTCGAGGACGTGGATGTCCTTGCGAGCGCACATGTCCTTGAGGACCCGCGGCCACACCGTGACGCTGACCTCGCCGAGGTGGGCCTTGCGCAGCAGCAGCATCTGGGTGCGCGACTGCCCGATCCCGCCGCCGATCGACAGCGGGACGGTGCCCTCGACGATGCCGCGGTGATACGGCAGCTCGAGCCAGTCGAGCTGCCCGGTGAGCTCGAGCTGACGGCGTAGGGCATCGGCGTCGACGCGGACGCCCATGGAGCTGAGCTCGTGACGGCGCCGGGTCACCGAGTTCCACACCAGGATGTCGCCGTTGAGCCCGTGGGTGGCACGCCCTTCGGCCGAGGTGGCCGCGGTGACCCAGTCGTCGTAGTCGGCGGCGCGCATCTCGTGCGGGTAGCCGTCCTCCAGCGTCCAGCCGATGCCGATGATGAAAACGGCCGGGTGCTCCTGCAGCAGCATCGTCTCGCGCTGCTTGCGCGGCAGGTCGGGGTAGCGCGAGAGCAGGTCCTCGGCGTGGATGAAGGTGATCTCGTCGGGCAGGTTCGGGTAGCGCGGGTCGCGCAACGCCGGGAACAGCTGCTGCACATGGCGTTCGGCGCCGGTGAGCACCGACCAGATCCGGCGGACGGTGTCCTTCAGCGTGTCGAGCGTGCGCTGCTCGGCCGTGATCGCTCGCTCCCAGTCCCACTGGTCGACGTAGGCGCTGTGGTCGTGGTCGAGGAAGTAGTCCTTGCGCACCGCGCGCATGTCGGTGCACAGGCCCTCCCCCGGGCCCATGCCGAGCTGCGCGAGCGCGAGCCGCTTCCACTTCGTCGCGGCCTGCACGACCTGCGCGTCGATCGGGTGGACGCCGTGGTCGTTGTCGATGCGGAACGACACGGGGGTGCGCGACCCGTCGCGGTCGAGCATGTCGTTGACGCCGGAGTCGGCGTCGACGATGAGCGGCACCTGCACCATCTGCAGGTTCAGCTCGCGGCAGAGACCGTCCTCGATGAACTGCTTGGCGGCGTAGACCGCCGTCTGGGTCTCACGCGGGGTCAGGACCGAGTGGTAGTCACTCGGGAGCACCGCCTCGAGGTCGTCGTAGCTGCCGATCCCAGGTCCTGCGAGGTCAGCGCGCTTGGCACCGGCGACGTCCGTCATGACCCTCTGCCTCCTGTCCGCACGACCGGACGGCGAGGCGTCGACCGGCCCGCAGACCACCCTTCACCCGCGACGGCGAGGAGTCGACCGGAGCGATCGCCCGGGTCGGCGTCCCGCCTCGGGCCTCTGCGGCGCTCGCCGCGTCAGGCCGGATCGGCGACTTGGACGACCTCGAAGGACCAGATCGTCGAGCCGGTGGCCGCCGGTCCGTCCGTGGCCGGACGGCCCGAAGCCTGCGCGTGGCCGCGGTCGAACGCCTGCGACGCCGTCCACGCCTCGAAGTCCTCGCGGCTGCTCCAGCGCGTGTAGACGAGGTAGGTGTCGGTGCCCTCGAGCGGGCGCAGCAGCTCGAAGTGCTCGAAACCGGGCGCCTTCTCCACCGACCCGGCGCGGCCGGCGAAGCGCTGCTCGAGAACCTCCCCGCGGCCTTCGGGGACGGTCAGGACGTTGACGGCAACGAAGCTCATATCCGCATCCTGCCTGCCGCTGCCTCACGGCGACCAGGTGGGCCGCAGGCA
>DATCCY010000063.1:0-23558 GCA_036510975.1 Candidatus Nanopelagicales bacterium
ACGTTCACGACGGGTGGCGCGGGCACCTGGATGCGCGTCGCCCTCGTGGTGATCGCGCCGCTGACACCGACACCGACCACCGGCTCCCCCACCCGCGCCACTGTGCGCGTCAGTTCACGTGGCGTCATTCGGTCCAGACTCGACAGATACGCCCACTGGTCTTCGTGCGGCTCCATCGTGGCGAGGTCGAGGAAGACCGTCGTCCCTCACCGACGGCACCGCCCCTGCAGTGGTGCAGCGATCAGGTTCCCGAACCCACCTGCCGGGAGGACATCCTGCGAGGGGAACAGCCGATCGTACGAGGACAGGCTCATCCGGCCCCTGATCCCCGTCGCCTCCCGCAGCAGGCCGATCCCCAACTGCCGAGCAACGCTGGCCTGCACGGGCGCCGTGAAGAACGTCCACACGTGAGCACCGATGCCCGACCGCGACACCTCGAGCGCCGCCGGCACCCGATGAGCGCGGGCTGCCTTCAGGAACGCCAACGCGTCGAGCATCGATGAGGCTCCGTCGAAGTCGGCAGCCAGCCACTGACAGGTGTCGTCACGCAGCAGCGGGTACAAGCCGAGGTCGATCTCGCCAGCCAGGTGCGCGGTGACCACCTCGGCAGTCAGCGGCAGGTAGGTAGTCGACCGCGGATCCATTCCGCGACGCCACCCGCCTGCGACCGCCGGCATCCAGCCCGACTTCGCCGTGCGTGCGCTCTCCCACCGCACCGCGTAAACATCGCGGCGAGCAGAGAACAGGTCGGCAAAGAACCCCACCTTGGCCGCCGGTGTCGACGACAACGAGAGGGGTCCCGCAACTGAACCGAGCCCGCCGATCTGCGTCGGCCCCGGCGGTCCCGCCTCCGACGGGGAAAGCCGCAAGACCGCGCTGAGCCGCTCGTTCTCGGCGCGCAGGCGCCGCACTTCTGCGCGCAGCTCCGCGAGATCCGCCTCCCCGCAGGAGACGCTAGCGATCTCGCGACGTGGTCGGACGAGGTGGCGCGACGACACGCTCCCGACAAGGGGTGAGTGGGTGCACGTCCTCCCGGCGCGGGTCCCGACGAAGCTGCGGATGATGCAGCTCGGCCCCCCGCTGCAAGGTTGGCGGTTCGCAGCAGCGGGCCAGCAGGGGGTCGACGCGCGAGGCTCGATACGGCCGTCAAGCACGCCGAAGACTGACACTGACAAGGCCCGTCTTCACGCGGGCCACGTCCGACTATCGCACGCGAGTTGACAGGAAGAGCGTCCGACTATCGCGCGGCTAGTGACGGCATGGAGTCGCGTTGACGCCGTCAACAAGCCACCTCCCACAAGTGACCTGCGGAAACGCACGAAATCGCGGCCGGCGCGGTCACGTCGAGTGACCGGCCGACCGCGAATACCCGTGTCCTGCAAGGGATGAGGAGTCGGGATTGAGACCCGCCTCCTCCTGCGGCATTTGCGCAGGTCAGAGGCTTGTCGTGGTGGAGGTGGCGGGAATCGAACTCGTCCGAACCGTCGGGACCCGTCGGATCCCGGTGCTCGTGAGCACGACCCGTCGGGTTCCGTCGGGACCGCTCGGATCCCGTTGGGTCCGCCCGTTGACGCCGTCAACACGGGAGCGGCGCCGGCGGCGGGCCCCAGACGCTTCGCCGAGACGACGAACCACGGCATCGATTGACGTGCGGGACCAGACCCACCAGACGCCGGATTGCCGAAGGGCGGGAGGTCGGCTCGGTGCTACGGCGCCTCGCGGATAACAAGGTAACTGTTGCTCTGTGATCAGTTTGAGATACATTTAGCCTGGTATCGAAAGAGGTGTCCCATGGCGCGGACGAAGACCCCTCGGGAGCAGTGGCTCGACCTGCTCCCGGCAACGTTCACGCACGCGCGCGCGCGCGAACTCGGCATCAGCGACTGGGCGCTGTCTGCGATGCGCCGCGAGGGGCTCCTGGACCAGCCGACCCGGGGCATCTACGCGCGGGCCGCGGGCGAGGCTCTCGACAACGACCTGCTCACTATCGCGACGCGAGCTCCCTCCGCGACGCTGTGCCTGCGCTCCGCCCTGGCTAGATACGACCTCATCGACGACCTCCCGGGCAGCATCGACATCGCTGTGCCCGCTCGCACTCGCCCCCCGAAGATGGACCTGCCGATCACCTGGCACAAGTTCGCGATCGACACCTTCGACATCGGGCGCGAACAGATCGAACTGGCGCCCGGGACCAGCATCGGGATCTACAGCGCGGAGCGCTGCATCATTGATGCCTTCCGGCTCCGCCGGCTCGAGGGACCAGAACTCGGCCACGACGCCCTGCGCCGGTGGCTGACACGACGAGGCTCGCAACCGGGGCAGCTGATCCGACTGGCCTCACAGTTCCCGCGAGCAGAGACCCCACTTCGCCGCGCACTGGAGGTCCTGCTGTGAAGCCGACCCGCCAGACCGCTGCCGGCCGTGCCTACCTCGACCTGCAGAACCTGGCCCGACGGAGCGGCCGCCCCACCGAGGAGCTGTTGTCCCTCTACGTCCTGGAAGGGTTCCTCGCCCGGCTCAGCGCCTCCGGATTCAACCGCCAACTCATCCTCAAGGGCGGCGTTCTGCTCGCTGCCTTCGACGTGCGCCGCCCCACCCGAGACGTCGACCTGCAAGCCCTGGACCTCTCCAACGACGTCGCCACCGTCCTCGCCCTCGTTCGCCAGATCGCCGCCATCGCCACTGACGACGGTCTCGAGTACCTTCACCAGCGTGCGACCGTCGAGACCATCCGGGACGAGGGTGAGTACGCCGGAGTCCGCGTCAACATGGTCGCGATCTTGGCCAGCGCGACCATCGCGTTCCACGTCGACATCAACGTCGGCGACCCGATCAGCCCGGCCGCTCAGGACATCGAGCTGCCTCGGATCCTCGGCGGCACCCTCGAACTCCGCGGCTACCCCCTGGCGATGGTTCATGCCGAGAAGATCGTCACCGCCGTGAGCCGTGGCACAGTCAACACACGCTGGCGCGACTTCGGCGACATCTACACACTGTCCCATGAGCACCCCCTGGTCGGCGGCGAGCTCACCCAGGCAATCACCACCGTCGCTGTCCACCGGGGGGTCGATCTCCAGCCGCTCGGTGAAGTCCTCGAGGGGTGGGCCCCCGTCGCGCAGGGCAGGTACTCGGCCTGGCGACGCAAGCACCAGCGCACCGCGCTTCCAGAAGCGTTCCAGGACGTCCTCGACGCCGTCACCCACTTCGCAGACCCGGCCATCACCGGGGATGTCTCGCGGAAGAGCTGGGACCCCGTCCGGCTGGAATGGATGTAGAGCCTCAGGGCCGGTAGCCAGCGGTACAGGAGCGGTTCCGGGGTTGGCGCAACGACCGCGGGCACGGGCACAGTCGGAATCAGCGCACTGAGGGCCGTCGCGTCAGGCAGCTTCCTCGATCGACGCAGCCAGTCAGCCGTGGTCGCGTGATGCTTCGAGGGCTTCGTGGATCAGGTGATAGCCGATCCGTTCCTGCTCCAGTCGCACGGAGGGACCGAAGACGTCGGCGCACAGGTCGGCATACAGGAGTTGCTCGTGCTCGGTGAGCCGGGCGAGGGCGGCGCGGCTCGGAGTCGGCTCATGTCCCCAATGGCTCTCGTGAGCCAGCAGGGTGCCCCTGTCCATGAGGATCGATCGCGTGCGGGGGAAGTGCGCGCGCAGGCCGTCGAGGATGGCGAAGCCGTGGGTGTCCAGGTCGCCCCAGTAGAGCAGCTCGACCTTGTGGAGCCAGCCGATGTGCGCGAGGCGGCCGAGCCCGTACCCGGAGCCGAGCACGGCGATCATGTCGGGCGCCTCGGGCAGAGCGAGATAGGTGATCTCGTTCTCGATGATGAGCACACGCCGTGCCATCGAGCCTAGGCCTGCAAGGTCATCGGCGCGTGCGCTGACCTCGAGGAACCCACCTGGCAGGAGGCGCGAGGAGTCCAGTGTCCGGAGCCGCACGTAGTCAGGCTTGCGGCGAAATCCGAAACGCCCCGCGAGATCCGACCGGGGCGCTGACACGTCGACTCGCTCAGGAGGAAGGACCTCGCACAGCAAGTCGGAGAGCAGAGCCCGATTCGTCTCGAGGAACTTCGTATCGACGCCGGGTACGTCGACCTCCCGCAGGTACACCGGTTCCGCGTCGTGCGTCGACACCCACGCCACGACCGCCAGGGCACGCGGCCACACGTCCGGCTTCTCCAGCACCCGCATCGGATGAGCCTCGACCCACTCACCGAGCGCGGGGATCCGATTCGTTGTCAGCGTGGCGATCTCGTCGTACTCACGCACCTTCGGACCGACGCCGAGCAGTGCCCAGAGCGACTCGGGAGTGTCGATCCAGACCCGACACGGCACCTCATTCGCGCCGACGACACGTCCCCCGACCGTGGTGGTCTCCACGCGTAGGTGTCGCGGATGCGCCGCGCGCCAGCGCAGAGCCCACTCCTGAGCCGCGCCGAGGTCGGCCGCGAGCTCGGTCGGGGTTGGCCCGCGGACCGGCAGCGAGATCGGCTCCCACGTCTGGGCGCGAGCGTGCCGGCCGAGGAGGTCCCCGCGCGCCCAGCGTCGCTGCAGGGCGTCGAGGACGTCGGAGGGCTCTGTCCACCGTGAGGCCACGGAACGACTCACGCCGCTCCCCCGGCGTGGTCGTGAGCTGCGTCGATGTCTACGACCGGGATCTCAGTGATCGCGAGCCGGTCGTGGATTGCCTTGCGGTGGTGGTACTCCTCGATCGTGAGGGTCTGCAGGTGCGAACTGCTTCCCGAGGTGTTGCTGACATAGCCGACCGCGGACACGAACGGCTCGATCACGTGGATCTTCTGCAGCGGCGTGACGATGAGCAGCTGCAGCCCGAGGCGCTCGAACAGTGAGAGCGCGAACCGCGTCGACTCATCCGATCCTCGTCCGAACGCCTCGTCGATGACGACGAACCTGAACGTCTTCGAGCGGGACGATCCCCAGTCCAGCTTGAACTGGTAGGCCAATGAGGCGGCCAGGATCGTGTAGGCCAGCTTCTCCTTCTGTCCGCCGGACTTTCCGCCGGAGTCGGTGTAGGTCTCGTGCTCGGTGTCGTCGGTCCGCCACCGCTCAGAGGCGGAGAAGGTGAACCAGTTGCGCACGTCGGTGACGCGTCGGGTCCACGTGCGGTCCAGCTCGGTGAGGCCCTCGCGGCCCTTGAATCGCTCGATGAGCCGCTTCACCTGCAGGAACTTGGCCTCGCCGTACTGCTCAGTCTCGTCGGCGAGGGCGCCCTCTGTGCAGGCGCGCAGATCGCTGATGAACGCGCGCACGTCTTGATTGCTGGTGCGTTGGCCGTCGAGGCGGATGTAGCGGCCAGGGTCGTAGTCGATGCCGGTGAGTGACTCGTTGATGGTGTCGATGCGCTCGTTGATCAGGCTGACCTGCATGTTGAGTTGGGCGAAGAACGACGCGACGTCGCGGATGGTGTTGGTGTTGAGGTAGTCCTTGAATTGCGCCTCGAATCGGGGCAGGTCGTCCTTGGAGATGCGCGCGTGCAGGCTCCGGAACTCCTCAGCCGACTCGATCGCGGCGTCGATCTCCTGTGTCTCCAGCGGGTAGTCCGCACGGAACTGCCCCATCCGCTTGACCGCCCGCGCGAGGGCGAGACGCTGCTGACGCTCAGTCTCCTCGAGCTCGCGATCGAGTTGCTCACGTTGGGCCTGCTGGAGGGCATCGACAGCCCCGAGGTCTCTCGGTAGAGCCCCGAGCCGAGCTCGCAGCTGCTCGCGGACGGGGTCGAGGAGGACGGCGTCCGGCGCGGACAGGCTCGAACGGATCCGTTCCAACGATGCGGTGTGATCCTCGGCCTTGGTCCGGGCGTGTCCGATGCGGTCTTGCACGTCGCTTCGTTCTCGGTCGCACTCTGCGATCAGGCGTTCGATGTCGTCGAGAGCCTCACCGATACCGCGAAGGGCGTCCGAGGCGGCCTCGATCTGGCGGGTCTCGGCATCGAGGGAGGCCACGAGGCTGACGCTGGACTGGTAGTCCAGCTCGGTGAAGTCGGTGACCCGACGGAGGGCTTCGAGGTCTCCCCGACGAGCGCGCAAGTCACGGTCCCGTGCTTCGAGCTCACCGCGCAGCGTCGAGTCCTTGGCAAGGTCACGCTGCAGCTCGCCGGCTCGGGCGAGCAGCAGATCGATCTTGCCTTGGTTGCTCCACCCGAGTACCCACTGGGCGCGGTCGTCGATGCGGTGGCGGTCGTCCTTCTCGTGGCGGCCGCCGATGCCCTTGACCTGCCCTTGAGCGGTGACTGCGCGGTCGGACCGGCGAAACTCCTCCAGCGTCGTGGCGCACACTTGGTCCGCGCGGTGGGCGAGCTCGGCCTCGAGCCAGGCGAAGTGCGGGGTGTCGGTGCTGATCTCGACGGTGTCGCAGAGCAGGAGCCCGGTGTCGCTGCGATCGGGTCGACGCACCGTGTTCGCGCCGACCCGGTAGTAGACGATGCGGGCTCCGAGGTGCCGTCCGTTGATCCAGGACGCGATGGAGTTGTAGTGCTCGTTCGGTACGAGCAGCGACAGGGCGAAGCCGCGTAGCACGCGCTCCGCGACGCCCTCCCACTCGCCGTGCTCGGGTCGCACCTGCAGCAACTCACCGGCGAACGGCACCAAGTCGAGGTCGATGCCGAGCTCCTCGCACATCGCGCTGCGCAGCTCCTGGCTCCGTCGGGGAATGTTGGTACGCCGCTGCTGCAGACTGAGCAGCTCGGCGTTGACCTCGCCCGCGGCCTCCTCGAGCTTCTCGCGCCCGACCGCGGCGCGGTCGCGAGCCGCCTGCAGCTCGGCGTCGTCGGCGTCGAGAGCGTCCATGCGCCCGGTTGCCACCGCGAGTCTCGCGGCGAGAGTGGTCGGTGAGTCGACGGGTTCGAGCCCGAGTCGCTGCAGCAGCGCCGTGATTTCGCGATGGCGGCTGTATCGAGTCTCGCGCTGCACCTCCGCGGAGCGCCGTTCCTTGGCGATCTGCTCGAGACGGTCACCGCCGTAGCCGGCCCGTTGCAGGACGAGCTGGGTCTGGCGCTCCCGATGCGCCACGAGTGCTTCGGAGAGTCCGTGATGATCACCCCTCAGCGAGTCCACCCTCGCCTGCCAGGATCGGATCGAGTCCTCGAGCAGGTCTGCCCGGATCTCGTCGAGTGCGGATGGCAGCGCATGACGCAGGGTCGTGAGGTGGTCTGCGCGGCCGACATGCTGGTCGTAGGCGTCGCAGTCAGCGAGGAGCGGATCGAGCTGCGCGAGCTGCGCCCGGGCTCGGGAGACGGCCTCGTGGGCCTTGGTCAGGTTGTCGAAGTGCTCGATGAGCTGGGCCACCCACTGGTCGGAGTCGAAGGGCTCGAGCATGTGGTCGCGCACGAAGTCGTTGAGATCACCGACCGACTTCATCGACACCGTCTGGTGGAACAGCTCCATCGCCTGTTCCGACTCGATGCCCAGTCGACGACGGAAGTCAGCGCCGTAGGCCTTGAACGAGTCGTGCACGTGTCCCAGCGTGCGCAGCCTCTTGCGAACGTCCGCGGACTCCGCGCCGAAGCCGCTGAGGTCCTCGGCGACGCTCAGGCCCCGGTCCGCGGTCAGGAACACCCGCTGCGCCTGCTGCTCGCTCTCGCGCAGCCAGAAGACCTGCGCGAGACTGACGGTCGAGTCGAGGGCATCGTTGGCGAAGACCCCGAGGATGACGGAGTAGGTGTTCCCGGGCCGCAGAGCGACCGGGCGGCTGATGCCCGTCTCCTCGTTGCGCTCGGACTTGTAGTGCCCGCGCACGTAGGACACCAGGGTGCGCTCGCGGCTCTCCGCGCCGGCCGCCTTGTTGTAGGCGATCCTCCCCGAGGGCAGTAGCAGCGTCGTGATCGCATCGACGAGGGTGGACTTGCCCGAGCCGATGTCACCGGTCAGCAGGCCCGTAGCGCCGTCGAGGCCGAGGGTCCACACCGACTGGTCGAACGTTCCCCAGTTGAGCACCTCGAGTCGCTGCAGCCGGAATCCTGCGCGCGACTCGCGGGGCTCGAGCTCATCGGCACCGAAGAGTGCGGTCGTCATTGCAGCGCCTCGTCGTCGGGGTCGATGCCGTCTGCGGCGTTCGGACTGGCGCGATACGCCGCGAGCCGCTCGTCGAAGTCGGCGAGCCACTGCGCGTCGACGAACGCCTTCAGGATCCGGCGTACCTCGTACTCCGGGGGCCTGTCGCCCACCTTGCGCAGGAAGCCGAGCTCGACGGCCTTCCCGATGTGGGAGTCGACGAGATCGACCAGGCGCGCCTCGTTCGAGCTGGTCGGCAGGAACACCACGAGCATCTCGAGGATCTGGTCGCGGGTGAGCATGAGCCTGCTCTCCGCGGACGACGCGTCGGCCTCGGCCAGCTTCTTGCGCAGCAAGGCCAGGAGCAGGCTGACCGGGAACGACAGAGCCCGGCGAGCGACGAGCCGTGGGATCACCGGCTCGTCGGATCCCTCGTCGGGATCCGGGCGCGAACGTAGGAACGCGTAGCCCTCGCTCTCGTCGATGATCGCGACGAGCCCGAGCACGGCAACGTAGTCCTGCACCTGGGGTTGGAGGGCAAGGAGCTGCTGCCAGACGGCAGGAGTGGTGTCGCGATATACGACTCCCTTCATCAAGGCCGTCGCGACCAC
The DNA here is from genome assembly GCA_036510975.1 of Candidatus Nanopelagicales bacterium. Lineage (GTDB taxonomy): Bacteria > Actinomycetota > Actinomycetes > S36-B12 > CAIYMF01 > Longivirga. The sequence goes on from DATCCY010000063.1 coordinate 8,620, forward strand.
CGAGAGGTTGGGCTCGGTGCGCGCCGTGGTGGTGCCGCTCATGAGGTCCGCCTCTCGCTCGCGGGGCCGCGCAGATACGTCAGTCCCGGCACTCGAGCGACCCGGATCCGTCCCTCGGGGTCCGTCCAGCTCACGCTGTCACGGGTGTCGCCATCGATGATCGTCTGGAAGGCCGGGTCGGTCAGCGAGAAGTAGCCCACGAGCTCCGCGAGCCCGTGTTCGAGCGGGGCTGTCTTGAGCACCTCGCTCAGCGCGACCTGCGACCGCTGGGCGAGGGCGCGACGGACCTCCGACGCGAGCCGCTCACGATCGACGAAGGTCTGCTCGAAGAGGATGGATACGTCGAGCTCAGCGTCACCCGCGACGGCCGGTGACGTATCGAGTGCCAACGCCGGGCGCGGTGAATACAGCGGACGCTCGAACGGCAGAGCGATGCTGGGGCCGGTGGCATCGAGGTCGTAACCCGGTGCGCCACCCGGGTTGTCACGCAGGGCCAGCGAGTGCGACTCGATGGAGCGCAACACGTCCATGACACGTCGGTTCTCCAGCCATGCGCGGTCGTCGAGGAATCGACGCAGCTGCTCCGACAGCAACCGCACCGTGGCCTGGGTGCGCTCCCCCGCATCGAGCCAGTCGAAGTGCACTCGCCGGATCCGCGGATCGGCCTCCTCGATCGCGTCGAGCGCGTGCACCCGGGCCAGCAGGTCGGCGAACTCCTCCTGCCGGCTGCGCACGAGGAGGAAGTCGTAGAACGCGTGGAAGCTGCGCCCCTGATCGGACTCGGCGATCGCGCCCCGATCACCGAGGACGTCGTCGAGGAGGTCACCCTTCGAGCCCTCCCACGTCGCGACCCGCTCACGCAACCGGCGATCGAGCACTCGGAAGTTGTCCTCGACCTCGCGGAAGTCACTGAGCAGCCCGGTCGCAGTCATGACGAACTGCTGATATCGGTCTCGGATCGCTGTGGCGTCCATGAGCTCGACGTGACCCTCGTTGAGTGCCGCGATCTCCTCGTCGAGCTCGGCACGTCGGCGGTGGAGCTCCTCGAGGCGGACATCTCGGTCGGTCTCGCCGCCGAACGCGATCTGGCGGAGGAGGTCGAAGGCCGTGCTCAACCGCGACTCGGTGCCCACGAAGCTGCGCTGTGGCAGCGCCCGCACCCACCCGACCGCACGCTCGAGTGCAGGTGTCGCGTCGAGATGGGCGTCGGTGGAGCCCGGCGGGTAGTACTTGCGCAGCCACCCGGCGGACGGCGCCGACCAGTCGTCGAGGTAGGCCTTGGCCGATCGGGGGAAGGTGTCCTCCCCCAGCTGCCCGTTGAGCCCGTAGAGCGTCTCCTCGAGCCGCTCGGCCAGCGATGCGAACAGAATCGACCGCACGTTCTCGTCGACGAAGACCCTGCCGAGGAACGACAGGATCAGCGCAGCGTGGTCGGCCCGGAGCAGGCGCCAGGCAGCACTGTCCTGGCGGAGCCGCTCGATATCGTCGTAGTCCACCGGCCCCCACCACGATCACTCGTCTCAGCCTGCACGGGGATGCTACGAGGTACCTCCGACGGTACGACGCTGACCCCGCGACAGACTCTGCGTGATCGGGTGACGGTGGCGGGAATCAACTCGTCCGACCCGTCCGGACACGCCGGAACCCGGTGGTTGCGAGCACAACCCGTCTACCCCGGGATCGGCACGCCTGACTCGTTTCACGGCCAGCTGCGAAGAGCCAGCAAACCTCTGCGACAGGGCGCCACGGCGCTGAGGCCGGGGCTTACCCGGACACGCTCGTTGACTCAAGATTCGTCCGACTATCGAACGCACATCTGACACAAGGAGCGTCCGGCTATCGCGCGCCAGGTGACGCTGTGGAGTCGTGTTGACGCCGTCAACACAACTCCGTCCGCCAGGGACCTGCGGCAACGCTCAAGATCGCGGCCGGCGCGGTCACGTCGAGTGACCGTGCCGGCCGCGAAACCCCTTGTCCTGCACGGGAAGAGGAGTCGGGAGGAACTCCCGCCTCCTCTTGGAGCGTTTCCGCAGGTCAGAGGCCTGACAGGGGTGGAGGTGGCGGGAATCGAACTCGTCGGAACCGTCGGGACCCGTCGGAACCCGGTGGCTGCGAGCACAACCCGTCGGGTTCCGTCCGGATCTATCGGGTCCCGACGGTTCCGGCTGTTGACGCCGTCAACATGGAATCGGGCATCGGCGGAGCCCGAGGTGGGCTTGATCGAGACGCGCACTACGGTGTCGATCGGTAGGCATCACGTCGGTGGTCAATGCGCAGGACAACGACTTCCCGCGTATCTCCCCGGATCCGGTAGAGCACACGATATGTACCGCGTCGAGCGGACCAGATCCCGCCGAGGTCATCGCGGAGAGGCTTGCCGACCCGGTGCGGGTTGTCCAGGAGGGCCGTAGTCACGAACTCGATGACAGCGGCCGCGACCGCCTCCGGTAGCTCCGCGGTCATGGCCCGACGCGCCGGAGGGGTCAGGACGATCTCATAGCGCTGCTCGGTCACGGGCGGAGCTGGCGCACGGCATCCGCCCCACGCACGACGTCACCGCGAGCGTAGGCGGCATCGGCCTCACGGATGTCGGTCAGAGCCTGCCGGTCGCCCAGGACGTCGATGGTTTCCTCCAGCTGGGCAAGGTCCTCAGGACTGAGGATGACCGCCGCCGGCTTCCCGTTGCGGGTCACCACAACCCGGTCGTGCTGGTGCTCGACCCGATCGATGACCTCGGACAGGTGATCACGCACGTCGCGCAGCGACCGGGTAGTCATGGTCACAATTGTGGCGCTTCCATAGCTTGCTGTCCAGAGGCGGCCTTGTTCTTGGCGACCACGCTGCGAAGCCCCGTAGGCGGTGGTGGCGCGTGCGTTTCGTAGGGCTCGACGAAGACCGCTGCCCCACAAGACGAATGACGTACCGGGCCACTCGACCGCGCCGATTGCGGGTCTGGCCTCGTCACGGCTTCACCGTTCTTCCTGCGTACCCGGGACGCCTGGTGGCACCGTGTCCCCACGATCGCCGATCTCGGGCTGGAGGCGATGCGTTCACACCAGGGAGGACACATGTCGCTGCTCGCCGGGTCGGACTGGCACGGACGCATCTACTCGGGAGGGTGGACCGACGGGACCGGAGGCACTCGAGCCGTCGTGTCTCCGTCGACGGGTGAGCAGATCGGGTCCATCGGGCTGGCCAGCCCTGCGGACGTGGGTGCCGCCGCGGCCACCGCGGCCGAGGCGCAGCCCGCGTGGGCGGCGCTCCCCTACAACGAGCGGGCCGCTGTCCTGCGCCGCGCCGGCGACCTGTGGCACGCGAACTCGGAGGAGATCACCGACTGGCTGATGCGCGAGACTGGCGCCATCGGCCCGTTCGGCGGCTTCCAGATCATGACCTCGGCCGAGGAGTGCTACGAAGCCGCCGCGCTGGCGTCCGCGCCGTACGGCGAGCTCCTGCGCTCCTCGAGCCCACGACTGTCGATGTCGCGGCGCGTCCCGGTCGGCGTGGTCGGAGTCATCTCCCCCTTCAACGTGCCGACGATCCTGTCCATCCGCGCGGTGGCGCCGGCGCTGGCGCTCGGCAACGCGGTCCTCCTCAAGCCCGACCCGCGAACGTCGGTGTCCGGCGGGGCCGTGCTCGCCGAGATCTTCGCCGCCGCAGGCCTTCCCGACAGCGTGCTGCACGTCCTGCCCGGCGGGGCCGACACGGGCGCCGCGCTCGTGAGCGACCCGCTGGTGCGCGTCGTGTCGTTCACCGGCTCCACGGCCGCGGGACGCGCTGTTGCCGAGCTCGCCGCAAGGCACCTCAAGCGCGTTCACCTCGAGCTAGGCGGCAACTCGGCGATGCTCGTGCTCGACGACGTCGACGTCGACGCCGCGTCGTCCGTCGGGGCCTGGGGGTCGTTCGCCCACCAGGGGCAGGTCTGCATGACGACCGGACGGCACCTCGTGATGGCGAGCATCGCCGACCAGTACGTCGAGGCGCTGTCGGCCCGTGCAGACCACCTGCCCGTCGGAGACCCCACCACCGGAACGGTCGCTCTCGGCCCCGTGATCGATGCTGGGCAGCGCGACAAGATCCACGCGATGGTGACGGGGTCGGTCGAGGAGGGCGCGCGGCTCACCGCGGGCGGGACGTACGAGAACCTCTTCTACCGGCCGACCGTGCTCGCCGACGTCCCGCTCTCGTCGACGGCGTACACCCAGGAGATCTTCGGGCCCGTCGCGCCCGTCGTGCGGATCGAGTCGGTCGAGCAGGCGATCGAGCTAGCGCGCGACACGGAGTACGGCCTGTCCCTCGGCATCCTCACGCGCGACGTGATGCGTGGGCTGGAGATCGCCGAGCAGATCCCCAGCGGGCTCGTGCACATCAACGACCAGACGATCAACGATGAGGCCACCATTCCGTTCGGCGGCGTCGGCAGCAGCGGAACCGGGGCGCGTCACGGCGGACCGCAGGCGAACCTGGAGGCGTTCACCGACACCCAGTGGGTGACTGTGCGCGGCACGCTCCCCCAGTACCCGTTCTAAGGGGCTCGTTCCAGCAATCGGGAGGCCGTCGGGGTCGGGACGTCAGCCCCAGACCTCGGCGGCCGTCTCGACGATCAGGGCGAGCTTGGCGACCTGCTCGTCGTAGGTCAATGCGTTGCCCTCGACCGTCGAGGAGAAGCCGCACTGGGGCGAGAGGCAGAGCTGCTCGAGCGGCACGAACCGAGCGGCCTCGTCGATGCGTCGCTTGAGTGCGTCCTTGTCCTCTAGGGCACCCCGCTTGGTGGTGACGAGCCCGAGGACGACCAGCTTGCCCGGGGGGACGAAGCGCAGCGGCTCGAAGCCGCCCGAGCGCTCGTCGTCGAACTCGAGGAAGAAGCCGTCCACCTCCAGCTGCGTGAACAGCGCCTCGGCGACGAAGTCGTACGAACCCTCTGCCGCCCACGACGACCGGAAGTTGCCCCGGCACATGTGCGTCGTGACGCGGAGCTCCTCCGGTCGCCCGGCCAGCGCCGCGTTGATGATCCGGATGTATTGCTCGTGCTGGTGCTCGCCGTCGCCGCCCATCGACTCGATGAGCGCCCGCTGCTGCGGGTCGTTAAGGTAGGCGAGGCTCGTGTCGTCGAGCTGCAGGTAGCGACAGCCGAGCTCCGCGAGCGCGGCCACCTCCTGGGCGTAGGCGGCGGTGAGGTCGGCCCAGAAGCCGTCGAGTTCCGGATAGACCGCTGGATCGATCGCCGCCCGGCCGCCGCGGTAGTGCACCATGCTCGGCGACGGGATGGTCAGCTTCGGCACGTTGGTCGTCACCGTGTCCCGGAGGAACGTGAACGCCTCGGCGAAGATGGTGCGCGGCAGGGAGATCCGGTCGTGCACGCTGAGCGCCGCCGACTCGAAGTCGAGCTCGCCGTCGGCGTTGCGGAAGTGGACCTTGAGCTTCTCGTCGGTCGGGTCGACGCCGCCGAGGGAGTAGATGAAGTCCATGTGCCACGACGTACGCCGGAACTCGCCGTCCGTCGCCGAGCGCAGGCCGACCTCCTCCTGCATCCGCACCGCGTCGCGGATCGCCGCGTCCTCGACCTCTCGCAGCGCGTCCGCGTCGATCTCCCCCGCCTTGTGCCGGGCGCGCGCATCGAGCAGGGCCTGCGGCCTGAGCAGGCTGCCGACGTGGTCGGCGCGGAACGGCGGCGTCGTGCGAGCGGTCATCGGTTCTCCCGGGTGCGACGTGGATGTGCCCGAGAGGCTAGGGCGCCCGAGCCGTCAGGGATAGGGCAGGACGGAGCCGGTGTAGTTCTCCGCGAGCATCGCGGCGGCGGCCTTCGACGTCGTGACGTACGTGAGCTGGGTGAGCTGCATCTGCACGAGGAAGTCGCGATCAGGGTCCGCGGCCGGCGGCATGTGCAGCATCGACGTCATCCACCCCGAGAAGTGCGTGGACTGCCAGACCCGCTCGAGCGCGTCGTCGGAGTAGCGGTCGAGGAGGTCGTCCGAGTCGTCGGCGTACTTCGTGGCCAGGGCGGAGCCGAGGCGCTTCACGTCGGCGATCGCGAGGTTGAGTCCCTTGGCGCCCGTGGGCGGGACGATGTGCGAGGCGTCGCCGGCGAGGAAGAGACGGCCCCAGCGCATCGGGGCGCTCACGAAGCTGCGCATAGGGGTGATCGACTTCTCCAGGGTCGGGCCCGGCTGCAGGCTCCACCCCTCGAGCGCCATCCGGGTCGAGAGACCGTCCCAGATGCGGTCGTCGGACCAGTTCGCGATGTCGTCGTCGGGAGCGACCTGCAGGTAGAGGCGGCTCACCGACTCCGAGCGCATCGAGTGCATCGCGAAGCCGTCAGGGTGCAGGGCGTAGATGAGCTCGTCGGTCGAAGGCGCGACCTCGGCGAGGATCCCGAGCCAGGCGTACGGGAACAGGCGCTCACGGACGCTGCGGACGCTCTCCGGGATGGTCGGGCGGCTCACGCCGTGGAAGCCGTCGCAGCCCGCGATGTAGTCGGCCTCGATGCTCTGCATGTGACCGTCGCCGTCGACGAACGTGACCCGCGGGTGGTCGGTGTCGGCGTCGAGGATCGCGGTGTCGGACACCGACCAGAAGATCTGCTGGCCGTCGGCCTGGCGCGCGTGGATCAGGTCCTTGGTGATCTCGGTCTGGCCGTAGACCCAGACCGAGTGGCCGCACGACTCGACGAAGTCGATACGACGGCGCTCGCCCGGCCACTGCAGGTACACGCCGTCGTGTCGCATCCCCTCGCGGTGCAGCCGCTCGCCGACGCCGTAGTCGGTCAGGACGTCGACCGCGCCGTGCTCGACGACGCCGGCGCGGATGCGTGCGAGGACGTAGTCCTGCGAGCGGTTCTCGACCATGACCGACTCCACGCCGTGCTTCGCGAGGATCTGGGACAGCAGCAGGCCGGACGGACCGGCACCGACGATGGCGACCTGGGTACGCATGCGTGGCAGCCTGGGGCCATCCGATCGCCCCCACCAGGGCAGGCTTCCGTTGGACGGAAGCCCGTCAGAGGGACATGCGGCGGGTGATCGACGCCGCGGCGACGCGCAGCGCGGGGGCGAACTTCACCAGGTCGCGACGCACCGTGCTGGTGACGAGCGCGAGGGACGCGACGACCTCGTCGTCGGGTCCGAGGACGGGGACGGCGAGCGAGCACGTGCCGTAGCCCATCTCCTCGACCGTGCGGGCATAGCCGAGGCGGCGTACGGCGGCGAGCTCGCGGAGCATCCGGCCGCGCTCGGTGATCGTGTATCGGGTGATCGGCTGCAGGTTCTCGACGCACTGCTCGACGACCTCGCGCGGCGCGTACGCCAGCAGCACCTTGCCGACGCCCGTGGCGTGCAACGGCAGCGGGACGCCCGGCCGGCTGAGCACCGGAACCGACGCCTTGCCGTGGATTCGCTCGACGTAGAGCGCGGTGGTCCCCTCGCGCACGGCGATCTGCACGTTCTCGTGCGTGGCCTCGTAGAGGTCCTGCATCGCGGGAAGCGACGCCTCGCGCAGCTCGCGGGCGACCGGCGCGAGCGTGCCGAGCTTCCACAGCCGACGACCGACGACGTAGCGGCCGTCGGCGTCGCGCTCGACCGCGTCCCACGCCCGCAGCTCGCCGACGAGCCGATGGGCTGTCGAGACGGGCAGGTCAGCCGCCTGAGCGAGTTCGGTGAGGGTCAGTCGCGGCCGATGCTCGTCGAAGGCCCCGAGGATCGCCAGCACACGTGACGTCACCGAGGGCCGCGGGTCGGCCGCCATCGCGCCTCCTCGGGTGAGTTTCCGTCTGACGGAAACGGACGGTATCCCCCGGGGCCCCGGCCTGGGAAAGTGGGACTCCCACAACGAGCGCCCCTCAGGAGGGTCCGTGCCCGTCGTCGTCCGCAACACCCCGCGCACCGACCTCGCGATCGTCGACGCGCTCGGCGAGGCCGGAACCGCGACCGTGCACGAGGCGCAGGGCCGGACCGGGCTGCTCCACCACCGGCTGCGCCCGATCTACCGGCCGGCCCGCGTCGCGGGCAACGCGCTCACCTGCACCGTGGCGCCCGGCGACAACTGGACGATCCACGTCGCGGTCGAGCAGGCGCAACCCGGCGACATCCTGGTCGTCACCCCCACCAGCCCCTGCGACGACGGCTACCTCGGCGACCTGCTCGCGGAGAGCCTGCTCGCCCACGGCGTACGAGGGCTCGTCATCGATGCCGGCGTGCGCGACGTGCAGACGCTCACCGAGATGGGCTTCCCCGTGTGGGCGAAGGCGATCTGCGCTCAGGGCACCGTGAAGGAGACCCCGGGCGACTGCCAGGTGCCGATCGTGGTCGCCGGCGTGCAGGTGCGTCCGGGCGACGTGATCGTCGCGGATGACGACGGTGTCGTATGCGTGCCCCGCGACGACGCGGCCTCAGTCCTCGAGCGGGCGCAGGCGCGCGAGGCGAACGAGGCCTCGAAACGCGCACGCCTCGCCGCAGGCGACCTCGGCCTCGACATCTACTCCATGCGCGAGCGCCTCGCCGAGAAGGGCCTGCGCTACGTCGACTTCCCGGAGGGCTCGTGACTCTGGCGACGTACTCGCAGACGGCCGTGCCGTGCGACGTGATGCGCGGCGGCACGTCGAAGGGCCTCGTGTTCCTGCGCGACGACCTGCCGGCGGATCGCGCTGTGCGTGACTCCGTCCTGCTCGCGGCGATGGGGTCGCCCGACGAGCGCGAGATCGACGGCCTCGGCGGCGCGCACCCGCTGACCTCCAAGGTTGCCGTCGTGTCACGGTCCGAGCGCGTCGACGCAGATGTCGACTACCTCTTCCTTCAGGTGTGGCCGGACCGTCCCGAGGTCTCCGACTCGCAGAACTGCGGCAACATGCTCGCCGCGGTCGGCCCGTTCGCGATCGACCACGGCCTCGTGACCGCGACGGGCGACGTCACGCCAGTCCGGATCTGGATGGTGAACACCGAAACCCTCGCCACGGCGTACGTGCAGACCCCGGGCGGCTCAGTCCGCTACGACGGCGACGCCCGCATCGACGGCGTACCGGGCACCCACGCGCCGATCCCGCTCGAGTTCGCCGACACCGCCGGATCGTCCTGCGGGGCACTTCTCCCCACCGGAAACGTCGCGGACGAGATCGAGGGGCTGCGCGTCACCTGCATCGACAACGGGATGCCCGTCGTCTGCCTGGCCGCCGCGGACCTCGGCCTCACCGGCACCGAGACCCCGGCCGAGATCGAGGCGATGCCCGAGGTGAAGGCCCGCATCGAGGCGGTCCGGCTCGCCGCCGGCCCGCTCATGAACCTCGGCGACGTCGCGAACGCGACCGTGCCGAAGATGAGCCTGCTCTCGCCCCCCGCTGCGGGCGGAGCGGTCTCGACCCGCACCCTCATCCCCCACCGGGTGCATGAGGCTATCGGGGTCCTGGGTGCCGTCTCGGTCGCCACCGCCTGCCTGCTCCCGGGCTCGGTGGCCTCCGAGGTCGCGGTCCTCGCGACCGATGACGGGCCGGTCGACGTGACCGTGGAGCACCCCACCGGCTTCTTCACGGTGAGCCTCACGCTCGACCGGTCCGGCGCCCGTCCCGACGTGCAGCGCGCAGCACTGCTGCGCACCGCCCGGCTGCTCATGCGCGGCCACGTCATGGTGCCCGCGAGCGTCTGGAGCGGTGCATGACGCGCGTCGCCCTGGTCGGGCTCGGGGAGGTCGGTCGCACCTTCGCCGAGGACCTGCGCGCCGCCGGGATCCGCGACCTCACCCTGTGGGACACGGCGTTCGCCGATGCGGCGAGCCCCGCCTCGCGCAACGCGCGGGAGCTCGGGCTAGCGGCGGCGGGCTCCGCACCGGCCGCCGTCGCCGGTGCCGACCTGGTGGTCAGCGCCGTGACCGCCGCCCAGTGCGTGGCCGCCGCCGCGTCGACCGGCCCCGGGCTCTCCGCCGGCACCTGGTTCTTCGACCTGAACTCCAGCTCCCCCGGGCACAAGCAGGCGGCCGCCGCGGCGATCGACGGAGCAGGCGCCCGCTACGTCGAGGCCGCGCTGATGTCGCCCATCGGGCCGCGGCGGCTGCTCTCGCCCTTCCTCCTCGGCGGGGCGCACGCGCACGAGTTCGCCTCGGCGGCGGCCTCGTTCGGCATCGGCGACGTCACGGTCGTGTCGGACGAGGTCGGGCGGGCGGCGGCCACGAAGCTCTGCCGCTCCGTGGTGGTGAAAGGCCTCGAGTCCCTGCTCACCGAGTCGCTTCTCGCGGCCCGCGTGCACGGGGTCGAGCGCGACGTGCTCGACTCGCTGCCCAACATCCTCCCGCCGGCCGACTGGGAGGCCGTGGCCGGCTACTTCATCTCCCGCTCCCTGCAGCACGGCACGCGGCGTTCGGAGGAGATGCAGGAGGCCGCGGCGACCGTGGCCGAGGCCGGGATAGACCCGTGGATGTCGGCCGCAGCCGTCGAGCGCCAGCTTTGGGCGGCCCAGTTCCCCGAGGCCGTCGGAGCCGGTTCCACCATCGCGATGCTGGACGCCGTGCTGACCGCCATGAACAAGTCAGCTGCCTCCAACGACGAGTACGACGACGACGAGGAGGAGGCGCCCGCGTGATCATCGACTGCCACGGTCACTACACGACGGCCCCGAGCACGCACAACGAGTGGCGCGAGACGCAGCTGCAGGCGTTCCTTGAGGGCCGTGCGGCTCCGGCGTACCCGGTGATCTCCGACGACGAGATCCGCGACACGATCGAGCAGAACCAGCTCAGGCTGCTGCGCGAGCGCGGCTCGGACATGACCATCTTCTCCCCGCGCGCGTCCGCGATGGCTCACCACGAGGGCGATCTCACGGTCGGCATCGACTGGGCGTACGCCTGCAACGACCTCATCGCGCGCGTCGTCGACCTGTTCCCCGACACCTTCATCGGCGTCTGCCAGCTGCCCCAGTTCGCCGGCGACCCGCTCGACGCCGCGCTCGCGGAGCTGCGCCGCTGCGTCGACATGGGGTTCGTCGGACTCAACCTCAACCCCGACCCGAGCGGCGGGCACTGGAGCTCGCCGCCGCTGACCGACCGCTTCTGGTACCCGATGTACGAGGCGATGGTCGAGCTCGACGTGCCCGCTATGGTGCACGTCTCGGCCAGCTGCACCCCGGTCTTCCACGCCACCGGCGCGCACTACATCAACGCCGACACCACCGCGTTCATGCAGCTCATCCAGGGCGACCTGTTCGCCGACTTCCCGGACCTGCGCCTGGTGATTCCGCATGGCGGCGGCGCGGTGCCCTACCACTGGGGCCGCTACCGCGGGCTCGCCGACATGCTGAAGAAGCCCTCGCTGGACACCCACGTGATGATGAACGTCTTCTTCGACACCTGCGTCTACCACCAGCCCGGCATCGACCTGCTCTTCGAGGTCATCGACGTCGACAACATCCTTTTCGGCTCGGAGATGGTCGGCGCGGTCCGCGGCATCGACCCGCAGACCGGCCACTACTTCGATGACACCAAGCGCTACGTCGACGCCCTGGACATCAGCGACGCGGCGAAGATGCAGGTGTTCAGCGGCAACGCGCGGCGCGTCTACCCGCGCCTCGACGCCTCGCTGAAGGCCAAGGGGCTGTGAGCATGCCGGCCTTCACCAAGGACGCCGACTGGCTCGACTGGGACCCGAGCCCGACGAAGCCTGCCTACGTGCCGCCGGCCGGCGCCGTCGACGCGCACTGCCACGTGTTCGGGCCGGGCGACGAGTTCCCGTTCGCACCCGAGCGCAAGTACACGCCGTGCGACGCGAGCAAGGACCAGCTCTGGGCCCTGCGCGACTTCCTCGGCTTTGACCGCAACGTAGTCGTGCAGGCCACCTGCCACGGGGCGGACAACGGCGCGATGGTCGACGCACTCCGACACTCCGGCGGACGTGCCCGCGGGGTCGCGACGATCCGACCATCCGTCACCGAGGGCGAGCTGCGCGACATGCACGACGCCGGCGTGCGTGGGGTGAGGTTCAACTTCGTGAAGCGGCTCGTCGACCCGAAGCCCGACGCCTACTACCGCGCGCTCGTCGAGCGGATCGCCCCGCTCGGCTGGCACGTCGTCGTCTACTTCGAGGCGCCTGACCTCGCGGAGCGGTGGAACCTGTTCACCTCCTTCGGTGTCCCCGTGGTAGTCGACCACATGGGACGACCCGAGGTCGGCAAGGCCGTCGACGGCGAGGATTTCGGCCAGTTCTTGAGGTTCATGGACTCCTCGGCCGACGTCTGGAGCAAGGTGAGCTGCCCCGAGCGGTTGTCCGTCGCGGGCCCGCCGACGTACTCCGACGTGCATCCCTTTGCGCGCACGATCGTCCATCGCTACTCCGACCGCGTCCTGTGGGGCACGGACTGGCCGCACCCGAACATGACGAGCCACATGCCCGACGACGGCCTCCTGGTCGACGTCATCCCGCACATCGCACCGACCGAGGAGCTCCAGCAGGCGCTCCTCGTGGACAACCCCACCCGGCTCTACTGGGAGGCCTAGATGGTCGACAACGCTGCACTCGACGACATCCCCGGCACCACCGTGTTCACGGCCGAGCGCTCGCGAAAGGGCTACCACCTCAACCAGTTCTGCATGAGCCTGATGAAGGCCCCGAACCGCGACCGGTTCCACGCCGACGAACGGGCCTACCTCGACGAGTGGCCGATGTCCGAGAACCAGAAGCAGGCCGTGATCGAGCGCAACTTCCAGCGCATGCTCGACCTCGGCGGCAACGTCTACTTCCTGTCCAAGATCTTCGCCAGCGACGGCCTGTCCTACGTCCAGGCCGTGAGCACGATGACCGAGTACACCGTCGAGGAGTACCAAGCCATGATGCTGGCCGGCGGACGCAGCCCCGACGGTTGGCGCAGCAAGAGCGAGAGGCCCTCCTGACATGGCACGCATCACCGCTGGCCTGACCACCAGCCACGTCCCCGCCATCGGCATGGCCGTCGACCTCGGCAAGACCGACGAGCCGTACTGGCAGCCGGTGTTCGCAGGCTACGAATGGACCAAGAAGTGGGCCGACGCCGATCCCCCTGACGTCGTCATCCTCGTCTACAACGACCACGCGTCCGCGTTCGACCTGCGGATGATCCCGACCTTCGCACTAGGCTGCGCCGAGTCGTTCCAGCCGTGCGACGAGGGCTACGGGCCACGCCCCGTGCCGGTCGTGGACGGTCACCCCGAGCTCGCCGCGCACCTCGCACAGTCACTCATCCTCGACGAGTTCGACCTCACCCTGATGAACGAGCTCGACGTCGACCACGGCCTCACCGTGCCGCTGTCCCTGGTCTACGGGCAGCCGACGGCGTGGCCCACGAAGGTCATCCCGCTGGCCGTCAACGTCGTCCAGTACCCGCCGCCCACCGGGCACCGCTGCCTCAGCCTCGGCCGCGCCATCCACAGGGCGGTGGAGAGCTTCCCTGACGACCTTGCGGTTCAGGTGTGGGGCACCGGCGGCATGAGCCACCAGATCCAGGGTGCGCGCGCCGGCCTCATCAACCCCGTGTGGGACGCCGCGTTCATGGACGGTCTCATCGCGGACCCCGACACGGTCGCGCAGATCCCGCACGTCGAGTACCTCCGCGAGACCGGATCGGAGGGCATCGAGATGGTCATGTGGCTGATCATGCGCGGTGCGCTCGGCGACTCAGTCGAGGAGCTGCACCGCTTCTACCACGTGCCCGCGAGCAACACGGCAGTCGGACATCTCGTCCTGCAGCCCACGTCCTGACCTCCCAGACCAGAGAGACACACGCATGCGCATCGCCCTCGCCGGAGCCGGTGCCTTCGGCATCAAGCACCTCGACGCCCTCACCGCGATCGACGGCGTCACCGTCACCTCCGTGGTGAGCCGACGCCTCGAGCAGGCCCGGGAGGTCGCCGACAAGTACGGTGTACCCCACGCCTCGACCGAGCTCGACGACGCGCTCGCCCGCGACGACGTCGACGCCGTCATCCTCTGCACCCCGACCCAGCTGCACGCACAGCAGGCGATCGCCACGATGCGCGCCGGCAAGCACGTGCAGGTCGAGATCCCGCTCGCCGACTCGTGGGCCGACGCCGTCGAGGTGGAGCGGGTGCAGCAGGAGACGGGGCTCGTGGCGATGGTCGGTCACACCCGCCGCTTCAACCCGTCGCACCAGTGGGTCCACCGGCGCGTCGTCGCCGGCGAGCTCACGGTCCAGCAGATGGACGTGCAAACCTACTTCTTCCGCCGCAAGAACATGAACGCGCTCGGCCAGCCGCGCAGCTGGACCGACCACCTGCTGTGGCACCACGCCGCGCACACCGTCGACCTGTTCCAGTATCAGACCGGCGAGCGGGTCACCATCGCCAACGCAGTGCAGGGCCCGATCCACCCCGAGCTCGGCATCGCGATGGACATGTCCATCCAGCTTCGCACCGAGACCGGCAAGATCTGCACGCTGTCGCTCAGCTTCAACAACGACGGACCTCTAGGGACCTTCTTCCGCTACATCTGCGACAACGGCACCTACATCGCACGCTACGACGACCTGCTGGACGGCAAGGAGGAACCGATCGACGTCACCCAGGTCGCCGTCTCCACCAACGGGATCGAGCTTCAGGACCGCGAGTTCGTCGCCGCGATGCGCGAGGGCCGCCAGCCGAACTCGAGCGTGGCCTCGGTCCTCGACTGCTACCGCGTCCTCGGCGAGCTCGAGCTCCAGCTGGCCACCCAGGTCTGAGTCGGCCGAGAGCGGTCACCAGGATCCTGCGAGCCCACGCCGCGCCGACCGTCTCGACGAGTCGTTTCACAGGATGGAAGCGCCAAGGCGATGCCGCATCTTTCGCAGGTCATTGGCGTGGAGCAGTGGGCGACTTGCCGTCGGCATGGCGCAGAAACCGGCTTGTGAACGAGACAGCCAGGCTGCGTGACAGCCCAGGCCAGCGGGCGATTAGTGGGATTCGAGCTGCTTGTCGCCAACTAGTGCTTCTCGGCGTTAGTT
>DATCCY010000064.1:0-4139 GCA_036510975.1 Candidatus Nanopelagicales bacterium
CGAGCCGGGCGAGTGCGGTGACGGGGTCCTCACCGGGACCGGCCGTCCACACGGCCCGAGGTCCGGGCGCGGCGTGACCGAAGACCAGGACCGGATCGGCCACGCGGGCCAGCAGCGCCGGGCCGCCCGCATAGGCCTTCCAGGGCCCCGGGGTGCCGGGCCGGCTCACCGGGAGCGGGAGGTCCGGCGGTCCCGCGGCGTCGAGCGCCTTCTCCACCGCGGCGTGGCGCGGCGGCACCGCGGCGCGCAGGACGTCGGCGAGCGTGCCCGACCACCGGTCGGCGACGGCACGGGCGAGCGCCGCGACCTCGGGCGTCAGCACGGGGTCGGGACTGACCACCTTCGCGAGGCGCTCCATCCGCCCGGTGTGCTCGGTGCGATCGGTCCGCTCGAGCACCCAGCCGTCCACGAGGGTGCCGGCGAACCGGACGCGGACCCGCGTCCCGGGGACGGCGGCGGCTGACAGCGGCTCGGGCACGACGTAGTCGAAGGGGCGGTCGAGGTGGGGCAGCGCGACGTCGACGGCGACCCGGGCGATCGGGTCGACCTCGGCCGGACCGGCAGGCGGCTTCACCTTCGCCCGGCGCACCGTGGCGGCGACGAGCGCGAGCTGCTCGTCGGCCGGGTGCGTGGTCACGGGTGTGTTCTACCGGACGGGTCAGTCGTCGGGCGCAGGTCGTCCGCAGTCGCGCGGTAGAGGACGTGCGGTCCCCACCACTCGCCGCCCGTCGCTCGTGGGTGGACGAAGACACCGTCGTAGCGCATGCCGATGCGCTGCATGACGGCCTGGGAGCGGATGTTGGGCGGGACGGTGAAGGACACGACCTCCGCAAGTCCGAGGTCGAGGAGGCCGAAGCCCAGCGCGGCGCCGGCGGCCTCCCTGGCGATCCCGACGCCCCACCACGCGGAGGCGAGCCGCCAGCCGACCTCGACGCACGGCTCCACGTGGGAGAACGGTGGGTCGAAGGTGGGTCGCACGAGGCCGACGAAGCCGACGAACGGCGATGCGCCGCGGTCGGACTCGATGACCTCGACCACCCAGGCCGTGTAGCCGTGCTCGTCGTGGTGGGCCGAGAAGCGGTCGACTCCAGCGTCGGACTCCTCGCGGCTCTGGGTCGAGGGGAACCAGCGCATGACCTCGGGATCGGCGTTCATCGCGGCGTACGGCTCCCGGTCGCTGTCGCGCCACTCACGCAAGGACAACCGGGGCGTCCGCAGCTCGTGTCGAGTCATGCGGACGCCCCGGTGGTGACGGTGCGGTGGCGGGTCAGAGACCGGCCGCGGCGCGGAGGCTCTCCGCGCGGTCGGTGCGCTCCCAGGTGAAGTCCGGGACGCCACGGCCGAAGTGGCCGTAGGCGGCGGTCTGGGCGTAGATCGGGCGCAGCAGGTCGAGGTCGCGGATGATCGCGGCCGGGCGCAGGTCGAAGGTCTCGAGAACAGCGGCCTGGATGTCGGCGTCGGGGCGGATCCCGGTGCCGAAGGTCTCGACGAAGACGCCGACGGGGTGCGCCTTGCCGATGGCGTAGGCGACCTGGACCTCGCAGCGGCGGGCGAGACCGGCGGCGACGACGTTCTTGGCGACCCAGCGCATGGCGTACGCCGCGGAGCGGTCGACCTTCGACGGGTCCTTGCCCGAGAAGGCGCCGCCGCCGTGCCGGGCCATGCCGCCGTAGGTGTCGACGATGATCTTGCGACCGGTGAGGCCGGCGTCGCCCATCGGGCCGCCGATCTCGAAGCGGCCGGTGGGGTTCACCAGCAGGCGGAAGTCGGCGGTCTCGATGTCGAGCCCCGCGAGCTCCGGGCGCACGACGAGCTCCTCGATGTCCGGGGTCAGCAGCGTCGCGAGGTCGATGTCGGACGCGTGCTGGGTCGAGACGACGATGGTGTCGAGGCGCACGGCCTTGTCGTTCTCGTCGTACTCGATGGTGACCTGGGTCTTGCCGTCCGGGCGGAGGTAGGGGATCGCGCCGTCCTTGCGCACCTGAGCCAGGCGCCGCGCGAGGTTGTGCGCGAGGTGGATCGGGAGCGGCATCAGCTCGGGGGTGTCGTCGCACGCGTAGCCGAACATGAGGCCCTGGTCGCCGGCGCCCTGACGGTCGAGCTCGTCGACCGACTCGCCCTCGCGCTCCTCGATGGCGTCGTCGACGCCCTGGGCGATGTCGGGGCTCTGCGAGCCGATCGAGACCGAGACGCCGCACGAGGCGCCGTCGAAGCCCTTCTTGCTCGAGTCGTAGCCGATCTCCAGGATCGTCTCTCGGACGATCGCGGGGATGTCGACCCAGCCGGTGGTCGTCACCTCACCGGCCACGTGCACCTGGCCGGTCGTGATGAGCGTCTCGACGGCGACCCGGCTGCGCGGGTCCTCCTTGAGCATGGCATCGAGGATCGAGTCGCTGATCTGGTCAGCGATCTTGTCCGGGTGGCCCTCGGTGACCGACTCGGACGTGAACAGGCGACGGGCCACGGCAGTTGCTCCAGGTGCGACGGGACGAAGTATCCGCAGGAGTCTAGCCGGGCGGGACGAGGCCGCCGTCCAGGCCCACGGCCAGGATCAGGCGGAGTCGCGCGCGGCGAGCAGGGCGACGACGCGGTCCCACACGGCGTCGGCGACCGCCGCCTTGGTCCCCCGGGCCTCGGCGGGGGCAGAACCGTCGACGGAGAGGACGACCACCTCGTTGTGGTCGGTCTCGAACCCCCGGCCCTCACCGACCTCGTTGACCACGAGCAGGTCGCAGCCCTTGCGCGCGAGCTTGGCCCGGCCGTGGTCGAGCACCGAGGCCTCGGGGTCTCCGGTCTCCGCGGCGAAACCGACGACGACCTGGGTGCCTCCGGCGGCATCGCGACGGGACACGACCTCGGCCAGGACGTCGGCGGTGCGCTCGAGCGCGATCGGCGCCGGCACTCCCCCGGTGTCGTCCTTCTTGATCTTGTGGCCCTCGACCGCGACCGGGCGGAAGTCCGCCACCGCAGCCGCCATCACGACGACGTCGGCCTCACCCGCGTGGGCGTGCACGGCCCGACGCAGCTCCTCGGCCGAGGTCACGCGCACGACGGTCGCTCCGGCAGGGTCCGGCAGCGTCACGTTCGCCGACACGAGCACGACGCGAGCGCCGCGCGCGGCCGCCGTCGCGGCGAGCGCGTACCCCTGCTTCCCGCTGCTGCGGTTGCCCAGGAACCGCACGGGGTCGAGGTGCTCGCGGGTGCCCCCGGCCGAGACCACGACGGTGCGGCCCAGGAGGTCGGCCCGGTGGCCGGCGAGCACCTCGCGGCAGGCCTCGAAGATGGCTGCGGGCTCGGGCAGGCGACCCGGACCCGAGTCGGCGCCGGTGAGCCGGCCGACCGCCGGGTCGAGGACGACGACCCCGCGGGCGCGCAGCGTGGCGACGTTGGCCTGCGTGGCGGCGTGCTGCCACATCTCGGTGTGCATCGCGGGGGCCATCACGACCGGGCAGCGCGCCGTGAGCAGGACGTTGGCGAGCAGGTCGTCGGCAAGGCCTGCGGCCGCGCGCGCGAGCAGGTCGGCGGTGGCCGGGGCCACGACGACGAGGTCGGCCTGCTGACCGAGCCGCACGTGCGGCACGTCGGCGACGTCGTCCCACACCTCGGCGGTGACCGGCTTGCCCGACAGGGCCGACCAGGTGGCGGCGCCGACGAAGTGGAGCGCGGCCCGGGTCGGCACGACGGTGACGTCGTGCCCGGACTCGGCGAACCGCCGGAGCAGCTCCGCGGCCTTGTACGCCGCGATCCCGCCACCCACGCCCAGGACCACGCGCGGCGGCCGGGAGTCGGTGACGGGACCGGAGGTCATGCGGAGGGCGTCAGCCCACGGTGCCCGCGGCCGCCTCGGCCTCGGGGTCGTACGCCGTCGAGGTGAGCAGGCCGGCGTTGATCTCGCGCAGCGCGATCGACAGCGGCTTCTCCTGCACGTGGGTCTCGACGAGCGGTCCGACGTACTCGAGCAGGCCCTCGCCCAGCTGGGAGTAGTAGGCGTTGATCTGGCGGGCGCGCTTGGACGCGTAGATCACCAGCGAGTACTTCGAGTCGGTGGCCTCGAGCAGCTCGTCGATCGGCGGGTTGGTGATGCCCTCGGGGGATGACACGGTGCCGGACACGCGGGCGCCTCTCAGTTCACGGGAAGG
>DATCCY010000065.1:0-165176 GCA_036510975.1 Candidatus Nanopelagicales bacterium
CCGCGTCCCCGTCGAGCAGCCAGACCTTCCCGGCCCGTCGAGCAGGCAGATCGCCGGCGTTCACCAACTGACGAACCCGGCTCTCGTCTAGCTGGAGGCGCTCAGCAGCCTCCGCGACAGATAGCTCCACGACCCACCTCCACGTTTCGCAAAATGTCCTGGAAACAGGATAGTTCACGAAACGGGGGTGATGTCAACCAACGCGCTTAGGCTGCACGTGATGCGCCTCTCGCTCCTGCCGAATGAGTGCCACACAATTTGGTCGACAGCACTATTCTTCTGTGCATGCTAATCTTATAGCCCTGACGGAAGGATAGTAGTCCCGTGGAACTGGCTCACCCCATGCGCGTCGTGACCAACAGCTTGGACGGCGAGGTGCTGACCGTGTTGGGGCGTGCACAAGCCGAGTTCACTGTGGCTGACGTGCAGCGTCTGCTCGGCGGGCGGTCTGACCGCGGCCTGCGCATGTCGCTAGAGCGGTTGGCCGCGGAGGGCGTCGTCACGGTCAGGAAGGCCGGCCGTACGAGCACGTACGCGCTCAACGACAGCCATCTAGCAGCGCCCCTCATCCGAGGCCTCGCAGACCTCCGCGCGCTGCTGATCAAGCGGCTCGAGGACGAACTCGCCAACTGGTCCCAGCCCCCTGTCTACGGAGCCCTGTTCGGTTCTGGGACTCGAAGTGACCACACTCGGGACAGTGACATCGACGTCTTCCTGGTGCGCCCCGACGCGGCCGACCCGGCCACGTGGGACGAGCAGGTCGACACGCTGAGCCGCCGAGTGACTGCATGGACCGGCAACGACACCCGGGTCCTGGAGATGAGTGCCCGCGATGTCGGTGGTCGATCTGCTTTCGAGCCCGTCCTGGCTAGCATCGCCGACGAGGGCGTGACCCTCATCGGAGACCGATCCTGGCTCGCGCGGAAGATCCGCTCCGGGGCCACCAAGACGACCCGGGGGCTGGCGTGACCGCACGCGAGAAGAGGTGCACCCCTGCAGTACGCGATGGGCGAGCCCGCAAGGCGCGACAGTTCGCCGACGCCTTCCACACCATCCACGAGTGGGCTGACGAACCAGGGGACGTGGCGGACGCCTGCGTGACCTTGGCAGTGCACGCTGGGATCGCGGCTGCGGACGCGATCTGCTGCGCACGTCTCGGTATTCACTCAACGGGCGACAACCACCAGCAGGCACAGGCCCTGCTGGAACGCGCTGACCGTGCCGCCAAGAAGCACCTCACGACGTTGCTGTCACTGAAGACAACGGCCGGGTACAGCGAGCAGTCAGTGACAGCCGCTGACCTCAAGCGCGCCGAGCGCGCGATGGATGCACTCATCAAGGCGATGGATGCGACCCTGACGGGCTAGAACGCTCGGCGCGACGTCACAGGGCTGGCCAGCGGGTGACGCCCTGCCGATAGCGTGCACGCGCAGGGTGCACGCTGCCGTTGTCGCTCTGTCTTTTCGTAATACGATTCTCAGGTGGAGGTCCACCAGTCGGCGCGAAAGCACGGCGTCGGGACGACGACCTCCTCCAGGCCGCAACGCACTGCCTGATCGCCTACACGATCGACGACGACCGGCCGACTCGCGAACTGCGACTCGGCTTCGATACGACCGGACGACTGCTCGAGACCGTGGTGCTCCTGCTCGACGACGGGGCCGAACTGGTCATCCACGCGATGAAGGCCCGACCCCAGTACTTCGACCTGCTGCCATGAACCGAGAGGAGCACCCGATGACCAACGCGAAGGCACCGCGCCGCGCCAGCGGTCAGCCCGTCACCGACCAGCTCGTCGCCTCCCTCGCTGACGAGGCCGAGGCCGGCTATGACCCCGAGACGCTGCGTCGCAAGGGCGGGCGCCGACCGATCGGATCCGCCGCCGCGAAAGTGATCCCGGTGCGCCTCGACCCCGAGCTCGAGGCGGCCCTGCGCGAACGGGCCGCGGCCGATCACTCCAACACCAGCGAGGTCATTCGCGACGCGCTGCGCGCCTGGCTGCGAAGCGCCTGACTGGCCGCGAAGCGACCGGGAACGACCAAGATCGTTGGTGCCATTCTGGTTCCAATTGTGCTCGATTCAGGGCCGTGCGCGACTGGCCACCGAGGTCCGTGCACCCCACCTGACCTGCGCAGATGCACTTGGAGAGCCCACGGCGAACCCGCCTTGGAGGCTCTCTTAATCCGCGGGTTGTAGGTTCAAGTCCTACGCGGCGTACGTGTGCAGAGGCCCGGTCTTTCGGACCGGGCCTCTGCTGTCTCACTGCGGCGACAAGGGCGCCGCGAGCGGCGGCGCCTCCAAGCAATGGTGACCGACGGTGGCAACGTCCTCATCCAGACCGCCTCGCCGTCTCCTCGGGTGACGGCCAGGATGCGGCTCCGAAACGGTCATCGTCAACGTGGCACTTCCGTCGGCGCCGGACTCAACCACACGCTGCGGCGCCAGGAGAAGGCGATTACGCGGGCACGTTGAGCGGCGGTGTCGGGCAGTCGCTGGTCAGCCAACTGCCACTCGGCTTCGGGCGGTTCGGGGCACTGCCATCCGTCGCAGCGAGACGCCGATTCCGTAGGTGATGAACTCCCCTTCCGGCGCCAGCTCGATGAGGCAGATGTGCTCGCGTGTCGCAGGCGGGAGCCGTTTGATCAACGTGGCCGGCACCTGACCCGGCTCCACGGCGGCAGCCGGGTACACGCTGGCTCGGGCATGGAAGGTCACGGTCGCCGGCGGGATGTGCAGCAGCGGGGCCAGGAGCCCTCCACGGTGAACGGTCACGGTGACGCTCACCTCGTCGCCGGTGTGGATGTGCCGAGCCTTCCAGCTCTCGGCGTCGGTGGATACGAACAGGTGATGGTCCTGCACCGCGCACATGACCCCGCTGGTGCGCGGCGTACCTGCCGGGGTCACGTAGCCCACGACCGCGAAGGTCGCCTTCTCGACTGCCCGCCACACCGTGGTCGGGCTGACTTGCGGACCCGCGGGCGTCACCGTCTGCGTGCTCACATCGGCCTCCCTTCACGTCCGGGTCGCGATGGCGCGCATCACGGGAACTTCTCTGGCGACCCTCGGTCCAAGCGTGCTCCGGGTCCACTGAGGTGTCTCGGCGCGGCGGTCGGCGACTCCGGGGCTGGCACTCGTCCTCGACCACGAGGCTCAGGATCGGCCTGGGTGGTCGGTGACATCTCCAGGCTCTGTCGTGAGGTGGCGATCGAAGAAGGCAATGATGCGGGCCTGGGCGTCGAGAGCCGAGGGTTCGTGGTAGTCGGCGCCGCCCGTCAACTTCGCCATCACCACGAAGAGCAGAGGAATTCGGTCACCGGAGCCCTCGTGGTCGTTGAGGAAGCCGTGTTCGGCGTCCGGATACTCCTTGACGTCGTGGTCCACTCCGAGGCGTGCCAGCGCGTCCGCCAGCTTGCGCGCTGTGCCCTTGTTCGACTTGTCCTTGGCGCCGTAGCTGGCCACGATCGGACACGCGCTGGCAAGGACGTCCTCGGCGTAGTCCTCATCGCTGGGTCCTACGCCGTAGTTGACGCTCGAGACGGTGAACCCACGGTCCAGGGCCAACAGGAGCGCGAAACCGCCCCCGATGCAGTACCCGATCACGCCGACGTGCCCGGTGCAGTCCTCACGCGCGGTCAGCCAGCGGCGCATGGTCTCGATGTCCTCGAACGCACGCCCCTGGCGCGCGCAGGTCCCGCCCCGTGGCCAGGAGGCAGCGCATCCGCCATCCCCACCAGAACAGGTCCGGTGCGATGGCGAGATAGCCCTGGCCGGCCAACCAGTCGGCCTGGCGGCGGAGGTCCCCGCTCATGCCCCCGGCGTCGTGGATCACCACCACACCGGGCCAAGGCCCTTCGCCGGCGGGTCGCGCCAGGTACGCGGGCAGCGGCCCGCGCTCGGACGCGATGGTGACCTCGTTCGCTCCCACTGCTCACCACCCACCCACGCTTCAGGCGGCGGTCGACGCCGGCTCGATGTCGGTGCGCTTGAGCAGCAGCACGTCGCGAACGCCGAACATGCGCATGCTCCACTGGTCGCTCTCGTTGAAGAACCGGGTGTTCGTGGCGAATGGGACGATCTCGGGCTCGGCGACGTCGAACGCCTCGCCCTCGTGGACGACAGTTGCTGACGCGCTCGCCAGGACATTGCGAACCCAGTCCGATTGTCGACCGTACATCAGCGCGATCGCGAAGCCGTCGCCGGTGACGACGGCACCGACCGGTGTCTCGTAGTCCCGCCCCGAGGTGCGACCTGTATGGCGCAGGAGAGCGGCGAAAGCCCCCGGCTGCCCTGCTGTGCGCAACTGGCGAGGATTGAACACCGTCCTGTTGACCCGACGCTGCGCGCCGACGACGAACGACCCCTTGTCACGCATCCCCGCGATCCACGCGAGGCCGAGTGCGCCCCCGACCACCAACAGCACGCTCGCGACCCGGAACGCGCGACCCGACATGGTCACAGCCTCACCTCGACCGATCGTCTCCAGGCTAGATCGCGCCACGAACGGGAGGCCACTCGCGGCAACGTCCCCACGGACGCACGTCACCGACGCCGGTACGATGGCGAGACTACGTAGGGAGTCGCGATGAGGGTCGGCGTGCACGTGGTGAACTTCGGTCTTCCCGGCGGCGCCTCGGCCATCGCGCCGACGATTGCCGAGGTCGGTCGTGCCGCGGAGGAAGCAGGTCTGGACAACCTGTCAGTGATGGACCACTACTTCCAGATGGAAGGCATGGGTCTGGGCGACGCACCGGCACCGATGCTCGAGGCGTACACCACCTTGGGCTTCCTCGCCGCTCACACCAGGACCGTCGAGCTCCAGGCGCTGGTCACCGGCGTGACCTACCGGCACCCCGGACTGCTCGCGAAGGTCGTGACGACCCTGGACGTCCTGTCCGGCGGGCGCGCGATGCTCGGGATCGGCGCTGCGTGGTATGAGCGCGAGCACCTCGGGTTGGGGGTGCCGTTCCCGCCGCTCTCCGAGCGCTTCGAGCTGCTGGAGGAGACGCTGCAGATCGTCCTGCAGATGTGGAGCGACGACGACGGCCCTTACGAGGGCGCGCACTACCGCCTCGCCGAGACCATCTGCTCACCGCCGCCGCTGACTCGTCCGCACCCGCCCATCATGATCGGGGGTGCGGGTGAGCGGAAGACGCTGCGGCTGGTGGCCAAGTATGCGGACGCCTGCAACCTCTTCGCGCGGCCGGACACCGGCCCGGACGCGGTGAAGGCGAAGCTCGACGTGCTCGCCGGTCACTGCGGGAACGAGGGCACCGACGTGGCACGCATCCGCAAGACGATCCTGTGGGCGGCGCCGCTGGACCCCACCACGGCTGCCGGGGCAGCCGACTTCGCCGAGCAGATGAAGGGGTACGCCGACATCGGCATCGTCGAGGTCCACGTCATGCCGTTCGACGACCCGGTCGAGTTCATCCGCGGCCTCGGCCGGCACGTCGTCCCGGCCATCGGCCGCCTCTGACACGCACGCCGCAGCGCGACCCACCCGTAGGGGCCTCACGCCGCGAGCCCGATCGGGTCCGCACTCACCCGCCGTTGGCCGCCTCGTTCTCCAGCCGGGTGGCTCGGCCGGCCCCGACGACTCGGGGGGCGTCGCCGTCGATCACCAGAGCGGTGTTCTCATCGATCGCGTAACCGATCGCACCAGGACCCAGGATCTGCAATGCCGCGCCGAGGCGAGGTGTGGTGTCCCACGTGTCCGCGTGCGCCTCGACCGTGAACGGCACCAGACCGAGCCCGGGCACGACTGTCACGTCCTCGAGGTCCTCGCTCGCATCCTCCTGGCAGACCTCGAGCCCGTCGTGACGCCACCCGCCGATGATCGCGGACGTCGCCGCGATCGCCGCACCGGCGGAGAAGCCGGCGTAGGGCGCGTCGAACTCACGCAGCCACCGTAGGAGGTCCGGACACGTGGGAACGATCGTTGCGGCGTAGCCCGGTGTCAGTCCACCTCCGACGAAGAGCCCGTCGCATCCGATCAGGCCGGGAACGTGAAGACGCCCCGCAATCGGTATCGGAACGATGAAGGGGTCGACGGCACCACCCAGGCTCAACGCCGTCCTGAACCGCTCCGCGTCGGTGGCGACACCTTCGCCCTCGTCGAGAAGTGCGATCGCGATGCGAGGCACTCCGACGCCTCGACGAGCCGCGCCGTCGGACGCTGCGTCGACGAACGGCCCATAGATGCTCGCCGCCCACGCCAGGTCCCGACCCCCGCCGATCAACGACACGTGCACCTCGGCCACCTTCCGACACGGGGACCCGAAGAGCCTTCGGTGAAGTATCGGTCAAGCGAACCTTGTTGTTCTCGTTGTCGCGACTTTGCCTGGGACCACCATCGATCGTCGCCGAGGCACTCTCGAGTCCGCTCAGACAGTGAGCGGTCGCGGGCGTGGGTGACGCCTGTAGCGCACGACGCACGCCACTGCTTGGAACATCACCAGGATCGTGACGAGCACGCCGAGGGTTCCGTGCGCCGCTGCGCTGCCGGCGACCAGGTTGTAGAGGGCGTGCCAGACGGCCACGAGGAGGATGCTGCCGCCCGAGCCGTCATACAGCCAGGTGAGGACGATCGAGCCGCACGTCAGGCCGAAGAACCAGCCGACGACCAGCAAGGGCGTGAAGGTCCGAAGGTTGGCGACGATGACGAAATGGGGCAGGTGCCACAGCGCCCAGAGCGGGGCGACGACCAACGCGGTCGCGAGCGGGGAGAGCGTCCGTTCCAGCTGAGGGACAGCGAAACCGCGCCAGCCGGTCTCCTCGCCGAATCCTGCGACGAGCAGCACCGTCAGCACGCCCCCGACACCGAGGCCCGACCAGACCCCCGTGAAGCTGGCGGAGTCCCCCGAGGACGGAACCGCGGCACCGGCGATCCGGCCGATGACCAATGCGATCGGGAGCATCAGCACGGGGGCTGACGGCGACCAGCCACCAGCGCCACCCGACTCGCCACCGGACCACCCGGCGGACCAGGTCCCGGAGCCCCGTCGAGCCGTAGGCCATCGAGGTGACGATGACCGCGGCGAGCATCGGACCCATCAGGGCCGGGAGGTGGGTGGGCCAACCAGTCCCCTGCTCGACGACCTGACCGTCGAGGGCCAGCGGAACGAGCCACGCCCAGGAGAGCAGGTACGCAAGCGCGAAGAACCACACGAGTGGACGGATCGGCCTCGCCCGCTCAGTGGCTGCCGGCCTCATTCGTCCAGGTCTGGAGGCGACGCGGAGCCTGCACGGTCCGGAGCCATATCGACGATCTCGCGAATGCGCTCGTGGAAGACCCGCCACCGACGCTCGTTGTCGCGGGTGATCACCGAGCTCTGAGCCAGCAGGTCCGCGGCGTGATCGATCAGCTCCGACGCGGCGAAGAGGTAGCGGGGCGTGACGCGATCCGATGCCAGGTCGGCACGCAGCGCCGCCGGAGCGAAGTCCACCCGGGCGAGCGCCGTCAGCGCTCGTTCGATGATGCGGCCGGCGAGCGAGGACAGGGACGCGCACTGCCAGTCGTTGCTGATGATGCGATGGCGATCAGCGAGCAGGTCGGCCACGTCCGGGTAGGACACGAGGTGCTCGATCACGGCCCAGGACGCATCCATCGCGGTCGCGAGCCACGCACCTGTGGAGCTGCACGCCGCGGCCAGTGCCCCGAGATCCGCCTTCATGCGGGTGATCTCCGCCGGCTCGCCAGCGCCCTCCATGAACAGGACCCCGAGCAGCTCGATCGCGCGCTCGTCGTTGAGATCCACGGCTCCGGCGAACGGGCTCGGCAACGGCGCAACGTCAACCTGCACCGTCGACCATCGCTCAGCCAGGGCCTTGAGAGCGCTCGAGCTGCGCGACAGTGCGACGGCCTCGCGCAACGGCGACTCCGCGTAGGACTTCTCGTGCTCGCGGTGGAAGTGGGACAGGTTGAGAACCACGGTCAGGAAGGGATCCGGGCTGCTCGGCATCTTCCCGGTGTGGCCCGCGCCGGCAGCCGTCGTTCCCTGTTGCTGGGCTGATGTCGAGGCGTTGGATGTCATTGTGCGTCCCAGGAGTGGATCCGGCGCATCAGCGTTCGACTCTTGTGCTGGACCGCGCCCATGCGGACCAGGATGTCGTCGAGCACGTCGATGGCCGAGAGGATGAAGGGGCCCTTGTTCAGCATGACGCAGTCGGCGCGCTGGCTGGCGGCGGCATCGGTGATCTCCGCGCGGGACGGTGCACCTGTCTTGGCGAGACTCTCCAGGACCTGGGTGGCCCAGATCGAGGGGACGTGAGCGGCCTCGCACAGCGCCAGGATCTGGCGAGGTACTTCCGCCATGCGCTCGAAGCCGATCTCGACGGCGAGATCGCCACGGGCGATCATGATGCCGACTCGTCGATGGCGCATCGCGACGAGAAGGATCGCCGGCAGGTTCTCGAAGCCTTGACGCGTCTCGATCTTGAGCACGAGCCCGAGCTGATCAGCTCCTGCCGCGGTGAGCCGGTCCAGGACGTGCTCGATGTCCGCGGCGTTGCGGACGAAGGACACCGCGACCATGTCGGCGTGCTGGGCGATGAAGGGCAGGTTCGCGTCGTCGTCCGGGGTCAGAGCAGTCAGGGGGACGTCAGTGTCCGGGAGGTTGATCCCCTTCTCGCTGCCGAGCCGCTGACCCCCCGGCTTCGTGAGGTGCACGTGCAGTGTCGCTGCCCCGTCGGCAACCGTCTCGACCTCGGCGAGGATGGCACCGTCGTCGAAGAGGACGGCATCGCCCGGTCGCAGTGCGGCGACCGCCTCGGGCAATGTGCATCCGACCCTCGTGTCCGCTCCGGCCTCGGGCAGTTCGACCGGCGTCAGGTCAGTGGTCAGGACGACGCGGTCACCGACCCGAAGCGACAGCCGGAGCGCGATCGGGGGAATGCCGCTCGCTGTCGTCGACGACCCGTGGCACGACAACACGGTTCCGTTGGTGAGGTAGACGTTCTGCGGACTCGTGGCCACGACTCCCCCGTCCCCTGCGCGGGTGACGGTCAGCGTCCGACGCCGACCGCGGGCGTCGATGACGTCGATGCGCTCACCAAGTCGCCGCTCGGCGAGCCATGAGCCGTCGACCGTGGCCTCCAGGGCCGGACGGGCCGCCGGGCCGCTCGGCGACGGGACCGGCGCCGGCGTCTCGGGGCAAGTCAGCCAGACCGAGGCCGGAGCCAGAACCGTCCCGCTCTCGGTCCTCGTGACGCGGGCCCGGCCCACGGATGGCCCGTCGACGATGGGTCCGGTCCGGAGCTTGGGCCCGGGCAGGTCCATCGACACGAGCACCTGACGTCCGGCCGATGCCGCAGCCGTCCGGACGTTCTCCGCCATCCGCGCCCAGGCCGTCGAATCGTCGTGGGCGCAGTTGATCCGAGCGACATCCATGCCTGCGTGGACGAAGGCGGCGACCAGGTCCGGCTCGTCCGCCGCTTCACTGGGCAACGTCACCATGATTCGGGTGGGTCGTCCATCGCGCATGGGCCCGAAGAGTTCGCGTGAGTTGGCGTCGAGGATGTTCTCGCCGCGCATCAGGGCGCGCCTCAGCGCGTCGAGGTCCTGCACGTCGCTGTCGCCGCCCAACGCCCCGACCAACGTGCGGGCGGCGACCACCTTCGCCCTGACGTCGGCACCCGTGGCGGCCAGGGAGGTGACGCCGAGGTCCATCAGGTCGCCCTGGAGCTCTCGAAGGTCGAGCTGACGCATGGTGGTGAAGTGGACGAGGTTCAGCGCTCCGGGGCGATGGACCTCGTCGACGGCAGCGATGTCGTCGGCGTGATCCATCTCGGACTTGTCCAGCGCGGCGAGCAGGGAGTCGAGCCGACCGGCCGACGTCGCGAGCGGCACGGCCGTCGCCGCGGGCGATCGCGCGCCTCGACGGGTCTCCGGACTCATGGCTTTGCTGGTTCGTGAGCGGGCCGTGACGGCGACCGTGACGCGAGGCGGCGATCGGTCTCCCGACACAGTCGTCGATCGCGATCACCGGGGCCTCCGAGCCCCCACAAGGCACGTGCCCTCATGGCGATGTCCTCTCTCCTGCCGGCGAGTCACCGGACGTTTCGTCAGGCGTCGCGGTGGGTGAGTGCGTAGTTGGCCACGACCATGAGTGCGGTGGTCCAGGCGCAGAAGACGCCGAATCCCTGCCACGGGCCCAGCAGCCGGTCGGGTGACTGGAAGGTGGTGGTGATCTGCTGACCAGCCTCGGTGGGCAGGTAGGCGTGGATGTGCGCGCCGATCGTGCCGGGCAGGAGCAGGGTCAGCGGGGACAGCACGAGGACGAAGCCGACGATCCCGGTGATCGCACCCGCGGTGTGGCGCACGAGGGTTCCGATGGCGATGGCGAACACGCCGAGCACGGCGATGTAGAGACCGACGCCGATGATCGCCCGCAGCACACCGGAATCGGACACGGACACCGACAGGTGCGAGTGGAAGATCGCCGACCCGAGAAAGAACGACGGGAAGGCCGCGACCTCGGCGACGACGAACACCAGGACGGCGAACACGATCGCCTTGGCCAGGAGCATCGGGGTGCGCGCCGGGACGGCGAGCAGGCTGGCGCGGATCGTGCCGCTCGAGTACTCCCCCGTCATGACCAGCACGCCGAGCACGCAGACCGCGAGCTGGCTGAACTGGAACCCGGATCCGAGGATCTGGCTGGTCGGGTCCGCGATCAGCTGCTGGCGCGTCGCGAGATCGATGGTGTCCCACTGAGAGGTGGTCAGCCAGCTCAACAGGGCGGTGAACCCGATCGTCAGCAGCACGAGGGTCACCAGCGCCCAGATCGTCGAGCGGACGGAGCGGATCTTGGTCCACTCCGATCGCAGGAGGTCGCGGAAGCCGGGGTCGACGGCATGGTCTCTCATGGTGCTGGGCGTCGAGGACGCCGTGCTGAGCGTCGTGCCGGTGGTGCTCACAGGGTGCTCCGATCAGAGACGAGGACGCCGCGCTCGGCGAGGTCCGGTGTGTCGGAGCGCTGTCCGCCGAAATCCCGGTGGTCGTGGGTGCGTTCCATGAACGCCTCCTCCAGCGACGCGCGCTGAGGGCTGAGCTCGTGGAGGACGAGTCCTGCCTTGCCGGCGATCTCGCCGATGCGCTCGGCATCGAGCAGCCGTACGACGAGTGCGCCGTCGTCGTCGACGCTGACCTCCGCACCGGCCGAGTCGAGCAGCTCCCGGAGAGCGACCGCCTCGGGGGCCCTCACGAGGACGGTCTCCTCGGAGTTGTTGGCGATGAACTCCTCGGTGCTGCTCTCGGCGATGAGCCGGCCGCGGCCGATGACGACGAGGTCGTCCGCGGTCTGGGACATCTCGCTCATCAGGTGGCTCGACACCAGGACCGTGCGGCCCTGACCGGCGAGGTACTTGAGCATGCTTCGGAACCAGAAGATCCCGTCGGGGTCCAGCCCGTTGACGGGCTCGTCGAGGATCAGTACCTCAGGGTCGCCCAGCAGGGCCGCGGCGATGCCGAGGCGTTGACCCATGCCGAGGGAGAACGCTCCGACCCGGTCGTGGGCGACGTCGTGCAGACCGACGAGGTCGATTACCTCGTCGACGCGGCGGGTGGGGATCGCCTGGGTCTGGGCCAGGTAGAGCAGATGGTTGTACGCCGAGCGGCCGGGGTGCACCGCGCCCGCCTCCAGGAGTGCACCGACCACGCGCAGCGGCGTCGTGAGCTCGCCGTAGCGCTTGCCGTCGATGGTGGCCGTACCGCTGGTGGGTCGGTCCAGCCCGAGGATGAGCCGCATCGTGGTCGACTTGCCGGCCCCGTTGGGTCCGAGGAAGCCGGTGACGGTGCCGGGCCGCAAGGTGAACGACAGGTGATCCACGGCGATCTTGTCGCCGTAGCTCTTGCACAGGTCCCGTACCTCGATCATGAGATGCCTTCCATCGAACGGCTTGCGTGGCGACGCAGAGGTCGTAGCGCGAGTCCCAGGGGGACGAGACCGAGGACCGCCCAGGCGAGGAACGCCGGCGACATCGCGGCGCTGGCGAAGTCGGTGCTCGGGTCCGCCTGGGAGCCGAACCACTGGTCGACCCCGATCCCGAGGGCTTCGAGCACCCACAGGGTGAGCAGCGATGTGGTGAGGAGGTATCCCCACGGCAGACCGCGCCAGAGCCAGACGGCGGAGACGACCATGAGGGGGATCCAGACGGCGAGGTCCTGGATGTAGACCGGGTTGGTGATGGCTCCGGAGCCGAGGAGGAAGGACCCCGGGTGCTCCGCCGTGATCGTGGGGATGATCGTGCGAAGCCACACGAGGGCGTTGAGAACGCAGACGGTCCACGCGTAGATCGCGATGCCACGCACGGCCAGACGTCCGGTCACGTGCCGGGCGAGACCGGCGACGTCGGTCTGCACGAGGACGGCGCCGATCGACCACAGGGCCAGGGCGAACATCAGCACGTAGACCAGGAAGAACCTGTTGTACGGGGTTGCGAACAGGAGTACCACCGCGTTGTACAGCAGGTAGGCCGAGGCGCCGAGCCAGACGACGACGGCGCGCAGCGACCCGCGGCTGCTCGACCACATCGCGACGAGCAGGACGGGGACAGCGACCGCAGCGACGACCAGGGCGGTACCGCGTGCGTTCCCGACCGACACTGCGGGTCCGGCGATCGAGTCCTTGGCGACAAAGGTCACGACTCCCGCGGCGAGGGCAGCGGCCGCGAGTCCCGCGGAGAGCCAGTAGCTCGTCCGGCCGGGGTCGGGGCCTGCCGTCCTCGGCGTCGCTCGGCCGTCACCGACAGCTCCGGTGGCGCGCAGACCGGTTGTGGTGCCGCTCATGTCGACGCCGTCCCCGCCTGGTGCGGGAAGCGAGCATCCAGGCTCGGTACGGGTAGCACGGGCACGTTCCGATCACGGTGGATGAGGCCCATCAGGACCCACGCGACGATGCCCAGCACAGGTGACACCAGGCTCGTGACCGTAAGCGCCGCGAACGGGACGGTGCCGACGACCAGGAGGGCGAGGGTCAGACCCCTGACTCGTCCCGCCACCCACGGGGCCGCGACAAGTGCAAGGCCGCCCACAACACCAACCACCCGGGTGAGCGCGGATCCGGAGCCCAAGCCCATGAGCACCTCGAAGGCGCCGAGCAGGCTCACGAGTGCGCTCATCCAGCGGGTGCTCGGCGACGACGTGGTCCGGTCGGTGCTCATCGCGTCACCGCGCTGACCGGGCGTCGAGGGCTCAGCAACGCCTCACGCGCGGGGTAGCCGACCCGGAACGTCGACAGCACGTTCTCACCGGAGGTGGCGAGCAACGCGTGCAACCGCGGCCCGAACGTCGCTGTGGCGCCGAGGGCGAGCTCCCGGTCGATCCGTTCGGTGACCTGGTTCATGTGCTGCAGGGCGATGCCCTCGCTGGTCGCGGCCAGGTGGATGCGCTGCAGGAGGCGGCCACCGGTCAACCGCTGGTCCGCTGCCGTCACGTCGGCCACGGTGATGACGCCGTAGGCCGCGGCGGTGCGCGTGTGCACGGTGAGCGTCTGATCGAGCCAGAACGCATCGCCGGCCTCGCGTGTAGACGCCGGCGCGAGCTTCGCGAGCGAGAGCATCAGCGGGGCGAGCCCCTGCCCGTCGAGGGTGAGCCCGTCGCGATACGCGTCGATGTCGGCACGGTCGTTGCGGAACCACGCGAACGCGTCCCGGGACTGCTGGTCGTCGCCGACCACAGCGCCCGCAGCGTCGATGAGCATCGAGCTCATCACTGCCATCTCGCTCGCCGAGGTGAACCAGCGGACCGACACGCCGGGCAGGCCGTCCGTCTGTGAGCTCAGCGTTGCGAGGCTCTCGGTCGAGACCGTCTGGGTGGTGTAGGGGCCGCGGTTGCTGTGCCGCAACCCGATCGCGTCGTAGGACGCCGCGGGCGACACCGTCGCCGGTGTCAGCGTGATGCTCGCGGCGTGCGTCGGGTCGGACTGCTGCGGCAGGAGTGCCACGGTGGCCCGATACCCGCGAGCCTGCGCGGCGAGAACGAGGTTCTCCACGGCGCAGCCGAGACCGATCATCTGCTCTCGGCCGTAGGGATCGAGGGCCCCGGTCCGACGACCGAGGTCGGCGAAGACGTCCACCGATGTCGGCGTGACGGCGAACATCCACGACTGGCTGTTGTGCGGGTTGGCCGCCAGGATCGCAGCTGCGACCATGCCGAGCGGACTCGCATCGTCACGCCAGTGCGACCACGGGTCGTAGGGCTCCCCGTCACCGGAGTCGAGCACACCGTTGGAGTAGACGCGGTAGCTGCCGACCCCGATCCCTGCGACCAGGACCGTCAACGCGCCCGCGCCGACGCCCTTGAGGAGCGCACGACGTGTCACCCCGACGCCCCGGGGATTCTCCCCGGCGGGGGCTTCCACGAGCTCCCGTTCGATCGTCATGACGTGGCCATCTCCGCTGAGCGCTGGAATGCGTCCACGGTGGTCACGATCGCCTCGCCCAGCGGGGTCACCTGCCCGCCGAACATCGTCCTGTACTTCGTGGTGTCGAGCACGAACGGCTCCTCGAACTCGTACGCCATCTCGGCGAGCCCACGCATCATCGGGTTCACCAGGCCGATGGCGCGCAGCGCGAGGCGCGGCATGACACGGATACCGACCGGATGCCCGACCCGGGCCTCGACCATGTCAAGGATCGCCCGTGTGGTGACGGTCTCGGGTCCCGGCAGGTGCCAGACCTGCCCGACCGAGCGATCGTCGGTGCCGAGCACGGCAAGCGCTGCGGCGACGTCAGGGACATAGCTGTAGGTGTGCAGCAGGTCGGGGTCCCCGATGAAGTCGACCTTCTTGCCGGCCACCGCGTTGGGGAAGAACTGACGACCGAGTGCCGACTCGGTCACTCCGGCCCCGAACAGGTCGGCGGCGCGGCCGATCGCGATGCGGACCCGACCTGTGGCGGAGGCCGACAGCAGATCATGGGTCATCGCCACACGCGTGCGGCCCTTCACCGTCGTCGCGGCGAGCGGGAGATCCTCGGTCATGGGTCGACCGCCCGTCGGCCCGTAGCCGTAGACGTTCTCGAAGCTGACCAGCAGCGCGCCGGTGTGCTCGGCTGCCATGAGCACGCCGTGCTGCAGCGGCGGGAACAGGGTCGGCCACGCCGTGTATGAGGCGTTGAGGCACTGGTAGATCACCGTGGCGCCCTTCGCAGCGTCGGTGGCGGACTCCGGGTAGGCCGCGTCGGCCTGCCGCCAGTCGATGCCGTCCGGCAGGTGCGCCGGAAGGTGGCGCGAGACCGCTCGTACGTCGAGCCCCCGACCCGCAAGGTGCTCCAGAAGCGCGCCTCCGACCTGTCCAGTGCCGAACACGACGTGCAGTTCGTTGCTGTTCACTTGATCCTCGACTCTGATCGAGACCCGACACGACACGGTGGCGGGCTCGAGCTGTGGGTGACAGGCGCCAGTGCGACCCGGCGCTTCGGACGACACGGCCGACGGTCATGCGATCGACGGCAGGGCCACGTCGCGACAGGCATCGCGCCGTGGGTGGTCCCTGCTGGTTGCTACGAGTCGGCGGTGCTCGGACGCAGGAGGACGCTGGGGATTCCCCGCGCTGACGGAGGGAGGTGGATCAGCTGGTTCAACACAAGGCTCACCGGCTCGCAACAACACACGGAAGCGGCGGGCAAGCACATGGTCCGAACCGGTCCACTCGCGCTAAGTAGCACCATCATCGCACGAAAGCCGATGACGAGTGCGGGCACCGCGACGCCGTCTCAGCAGGCGCCTTGACTCAGCCCGCGAGTCGGCGCCGCCAACGCGGACCAGGAAGTTGTTGGCCCTCAAGAGATTGCGCCGATGGCCTGAGCCGATCAGCCGTGGTGTCGAACCACCTCCACGCAGAATCGGCGTCTCTGCGACTCATCGCCCGCGACAGGGCGGAAGATGAACATCTGGACAACAGATCCGCGCAGTCGGCCGCGCTCGCCGGGCGCGCATTGGTAGGTCGTTCGGGCTAGCGTGGCGATCGTGGCCCGCGGCGTCGCGCCTGGGTGCGATCTCGGGTCCCGACGATCGCGGCGACCGACTCAACCGGTCGTCCGGGCAGGGAGGTCACCATGGCAGGAACGTCGAGGACCACGACGGCAGGAGCCGGTGGAGGCGGAGCCGTCTACGGCCTCGGGCTGATCGGCGCGTTGGTGTACTACTGGCAGAACGCGGACGGGTTCTGGCTGCACATCTGGGCGTTCTTCGAGGCGATCCTCTGGCCGGCGTTCGTCGTGTACGACCTCCTCCGACACCTGCACTGATGAGTGGACCGGGTCGGCGGAACCGGACGATGGCGGCCGCCGCGGCGGGCGTCGGCGGCCTGATCGCGGCCCGCGCGCTGCTGCCTCCCGGGACACCCGCCGTTCACGGTCCGCGCGCCGTCTCCGTGCTCGAGAAGGTCCGTCTCGGCGGAGCCGAGCAGTGGGTGCTGCAGCGGTCCGCGGACATCGGCAACCCGCTGGTGCTGTTCCTCCACGGCGGCCCGGGCACGTCGCAGCTGACGGCGAACCGACGTAACACCCGCTCGCTCGAGAAGTCGTTCACGGTGGTGAACTGGGACCAGCGAGGGGCCGGCAAGTCCTACCGGGCGATCCGTGACACGGAACGGATGACGATCGAGCAGTTCGTGCATGACACCCGGGACCTGACTATGCGCCTGCTCGACAGGTACGCCCAGCAACGGCTGGTGCTGGTCGGGCACTCCTGGGGCAGCGTCATCGGCGCGATGGCGGCAGCCGCTCACCCGGAGCTCTACCACTGCTATGTCGGGATCGGACAGCTCGCACGCATGGCGGAGGGTGAGGAGCTGTCCTACCGTTGGGCGCTGCAGCAGGCTCGGGAACGCCGTGACGACAAGGCGATCGGCGTCCTGGCCGCCATGGGACCACCGCCGTACCGGGGCGACTGGCAGAAGGCCACGGTGCGGCAGCGAGCGCTTCTCGCCCAGTTCGGCGGCGAGGTCCACGACAGCCGGCGCGGCGCCCTCGGACCGGTGCTCAGTGCCCTTCTGTTCTCGCGCGAGTACACCTACCTGGATCGGGTCAACTACTTCCGCGGCATCTTCGGCTCGATGCGCCTGCTCTGGCCCGAGCTCATGGAGGTGAACCTGTTCGAGACCGTCCCCGAGATCGGCGTACCCGTGGTCCTCGCGGAAGGTCGTCACGACATGGAGTGCCCCAGCGAGATCGCCGAGCGCTACTTCTGCGCGCTGAGGGCCCCGTCCAAGGAGCTGGTCTGGTTCGAGCGCTCGGCTCATCTCCCGAACACGGAGGAGCGGGAGGAGTTCAACCGGATGATGGTCGAGATAGTGCTGCCGCTGACGGGTCCTCGTGAGGGTCGTCCGCTGGAGCCCGGCGACCGTTGAGCGCGTCACGGCTCGCGCCGAGAGCGACGCCGATCCCGGCACCGAGTCCTGAGCCGTAGGCGATGCCGTCCGCTCCCCACCCGGCCAGCCCGATCGCCATTCCGATCCCGGCACCGAGCGCCGCTCCGAGCGCGGTCCAGTAGTACTCAGGCTTGCTGGTCTTCGCTTCGCGTACGGACATGACGCGTCATCGCCTTCGGGTCACTCTCGACAGTACGCGTCGTGGCGCCCGCGCGCTGACGGCGGCGCCGCCCGCTGACGCTACTGCTGTGCGCCCGCGCCGACTCCTGTGACAGGTCCGGAGGATGTCGACGCGACCGCGGGACGGAAGCCGCGTGCGATCATCCAGACCGCCAGCACCATCTCCTGCACCGCCAACGGCATGTACATCAGCACCTGTGCAGGAGAGTCGGCTTCGAGCACTCCGTACATGGCGAGCACGTCGGCCACCAGGTAGAAGGCGATCGCGATGAGACCCCACATGGAGATCGAGCGCGGGACGATGCACGAGCGGTAGAGAAGCAGGTAGAACATGGCGGCGCCCAGGCAGAACACCAGCGCCAGCACCGCGTTGGTGGCGTCGGCGCCGATGACCAGGTTGCCGACCCGGACGCCGGCAGGTGAGCCCGAGCCCCCTCCTGCGGCCATGGCGGCGCTCAGCGGAACGAGCATCAGCCAGCCGATCGCGAGGACGACGTAGCAGGCGGTCTCCACCGCTCCGCGCACGATCAGGTAGCCCAGCGCCAGCACCTCGTCCACCCGGCGCAGCACCGGGAACAGCACGATGGGGACGAAGGCGAGCGACAACCCCATC
The DNA here is from genome assembly GCA_036510975.1 of Candidatus Nanopelagicales bacterium. Taxonomy (GTDB): domain Bacteria; phylum Actinomycetota; class Actinomycetes; order S36-B12; family CAIYMF01; genus Longivirga. Next base: position 18,166 of record DATCCY010000065.1, read on the forward strand.
ACGAGGATCAGCAGTGCGCCGGTCACGACCGAGCCCGAGTGTTCCGCCGCTGCCGCCAGGGGGTCGCGCGCATCGCGAACAGGCGCGACGACCAGCATGCTGAGGACGCCTGCCACCGTCCCCGTGATGTAGAGCACGCCGGCCGTCGTCGCGGCCACCCGGTGCTCACGTCGGCGGTCCTGCCTCGCAGGCTCGGTCTTGCCCAGATCGTCAGGCGGTCGCCGCAGCCCCGAACTCACCGAGGGAGACATCGCTTCCGGCGCCGAGCGAGGGGATCTGCCGGTCGGAACGTGGAGCCTGGTCATGACACGTCATCACCTTCGGGTCACCCTCCACGGTACGCCGCCGAGTCTCGCCGGGCCGCGACGTGTCAGCCGCGCCCGAGGGTCTCGCGGTCCGCGTCGATCTGCATGACGACCGCCTTCGGCTCGGTGAAGAACTCGCGGCTGAACGGCCCGCCCTCACGACCCACCCCGGAGTCACCCACGCCACCGAACGGGGCGCGCAGGTCGCGGATGAAGAAGCAGTTGACCCAGACCGTGCCGGCCTTGAGCGCTGCCGAGACCCGGTGCGCACGGCTGAGGTTCTCCGTGAACAGCATCGCGTTGAGGCCGTACCGCGTGTCGTTGGCCAGCGCGACGGCCTCGGCCTCGGTGTCGAACGGATGGACCACGACGACCGGGCCGAAGATCTCCTCGCGGCAGACCCGGGCGTCCGCGGGTGCGTCCACGACGATCGTGGGGCGGACGAACCACCCGTCCCCGAGGCCGCCGGTGAGCAGCTTCCCGCCGTCTGTCTCGATGCCGTCGACGTATCCCTTGACCTTGGTGAAGTGCTCCTCGCTGGCGAGCGGGCCGAACTGGGTCCCCGGGTCCGTCGGGTCTCCGATGCGCATCGCCTCGGCGGCCGTGACGAACCGGGCCAGGAACTCGTCGTAGACCTCGCGCTGGACGTAGAGCCGGCTGCCCGCCAGACAGACCTGCCCGGCGTTGCGGAAGATCGCCTGGACCGACCAGTCGACCGCGTTGTCGAGCTCGGCGTCGGCGAAGACGATGTTGGCGCCCTTGCCGCCGAGCTCGAGGCTGACCGGGCAGAGGCGCGACGCCGCGACGGCGCCGATGATCCGCCCCGTGCCGGACTCACCGGTGAAGGTGATGCGATCGACGTCGATGTTCTCGGTGAGCTCGGCGCCGGCGGAGTCCGGGCCGAAGCCCTGGACGACGTTGAGCACGCCGGGCGGGAAGCCTGCCTCGATGGCGAGCCGGCCGAGCAGCGCGCCGGAGACCGGGGTGTCCTCGGCGGGCTTGAGAACCACGGTGTTGCCCCACGCCAGGGCGGGGGCCACCTTCCAGGTCTCCAGCATCAGCGGGAAGTTCCAGGGCGCGATGGCCGACACCACGCCCGCCGGCCCGAACCGGCTGTAGGCGTGATGCCCGCTGTCCATCGGGTAGTTCTCGCCCGGCGTCATCCGTGCGTGGTCGGCGAAGAAGCGGAAGTTCCAGGCCGACCGCGCGACGTCATGGCGTGCCTGGGAGATCGGCTTGCCCATGTCGTGCGTGTCGGCGAGCGCGAGCTCCTCGGCGTGCTCCTCCATGAGGTCCGCGAGCCGGTGCAGCAGGATCTGTCGCTTCTCGTAGCCCAGCCGCGGCCACGGGCCGTCGTCGAAGGCGCGCCGTGCTGCGGCCACCGCGAGCGCGGCGTCGGCGCGGCCGCCGAGCGCGACCTGCGCCCACGGTTGGCGGGTGTAGGGGTCGATCGTTTCCATCCGCGTGCCGTCGATCGACTCGGCCTCACGGCCGTCGATGATGTGGCCGTAGAACTCCATGCTGGTCATCCTTCCCGACGCCGCTCGGCGATCGTGACGTCACCCGCGCTCCAGTGCGTGGTGGGCACCTCGCGCACCACCACGCGCACGCTCTCCACCGGCGCGCCGATGGCTCGCACGACCGCCGCGGTGAGCTCGTGCTGCAAGGCCCTGATCTGCTCCGGGGTCCGCCCCACGGCCAGCGTCACATCGATGAACGGCATCCTCAGCCTCCTGCAACCGTGACTGAACCGAGGTTGGTGAAGTGCGCGGCGACCTTCGAGCCGGGCCGTACGTGCACCGCGTCGGTCATACCGCCGGTCAGGATCACCCAGCCCGCCTCGAGCCGCAACCCGCGCCGACCCAGGTCGTTCGCGGCGAGCGCCAGTGCCTCAGCAGGGTGTCCCTGCACCGCAGCGCCCGTCGCGGAGTCGACGATCGCGCCATCGACCTCGAGCAGCACGGCCTCGAGCTCGAGGTCGAGCCCCTCCGGCGACACCCCGACCGAACCGAGGACGAAACGCGCCGACGACGCGTTGTCGGCAACGACGTCGGGGAGGGTGAACCGGAAGTCGCGATATCGGCTGTCGATGATCTCCAGCCCGCCGTAGACCCGGTCGACGGCCTCCATCGCGGTCGCGGCCGTGATGCCGGGACCCGCCAGCGGACGGCCCAGCACGAAGGCGATCTCCGGCTCGGCGCGCGGGTGGATCAGCTCGGACTGCGGTACGGCGACGCCGGTCGGAATCACCATCGCATCGGTCAGCCAGCCGGTCAGCGGCGAGTCGACGTTCATCCGACGCTGCTTCGCGAGCGACGTCAGTCCCAGCTTCACCCCGATCAGGGTCTCGCCGGACGCGAGCTTGCGGCGCAGCACCTCGTCCTGCACCGCGTACGCCGTGGCCAGGTCGAGGTCGGTCCACTCGTCGGTGATCGCCTCGAGGTCGACCCTCGCGGTCTCGGCGTCGAGCAGCGTGGTCGCCGCGCGGTCGACGTCCCACCCGGCCACCATCAGCGCACCCCGACCGCTGCGAGGTCGCCGAGGTCGCGCTCCTCGGCCAGCTGCAGAGCGATGTCGATGATCATGTCCTCCTGGCCACCGACGTAGCCGGCCTCGCCGACCCGCTGCAGGATCTCGTGAGCGGGGACGCCGTAGCGCTCCCCCGCCCGCTCGGCGTGCAGGAGGAACGACGAGTAGACACCGGCGTAGCCCTGGACGATCGAGGAGCGGTCCATGTGCGGGATCCGGGAGATCATCGGCTTGACGATCTCCTCGGCCGCGGCGAGGGCGGCCTGCACGTCGACCCCGGTGGGGACGCCGAGCCGCTCGAAGGTGGCCGCGAGCACCTCGGTGGGCGAGTTGCCGGCGCCGGCGCCGAGCGCGAGCAGGGCGCCGTCGACCTGACGAGCGCCCGCCTGGTAGGCCAGGACGGAGTTGGCCACGCCCATCGACAGGTTCTGGTGGCCGTGGAAGCCGACCTGGGCATCCCGGCCGACCTCATCGAGCACCCGCTGCACCCGCTCCTGGGCGTCCCCCAGGACCAGGGCCCCGGCGGAGTCGACGACGTAGACGCACTCCGCACCGGCGTCGACCATGATCCGGGCCTGCTCGGCGAGCTTCTCCGGGGACGCCCGGTGGGAGAGCATGAGGAAGCCGACGGTCTCCATGCCCAGGTCGCGCGCGGCCTTGAAGTGCTGGCGCGACACGTCGGCCTCGGTGCAGTGCGTCGCGACCCGCGCGACCGAGGCGCCGGCGTCGTGCGCGCGACGCAGGTCCTTCACCGTGCCGAGGCCCGGGAGCATCAGCACCGCGATCTTGGCCCTCCTGGCCTCGTCGACCGCTGCGGCCACCAGCGCGATGTCGTCGACGGCGCTGAACCCGTAGTTGAAGCTCGACCCGCCGAGGCCGTCGCCGTGCGTCACCTCGATCACCTCGACGCCCGCGCCGTCGAGCGCGTGCACCACCCGGCGGACCTGCTCCTCGGTGAACCGGTGGGCCATGGCGTGGCTGCCGTCGCGCAACGTGGAGTCGGTGATCCGGATGCTCGGCTTCTCGACGGCGACGTCCTCGGACACCGTGCTCATGCGCTGACTCCCGTCCTGGCCTGGGCCATCAGGTCGCCCACGCGGGCGGCTGCGGCGGTGATGATGTCGAGGTTGCCGGCGTAGATCGGCAGGTAGTCGCCGTTCCCGAGCACCTCGAGGAACACGGCCACGCGGGCGTGGCCGTTCCAGATCTCACGCGGGTCGTCGAACTGCGGGTCGGCCCGCAGCGTGTAGCCGGGGACGTACTCCTGCACCCGGGTCACCATGTCGTGGATCGACGCGGCGATCGCGTCGCGGTCGCACTCCGCCGGGATCGAGCAGAACACGGTGTCCCGCATGATCATCGGGGGTTCGACCGGGTTGAGGATGATGATCGCCTTGCCGCGATCGGCCTTCCCGACCACCTCGATCGCGCGTGCGGTCGTCTCGGTGAACTCGTCGATGTTCGCGCGGGTGCCTGGGCCTGCAGACCGAGACGCGATCGAGGCCACGATCTCCGCGTACTCGACCGGCACGACGCTGCTCACCGCCGCGACGATCGGGATCGTCGCCTGACCGCCGCAGGTGATCATGTTGACGTTCGGCGCCGAGATGTTGACCTCGAGATTGACCGGCGGGCAGACGAACGGACCGATCGCGGCCGGCGTGAGGTCGACGGCCTGGATGCCTGCCTCCTCGAACCGTGGTGCGTTGGCCTTGTGGGCATAGGCGCTGGTCGCCTCGAAGACGATGTCGGGCAGCTCGCTCTGCGCGAGCAGCCAGTCGACCCCCTCGTGCGAGGTCTCGACCCCCATGGCGCGGGCGCGCGCGAGGCCGTCCGACGCGGGATCCACGCCGATCATCCAGCGGACGTCGACGTTCTCGCTGCGCTGAAGCTTGGCCAGCAGGTCCGTGCCGATGTTGCCGGGGCCGACGATGGCCGCCGTCGCCTTGCTCATGACACTCCTTCAGAGGTGGTGACGCTCAGGTCGCTGAATCGGGCGGTGACCGACCCGATGCCACCGAAGCGCGCGGTGACCGTGTCGTCGGCCGCCACGGTGAACGCCGCCGTCTGCGATCCCGGCAGGATGATGTGCCCGGGCTCGAGGCTGATGCCGAGGGGGCCGACGGTGTTGGCTAGCCAGACCAGCGACGTCAGCGGCGAGCCGAGCACTGCGCCGCCGGCACCGGTGGCGATCACCTCGCCGTTGCGCTGCAGGACGCAGCCGCTGAGCCGGAGGTCGACGTCGCGCAGGTCGACCGGGGAGCTGCCCAGGACGATGCCGCCGGACGACGCGTTGTCGGCGATGGTGTCGAGGATCCCGATCTTCCAGTCCTTGATCCGGCTGTCGATGATCTCGAGCGCCGGCAGGACGAAGTCGATCGCTGCGATCGCTTGGGCCACAGTGACTCCCGGCCCAGTGAGCTCGCGCTTGAGCACGAAGGCGATCTCGGGCTCGACCTTGGGCTGCAGGTAGCGGGACACGTCCACCGGCAGGTGCTCGAGGAAGACCATGTCGTCGGTGATGTGACCGTAGTCCGGCTGCGCGACGCCGAGCTGTCGCTGCATCGCCATCGATGTGAGCCCGACCTTGTGACCCACGACCCGACGACCGGCCGCGACACGATCGCGGATCTGGAGCAGCTGGATCTCGTAGGCGTCCTCGAGCGTCATCCCCTCGAGACTCGTGCTGATCTGGTCGATCGGCTCGAGCAGGCGGTAGGCGTCGCCGAGCCGGCGTGCCGTGCTCTCGCGGGTCGCGACGTCCACCATTGCCTCCTGGCTGTGTCTGGCGAACGCTAGGGGCGCCGGGCGGGATCACCGGCGTGATGTTCCGGTGCAAGGAACACCGACGACGCGGTGTGACCGACGTCGCACCCGTCTAGCTGGACGCGTGCGCCGTGCTCGCGACCATGAGGTGCGACAGCCGCTTCGCCGCCATCGTGACGAGCCGGACCTGACGGTCCTTGTGCTCGGAGAGGTCCTGGACCGATCCGGTGATGGAGACCGCGGCCATCGCCAGCCCGTGTCCGTCCAGCACCGGCGCCGCGACCGAGGCGAGCCGCATCATCAGCTCCTCGCGCGAGGTGGCGTAGCCCTGTCGGCGTACCCTCTCCAGCTCGTCGCGGAACTGCTTCTCGTTGCTGATCGTGGACTTCGTGAACACCGGGAAGCCGGCGGCGATGCGCGCCGCGGCAGACTCGGGGTCGTAGGCGCAGATGGCCTTGCCGGACGAGGTCGCGTGCAGCGGCCACCGGCGCCGGAACTCCTCCATCACCTGCATGCCGCGCAGGGTGGGCAGCCGCTCGAGGAACAGGGTGTCCGCGCCCTGTGCGATCGACAGGTGCACGGTCCAGCCGCTCAGCTCGCGCAGCTCCTCGAGCAGCGTGAGCGACCGGCGGCGCAGCTCGGTGCGCTGCAGCGCCAGGTGCCCGAGCTCGAAGAGATGGAGGCCGAGGCGGTACTTGCCGTTGAGCGGGTTCTGCTCGATCAGCTGGCGCGAGGCGAGCGTGGTGAGCAGCCGGTGGGCCGTGCTCTTGGCGACGCCCAGTCGTCGGGCAGCCTCGGAGACGCCGAGCTCCTCCTCGGTCACGAAGCAGTCGAGCAGGTCGAGCGCGGACGCGACGGACCGCAGTCCGCCCTCGACCTCGAAGTCGCCCACCGGGCCACCGTACCCACGCGGAGCGCGGGAAGGGCGGCGGTCCGGTACCCCGCCGCCCTTCCCGAGCACGACCGCCGCGGTCTCAGGTCGCGACGGTGAGGAACCGGTCGTTGAGCTCGCGGGAGTGGTAGAAGATCGCCTTGCCGAGCTGGTCGGGGGTCCAGGTCACGACGGGACGGTCCCGGAAGCAGCGGTAGCCGCCGGAGAACGTCTCGTTGCGGTTGCCAGAGGGGTCGAAGAAGTAGATCGTCGTGCCTCGGGTGATGCCGTGGCGGGTGGGTCCGATGTCGATCGGGGTGTCGTCCATCGCGAAGATGTCGGCCGCGTGGAGGATGTCGCTCCACCCGCGCATCTCGAACGCGAAGTGGTGGATCTTGTTCTCGGGCGCCTCGAGCAGGGCGATGTCGTGGTTGGACTCACCGATGGTGAGCCAGGTCGCGATCGTGTGGGCGTCGTCGTCGAGGGAGGCGCGGACGCGCTCGGTCGGCCACATGCCCGTGCAGTCCATGAAGAACTTCTCGATGCCGCCGACGTCGTCGACCCACAGGAGCGCGTGGTCCAGCCGGGGTGCGCCGATGCCCACCATGTGCCGAGGGAACGCATCGGGGTTGTGCGTGCCGACCTCGAGGCCCCAGGCCGTCATCGAGCTGTAGAACTCGATCTCGTGGTTGCTCGGGAGCGTCACGCGGATGCCGTCGCCGACCTCGGGGTTCTCGCCGGCCGCCATGCGTGCGACGGGGTAGCCGAAGGCGACCGCCTTGCGCTCGATGTCCGCGACGTCCTCGGGCGTCTCGCACTTGAAGCCGCACTTGACGTAGCCGACGCCACCCTCCTCGATGACGACCGAGTGGTGGTCCCACTCGTCCCAGCCCTTGTAGTAGACCTTCCCGTCCTGCTCGAGGGTCTGGTAGAGCCCGACGGTGTTGGCGTAGTGCTGCTTGGCCTCGGCGAGGTCCGTGACTCGTACGTGCATGTAGCCCATGCGCATGACAGCCATTGCGGTACGTCCTTTCCGTCCAACTGGTGTGGTGGGAGTTCAGCCAGTCCGCGTCGCGGCGTACATGGCCATGAGGCTTGCCACGCGGCGGAGGTTGTCCTCGCGCAGCGCGATGGTGATGTCGGTCTCCGGCACGGCCCGACAGCTCAGGCACGCGCCGGTGGATCTCTCGTCGTCGGTCAGCACGGTGTCCGCCACCGGGCGGTTGTAGGAGACGACCCCCTCGAGCAGGTCGACCTTGCAGATGGCGCACCCCCCGCGACGGCAGCCGATGCGGTACGCGTACCCGTGACGGACCAACCCCTCGAGGATCGTCTCGCCCTCGTTGAGGTCGACCGTGATGCCCTGCGGCGCCACGGTGATCTTCGGCATGCGACTCCTCCTGCGACGAGTACGGACGTGGGCTTCACCCTCGATCGAGTCGCACCGTAGACCCGCTGCGCCCCAACGAATTTTCGGCGTTCCTCTCCTCGGAACGCATCTCCTGGAACTAAGGGTGACCTGACTTCTGCCTGGTCGTTCCGCCTACAAGAACGGGCGTGAGATGCAGCCCGGACGAGGAATAGACATGCCCGCGCCGGCACTCGCCGGCCGTCGTCGAAGGAGCCGCGACCATGACGCCATTCATGCTTCGAGTCGCCGACGCCCTCGGCACCGAGAGCACCGAGGACGTCGACCTGCCGATCCCGGCGACCAGGCCCTCCATGTACCGCCCCGTAGGCAAGGGCAACGACATCCACGTGGCCTACCGCGGTCTGACCGAGCAGCTCGTCTGCGAGGCCAACGCCATGCTGTCGGCCGAGGACGACCACATGACTCTCGTCGACGAGATCGTCGGCAACGAGATGCTCTACTCCGTCTTCTACCGCGGCCGGGCCGCCGTGGTCTCGACGGTCTTCGGCGAGGGCAAGGCCTACGGCCGCGTCGTCGCCGACGGCCTCGACAACTCCGAGCCGCGCGAGCTGGCGGGTCCGGAGTCGGTCGAGGACCTGCTCCTTCTCCTCCTCATGGAGTCGGACACCCCGCGCCACCCCTCGCACTGACACGAACACCCGTCTGCGCCCAGGAGGCAAGCATGCAGTTCGAACTGCGAACGCAGGTGATCGAGCCCAAGCGAAAGACCTTCACCAACCTGGTGGAGCGGTTCGGCGATCGCCCCGCGTCCCGCTACGAGGAGGGCTCCATCGACATCCAGGCGGTCGAGAACCTCCATTACCGCCCGCTGTTCTCGGCGGACAAGGAGCACTACGACGTCGGCTGGACCGCATTCAAGCTGGAGGACCCCTACTCCTTCACCGATCCGCGCCAGCTGTACTACGCGCCCTATGTGCAGTCGCGTGCGGCCATGAACGAGGCGTTCGTGAAGTCGCTCGAGTACATCGAGACCCGCGACCTCATGCAGAAGCTCCCTGCCGGGTGGGACTCCCTCGTCGGCGAGATCCTCGTGCCGCTGCGTCACTGGGAGGCCGGCGCGGAGCTCGTCAGCATCGAGGGGTCGCGCTGGGCGTGGGGAACCACGATCGACCAGTGCTGCACCTACGCGGCGTTCGACCGCATCGGTCACGCGCAGAACCTCTCGCGCATCGGCATCGTCTACGGCGAGGGGCACGACCACGCGCTCGCCAGCGCCAAGGAGCGCTGGCTGACCGACCCGGCGCTCCAGGGCCTTCGACGCCTGATCGAGGAGCTGCTCGCCGGTGACGACTACGCCAAGAAGCTGTTGGCCGTCGACCTGACGGACCGGCTGCTCTACCCCCTCATGTACACCCACCTCGACGAGGAGGCCCTCACCGGCGGAGCCGGCGCCTACAGCCTGTTGGCGCAGCACTTCGCATCGTGGTTCGTCGACCAGCGCCGCTGGATCGACCACCTCGTCACCACCTGGCTGCAGGACCCGACGTACGCCCAGGGCAACCGCGACGCCTTCGACGAGGTGCTCGCCACCCGCTGGGCGCAGATCGTCGAGGCCGTCAGCGACGTTGCCGCGGCGGTCGAGGCACGGGTCGCGACCGGTGCCGTCGCCCACGTGGAAGGCACTGCCGCGGCGCTCGCCGAGTCGCTCGGCGCGCTCGGACTCACCGTTCCCGGAGGCAAGTGATGTCAGTCGCAGCAGAGCCCCGTCCGGTCGGCGTCGACCTGCAGGAGAACGAGGAGAACCGCGCCCTCGTCGAGGCGATCGAGGCAGACAACGACGACCTCAACATCCGGCACATGCCCGGCATGATCCGCCTCACCAAGACCGGCCAGCTCGTCATCAACCAGGCCAGCGTCGAGGCCCGCCTCGGCCGGCCCTGGGAGACCCACGAGTTCCAGCTGGCGATCATCTCGTACTTCGGCGAGTTCGTTGAGTGGGATGACGACCAGATCGTCATCGCCTGGAAGCACTGAGGGAGAACTCACATGACCGTCCCCGCACAGAAGCCGGTGCGCAAGCTCTCCATGAAGCAGCGCTACTCGGCGTTGACGCACGACCTCGACTGGACGCCCACCTACGTCACGGAGGAGGAGATCTTCCCCTACACGACGTTCGAGGGGATCAAGGTCCATGACTGGTCGAAGTGGGAGGACCCCTTCCGCCTGACCGTCGAGGCCTACAACAAGTACCAGTCGGAGAAGGACCGCCGGCTCTACGCCGTCCTCGACGGGTTCGCGCAGAGCCAGGGCCAGCTGGGCCTGACCGACGCGAGCTACATGAACGCGATGAAGATCTTCCTGCAGGGCATCCCGATCCACGAGTACGACGCCCACCGCAACTTCTCCTACCTCGCCCGCTACGCCAACGGTCCCGGTGCTCGGTTCGCAGCGCTCTGCCAGAGCATGGACGAGCTGCGTCACGCCCAGACCGAGATCCACACGCTCTCGCACTACAACAAGTACTTCGACGGCATGCACGACTGGCACAAGTGGAGCGACCGCGTCTGGTACCTCTCGGTGCCGAAGTCGTTCTTCGAGGACGCCATGACCGCGGGCCCGTTCGAGTGGCTGATCGCGATCGGCTTCTCCTTCGAGTACCTGCTCACGAACCTGCTGTTCGTCCCGTTCATGTCGGGCGCGGCGTTCAACGGCGACCTGCCGACCATGACGTTCGGCTTCTCGGCGCAGTCCGACGAGTCGCGCCACATGACCCTCGGCCTCGAGGCGATCAAGTTCATGCTCGAGCAGGACGAGGACAACCTTCCGATCGTCCAGGCCTGGCTCGACAAGTGGTTCTGGCGGGGCTACCGGCTCATCTCGCTGGTCGCCGGGATGATGGACTACATGCTCCCCAAGCGGGTGATGAGCTGGAAGGAGGCCTTCGAGCTCTACTTCGAGGAGCAGATGCTCAACGGCCTGTTCAAGGACCTCGCGTACTACGGGATCACACCGCCGCGTCACGTCCAGTGGGCGATCGACGAGAAGGAGATCCTGTCCCACCAGGTCTACTGGGTCCTCTACCAGTACAGCCACGCGGCCGCGTTCACGACGACCATCCCCAACGAGGCCGACCAGGCGTGGCTGCAGGAGGCCTACCCCGAGACGTGGCCGGTCTTCAAGGAAGCAGTCTGGGACAAGGCGCAACGCGTGCAGGACGCCGGCGGTCGGTACTTCAACCCCGGCCTCCCGCAGCTGTGCACCGTCTGCCAGATCCCGATGGGCTTCACCGAGCCGGGCGACCCGCTGACCCAGTGCCAGCGCCAGTCGGTCTACGAGGGTGAGCGCTACGACTTCTGCTCGGACGGCTGTCAGTGGATCTTCGATCGCGAGCCGACCAAGTACCGCCAGTCGTGGCTGCCCGTCCACCAGATCTTCCAGGGCAACTGCGGCGGCCCGACCCTGCCGGACGTCGCGGCCTGGTACGGGCTCCAGCCCGGCGACGGCGGCGAGTACCTCGGCTCACCGGACCACCAGAACTGGCTCGCCTGGCACGGCCAGGCCCCGAAGGAGGACTGACCCATGGCCGTGCGCGCGAACTACGACTACGACTGGCCGTCACGTTCCGCCGCCGAGCTCTACGGCGACGACCAGCTGGTCCACGTGTGGTGGAAGGGCAACCCCTTCTTCGTCTCGGCCCAGACCTTCCGGTTCCCGAAGGCGATGCCCTTCGGCGAGCTCGTCGGACTGTGCAAGGGGTTCTTCGCAGCCGATCCGGACTTCGACCCGGACGCGATGGACACCGTCCAGTGGCGAATCGACAAGGTCGACGTGACCCCCGACCTGACCGCCTCGCTCGAGGCGAACGGCGTCGGCCACAAGAGTCTGGTCGAGTTCTCGATCTGACCCACCGCAGCACTTGTCGCGGCTCCCGACGGGTCCTCCTGGCGGGAGCCGCGACGCACGACCAGCCCTGTCCGCCCGATCGCAGGAGCACCCATGACCGCTGAGTACCAGGTCACCATCGAGCCGCTCGGTCGCGAGATCACCTGCCGCGAGAACCAGACGGTGCTCGACGCCTGCCTGCGCGCCGGCGTCTGGATCCCCCACTCCTGCACTCACGGCACGTGTGCCACCTGCAAGGCCGAGGTGCTCGACGGCGACGTCGAGCACGGCGAGGCCTCCTCCTTCGCCCTGATGGACTTCGAGCGCGAGGAGGGCAAGTTCCTCCCGTGCGTCGCGCGGCCCCGGTCCGATCTCGTGTTCGAGGCCGACGTCGACGTCGACGAGAGCATCCCCGTGCACCCGGTCGAGGACTACGTCGGCACCCTCGTCGAGCTGACCGACGTCGCACTCGGCACCAGACGGCTGGTGCTGGAGCTCGATCGCGACCTGCGTTTCAACGCCGGTCAGTACATGTCGCTCGCGATCCCCGGCCACGACGGAGTGACGCGCACGTACTCGATGGCCAACCCGCCCGCCGAGCCGCGCCGCCTCGAGTTCCAGATCCGTCTTACGCCGGGCGGCCTCGCCACCGAGGGCTGGGTGTTCAAGGACCTCGCGGTCGGCGACACGGTCGCGCTGTCCGGGCCGTACGGACGCTTCGTGCTGCGGGAGGACCGCAGTGAGCCCGCGGTCATGATCGCCGGCGGCACCGGCCTGGCTCCCATCGCGTCGATGATCCGTCGGGCGCTGCTCGAGGGCGTCGACGACGTAGGGCACCTCTACCTCTACCAGGGCGCGCGCACCCAGGAATGGATGTACGACGTCGACCGCTTCCGCGACCTGGCCGAGCAGCACCCCGACCGGTTCACCTACCGGCCGTGCCTGTCCGAGGAGGAGGCCGAGGGCTTCGCGCACGGCATGGTCACCGACGTGCTCGATGCCGACCACGTGACGCTGAAGGGCCACGTCGGCTACGTGTGCGGACCACCGGCGATGGTCGAGGCCGCGCTCAAGACGCTGATGCTCAAGAGGCTGTTCCCGCGCGACATCTTCAAGGAGGAGTTCCTCGACGCCAGCGCCGGCGCCACGGCCGTGAGGTCCCCGCTCATCAAGCGCTGACGCGTTCCCGCGTACGGAACCCGCGGGGACGGGCGACGAGTGCTTCGCGGAGGATGGGGACCGACCGTCTCCACCCCGTCCCGTGAGGTCGCCGTGCCCGTCACCGACAACCCCGAGGCCGCCCCCGGCCTGCCGGTCACCGTCGTGCTGTCCCGTCGTCCGGCACCCGGCCGCGACGGCGAGCTCCTCGAGTGGGCGCACGGCATCGTCGACGCCGCCGGCCGGTTCCCCGGCCACCTCGGCGCCCAGATCTACCCGCCCGAGGCTCCGGACTGCCCGGACCTCGTCGTGGCGTTCTCCTTCGCCAGCGCCGACGCCCTGAGCGTCTGGGAGCACAGCCCCGAGCGCCGCGACCTGCTCGAGAACGCGGAGCGGCTCGTCGACGGGGAGGCACGGGCCCACACGGTCAGCGGGTTCGAGGGGATCTTCGCCCACGCCCCCGGCGCGGCCGTGGTCCCACCGCCGCGCTGGAAGACCGCGACCGTGATCGCCCTTGCGCTCTACCCGATCTCGCTGCTCGTCAGCTGGCTGCTCGGGCCCCACCTGGCGAGCTGGAACGTCGCCCTCCGCGTGCTGGTGACCACGGCGATCGTCGTCCCGTACATGTCCTGGCTCGGGGTCCCGTGGCTGTCGCAACGGCTCCGCCGCTGGCTGAGCGCCGCGAGCTGAGCTCGGAGCAGGACGGCCCGACAGGTCACGCACGCGTCGGACGGCCCGGCTGCACCGCGCAGCCGGGCCGTCGTCGTCCGTCGTGCGGGTGGTCGCCTAGTAGCGGAAGCGGCCCACCATGCTTTGCAGCTCGCTGGACATGACCGCGAGCTCCTGGATCGCCTGCAGCGACTGGTTGACCCCGGCGGCCGTCGACATGGAGGCCTCCGAGACGCCGGTGATGTCGTTGGCGATGTCGGTGGTCGCCGCCGCGGCGTTCGTGACGTTGCGGCGCATCTCGTTCGTCGTCGCGATCTGCTCGTCGACGGCCGCGGAGATGACGACCTGGAACTCGGTGATGCCCTGCATGGCCTCGCCGATCTGACTCACCGAGGCGACGGCGCTCTGCGCGTCGGACTGGATCGCGCCGACGCGACGGCTGATGTCCTCGGTGGCCTGGGCCGTCTCACGGGCGAGGTCCTTGACCTCGCCGGCGACCACCGCGAAGCCCTTGCCGAGCTCCCCGGCGCGGGCCGCCTCGATGGTCGCGTTGAGCGCCAGCAGGTTGGTCTGCGCGGTCACCGCGGCGATGACGCGCAGGACCTCGCCGATCTCCTGGCTCGACTCGCCGAGCTTGGTGACGGTCTCGCTGGCGTTGGAGACGACGTCGAGGCAGTGCTGCGCGACGCGGGCCGCCTCGGTGGTGTTGCGGGCGATCTCGGTGATCGCAGCACCCATCTGCTCGGCGCCGGCGGCGACCGCCTGCACGTTGCTGGACACCCTCTCCGCGAGGTTGGAGACCGATCCGGCCTGGACGCTGGTCTCCTCGGAGGCGCTGGAGATCTGCATCGTGTTGGCCGAGAGCTCCTCGGCCGCGGCTGCGACGGTGTTCGCCGTGCCGGCGACGCGGGAGATGATGTCGGCGATCTGCCCGATGAAGCGGTTGAACAGGGCCGAGATCTCGGTGACCTCGTCGGACCCGTCCTCCTCGACGCGGGCGGTCAGGTCGCCGTCGCCGTCGGCGATGTCGGCGAGCCGGTCGCGCAGCGCCACGAGCGGCGTGGTGATCGAGCGGATGACGGCGAGCACGACGACGCCGACGAGGACGAGGCCGAGCAGCAGCACGAGGAGAACGACGACCTTGTTGTGGCCGGCGTCGGCGGAGGCGTCGGAGACGGCCGTCTTCAGCGCCGCCGTGCTCAGGTCGGTCAGCTTCTGCATCGCGGCGGCCGCGTTGTTGTAGTTGGTGATCTCGGTCGTGAGCACGAGCGTGTTGGCCTTGTCGATCCCCGCAGGGGTGCCGCTGCGGTAGCCGTCGATGACCTGCGTGTCGGTCTCGTCGAACGCCGCGATCGCGTCCTTCGCCGTCTTGACGAGTGCCGTCTCGTCGGCCGTCAGCGTGTTGGCCTCGAGCAGCGCCAGCTTCTTCTGCAGGGTTGCGCCGGACGCGAGGAAGGCCTTGCGGCTGTCCGCCGTGTCGTCCGCCGCGCCCTTGACTCCGCGCAGGACGTCGAAGGCGTAGGCCGTCTGCCACCCGTTGTAGTCGGCTGCCTGGTACTGCAGGGACTGGGCGTCGTTGGCGACGTCGGCGGACGCGGCGACCGTTTCCGTGGCGTTCGTGTCGCTGCTGAAGCCGAGGACGGCCACGAGGGCGACCACGGCCACGAGGGTGAGGGGCAGGACGGCGAGCGCGATCAGGCGCACCCGGATGGTGAACCGGCGGAGGAAGGCAGTCATGGGTGGCGGAGACCTCACGATCGCGGCGCGCCCGACTTGGCACACCTGTGACGTCTCCCTATCGCCCGCGACACCGCCGACCTGAGCGGAACGACACCCCGGGTCGCGCGGCTCGGGTCAGGGCACCATGCCGTAGGCGTACGTCGGACGCACCCGCAGGACGAGGCGGTGGTCGGCGACCATGGCCCGGCGGTAGTCGTCCCAGTCTGGGTGCTCCCCCGACATCGCCCGGTAGTAGGCCACGAGCTCGTCGCAGGTCGCGTCGGCCGGATCCTGCGCCACCGGCGAGAGCTCGGCCAGCCCCTCGAGCACGGCGTAGGACCAGAAGTCGTCGGCCAGGACGTGCACCGAGACACGCGGGTCCCGCCGGAGGTTGCGGGTCTTGGCGCGGGTGTCGGTGAGCGAGACCCGGACCACGCCGTCGCCGTCGGTCCACTGGCGCACGTGGGAGGACTGCGGCCGGCCGTCGGCCTTGAGAGTCACGAGGACCGCGTTGGGGTGCGTGCGTGCGTAGTCGAGCGCCGTGGCCAGCTCCATGGCGCCCACGGTAGGTGGCGACCGCACCCGGGCGGCCCGGATTCCCAGGAACCCGTGACCTTGTTCTCAGCGTTTGCGCAGGTTCGCGATGGACAATGACTCGTCACAGCCGCGTCGGCGCGCTCGCCGGCAGTCGAGAGGACCACCATGGACGAGCAGGGCCGCCCCGGCTGGAACCCGCCCGAGGACCTCGGTTCAGTCCCCGTCCCGAACGCGGCACCGAAGGCCGCCGGACCTCGTCGGTCCCGCGTCGGCACCGGCATCGCCGTCGCGGCGATCGGGATCGGCGCGCTGGGCGTCGCGGGCACGGCGTACGCGTCGTCGGCGAGCTCGACGCCGGTCACCAGCGTCCGCAACGTCTCCTACGAGACCGCGGGCGCCACCGGAGCGTCCGGCGCGGCCGGGGCGCACGGGCACGGGTGGGGCCGCGGGGACGGCGGCCCGGGCATGCGCGGCCACGGCGGCTTCGGTGGCGGCCTCGGCTTCGGGCTCGGCGGCGCGGTGCGCGGCTCCGCCTCGGTGCCCAAGGCCGGCGGCGGCTACCAGACGATCGACATGCAGACCGGCAAGGTCGACACCGTCGACTCCACCTCCATCAGCGTCACCAGCGCCGACGGCGTCACGTGGGACTACGTCGTGAACGCGAGCACCCTCGTCCACGCGAAGAGCGCCGGCATCGGCGCCGTCGCTGTCGGCGACACGGTGATCGTCACTGCCGTGGAGAACGGCTCGACGCGCACGGCGCTGCAGATCGTCGACCGCACCCAGGTCGACGCCGGGCGCCAGCAGTGGGCTCCCAAGCACTCCTCCGGCGCGACGGGCCAGAGCGGCCCGAACCCCACCCAGACGGGCTGATCGGACGGGGGCTGGGCGGCTGGTCGACCGCACAGCCCCGGCCCGGTCGGCTGGGGTTCACCAGCCCATCGAGCCAGGCGCGCCCTTGAACGGCCCGACGACCTCAGCGGTGATCCAGCCGCCGTAGAAGCCGCCCTCCTGTGGGCGCACCGTCTCGCCGTCGACCGTGCAGCGGTCCATCCGGCCGGGGTAGACCGCCACGTGGTCGACGAGTGCGGCGAACCGGGGGAAGGGCGAGGGATAGGTCCAGGCGGCCGCCGGTGCGACCAGCGTCCCGCCGACGACGTCGAGGTAGTCCGCAGTGCCCTTCCACTCGCAGAAGCTCGATCCCGCTGCGGCCCGCAGCGCACCCTCGGCCCAGTCGCCGACGGGGAGGTACCACGACGGCGGGTGCGAGGTCTCGAGCACCTGCAGCGCGCGACCGGTGCGGCACACCTCGACACCCCCGAGGACGACCACCACGAGGGCGGACGACGCGCGCAGGGCGGGAGGCCGGGGGTAGTCCCAGACCGACTCCTGGCCCGGTCCCGGTACCTCCGCGACGACGCCCGGAGGCGGAGACGGCACGATGAGGTCAGCGACGGCGACGGCGCAGGAGCACGCCGAGCCCCACGACCGCCACGACCGCACCGACGGCCACGAGGACCCGGTCGGGCTTGATGCCGCCGTACTCGTCGACGAAGACGCCCTTGACCTTGTCGAGCTGGCGCTGGGCAACGTTGCGCGGGCTCACGTACTCCTGCAGGTCGTCGATGCGACCGGCGAGCCGCTCGCGGGTCGCATCGAGGTCGGCCTCGATCTCGTCCATCGTCCGCGGCACCGGGGGTGAGTCGTCGGTGGCGCCGTCGACCGCGTCCTTGGCCGCATCGACCGCCTTGCCGGTCTGCGCCTTCGTCGTGTCGACGGCCTTCGCGGTCCCGGCCTTGACGGAGTCGGTCGCCTTGGCGGTGCCGGCCTTGACGGTGTCGGCGGCCTTCGCGGTCTCGGCCTTCGCCGTATCGGCAGCCTTCTCGGCGCCGGCCTTGACGTTCTCGGTCGCCGTGGCGGTCTCGGCCTTGACGGTGTCGGCCGCCTTGGCGGCCTCGGTCTTCGCGGACTCGGCGGTCTTCGCCGCACTGTCCACCACCGGCGCGGAGGCGTCCGCGGCCTTGTCGGCAGCGGTGTCGAGGGCGGCGGCGGCCTTGTCGGTCAGGGAGGCATCGGTCACGTGCGTGAGCCTACGCCGGGACCGGCGACGGCTGCCACGGGACGGCGTGATCGGAGGCGCACTCGCCGCCGGTCGCCACCGATCAGCGGGCGCTGCCCGTCCCGGCCTCGGCTGCGACGTCCTCCGTGTCGTGGCCGTGACCGTCGTCGTGCAGGCTGCCGTCCGCGTGCACGTGCGCCTGCGTCGGCAGCTCGACGGTCTCCTCGGGCCCGGCCCGGGTCACCGGATCGGAGCCGTACGCCGGCCGCACGGGCTTGAGGTTCTGCGACCACTTCTCCTCGACGCGCCCGACGTACCAGACGACCACGGCGACGACCCAGGTGACGACGAAGACGCCGACGATGATGAACCCGACGTTGTTGAGGTCGAGGCCGCCGACGGCCGCCAGCGGACCGTCCGTGATCGCGAGCTTCTGGGTGACGATCGAGACGATCTCGATGACGCCGATGACGAGGGCGACCGCGACCGAGAGCCCGGTGATGACGATGTTGTAGTAGATCTTGCGCACCGGCTGGGAGAAGGCCCAGCCGTAAGCGAAGATCATGAACACGCCGTCGATCGAGTCGAGCAGGCTCATGCCTGCGGCGAACAGCACCGGCAGGCAGAGGATCGCGTACCAGGGCAGCGAGAAGGCCGCGGCGCCACCGGCCAGGACGAGCAGCGACACCTCGGTCGCGGTGTCGAAGCCGAGGCCGAACAACAGGCCCACGGGGTACATGTGCCGCGGCTTGCGGACCGCCTTGGTCACCCCGCCGAGGATCCGGTTCATGAAGCCGCGCTGCGAGAGGTGGTGGTCGAGCTCGACCTCGTCGAAGTCGCCCTGCCTCATCCCCTGGAACACGCGATAGATCTTCATGAGCACGACGAGGTTCAGGATCCCGATGAGGATGAGGAAGGTGCCCGACACGCTGGTGCCGATGAGGCCGAGGGTGTTCTGCAGCGCGGAGTTGCCGTCCTCGACCTGACCGACGAGCGACTTCACGCCGATGCTGAGCAGGAAGCACAGGCCGAAGACGACGCTGGAGTGGCCGAGGGAGAACCAGAACCCGACCGACACCGGCTTCTGGCCGTCGGTGAGCAGCTTGCGGGTGGTGTTGTCGATGGCGGCGATGTGGTCGGCGTCGAACGCGTGGCGCATGCCGAGCGTGTACGCCGTCACGCCGAGGCCGATGCCGAAGATGCCGGAGGCGCCGACGCGCAGGTGCATCGGGGCGACGATCGCGATGAGCGTGCCCCAGCCCAGGACGTGCAGGAAGGCGACGAAGCCGGCCATCCCCGCCAGCACGGCCCACTCCTTGCGCCCGAGGGCGATGCGGCGTTCGGGGAGGGCCTCGTCGATCAGGGCCTGCTCGTCCGGGGTAACGATCGGCTGCGCGGTCATGGGGGCCAGGCTACTGCCAAGTCTTTGCACCTGCGACTGGAAGGCGATTGGGTACGCCGACCTGCGCCGACGCCGGCCACGACCACCGGGACGAGGCCGCCCTCGGGTCAGGGCACTAGCCTCGCGGTGATCCGCGACCCCCGCATCCTGGAGCCACGATGTCCGAGCCCACGTCCGCCGCCGTCCGTCTCGAGCCCGGTGACGCCGCACCCGCCCTCGACCTCCCGGACGACGCCGGCCACGTGCACACCTGGGCGCAGTACGCCGGTCGGCGAGTGGTGCTCTACGTCTACCCAGCGGCGATGACGCCCGGCTGCACCACGCAGGCCTGCGACTTCCGCGACTCCCTGGACTCGCTGCACGCCGCCGGCATCACGGTCCTCGGCCTGTCCCCCGACAAGCCCGAGAAGCTGGCGAAGTTCCGCGAGCGCGACGGGCTCACGTTCGCGCTGCTGTCCGATCCCGACAGGAAGGTGCTCACCGCCTACGGCGCCTACGGCGAGAAGAAGCTCTACGGCAAGACCGTGGTCGGCGTGATCCGCTCCACCTTCGTCGTCGACGTGGACGCGACCGGCGGCGCCACGATCGAACGGGCGATGTACGCCGTCAAGGCCACCGGCCACGTGGCGAAGCTGCGCAGGGAGCTCGGCGTCTAGCTCGACGCGCGAGCCCGCGTCTCGCGGCGCGAGCGGGGTCAGGCCAGGGACAGGAACAGCTTCTCGAGGCGGCTGCGGTCCAGCGGAGGCGCCTCACCCCTGTGCTCGGCCTCGATGCACGCCGTGAGCCCGCACGACACGATCGTGAACGCGGCACGGTCGACGGCCTTCGACGCGGCCGAGAGCTGGGTGACGATGTCCTCGCAGTCGCGGCCTGCCTCGATCATCGCGAGCACCCCGTCGATCTGGCCGCGCGCACGGCGCAGCCGGGTCGCGACGGCCGCGGCCGACTCCTCGTCCATCTGCATGCGGAACTCCTGCGGGTTCGGGTCGGTGCTCATGACTGGTCCGTGCCGGTGCTCATGACTGGTCCGTGCCGGTGCTCATGGCGGGTTCGTGCCGGTGATCATGACGACACCGGTGCGGGCCGGCGTACAGAGTCCACCACGATCGGGGCGTCCGGGCGAGCAGCGCGCAGGGTCGTGAGGCCGCCGTCGAGGCTGGCCGAGTCCAGGCCGTGGGCGGTGAGCACCCGGTGGGCGAGGTAGGAGCGGAAGCCGCTCGCGCACAGGACACGCACGGGACGACCGTCGGCCGCCGACACCACCTCGTCGAGTCGCTCGCGCAGCTCGGTGTGGGCGACGTTGAGCGAGCCGGGCAGATGGCCCACCTCGAACTCGGTCCGCGAGCGCACGTCGAGCAGCAGGACGGAGCCGTCGAGCACCGCGTCGAGGTCGCCGGCCGACCACGTCGTGAGCATCCCGTCGAGCACGTTCTGGGCGAGGAAGCCGGCCATGTTGACGGCGTCCTTCGCGCTGCCGAACGGCGGGGCGTAGGCGAGCTCGAGCTCGGCGAGGTCGTCCACCGTCATGCCGGCGCGCAGCGCCGTCGCGAGCACGTCGATGCGCTTGTCGACGCCGGCCCCGCCGACCGCCTGAGCCCCGAGGAGACGGCCGTCGGGCGCGAAGATCACCGCGAGGTGGATCTGCTCGGCGCCGGGGTAGTAGCCGGCGTGGTTGCCGGGGTGCAGGTGCACGACGCGATGCTCGACGCCCGCAGCGGTCAGGCGCCGCGAGGTCGGGCCCGTGACGGCCGCGGTGAGGCCGAACACGCGCACGATCGCCGTGCCGAGGACGGGACCCGAGGCGGCCTTGCGCCCCATGATCGCGTCGGCCGCGATGCGGCCCTGGCGGTTGGCCGGTCCCGCGAGCGGGACGACGCCGGGTGCACCGGTCACGAGGTCGGTCACCTGGGTCGCGTCGCCGACCGCCCAGATGTGCGGATCGCTCGTCTGCTGCGACGGGCTGACCACGACCGCGCCGGCGGGCGAGAGCTCGAGGCCCGCGGCGCGCGCGAGCTCGCTCGAGGGGCGCACGCCGACTCCGAGGAGCACGACGTCGGCCCCGATGCGCTCGCCGTCGGACAGGACGACGTCGACCGCGTGGCCCGTGCTGGAGTCCTCGACGGCGACGAGCCCGGTACCGGTCCGGACGTCGACGTCGTGGGCGAGCAGCTCGGCCTCGATCATGCTCGCCATGTCCGCGTCGATCGCGGGGAGGACCTGGGGGGCCAGCTCGAGCAGGCAGACCTCGAGACCGCGGTGACGGAAGGCCTCGACGGTCTCGAGGCCGATGAACCCGGCGCCGACGACGACCGCCGAGCGCGCACCGGCGTCGAGCAGGGCGCGCAGCGCGTCGGCGTCCGGCACGGTGCGCAGGGTCCGCACCTGGGGACGGTCGACGCCGGGCAGCGGCGGCACGATCGGCTCCGCACCGGTCGCGAGCACGAGCGCGTCGTAGCCGATCAGCTCGTCCGTGCCGGACTCGAGGTCGCGTACGACCACGGTGCGGGCGTCGCGGTCGATCGCGGTCACCTCGTGCCGCGTGCGGACGTCGAGATCGAGCGAGGCGTGCAGCGACTCGGGCGTGTGGAGCAGGAGCGCGGAGCGCTGACGGATCTCCCCGCCGACGTGGTAGGGCAGGCCGCAGTTGGCGAAGGAGACGTCGGGCCCGCGCTCGAGCACCACGATCTGCGCCGTCTCGTCGAGGCGGCGCAGCCGCGCCGCCGCCGACATGCCGCCGGCCACCCCTCCGACCACCACCACCCGCGTCGCTGCCGCTCCTCGTGTCGTCATGCGTCCAGTGTGTCACATACCCCCTGGGGTACCACCTGGACGCATCCGTGAGCCTCCTCACCCACCCGCGTGGGAGGCTCGCGCCGTGCGCCGCGCCTGGTTGACCCGCAACCTGGTCGTCCTCACGCTGGTGTCGCTCACCCAGGACGCGGCCAGCGAGCTGCTCTACCCGCTGCTCCCTCTCCTGGTCACCGGCGTGCTGGCCGCGCCCCCGGTCGTCCTCGGTCTCGTCGAGGGCTCGGCGGAGGCCGCCGCGGGCATCTCGAAGTACGTCGCCGGCCGCTGGTCGGACTCGCGCGCCCGGCGCCCGTTCGTCACCGCGGGCTACGGACTGGCGGCCCTCGGCAAGGTCCTCGTCGCGGCAGCCCTGGTCTGGCCGATGGTGCTCGTCGGTCGCGTCGTCGACCGGCTCGGCAAGGGCGTGCGCTCCGCTCCGCGCGATGCCCTCATCGCCGCCTCGGTCCCCCGGGCCGACCTCGGCCGCGCCTTCGGCTTCCACCGCGCCGGCGACACCCTCGGCGCCGTCATCGGACCGCTCATCGCGCTGGCGGGGCTCGCCCTCCTCGACGGGGACGTGCGCGCGGTCCTGTGGTGGGCCGTGGTCCCGGCGCTGCTGTCCACCCTCCTGACGTTCCTCGTGGTCGAGCGCCGCCCGGACCCCGGCGTCGAGCCGGTGCGGGACCGGCCCACCGAGATCGTCCCGGCGCTCGCGACGAGCCCGCTGCCGCCCGAGTTCTGGCGGGTGGCCGTCGTCCTGGTCGGAATCGCCGTCGTGAACTTCCCGGACGCGCTGCTGCTGCTGCGTGTCTCCGAGCTCGGCTTCACGACCACGCAGGTCGTGCTGGCCTACGTCGTCTACAACCTGGTCTACACGCTGGGCTCCTACCCCGCCGGCGCGTGGTCGGACCGGCTGCCCCGCCCGCTGGTCTACGGCGTCGGGCTCCTCGCCTTCGCCGCCGCTTACGCCGGCCTCGGCCTGGCCGGTCACAGCGCGTGGGTGTTCGCCCTCCTCGGCGTCTACGGGCTGTTCCCGGCCTTCACCGACGGCGTCGGCAAGGCGTGGATCTCGACCCTCGTGACCGACGAGCACCGCGGGCGCGCCCAGGGCGTCTTCCAGTCCCTCACCAACGGCGCGGTGTTCGTCGCCGGGCTCTGGGCCGGCCTCACCTGGACGCTGGGGCCGGGGAAGGGGGTCGTGCCGCTGCTCGTCTCGGGTGCCGTCGCGCTCGTCGCGGGGCTCGTGCTCGTGATCGGACGGGATCGCGTCACCGGCGCGGTGGTGGCGCTCGCTTAGGCTTCGGCGTACGCGGACGTGGTGGAATTGGCAGACACGCAGGATTTAGGTTCCTGTGCTCTCGAGCATGCGGGTTCGACCCCCGCCGTCCGCACCTGTGCTCCCCGTGACGCACACTCGCCCCATGGCAGACGTCGTGGTCGTGGACAACCGGGACTTCTGGCGCGTCGAGGCGCACGTCGACGGCAAGGTCGCGGGCTTCGCCGCCTACCGCGACCGCCCCGGCAGGCGCGTGTTCACCCACACCGAGGTCGACCCGGCCTTCGAGGGCCAGGGCATCGGCGGCACGCTGGCCCGCGCGGCCCTCGACCGGGCGCGCGACGAGGGGGTCGGGGTCGTGCCGCAGTGCCCGTTCATCAGCGGCTGGATCGACAAGCACCCGGACTACGCCGACCTCGTCGTCGCCTGACGCCCGTCGCCTGCGCCTGAGCCCGCGCGACCTCGCCCGCTAGCCGTCGTCGACGAGGTCGGACGGCGCGCGCATCCGCCATGCGTCGGTGACCAGCTCGTCGAGGCGATCGACGTCGACCTCGTCGAGCCGCAGCATGAGCAGCGGCCACCCGTCGTAGCCCGACGTGGTGAAGAACAGATCTGGTTCGCCGAGCAGGAGCGCCTGCTTCTCGGCCTCGTCGCCGACGTAGAGCACCGCGATGTCGGTGCGGATGACCCGGCGCTCGCCGGGTCGGCGCTCGGGGTAGGACCACACGAATCCCTTGTCCCCCACGCGGAAGTCGAAGCCGGCGCTCTCGACCTCCGTGACGTGCCGGAGCGCCAGAGCGATCCGGCGGACGGCGGCGGCGTCGGCCATCTCGTCCGCCTCAGTCCTCGGGCAGCAGGTCGCGCAGCACCGAGGCGAGGGCACGCAGGGCGTTGCCCCGGTGGCTGACGGCGTCCTTCTCGTCGCTGCTCATCTCGGCGCTCGTGCGGGTCTCGCCGTCGGGCACGAAGATCGGGTCGTAGCCGAAGCCGTTCGTGCCCCGCGGGGCGCGGACGAGGTGACCGCGCATCTCGCCGTGCACGACTGCCTCGCGGCCGTCGGGCAGCACCAGGGCGACGGCGCAACGGAACTGCGCCCCGAGCCGGTCGTCCGGGGTGTCCCCGAGCTGCGCGAGCACGAGCTCGAGGTTGGCGAGGTCACCGTTGCCGCCGCTCCAGCGCGCCGAGAGGACGCCCGGCATGCCGCCCAGCGCGTCGACGCACAGACCGCTGTCGTCGGACACGGCGGGCACGCCGGTGGCGGCGCAGACGGCGCGCGCCTTGAGCAGCGCGTTGCCCTCGAACGTCGGCTCGGTCTCGGGCACCTCGGGGACGTCGTCGAAGGCGTCGATGCCCACGACCTCCACGTGCAGCCCGGCGTCGTCGAGGATCCGGGCCATCTCCTCGATCTTGTGGGCGTTGCGCGAGGCGAGGACGACGCGGGTCACGACTGCCCGAGTGCCGCAGCCTGCAGGCGGGTGAGCTCGGCGCAGCCGGACGCGGCCAGGGCGAGCAGCTCGTCGAGCAGCGCCCGGTCGAACGGCTGGCCCTCGGCGGTGCCCTGCACCTCGACGTAGCGACCGTCGCCCGTCATGACCACGTTCATGTCGGTGTCGGCGGCGACGTCGTCGTCGTAGTGCAGGTCGAGGCGCGCCTCGCCGTCGACGATCCCCACGCTCACCGCGGCGACGGAGCTCGCGATCGCCTTCGCGTCCGGCTTCACGTGCCCCTTGCCGCGGGCCCACTCGATCGCGTCGACGAGGGCGACGTAGGCCCCGGTGATGGCCGCGGTTCGGGTACCTCCGTCGGCCTGCAGGACGTCGCAGTCGATCATGATCGAGTTCTCGCCGAGCGCGGAGAGGTCGACCGCGGCACGCAGCGAGCGGCCGACGAGGCGGGAGATCTCGTGGGTGCGGCCGCCCAGCTTGCCGCGGACCGACTCGCGGTCGTTGCGGGTGCTGGTCGCGCGCGGCAGCATCGCGTACTCGCCGGTGACCCAGCCGAGGCCGGAGTCCTTGCGCCAGCGCGGGACGCCGGGTGTGAACGACGCCGAGCACAGCACCCGGGTGCGGCCGAACTCGACGAGGCAGGAGCCCTCGGCGTGCTCGAGCCAGCCGCGCTGGAAGGAGACCGGGCGGAGCTGGTCGGCGGCACGGCCGTCGGAACGAGTCATGCCCAGGACCCTAATCCCCGCGAGTACCTGGTCTAGCTGTCGGTCGGAGGGCGCCCTCAGCGACAGTTGCGCCAGGTGCTCGCGGCGGGGGGTCAGACGTCGAGGACGAGGCCGGTGGCGGCGAGGGTGAGGTCGCCGTCGTAGACGGCGGCGGCCTCCTCACGCGTCTCGTCCTGCGGCGTCCAGGGGACGAGATGGGTGAGGACGAGGCGTCCGACGCCGGCGCGCATCGCGTGCTCGGCGGACTGCGCGGCGGTGAGGTGGAGGTCCGGCGGGAGGTCGGGGTAGCGGCTGAGGAACGAGGCCTCGTAGAGCGCGAGGTCGGTGCCGCGCGAGAGCTCGACGAGGTCGTCGGTGGGACCGGTGTCGCCGCTGAAGACGAGACTGCGCCCGCCCGCGTCGACCCTGATGGCGTAGGCCTCCACGGGGTGGTTGGCGGTGGCGGTGCGGATCCGGAACGGGCCGATCTCGGTGTCGGCCACGTGGTCGAGGAAGTCGAACTCCCCGGTCATCCCCGGGGTGTCCGGGAGGTCGTAGGCGGCCGCCATCCGCTCGGCGGTGCCGGTGGGACCGAGCACGGGGATGCTCGGCGCCGGCCCCTCCGGGCAGTACTTGCGGACCACGTAGTACGACGTCAGGTCGAGGCAGTGGTCGGCGTGCAGGTGCGAGAGCACCACGGCGTCGATGTCGTAGAGGTCGGCGTAGCGCTGGAGCGGGCCGAGGGCCCCGTTGCCGAGGTCGAGCAGGATGCGGTGGCCCTCGTGCTCGACGAGGTAGCACGACGCGGGCGAGTCGGGGCCGGGGTAGCTGCCGGAGCATCCGACGACGGTCAGGCGCATCAGGCGATCACCTCGGTGGCGTGCTCGACCGCGACGACCTCGGGGCCGAGGAAGCGACGGGCGAGGTGGGTGAACGGGGCCGGGTCACCGGTGGCCAGGAACCGGTGCACAGGCGGCGGCAGTGAGGGGTCGCGCTCGAGGCCGTGGGCGACCAGGGTGTGGTAGACGTCCTTGGCCGTCTCGTCCGCGCTGCTCACGAGGGTGACGTCGTCACCCACGACGTAGGAGATGACGCCGGTCAGGAGCGGGTAGTGCGTGCAGCCCAGCACGACGGTGTCGACGTCGCGCTCGACGATCGGGTCGAGGTACTCGTGCGCGACCCGCTGCAGCTCGCTGCCGCCCGTGACGCCGGCCTCGACGAACTCGACGAAGCGCGGGCACGCCTGCTGCACGAGGGTGATGTCGGGCGCAGCGGCGAAGGCGTCGGCGTAGGCACCGCTCGTGATGGTCGCGCGGGTGCCGATCACGGCGACCCGGCGGTTGCGCGTCACCCGCACCGCGCGACGGACCGCGGGCTGGATGACCTCGACGACGGGGACGGCGTAGCGCTCGCGCGCGTCGCGCAGGACGGCGGCGCTCGCGGAGTTGCACGCGATGACCAGCAGCTTCACACCCTGGTCGACGAGGTGGTCCATCACGTCGAGGGCGAACGCTCGCACCTCGGGGATCGGCCGCGGGCCGTACGGGCCGCGAGCCGTGTCGCCGACGTAGAGCACCGGCTCGTGCGGCAGCTGGTCGAGCACGGCGCGCGCGACGGTGAGCCCTCCGACCCCGGAGTCGAAGATCCCGATCGGCGCGTCCGTCACAGTGAAGGAGACTACGGGCATCGACGGCGGGCTCAGCCACCTCCTGCGCTGGTTGTGTCACGCGCCACCTGTGTCAGATGGACAACACTCGCTTCCTCGCCCTCAGGCCCAGAGCTCGCCGTCCAACGCGTCCTCCGCGTCGTCGAGCGTGCCCTCGTAGGCGCCGGTGCTGAGGTACTTCCAGCCGCCGTCGCAGACGACGAAGGCGATGTCGGCCGGACGGCCCTCCGTGACGCACCTCGCCGCGATCCCGAGCGCGGCGTGCAGGATCGCGCCGGTGGAGATGCCCGCGAAGATCCCCTCCTCCTCGAGCAGCTGGCGGGTACGCCGTACGGCGTCACGAGGTCCGACGGAGAAGCGGGTCGTCAGCACGGACGCGTCGTAGAGCTCGGGCACGAACCCCTCGTCGATGTTGCGCAGGCCGTAGACGAGCTCGCCGTAGCGCGGTTCGGCCGCGATGATCTCGATGTCCGGCACGTGCTCGCGCAGGAAGCGCCCGGTGCCCATCAGCGTGCCCGTGGTGCCCAGCCCGGCGACGAAGTGGGTGATCGTCGGCAGGTCGGCGAGGAGCTCCGGACCGGTGGTGTCGTAGTGCGCGCCCGAGTTCGCGGGGTTGCCGTACTGGTAGAGCATCACCCAGTCGGGGTGCTCCGCGGCGAGCTGTTTGGCCACCCGCACGGCCTCGTTGGAGCCGCCGGCCGCGGGCGAGGACACGATCTCGGCGCCCCACATGCGCAGCAGCTGACGCCGCTCGACCGAGGTGTTCTCCGGCATGACGCAGACGAGGCGGTAGCCCTTGAGCCGCGCCGCCATCGCCAGGGAGATGCCGGTGTTGCCGCTCGTCGGCTCGAGGATCGTCGTACCCGGACGGAGCAGACCCTCTGCCTCGGCGGCCTCGACCATCGCGAGCGCCGCGCGGTCCTTGATCGATCCGGTCGGGTTGCGGTCCTCGAGCTTGGCCCACAGCCGGACGTCATCCGACGGGGAGAGCCGCGGCAGGCCCACGAGCGGCGTACCGCCGACGGAGGCGAGCAGCGAGTCGTGGCGCACGACCGGTCAGCCCCCGGCGACGGCCGGGAGCACGGTGACGGTGTCGCCGTCGGACAGCGCGGTGTCGATGCCGTCGAGGAACCGGACGTCCTCGTCGTTGAGGTAGACGTTGACGAAGCGGCGCAGTCCGGCGTCGTCGACGATGCGGTCGGAGATGCCCGGGTGCCGCGTCTCGAGGTCGGCGATCAGCGTGCGCAGGGTGCCCCCCGAGCCCTCGACCGTCTTGGCGCCGTCGGTGTACGTGCGCAGGATGGTCGGGATACGGACCTCGATGGCCATGGCCGTGGATCTCCACTCGTCGGTGCGGCTCGGCGAGCCGGATCGTGCGGTCAGTCGTGCGCGTCATCGGGCCGGACCGGCCCGCAGGAGCAAGGACGAGCCTAGGGCGCCGTATTCCCGGGGACGACCCGGGCGCTGTCCCCTGCGGCCGCGCCACGGACGGCGGCGAGCGCCGCGACCTCCGCCGCGAGAGGCTCCGGCACGGGCCGGCACGCGCACTCCCGAGCATGCTCCTCGTGCCAGACGATCCGCTCCTCCTGGGTGGCGTGCTGGCCGAGCACGTGCGACTGGTGCCACTCGCGGTTCATGGGGTGCCTCTCGTTGCTCGTGGAACGCTCAGACGACGCTGACCTCCTCCTCGGAGACCACGCCGTCGACGATCCGGTAGGACCGCAGCTCGTAGGGGCCGTCCTCCGTGCCCGTCTCGCGGGTGGAGACCAGGACGTAGTGGGCGTCGGGCTCGGAGGCGTAGCTGACGTCGGTACGCGACGGGTAGGCCTCCGTCGCGGTGTGCGAGTGATAGACGACCACGGGCACCTCGTCGTTGTCGTCCATCTCGCGGTAGAGGCGCAGCAGGTCCATCGAGTCGAACTCGTAGAACGTGGGCGACCGCGCTGCGTTGAGCATCGGGACGAACCGCTCGGGCCGGTCGCTGCCGACGGGTCCGGCGACGACGCC
Source organism: Candidatus Nanopelagicales bacterium (assembly GCA_036510975.1). Classification (GTDB taxonomy): domain Bacteria; phylum Actinomycetota; class Actinomycetes; order S36-B12; family CAIYMF01; genus Longivirga. The sequence goes on from DATCCY010000065.1 coordinate 47,320, forward strand.
GCACGCCTCGTCGGGGTGGTCGGCACGGGCGTGGGCCACGATCGCGTCGACCAGGTCCTGCCTGATCGTCAGCATGACCGTCATCGTAGGACGGTCAGTCGACGCCGTCCGCGAGCGGTTCGCTGCGCAGGCCGGTGAGGGCGGTCACGAGGGTCTCCTGCAGGAACGTGAACCAGTCGTAGAGGTGGAACAGGGCGAAGGCCGGGTCGCTCTCGGGCAGCGTGTAGAACAGCTCGTGGTTCTCCTCGCCGAGGCCGATGCGCGAGGCGAGGGTGAGCCGCAGGTCGTTGAGCGTGCCGAGCCAGGCTGCGGCCTCGCCGTCGGACAGGACCACCTTCGAGCCGGACCGGTCGAGGCAGGCGAGGACCGTGCCCGCGTGGGCGAGCTTGGTGTCGCGCAGCGAGCGTTCGGTGAAGCGCCGGAACTCCCCCGCCGCCTCCTCGTCGTCGACGTAGGCGTCGGGGAACAGCCGGTGTAGGGCCGGGTCCTCGGGGCGCTCGGCGAACGGGTCGATCCCGACCATCGCGGCGAGCGGGTCGGGGTCGCGGCCGAGCGGACCGTCGTCGGGCGTGACGAGCTCGACGAGCTGGCGCACGAGCTCGCGCAGGATGCCGCGCTCGACGTCGTCGGCCCGCAGCACGATCCGGTCCCGTGCGGTGCGCCGGAACCCGTGCACCGCCATCAGTCGTCCTTCTGCAGGGTGGCCCAGAGCCCGTAGGAGTGCATGGCGGTGACGTCGCGCTCCATCTCCTCGCGCGTGCCGCTCGAGACGACCGCGCGGCCCTGGGTGTGGACGTCGGTCATGAGCTTCGCGGCCTTCTCCCTCGAGTAGCCGAAATACGTCATGAAGACGTAGGTGACGTAGCTCATGAGGTTGACCGGGTCGTTCCACACGATGGTGATCCATGGCGTGTCCGGAGCCGTGACGCTGTCGGCCTCCGGCCGCTCGAGCTCCACCGGCGCGATTCCCACGGGCGCCATCGTCGCACGCGACCGAGCCGGGCTCCGCGGCGTCGTATCCTCAGGGCGTGTCCGACGAGCTGCTCCCTGTCCCGCCGCGCGACCCGCACCTGCCCGAGCCGGCGCTGCTGGCGCGGATCCGTGACGGGGTGATCGGCGACGACCAGGCGATGCACGGTCCGTTCGGCCGACGACGGGTGACCTACGCCGACTACACCGCCTCCGGCCGCGCGCTGGGGTTCCTCGAGGACTTCATCCGGGCCGAGGTGCTCCCCCGCTACGCCAACACGCACACGGAGAGCAGCGGCACGGGCCTGCAGACGACACGACTGCGCGAGGACGCGCGCGCGATCATCCACGACAGCCTCGGGTGCGGCGACGACGCCGTCGTCATCTTCGCCGGCTCGGGCACGACGGGTGCGATCGACAAGCTGGTCGGCATCCTCAACCTGCGGATCCCGGCCGACCTCGACCGCGCGCGCGGATTCTCCGCGCAGATCCCCCCGGCCGAACGGCCAGTGGTCTTCATCGGGCCGTTCGAGCACCACAGCAACGAGCTCCCGTGGCGCGAGTCGATCGCCGACGTCGTGCAGATCCCCGAGGACGCCGACGGCCACATCGATGCAACGCACCTCGAGGCCGAGCTGATCGCCCACGCGGGACGACCGCTCAAGATCGGTGCGTTCAGCGCGGCGTCCAACGTCACCGGCATCATGACCGACACCCGCGCGATCTCGAGCCTGCTGCACCGGCACGGCGCGCTCGCGGTGTGGGACTACGCGGCAGCCGCGCCGTACCTCGAGATCGACATGGCGGCGACGTCGGACGACCCCGCGTCCTACAAGGACGTCGTGGTCCTCTCCCCGCACAAGTTCGTCGGCGGTCCGGGGACGCCCGGAGTCCTGGCGATACGCCGGGACCTGCTCACGAACTCGGTGCCGGTGGTCGTTGGCGGGGGCACCGTGGCCTACGTCAACCCGGCGGAGCACGTCTACCTCTCGGACGTCGTGCACCGCGAGGAGGCCGGGACGCCGGCGATCGTGGAGTCGATCCGCGCGGGCCTCGTCTTCGACCTCAAGCGCAACGTCGGGCTCGACGTGATCCGGGCGCACGAGCACGACTACCTGCGTCGCGCCATCACCGCGTGGCAGGCGCACCCCGACATCGACATCCTCGGCAACCTCGACGCCGAGCGGCTGTCCATCGTGTCGTTCACGGTGCGGCGCCCGGGCGGACGCTACCTGCACCACAACCTCGTGGTCGCGATCCTCAACGACCTGTTCGGGATCCAGAGCCGCGGCGGCTGCTCCTGCGCGGGACCCTACGGTCACCGGCTGCTGGGGATCGACCTCGAGCGCTCGCACGAGTTCGAGCGCGAGATCACCCACGGGTGCGAGGGCATCAAGCCGGGCTGGGTGCGGGTGAACTTCAACTACTTCGTGAGCGAGGACGTGTTCCGCTACGTCGTCCAGGCCGTGGGACTCGTCGCCGACCACGGCTGGCGACTCGTGCCGGAGTACCGCTTCGACCTCGCGTCGGGTCGCTGGCGGCACAAGGACGGCGCGGTGGAGCCGCCCCTGCGCCTGTCGCAGCTGCACTACGTCGACGGCGTGCTGACCTACCCGAGTCTCGACGACCGGGCGCCCGAGTCCGACCTTGCCGGCTACCTCGACGAGGGGCTGGCGCTGATGCGGTCGCTGCCCGACCCCGGCACCGACGTCGCGTCGACCCGGGTCAGCCCGGACTTCGAGCACCTGCGCTGGTTCGAGCTGCCGGACGTCTGCCTCACCTGAGCGCTGGGAACCGGGTGAGCGGGGCCGCCGGCCGCGCGCAGACCATTGCCGGACATCGGCCGTGTCCGGAATCTGTTGTGGCACAACGAAACCGTTCACGAGTCTCGTACACCACTAGTACTGGTGTACAAGACTGATCCCATGCCCGAGCACCCCGACATCGACCCGCGGACCTCGTCCGACGGTGACGACCCGACCCACCACCGGTGCAACCGGAACCACGGACGCCCGCGGAACCACCGCCTCTCCGACCGACCTGGCGCGACGCCGGGCACGCAGCGACGCGCGCCCGGCTGTCCAGCCGCGCCAAGTCCGGCCATCCGTGGCGGCGGTGCGAGATCCTGGTGACCTCGAACCACATCTCTGGAGGCGGACATGTTCGGCATCGGCGGGTTCAGCGGCGGCACCACCAACGGACCGCACTACGAGGTCGAGGTCAACGAGGGCTCGGTCAACATGAAGAAGTTCACCTCGGTGGCCAACGAGCGGCACGCCAACGGCTACCGGATGGCGCACGTCTTCATGCAGGAGGGCAACACCATCGTCGTCTGGGAGCGTCTGGGCTGACGCACGAGGGCTGTGCTCCCGCCCGGATGGACGGGAGCACAGCCCTCGCTCAGCGCGTCGTGATGGTGGCGTAGGCCTTCGCCGCGGCCACACCCGTCGCGGCGGCGACGAGGACCCGGTAGCTGTTCTTCGCCTTCGACCCCACCGGGATGACGGCGAAGCCGGTGCGACCGAGCTTGTCGGTCTTCTTGGTCGCGACGGTGACCCACTTCTTCGACTTCAGCACCTGCAGCACCACGACCTGGCCCAGGTGACGCGGCAGCAGGTGGATGCCGATGGTCGTCCGAGCGCCCGGCTTCACGGGCGTCTTCGGCGCAGTCACGAGGACGTAGGTGCCCAGGGCCACCGGCCGCATGACGACCGCAGGAAGGCGGTCGTAGGTGCCGCCGACGTAGGCCCGGAACGTCCCGGTCGCCGTGACGGGCGGGGTGAACCGCGCCGTGCCGCTCGCCGAGGAGACCAACGTGGCCAGCCGTGTCCAGGTCTTGGCCTTCTGTGCACGGAAGAACAGCGTGACCGGTGCCCCCGCGACCCGGACGCCGGCCGCGGTGGTCGTGACGACGACGGAGGGGTGCGTGCCGTAGGGGACGATCGCCGGCACGGCGATCGAGGCGACGGCCGGGGTCGGCGCGATCGTGCGCGCGTAGCCGCGCAGGCGCGACCACTGGCCGAGGTCCTCGCCGCCGAGCGTCCACTGCACGATGCCCTGGAGCTGGTACTGCGCGACCAGGGTCGCCGTCGCGACGGCCGACGAGGCGTCGGCGTACCACCCCACGCGCGACACCGTGCACGTCTGGACCGCCGCCGGCGGAGTGATGACGAGCGGGCCTGTGAGGGCAGGAGTGGCGCTGATCGGCTGGCTGAGCGTCAGGACGTTCCCGGCCACGGCCGTGACCGTCGTGCCCGCGGCGATGCCCGCGCCCGTGATCGTCGACCCGATCACGACACCGGACGCCGACGAGACGAGCACCGTCGACCCGCCCGGCACGCCACCGACCGCCGTCAGAGACGCGGGCGGCGTCTGGAACGTCACGGCCGCCCCGCTGACCCAGTCCGGCGCCGTGCCCTGGTTGATCGTGACGGTGTCGGCAACCGGACCCACCGCTGTGACGACCGTTCCTAGCGAGATGCCGACACCGGTCACCGAGTCACCGATCCGCACCGAGGCTCCCGCGCCAGGCGGCAGCGTCAGCACGGTCGACGGCGTCGGCGGCGCCGGGGGCGTCGTCGCCGTCGTCGCGAAGGGAGCGGCGGTGAAGGTCAGCGCTCCGGTGACATCGGCCGTCGTGAGTGCGCTGAGCGTCACCGTCGGGCCGGGCACGGCGGACGCTGCGGTCACGGTCGTCGCGGGAGCGATGCCCGCGCCGGTCACCGTCATGCCGGGGTAGATGCCGGCGACGGAGGACACGAGCACGGTCGTCGCGCCGGCGTTGGCGCCGACGGCCACCGTGCGTACGACCGGCGGCTGGACGCGACCGGTGAAACTGACCCGGTAGCCGAAGGTGCTCTCGTACTCGTTCGGGTCGAGGGTCACGACGGGCTGCTCGGCGAACGAGACGCCCGGAGCGCCGGAGGAGAACAGGCCGCTCACCCAGGACGAAGCGCGCTGCGAGGTGTAGGCGTAGCGACCCTTGGCCCACGCGAGATCGTTGAAGAACGCCGAGCCCTGCGCGGAGCTGACGCCGGCAGGGGCGAGGGTCGGGCAGTTGCCGACCGTGCCGGTGTACCAGTCGCGGCCGTACGTCGGCACGCCGATCTGGATCTTGCCCGGGGCGACCTGGGTAACGGCGTAGGCCACGACCCGCTGGACCCACGCGAAGGGCGAGATCGGCCCTGGCGTGGACGGCGAGTAGTCGTAGGCCATGATCCGCAGCCGGTCGACGTAGGGGCCGATCAGCGACCAGGCGTAGACCGAGTAGCCGGTCGAGTCCGACGACGTCGCGCCGCCGGCGGGCACGGTGATCGAGAGCTGCTTGCCCGTCGCGTGCAGCGCCACGTAGAGCTGCTTCACGAACGCCACCCAGCCCGGGCGGGTGCTCGCCCAGGTCGACGAGCCGTCGTTGAACGCGAAGCCCTCGAAGTCGAGGTCGATGCCGTCGTAGCCGTTCGCCGTCACGACTGCCGCGATCTGGGCCACCAGGTTGGCGCGGGTCGTCGTGCCGCCCAGCACCGCCGCCATCCGGTGGGCAGGCATGCCGTCGGTGATGGTCGGCAGCACCTTGACGCCCGTGGCGCGGATCGCCGGCAGGACGCTCGCCTTGTTGGCGGCGTACGAGGCTGCGGCGATGCTCGAGGACGACCCGCTCCACCTCGCGGTGTACCAGAACGGCGACACGTCGGTGAACAGGTCGGCGTTGGCCGCGAGGCCGGTCAGCGAGGTCGACGAGGTCGAGTTGAAGTAGCCCCACCCGGACACGATGCGCCGCGGGACGGGCGAGGTCGTGGCGTCGGCCGACGCCGGGAGGGCGACGGCGACGAGTGCGGTCGCGGCCAGGCCGGCGGCCGCACCGAGCAGTCGCCGTCGGAGGTCGGACCTGCGGTGCTGGGCGTTCATGCGTCTCCTCGCGGTCGGGCGGCGCCCGTCGGGGCGCCGTGGTTCCGGTCGAGAGGGGCGACGACGTCCGTCGGACGACGAGCACACCCCCGGGTTGCTGGCTCCACCTTGCCTCACAATCCGGCGAAACGGTGCATCCGGGAGGGGCGACTCGTCCGATTGATCCGCATTTCGTAACCCGCTGCGCCGGGTCTCGCGCAGGTCAGCGGGGGCCCCGCCCGCTCCAGGTCCAGGGATAAGCCGGGTCCTCGCACCCTCGGGCCGCCGACCCGATCTCCAGCGGTCGGAAGGTGTCGATCATGACCGCCAGCTCCGCCGTGGCGGCCGCCCCGATCGAGGCCTCGACGCTCCCGGGCTGCGGCCCGTGGGTGAAGCCCGCCGGGTGCAGCGAGACCGAGCCCATCGAGATCCCGGCGCCCTGGCGACTCATGAAGTCGCCGCCGCAGTAGAACAGCACCTCGTCGCTGTCGACGTTGGCGTGGTTGTACGGCGCGGGGATCGACATCGGGTGGTAGTCGAAGAGCCTGGGCACGAACGAGCAGACGACGAAGGCCGGCCCCTCGAACATCTGGTGCACGGGGGGCGGCTGGTGCAGCCGCCCCGTGATCGGCTCGAAGTCGTGGATGGAGACGATCCAGGGGTAGTTGCACCCGTCCCAGCCGACGACGTCGAACGGGTGGTGCGCGTAGGTGTAGCGCGTGAGCCCCTGACGCGTCCGCACGAGCACGTCGACGTCGGTCTCGTCGACCTGCACGATCTCCTCCGGGCCGCGCACATCGCGCTCGCAGTACGGCGCGTGCTCGAGGAACTGGCCGCGCGGCGAGAGGAAGCGCCGCGGTGGGCCCACATGTCCCGACGCCTCGATCACCAGCAGCCGCAAAGGATCCGGGCCGCGCGGCACGACGCGGTAGGTCGAGGAGGTCGGGAGCACGACGTAGTCGCCCTCGCCCGCCGCCAGTGCGCCGTAGACCGTCTCGACGACGCCGACGCCCGACTCGACGTAGAGGACCTCGTCGCCGACGGCGTTGCGGTAGAGCGGGCTCGGCGTCGTCGCCGCGACGTAGGACAGGCGCACGTCGCCGTTGGCGAGCAGCACCCGGCGGCCGGTCACCGCGTCGACGTCACCGTCCATCGGCACCTCGTGCGTGCGGTAGTGCGCCGGCATGAGGGGGAGGTTCGGTGCGAGCGCAGGGTCCACCTCCGAGGCGACGACCGCGTCAACGATCGCGGTCGGCGGGTGCCGGTGGTAGAGCAGCGCGGAGTCGTGGCTGAAGCCCTCGGTGCCGACGAGCTCCTCGGCGTAGAGGCCGCCGTCGGGGCGGCGGTGCTGGGTGTGGCGCTTGCGGGGCACGTCGCCGACCCGGCGGTAGTACGGCATCGCGAGATCCTCCGGAATCCTGTGAGAGCGTCCGTCTTTCGGAGTGCGGTGTCCTCTCAAAGTACGGTCGGCTAGCGTGCGCCGTGTGTCAACCCAGACCCCCGCGCAGCGTGCCGGCCTCGAGCCCGGGCGCGCGCTCGCCTACGTCGTCGGCCTCGTCGACGACGCCGCCGTCTTCCCCCCGACCGACCTCGCGGTCGTCCCCGCCGTCGCGGCCCACCGCGAGCACCAGGCGGCGGCGTACGGCGTCGTCCTGGGACCGTTCCTCGCCCCGGTCTCCCGGCTCGGCGAGGTCCTCGACGCGCTCGACGCCGAGCGCACCAGCGAGCCGCTCGACCTCGTGCTCGTCGCCGACACCGGGCTGGTCGAGGCGGCAGAGGCCCGGGCGGTGCTGCTCGACGACGACCGCGTCGAGCTGCTCGGTCTCGAGGTCGCCCTGCCGGCCGACGGACCGCTCGGCCAGACCGCGCGGCTCACCCTCGACACCCTCGACTTCGCGCTGCCGGCGGCGATCGAGGTGCCGCGCGCCGTGGGGTGGCGCGACGCCCTCGACGTGCTCGCCGACGACGGTGCCGAGCGTGCGAAGCTCCGCACCGGAGGCCCCTGCGCCGCGGCGCACCCCAGCGAGGCCGAGCTCGCCGACCTCCTCGTCGAGGTCGTACGCCGACGGCTCGCGTTCAAGCTCACCGCGGGCCCGCACCATGCACTGCGCAACACCGCCCCCGACACCGGCTTCGAGCAGCACGGATTCGTCAACGTCCTGGCAGCCACGGCAGCGGCGATCGACGGGGCTGACACCACGGCCGTCGCCGCGCTGCTCGCCGAGCGCGAGGCCATCCCTCTGCTCGAGGTCCTCGCCGCCGCCGACCCCGCCGCCGTGCGGCGGCTCTTCACCTCGTTCGGGTCGTGCTCGATCGGCGACCCCGTCTCCGACCTGCGAGGGTTGGGGATGCTCGACGAGGAGGAGTGACGATGTCGTGGGTCGACGGCGCCGAGGGCAGCGGCTACGGCGTGGAGCACCTGCCGTACGGCGTGGTCAGCCACGAGGGCGGACACTGCGAGATCGCGGTACGGGTCGGTGACCAAGCGCTGTCCTTGCGTCGGCTGCACGACGCGGGGCTCCTCGACGGCGTCCTGCTGCACGCCACCGAGGTCTTCGACCGCTGCACCCTCGACCACCTGCTCGCCCGCGGTCCGCAGGCGTGGGACGCCGTACGCCGGCGCCTGCAGACGATCCTCACCGACGACGCGCTCGCCCCGATGGCGTCCAAGTCACTCCTCCCCCTCGACGACGTCGAGACCCACCTGCCGTGGAGCGTCGCCGACTACGTCGACTTCTACTCCTCCGAGCACCACGCCACGAACGTCGGCCGGATCTTCCGCCCCGACGGCGAGGCGCTGACCCCCAACTGGAAGCACCTGCCGATCGGGTACCACGGCCGAGCCGGCACGGTGGTCGTGTCCGGCACCGACGTGGTCCGGCCGAACGGTCAGCGCAAGCCACCGCACGAGGAGCCGCCCGTCTTCGGACCGTCTCGACGTCTCGACGTCGAGGTCGAGGTCGGGTTCGTGGTCGGCGCGCCGTCCGCGCTCGGCACCTCCGTGCCGGCGTCCGCACTCGCCGACCACGTGTTCGGCGTCGTGCTGCTCAACGACTGGTCGGCGCGCGACGTGCAGGCGTGGGAGTACGTACCTCTGGGACCGTTGCTCGGGAAGTCCTTCGCCACCAGCGTGTCGGCGTGGGTGACACCGCTGGCGGCGCTGGCGCACGCCCGGGTCGACGCCGTCGCGCAGAACCCGACGCCACTGCCCTACCTCGTCGACGACGACCCGTGGGCCCTCGACCTCCAGCTCTCCCTCGAGCTGACCCGAGGAGGGTCGTCCGTGGTCCTCTCGCGGCCGCCGTTCGCCCAGATGTACTGGACGCCGGGTCAGCAGCTCGCGCACCTCACGGCCAACGGCGCGTCGCTGCGCACCGGCGACCTGTTCGCGAGCGGCACCGTGAGCGGCCCGGAGGTCGACCAGCGGGGCTCGTTACTCGAGCTCTCGTGGGGCGGGCGCGAGCCGCTGCGGGTCGACGGCCTCGGCGAGGTCACCTTCCTCGAGGACAGCGACGTCGTCACGATCCGCGGCGAGGCGCCCGGGCCTGGCGGCAGCACGATCCGACTCGGCGAGGTCACCGGCCGAGTCCTCCCGGCCCACCGACCCCGAGACGTGTGACCAGCGCGAGGTGTCACGCGCGCTGGTCACACGCCTCGACAGCCTCAGAGGCGCAGCGGCTTGACCGGGGCGCCGATCAGCCCCGGGTCGCTCTTCCAGTCGACGCCGGGCACGTCGATGAACAGCTCGATCTCGTTGCCGTCCGGGTCGGCGATGTAGAGCGAGTGCGTCACCGTGTGGTCGCTCGCCCCGAGCACGGGTACGCCGTTGGCCTGCAGCGTCGCGAGCGCCTCGCGCAGCTCGTCGTCGCTGTCGCCCACCTTGAGGCCGAAGTGATAGAGGCCGACGCGGCGTCCCTCGGGAAGCGCGGCGGCGTCCGGGCCGACCTCGATGAGCAGGAGCTCGTGGTGGGTGCGGTTCGACGGCGCGTTGAAGGCCGCGGCAGGGAACGGCAGCGGGGCGTCGTCGTCGCCGCCCAGGATGGGTCTCCAGCCCAGGACGTCGCGGTAGAAGTGCACCGACCGCGTGAGGTCGCGCACGTAGAGCACGAGGTGCCCCAGCTCCTTGATCTCCACGGTGCCTCCAGCGGTCGACGCAGGTTCGCACCCTAGCCCGGCCGGGTCTCCGCGCGGCGCGACAACGACCGCTCGACCGGTCCGCGGCGCCCTAGGCTGGCGCAGTGCTCGACTCCCCCATCACTCCGGTGCCGCTGACCTTCCGCGGATACGTCCTCGACGTCGCGACCGCAGACGACGTCGATGCCGTCGTGGCCGCGTTCGCCGATCCCGACATCGCGTTGTGGAACCCGGGAGCACGCCGACCCGGCAGCACCGAGCGCGAACGCGCGGCGCTCTGGGTCGAGGACCGCATGTCGTGGTCGCCCGACCACTGCTCGTGGGTGGTGCGCGACCCGTCCGGGCGGCTCGTCGGCCAGGTGTCGATCCACTCGATGGACGAGGAGATCGGCAGCGGCGAGATCGGCTACTGGCTCGCTCCGTCCGGCCGCGGCAGAGGAGTCGGTGCCGCCGCGGTGGACGCGGCGACGCGGTTCGCGTTCGACGCCGTCGGTCTCGCCCGCATCGAGCTCTTCCACGCGGTGGAGAACGAGCCGTCGTGCCGGCTCGCGACCCGCTGCGGCTACCTGATCGAGGGCACGGCGCGCCAGAGCTTCATCTACGGCGACGGCCTGCGCCACGACGAGCACCTCCACGCACGGCTCGCCTCCGACGACGTCGCGACGTTCGAGCTCCTGGGCTGACCGGGGCCGCTCGGGCGCGGTCGGGTCAGGGCGTCGACACCGACTCGACGCACGTCGTCGAGCCGGCCGGACAGACCCGGGTGCCGCCCACGACGAGCCGGATCACCAGGTCGGCGCTGGACATGCCCGCGTCGTTGAGCTCCTTGCGCAGCATCGCCGCGTCGATGTCGGGCGGCGGGCCGAGTGCCGTGACGGAGATCGTGCCGTTCTGGGCCGACACCAAAGCGACCTGCCATCCCGCCCGGGTCGCCCAGTCCTGCGCGATCGGCGTCGCCCTGGCCTGCAACCGCTGGTCGGCGGCGACGTTGGCCGAACCGACGCCGAGCGGGACCAGGACCACGACGACGAGGATGGCGACGGTCGCGAGAGCGCGACCGCTCATCTTCGCCACGGGATAGCCCGAGCGACGCGCCGCGTCACGCACCTTGTAGAGGAGCAGCACCACCGTGCCGGTGACGATGATCGCGGCGACGTTGGTGCCGAACAGCAGGAGCGCCTGCATGGCGTCGCCGTAGCGCTGCACCTGGAGCAGGAGCCCTACGACGGCGAGCGGCGGCACGAGCGAGATGGCGATGGCCACGCCGGGCAGCGTGTCGGAGATGTCGGAGCGCACGAGGGCGAACGCGCCGACGAGGCCCGTGGCGAGCGCGGCGACGAGGTCGATGAACCGCGGGCTGATGCGCGCCGCCACCTGCGTGTTGGTGGCGTAGTCGTCCGGCGGGTGCACGACCACGCCGATCACGTACGCGATCGCGATGACGGCCAGCGCCCCGAGGATCACCAGGAGCACGCTGCGCACCAACGGACGGTGGTTGGCCAGAACGAGGCCGACCGCGACACCGAGGATCGGCGTCATCAACGGGGCCACGATCATGGCGCCGATGACCGTGGCGGTGGAGTCAGCCACGACGCCTGCTGTCGCGATCACCGACGCGAGGATCAGCAGTGCCCAGAACCGGGTCGACGACCGGCTCCGCAGCTCCGGCTCGATGAAGACCGCGGTCGTCATCCGCTCGATGTCGGTGTCCGTGATCGTGCCCATGCCACCTCCTGTGCTCGGCACCATCGTGGTGCGCGGACGTCCGGGCCGCGGACAGGCACGCCGAAGCGGAGGCGGCACCGCGGTTTCTCGGGTAGGAAGGCCCCATGTGCCACGACGACGACAGCCGACCGCCCAGCCCACCAGTGGTCGGGGAGGTGGCGGGCCACGGGGTCGTCACCCTCACCGCGGCCGACGGGAACGCGTTCGCGGCCTACCAGGCGGTGCCGGCGAGCCCCAACGGGCGCAACGTCGTGATCCTCCCGGACGTCCGTGGCCTGCACCCGTACTACGAGGCGCTCGCGGTCCGGTTCGCCGAGGCCGGCTTCCACGCCGTCGCCCTCGACTACTTCGGTCGCAGCCAGGGCGTCGGGCAGCGCGCGGACGGTTTCGACTGGCAGTCGGAGATCGGCACTCTCACCCCGGCGTCGGTCACGGCCGATGCCCGCGCCGCCGCGGAGCATGTGCGCTCGCTCAACGGCGGCCCGACGTTCAGCGTCGGCTTCTGCTTCGGCGGCTCGCACTCGTGGCGGCTGTCGGCCACGGACATCGGCTTCGCCGGCTGCGTCGGGTTCTACGGCCGACCGCCGATGGTGGAGGACGTCGTGGACGAGATGCGCAAGCCGCTCCTGCTGCTCGTCGGCGGCAACGACCAGGCCACCCCGGTCGCCGACTTCGAGGCGCTCGACGCCCGGCTCACCGCGCGCGGCCTCGACCACGAGATGTACGTCTACGACGGCGCACCGCACTCGTTCTTCGACCGCGCGTTCGCGGAGTGGAAGCCGGCGTGCGACGACGCCTGGGCGCGGATCCTCGCCTTCACGGACCGGCTCGGCTGAGGGGTGCCCTTCTTCGCCGAGCTGACGCCGCCCGAGCCGGAGCAGCTGCACCCGCAGGCCTACTTCGACCACCCGTGGTCGAGGCCCGAGCACTGGCTGCCCGGTGTCGCCAACGTGGGTGCGGTGATCGGCCGCACCGACGACACCGCTGTGCGGCTGACGTTCCTCGACGCCTACCCGCGCGGTGCGAGCTTCCAGGTCCGCGCCCTGCTGCGCCCCGGCAGCGCCGAGGTCCTCCACCACCAGCACCCGATGCCGTTCGTCGGCGACCTGCGGGTCGGCATGCAGTGGCCCGACGGCCGCCGCGTCGAGTCGTCGAACGACTGGCACCCCAGCATGCACGGGCAGGAGGCCGGCGCCGCGGACGACTTCCACCTGGCGATGTACGGCGGCGGCGGAGGCGGCCTCAGCTGGGCGTGGGACGCCTGGATCTGGCCGCTGCCACCGTCAGGACCGGTGACGCTCTACTGCCGCTGGGACGGACGCGGGATCCCCGAGACGGCGACGGTCCTCGACCTCACCGCGCTGGTCGACGCAGCCGACCACGCCGAGGAGCTCTGGCCGCTCCCGCCCGTCCCCGAGGACGGGGCCTCCGGCTGGACGTCTTACTCCCCCATGGGAACCACGTTCACGGCGGTGGCTCCCGAGGCAGGCGACGCCGACCCGTCAGGGGACCGACCGGATCCGGGTGACGAGCACGGCTGAGAGCAGCGTGATCACCGCGGTGATCAGGTAGAGACCGGTGTAGCCCGTCGCCCCCGTCACGATGGGAGCCGCGATCACGGGCGCCAGAACCTGCGGCGCCGCGTTCGCGATGTTGATGACGCCGAGGTCGCGACCGCGGTCGATCGCCGTGGGCAGCACCTGCGTAACGAGCGCCTGGTCGACCGCGAGGTAGATGCCGTAGCCGAGACCGAGGATCAACGCCGCCACCATCGCGGCGCTGAAGATCGGGAAGAACGCGAGGATCACGGCGGAGAACGCCATCACGACCGTCGACCAGATCACGTAGATCTTGCGCCGGCCCGAGCGGTCGCTGATCCGGCCGGCCACCACCGCGGTGATGATCGTGCCGAGGGCGTAGAGCGCGACGAGCACGGTCTGGCCGCCTGCGGGGTCGGAGTACTTCACGGCGTCCTGCAGGAAGTAGAGCAGGTAGAGCGTGGCCAGCGCGTTGCCGAGCTGCATGAGGAAGCGGGTGATCCACGCCCAGCCGAAGTCCGGGTAGAGCCGCGGGCTCACCCAGAAGCCCTTCACGAACGTGAGGAGGTGGAAGGGCTCGCGCTCCTCGACCGGCAGCGGGATGTCCTTGATCCGCAGGACGAACGGCAGCACGAGTAGCACGAGGAGGATCGCGATCAGCACCGCACCCGGGACGAGCGGTCGTACGACGATGGACACGAGCGCGACGCCGAGCACGATCCCGACCGTCTGCGCGAGACCCACCCAGCCCGACACGAAGCCGCGCTGACGCACCGGCACCTGGTCGGGGATGGTCGCGGTCAGCCCGGCGTAGGCGCCGTTGATGGTGGCCTGGCAGAACCCCCACACGACCGCGAGGCCGAGCACGGTCGACTGCAGGCACAGCGCCACGATGCCGAGCGCCCCCAGCATCGCGCCGTAGAGCACCCAGGGCTTGCGCCGTCCCAGGCGGGAGGTGGTGCGGTCGGACAGGGCGCCGGCGAGCGGGTTGCCGATCACCGACATGAGCGCGCCGACACCGAGGATCCAGCCGAGCGTCGCCTCCTTGCTCGTCGGCGAGACCTGCTCCGACAGACGCGGCAGGAGGCTGGTGATCGGCGCGTAGAACGCCAGCATGATGCCGAGGTTCGCCAGGACGACCGCGCTGATGTATCCGCGGCGTACGTCCGAGGTCGGCTCGCGCAGGGCGAGCGGCAGCGTCGCTGACGAGGCCGCGCCGTCCGCCGAGCTCACGCCGGGCCGCCGAGGAACGCGCGGTACCACGAGTAGGACAGCTTCGGGATCCGCCGTTGCGTCGGGTAGTCGACGAAGATCAGGCCGAACCGCTTCGCGTAGCCCTCGGCCCACTCGAAGTTGTCCGTGAGCGACCACACGAAGTACCCGGTGACGTCGACGCCCTCGTCGCGCGCGGTGCACACCGCGGCGATGTGCGAGCGGAGGTACTCGACCCGGCGCGGGTCGTCGACGTGCGCGACGTCGCCACCCGGTGCCTCCACGAGCTCGTCGTGGAAGGCGGCCCCGTTCTCGGTGACCATGACCGGCGGAAGCGCGTCGCCGTAGCGCGCCTTCTCCCCGACGAGCAGCGCACGCAGGCCGTCCGGCACGACGGGCCAGCCCATATCGGTGGTCTCGTACCCGTCCATCGCCGTGATCTCGAACGGGAACGGGTTGCCCTCTCCCGGCGCCTTCACCAGCGTCGGGTTGTAGTAGTTGACGCCGAGCACGTCGAGCGGTGCCCCGATGACCGCGAGGTCGCCGTCCAGCACGCACGAGCGGTCCATCGGCGCGCCCACGGCCTCGGGGTCGGGGTAGCGCCCGAGCAGGACCGGGTCCATGTAGAGCCGGTTCTGGATCGCGTCCATCGCCTCCGCCGCGCGGCCGTCCTCCTCCGTGTCGCTCACGGCCAGCACAGGCGACAGGTTGTGCGTGATGCCGACCCGGGCGTTGGTGACCGCCGCGCGCACGGCCTGCATCGCGAGGCCGTGACCGAGCAGCACGTGGTGCGTCGCGGGGAAGGAGTCGAAGAGCAGGAGCTTCCCGGGCGCATGCGTGCCGAGCGCGTAGCCGAACGTGCTCACGACCACGGCCTCGTTGACCGTGATCCAGGTGTGCACGCGATCACCGAGGCGCTGGGCGACGATCGAGGCGTAGTCGCCGAAGTGGTAGGCCGTGTCGCGGTTCAGCCATCCGCCGTCGTCCTCGAGCGCCTGCGGCAGGTCCCAGTGGTAGAGCGTGAGCGTCGGCGCGATCCCGTGCGCGAGCAGCTGGTCCACGAGTCGGTCGTAGAAGTCGAGCCCGCGCGCCTCGACGCCTCCGGTGCCGGTGGGCCGCACCCGCGGCCACGACACGGAGAACCGGTAGGCGTTGACGCCGAGCCCGGCCATGAGCGCGACGTCCTCGGGCATCCGGACGTAGTGGTCGCAGGCGACGTCGCCGTTCTCGTCGCGGGCGATCTTCCCCGGCAGGTGGCTGAAGGTGTCCCAGATGGACGCGCCCTTGCCGTCCGCGGTCGGGGAGCCCTCGATCTGGTAGGACGCGGTCGCAGTGCCCCAGAGGAAGTCGGCGGGGAACGCGCTGCGGTCGCGTCCGTCGGACAGGGTCCCTGGCTGTCCCGGGACCCACGGAGTCGTCGTCATGGCGCGCACGATGCCATGTCGGGTGGGTGTTTCGCTGCCCGCGCCCCGAGGTCGTAGCGGCGGGTCGGCGCGGGCCGTGGTCAGGCCTTCGGCACCACGATCGTCCGCGCCACTTTGTCGTGCAGCGCCTGGCGCCACGGTTTGTCCCACAGCGGCCAGAGGCAGTCGACGATGAGCAGCAGGCCTCCGGCGATCACGCTGAAGACCTCGAACACGGCCCAGCGCGAGAGCACCTGCCCCCAGGCCAGCGGCCCGTCGGCGGCGAAGGGCCGGATCCGGATGCCCAGGGCGCGCTTGCCGATCGTGCGCCCCCACCGTTTGTTCTGCGGCACCTGGTAGAGGAACGACACCAGGACCGAGATGACGGTGATGCTCGTGGACACCGCCAGCAGGTCGCCCTGCAGCGCTGTCATCGCCTCCTGCGAGGGCGCGGAGCCGTCGACCGGCACGGCGTCGACGAAGCGCGCCACCGCCGGCCAGACGAGCCAC
Source organism: Candidatus Nanopelagicales bacterium (assembly GCA_036510975.1). Lineage (GTDB taxonomy): Bacteria > Actinomycetota > Actinomycetes > S36-B12 > CAIYMF01 > Longivirga. Next base: position 63,695 of record DATCCY010000065.1, read on the forward strand.
ATGACGAAGGGCAGCGCGATGACCCCCTCGATCAGCGAGTCGAGGATCCGGGCGGCGGCCCGCTGCGGCCAGGTCGCGAGCGGGATCGGTGCGACGGGGTCGCCCGGCCCGGCGCCGTACGCCGTGCCGGGGTGCGGAGCCGGCGCAGCGGACGGCGGCGGAGGCAGCGGCACCCGCATCCCGGGTGCGTCGGAGGTCGGAGCGGTGGTGGCGACGGACGCCGAGGCACCCCAGCGCTCGCCGTCCCACCACCGGACGTACCCACCGCTGGAGAACGGGTCGGGGTACCACCCCGGCTCCATCGCCATGCCGTGGAGCCTACGAGGACGTGATCGGCTCCCCCGTCACCGACCCACCGGGTCTAGAGGTTCCCGCGGATGTCCTGCTCGCGTTCGATCGCCTCGAAGAGCGCCTTGAAGTTGCCCTTGCCGAACCCGAGGGACCCGTGTCGCTCGATGAGCTCGAAGAACACCGTGGGGCGGTCCTGCACGGGCTTGGTGAAGATCTGCAGGAGATAGCCGTCCTCGTCGCGGTCGACGAGGATCCGAAGACGCTTGAGCTCGTCCACGGACACCCGGACATCACCGATCCTCGTCCGCAGCTCGGGGTCGTCGTAGTAGGAGTGGGGCGTCTCGAGGAAGTCGACGCCAGCCGCGCGCATCGCGTCGACCGTCGCGAGGATGTCGTCGGTGGCGAGCGCGACGTGCTGCACGCCGGGGCCGCCGTAGAACTCGAGGTACTCGTCGATCTGGCTCCGCCTGCGCGCGACCGCCGGCTCGTTGAGCGGAAACTTCACCTTCCGCGACCCGTCCGCCACGACCTTGCTCATGAGTGCCGAGTAGTCCGTCGCGATGTCGTCGCCGACGAACTCCGCCATGTTCGTGAAGGCCATCACCCGGTGGTAGAAGTCGACCCACTCGTCCATGCGCCCGAGCTCGACGTTGCCCACGCAGTGGTCCACCGCCTGGAAGAGCCGACGCGCGGGAGGGGCCACCATCGGAGCCTGTCGCACGAATCCTGGGAGGTAGGCGCCGGCGTAGCGGGAGCGGTCCACGAGCGTGTGCCGGGTCTCGCCGTACGTCGCGATCGCGGCCAGCACCACGGTGCCGTCGGCGTCGGACAGCTCGTGCGGCTCGTCGAGCCCCGTGGCTGCGTGGGCCACGGCGTAGGCGTACGCCGCCGGCACGTCCGGCACCTCGAGCGCGAGGTCGACGACGCCGTCGCCGTGCCGCGCGACGTGCGCGGCGAGCGGTGCGGCGGCGTGCACCGGTCCGCGCAGCACGAAGCGCGCCGAGCCGCTCCGAAGGACGTAGGAGGCATGGTCGCGGTCGCCGGTCTCGGGACCGGCGTACGCGACCAGCTGCATGCCGAACGCGGTGGAGTACCAGTGCGCGGCCTGCTTGGCGTTGCCGACGGCGAAGACGACCGCGTCCATCCCGCGCAGCGGGAACGGGTCGGTCGTGACGACGGTGCTGTCCGCTGTCTGGGTCATGGCGGAACCTTGGCAAGCCTTACCTCAGTCGGGCAACAAGTCCAGGACACGACCCACAACCTGCCGATCACCGCTACTCTGCTGCTCGGAACTCTGGTCATTTCGTCCAGGGTTCGCGCCAAGGAGTGGTCGAGATGCCCGACACCGTCGACGGAATCGACGCCGCCATCCTCGAGCTGTTCGCCGCGGAGCCGCGCATCGGCGTCCTGGAGGCGAGCCGCCGGCTCCGCCTCGCCCGCGGCACCGTCCAGGCGCGGCTAGACAAGCTGGCCGCGCGCGGGATCGTGACCGGCTGGGGACCCGACGTCGACGCCGCAGCCCTCGGCTTCCCCGTCACCGCCTTCGTCACCCTCGAGATCGCCCAGCGGGGGCACGACGAGATCGGCGGTCGCCTCGCGGCCATCCCCGAGGTGCTCGAGGTGCACACCATCACCGGCAGCGGCGACCTGCTCTGCCGGGTGGTGGCGCGCTCGAACGCCGACCTGCAGCGCGTCATCGACCAGGTGGTGGCCACCGAAGGCATCGGACGCACGTCGACCGTGATCGCTCTCGCGACGCAGGTCCCCCACCGCGTGCTCCCGCTCGTCGTGGAGGCGGCCCGGGGCTCGGAGTCCTGACTCGCGGTCGCAACCCGGACGGGTGCGGCAACTCAGGGCGCGAGTAGGTACGGTCGTCGCGTGCACCCGCTTCCCCGCCGTACCCTCGCGCTCGCCGGAGGGCTCGCCCTCGTCTCCACCCTGCTCGTCTCCCCCGGAGCCGTAGGCGCCCGGACGACGCCGGACGTGAGGATCGCGTCGCTGCCGTCCGCGGCGCTCGCCGCGCAGGCGCGAATCGCGAAGCTGATGCCGGCGCGCGTGCGCGCGACCAAGGCGCTCGGCTACGGCTACACCGGCTACGTCACGGACCTGCAGACCGGTGCCACGATCTGGCAGTCGGGCTACACGGTGCCGATGCGCGGTGCATCCACGACCAAGCTGGCCACCGCGGCGAACGCGCTGCGACTGCTGGGCACCACCACGCGCTTCCCGACCCGGGTGTTGCGCGGCGGGTCGACGCGCGAGGTCGTCCTCGTCGGCGGCGGCGACCCGCTGCTGACCAGCAGCCAGCTGAGCCGCCTCGCCCACACGACGGCCGTCGCGCTGCTGCCCGTGATCGCGCCGCTGCCCGTGCCCGTCCCCGTGCCGACTCCCACCCCGACCCCGACACCCACTCCCCCGGGGCCGACCGGACCGACCGGCGCGACGGGTGCGTCCGGACCGTCCGGCGCGACGGGTGCGACGGGAGCCACCGGACCCACGGGAGCGACCGGCGCCACCGGCGCGACGGGGGCCACCGGACCCACGGGAGCCACCGGCGCGACGGGTCCGACCGGTGCGACGGGAGCCACCGGACCCACGGGACCCACGGCGCCGATCCCGACCCCGCCGCCGGGGCCGTCCGGGCCGGTCGTCCCCACGCCGCCCGCGTCGATCGTCGTCTCGGTGCGGCTCGACGACACGCTCTACCCCGCGCCGACGTCCGCGACCGGCTGGACCTCGGGCTACGTGCCGTCCGTGGTCACCCCGGTGCGCCCGCTCGTGCGCGACTTCCGCAACGGCTCGGACACCGCCAAGGACGCGGTGGTCTACTTCACCGTCCGGCTCGCCGCCGAGCTCAAAGCACTGAGCGCCGGACGCTCCGACGTGGTCGTGACGACCCGCTACAACGGTCGGCTCAAGGCCGCCCCCGGCGCTCCCGAGATCGCCCGGTTCGTCGGCAACACGTCCGGCGCGGCGCTCTCCCGGATGCTCCTCGTCTCGGACAACGACGTCGCAGAGATGCTGTTCCGCAACAACGCGATCGCCGCGGGCCGGCCCGGCTCCTGGGCCGGTGCCCGCACGACGGCCATCGCGGAGCTGCGCCGTCTCGGCGTCGACACGAAGGGCTGGGCCCTCTACGACGGCAGCGGCGTCTCCCGCTCGGACCGCGTCACCGCCCGGGGTCTGGTCCAGATCCTGCGCTACGCCCAGCACCCCGGGCACCCGGAGCTCGCTCCGCTCAAGGCAATGCTCCCCGTCGCCGGGGTGAGCGGGACGCTGCACAGCCGCTTCCTGAGCAAGCCGACGCGGTGTGCCCGGGCCAGGGTGTTCGCCAAGACGGGCACGCTCTACGACGCGATCGCGCTGGCGGGCTACGCCCTCGGCGCCGACCGGCGGCTGCGCGCGTTCGCCATCATCGACCGTCCGAGCGGCAGGTACTCCAAGGCGGCGGTACGGCAGGCCGTCGAGGTCGTGCCCGCGACGGCGACCGGCTGCTACTGACAGCCGGCGCCCGGATCCTCAGCGCAGTGCTCGGGCGACCTCGCCCGCGGCCCGCAAGACCTTCGGACCGACGTCGTCGACGGGCAGCTCGGTGAGCGCGACGACGCCGACCGACGCCTCGATGCCGGCGACGCCGAGCAGCGGGGCCGCCACCCCGTACGCGCCGGGTTGCAGCTCTCCGGTGGAGATGACCCAACCGGGGTCGAAGGGGCGTCCGCCTGACGCGCGCGCGGCCAGCACGGCCCTGCCCGCGGCGCCTCGGTCGAGCGCGTGCCGGGCGCCGACCCGGTAGGCCACGTGGAAGTCCGAACGGGTGGGCTCGACGACGGCGACGGCGAGCGCGTCCGAGCCGTCGACGACGGTGAGGTGGGCGGTGGCGCCCACGGAGTCGGCCAGCCGACGCAGCGCCGGGATCGCCGCCTCGCGCAGGACCGGCTGCACCTGCCGGGCGAGGGCCAGCACGGCCATGCCCAGCCGGCACCGGCCGTCTCCTCCGCGCCGCAGCAGCGCGTGCTGCTCGAGGGTCACGACGAGGCGGTAGACCACCGTGCGCGACACGCCCAGCTTCGCGGCGATCTCCGTGACGGTGAGGCCGTCCGACGCGTCCGACAGCAGCTCGAGGACGGTCAGCCCTCGGTCCAGCGTCTGGCTCGTCTCCGCGACCATGGCGCCACCTCCGTCTCGTCAGCGGTGCCCGATGAGGTCGGATGCCCCGCTCACCGGTCGCCACGCCCCTCGACCACTGGGCCCCACTCTGCCCGACCGGGTGCCCACGTCGCGCGCCACGCGAGCGCGGACGACCACCCTCGGACAGCACGACGCCGCCGGGCGGAGCCGGCGGCGTCGTCTCGCTGCGGAGCCGGGTCAGACGCTCGCGAGCTTCTTGACCTGGAAGGCGCCGACGATCTCGCTGATGCCGAGGACGACGAGCATGAGGCCGGCGATCCAGACGATGGTGCCGACCGCAAGGTCCGGCCAGACGAAGATCACGATGGCGCCCGCGATGAGCAGGAGGCCGCCGGTGATGAGCCAGCCGCGACCGTCCACGCCCTTGCTCTGCAGTCCGACGATCAGCTCGACGATGCCGCGGAACAACCACGCGAGGCCGATGAACAGCGCGAGCAGCGTGGCCTCCTTGTCGTGGCTGATCGCCTTGAACATGTAGACCGCGAGGATGATCGAGAGGATGCCCGAGATCGCGAGCAGGGCGCGGTTGCTCGTGTGCGAGAACGACTGCGCGACCTGGAAGATGCCGCTGATCAGCAGGTAGATGCCGAACAGCACGGCGACAAGGGTGATGGTCTTGTCCGTCCACACCATGCAGGCGACGCCCAGCAGCAGCGTGAGGACACCCACGGCGAGGAGCAGCCACCAGCTCCGCCCGATCGAGGCGAGCGCCTCGCGCTCGTCCGGGCTGACGTCGGTCGATGACATGCGATCTCCTTCGGCGGAGCACGACCCGGTGGTCGTACGACGCCATCAGCGTAGGAGTCGGGTCGACGGAGTTCGTGCATTGGCGAGCGGGACGCGGGACGCGTGTCCCGGGAGATCAGAGGCGGCCGGCCTCGTGCACCCGCCGCAGGAACTCCTGCGTCTGCGGGTCCTTCGGTGCGTGGATCACATGGTCCGGCGTGCCGCGCTCGACGATGACGCCGCCCGCGAGGAAGCAGACCTCGTCGGCGACCTGCGTCGCGAAGCCCATCTCGTGGGTGGCGATCACCATGGTCATGCCGTCCTGCCGCAGGTCGCGCACGACCGCGAGCACCTCGTTCACGAGCACCGGGTCGAGCGCCGAGGTGACCTCGTCGAAGAGCATCAGCTTGGGCGAGACCGCGAGCGCACGGACGATCGCGACGCGCTGCTGCTGCCCGCCCGAGAGTCGGTCCGGGTACTGCGGCGCCTTGTCCGCCAACGAGAAGCGGCCGAGCAGCTCGAGCGCGGAGGCCTCGGCCTGCCCTCGCGGCACCTTGTGCACGCGACGCATGGCGAGGGTGATGTTGTCGAGCACCGACATGTGCGGGAACAGGTTGAACGCCTGGAACACGATCCCGATGCGCTGCCGGATGTCGTCGGCGTCATGACGGGGGTCGGCGAGGTCGATGCCGTCGAACAGCACGAGGCCGTCGTCGATGAGCTCGAGCTGGTTGATGCAGCGCAGCAGCGTCGACTTGCCCGATCCCGAGGCTCCGATGAGCACCGTGACGGTGTGCTCCGGCACGACGAGGTCGACGTCGCGCAGCACGAGCTCGCTGCCGAAGCTCTTGCGCACCCCACGCAGCTCGAGCAGCGGGGTCGGCGTGATCACGCGGTTCCTCCGGCGTTCTGCCGCGAGATGGACCGGATGAGAACCCGGTCGGTGAACCGGGTGAGTGGGATGGTCACGATGAGGAAGAGGATCGAGACGACGACGTACGGCGTGTAGTTGAAGATCTTGTCGGCCTGGACCTGCGCCACGCGCACGCCTTCGACGACGCCGAGGATCGAGACGAGCGCGACGTCCTTGAGCAGCGAGACGAAGTCGTTGAGCAGCGGCGGGACGACCCGACGGAGCCCCTGCGGGAGCACGACGTGCCGCATCGTCTTGGCCGGAGACAGGCCGAGGGACCGTGCTGCGGCCCGCTGGCTCGGGTGCACCGAGAGGATGCCGGAGCGGATGACCTCCGCCACGTACGCCGAGTAGGTCACGACGATCGCCGCGGTGCCGTAGACGGCGACGTCGGCGCTGGAGACCACCGCGAGGTTGAGCGCCGGGATGCCGAAGCCGATGAGGTAGATCACGAGGATCAGGGGCGTGCCGCGGAAGACGTCCACGTAGACCGTCGCGAGGATCCGGAACGGCGCGAGGGCCGGTGCGCTCGACGTGCGGACGAGCGCGATCGTCATCGACAGGATCGCGATGAAGCAGCTCGCGACGACCACCAGCAGCAGGTCGAGCTTGAAGCCGTCCCAGATGAGCGGCAGGACCTTGCGTCCGATGGTGGGGTCGAAGAACGTCTCCTGCACGACCGGCCAGCCCGACGATCGCAGCACGAGGGCGGCCAGGCCCCCGATGACGACGATCGAGGAGATCGCCGCCACCGCGATGCTGCGACGGGTCTGCTGGCGCCGGGCCTCTCGCCGCTGCAGCTCGTGCGCGCTGGGGGTCCAGGTCTCCGGGGCCGGCACGAGGTCGGCCCCGGAGACGGGTTCTGGACTCACGACAGGACGGGAGCGCCCGCCTGGGCCAGCCACTGGTCCTGCAGCTTGGCCAGGGTGCCGTCGGTGCGGAGCGAGTCGACCGCCTGCGTCACGCACGCCGTCAGCGGGCTGCCCTTGGCGAGCAGGAAGCCGAGCTGCTCCTTCTGGTCGGCCGTGTTGGGCAGCTGTCCGACGATGACGCCGTTGGCCAGCTCGGCGCCGGAGATGTAGAACGCCGTCGGCAGGTCGACCACGAGGCCGTCGATCTGCTTGGCCTTGAGCGCGGCGACCGCGTCGTCGTTGCTGTTGTAGATCTTCGCCTTCGTCGTCGGCGCGATGACCGAGTCGAGCGCGTCGAGCGACGTCGTACCCACGGCCGCTCCGAGCTTGGCGTCCTTGAGCGCAGCGACAGTGGTCGCCTTGGCGATCGGGCTGCCGGCGTAGGTCACGACGGCCTGGGTGAGGTCGTAGTAGCCGGAGGAGAAGTCGACGGCCTTCTTGCGGTCCTCGGTGATCGAGAACTGCTGGATGTTGACGTCGAACTTCTTCGGACCGGGCGCGATCGCTCCGTCGAAGGTCGTCCGGATCCACACGACGTCGGCGTCGGTGTAGCCGAGCTTCTTGGCCACGGCATAGGTCACCGCGGACTCGTAGCCCTTGCCGTTCTCCGGCTTGTCGTCGATGACCCACGGCGGGAACGCCGGCGAGCCCGTGGCCGCGGTGAACTTGCCGGGCACGATCGTCTGCAGCGACGTCGGCGAACAGGTCGACGACGGGGACGCTGCGGACGACGAGCCGGAGCCCGAGGCCGCAGGGGTGGACGAGGACGAGCCGCCCGACGACGAGCCGCACGCTGCGAGGAGCAGGGCGACCGCAGGGGCGAACGCGATCAGGGACCGACGCACGATGAGACCTCCGGGACGGCGCGGGACGTCCCCGCACCGGCCGCCATTCTGCCAGGCATGCGACGGGCCCCCGCCCACCGCCCCGATGCCGTGACGTCCGCGTGACCTGCGGCGATGTCTCAGCCGGTCGAGGCCGTCCAGGGCGAGGGTCTCGCGACCTTGCGTGTCGCCGTCGTGTGCGGCACGACGCCCACGACCAGGTCGACCAGCGACCGGCGGTCGGCCCGCACGAGGGCCGGGAGCCACTGCACGAGGATGACCAGAACGCCCGCGCCCGGTCGGCCGAGCACCATCGCGACGGCCAGGACGGCGAGCGGGGCACCAGCGGGCGCCGCGTTGCGCCCCCGCCCCGCCGGCTCTCCCGTCCGGGCCAGGGCCTTGAGGTCCATGACCGAGTCCCCCCAGGTGCCGTGGCCCAGCCGACATGAGACCGGCCACAGGATCGCCAGGACGAGGACGAAACAGCGCCTCGGTGGCCCACCCGGGGAGCCCCGTCGGAGTCGATCCGTCGGCGGCCGGGTCGGTTATTGCGAGATCGACCCAGCAGGCGGGGGACCCGACGAGCAGTGTCACGAAGCAGCCGGCGACGACGGTCGCGGCGACGCTGATCGCCGCGCTCGCCACGACCTCGCGCCGTGACGGCGGGCGCGCCTGGTCAGCCACGCACTCAGCTCCGACCGTGCGCGGGACCGCCGAGCACTCCGAGGCTATCGGCGCCCGACCGCCCAGGCGCGGACTCGCTCGATGCGGGTGCGCAGCTCCGCCGCGCTCGCCCTGGCGACCTCGGGACCGCCGCTGACCCGGCGCAGCTCGGCGTGGACCTGAGCCTGCGACGTGCCGCTCTGCCGGGCGTAGGCCTTCACGCAGTCGTTGAGCTCGCGCTTGAGCGCCGGGACGTCGACGGTGACCATCTCGGGCGCGGCGGTGGGCTTCGCGCCCTTGCCGCGCGAGCGGAGCAGGTCGGACACCTGGTCGGCGTCGAGCAACCCAGGGATGCCGAGGAACTCCTCCTCCTCGACCGTGCCGGGGGCCGTGCCGAACTCGCCGCCGTCGAACAGGATGCGGTCGAACGTAGCCTCGCTCTCGAGCGCCTCGAAGCTCATCTGGTCGTCCGCGAGCAGGTCCGGGGTGTCGCGCTGCGCGAGCGCCTGCGCGACGAGCACGTCCTCCTCGGTCCAGTCCGCGCCGGCGGCGCGCCCGAGGACGTGGTCGCGCTCCTCCTCGAGCTCGCCGGCGAGGCGCAGCAGGACGGGGACGCTGGGCACGAAGATGCTCGCCGTCTCGCCCCGACGTCGGGCGCGCACGAAGCGCCCCACCGCCTGCGCGAAGAACAGCGGGGTGGACGTCGAGGTCGCATAGACCCCGACGGTCAGGCGCGGCACGTCGACGCCCTCGCTCACCATGCGCACCGCCACCATCCACCGCTCGTTGCTCGCGGAGAAGGCGCTGATCCTCGAGCCCGCCTTCGGGTCGTCGGAGAGCACGACCGTGGGCTTGCGGCCGGTGATCGCCTCCAGCTGCTTGGCGTAGGCACGGGCCTTGGTCTGGTCGCTCGCGATGACCAGGCCGCCGGCGTCCGGCACGTGCTTGCGCACCTCAGTCAGCCGCCGGTTCGCCGCGCGCAGGACCTGCGGGATCCACTCGCCCTGCGGGTCGAGCGCGGTGCGCCACGCCTGCTGGGTGACGTCCTTGGCCTGGTCGTCGCCGAGGACGGCGCTGACCTCGTCGCCCGCGCGCGTCCGCCACCGCATCCGGCCGCTGTAGGCCAGGAACATCACTGGGCGGACGACGTGGTCGCGCAGCGCGTCGCCGTAGCCGTAGACGTGGTCGGCCGCGCTGCGCCCGATGCCGTCGGCACCGGGGACGTAGGACACGAACGGGATGGGGTTGATGTCGCTGCGGAAGGGCGTGCCCGTGAGTGCGAGGCGACGGGTCGCGGGCTCGAACGCCTCGCGCACCGACTCGCCCCACGACAGCGAGTCGCCGGCGTGGTGCACCTCGTCGAGGATCACCAGCGTCTTGCGGTCCTCGACGCGGCGACGGTAGAGCAGCGAGTTCGCCGCGACGCCGGCGTAGGTGACGGCGATGCCGAGGTAGTCGCTGCCCGTCGTGCCGCGCGCACCCGAGAAGTCGGGGTCGAGCAGGATGCCCACCGCCGCGGCCGCCGCGGCCCACTGCGTCTTGAGGTGCTCGGTCGGGGCCACGACCACGACCCGTTCCACGACCCGGCGGTCGAGCAGGTCGGAGGCCAGCCGAAGGGCATACGTCGTCTTGCCGGCACCGGGGGTCGCGACCGTGAGGAAGTCGCGCGGGTCGGCCGCGCGGTAGGCCTCGAGTGCCGCGCTCTGCCAGGCCCGAAGCCTGGACTGGGCGCCGCGGGGCACCGGGTCGGGCCGGGAGGCGGTGGCGGTCGCGAGAGGCATAGGACGGCGACTCTAGGGGAGTCGCGTGAACGACATGCCCGGGTGGGCGGTGGTGCGTGTCACTGCGCCTTCGTGCTAACGCGGACGGTGAGGACGCCGCCCCGGACTCCGGCTCAGGCCGCCGACGGCCGGGCGATCCGGGCTGCCAGGACCGCCCCCGCGCCGGCCACGGCGGCCATAGTCAGCCAGATGGTGATGAACGTCGACGCCGACACCGTGCCCGCCGACAGCGCGGAGGCGTAGATGGCACCGGCGATGCCGACGAACACGACCGAGCCCACGGAGTCGCAGACCTGCAACGACGCCACGTTCGCGCCCTGGTCCGCCGGCTCCGAGAGGTCGAGCACGAGAGTCCCGACGGCGCCGAAGGTCATGCCCATCCCCGCCGCGCCGAGCACCCACGAGGCCATGGCCACCCAGTAGGGCACCGCGGGGACGAGCGACAAGGTGACGGAGGCGAGGCAGATCGCGACCAGGGACGCCCCGATCTGGACCAGTCGGTGCCGCGGCATCCGACCGTACAGCCGGCCCTGGACCTGCGAGCCGAGCGCCCACCCGATGGCGCCGACCGTCAGAACCGCGCCAGCCTGCGCCGTGGACGCGCCGCGGACCGTCTGCAGCGCCAGGGGGACGAAGGCCTCCCCCGCGAAGAAGGCACCTGCGAGCAGCCCGCGCATCATGACGACGGTCGGCAGGCCGCGGGCGAAGCGCAGCGCGCCGGACGGCAGCAGGTGACGCAGCGAGGGTGCGAGCAGCGCGAGGCCGAGCGCCGCGAGGGCGAGCCCGGCCCAGCCACGCAGCGTGCCGGCCTGCTGCAGCAGGGCGAGGCCGGCCGCGGCGACGACGGCGACGCGCACGCGGCCGCGGCGTACCGGTCCGTCGCCGGTGGACCCGCCGAACGCCGTGGTGCGCGGGACGAGGAGGAGGAGCGGCGGGATGACGAACGGGACCGCCACCCAGAAGACGGCACGCCACGACACGTGGTCGGTGAGGAAGCCGGCCACGACGGGGCCGATGATCGCGGGCAGCACCCAGGCGGCCGACAGGACCGCGAACGCCCTGGGGCGCAGGCGGTCGGGGAACGCGCGACCGATGACGACGTAGACCGACACGATTGCCAGCCCCATGCCGAAGCCCTGTGCGGCACGGGCGAGGATGAGCACCGTCATCGACCACGAGGCGCCCGCGACGAAGGCTCCGAGGCCGAACAGCGTGATGCCGAGCAGCAGCGGGGATCGCGGACCGGAGCGGTCGCACCACTCCCCCGCGACCACCATCGCGACGAGGCTCGTGACGACGTAGCCGTTGAAGGCCCAGGCATAGGCGCCGAGCCCGTCGAGCGCGCGCGCCACGACCGGCATGGCCGACGCCACCCCGATGCCCTCGAACGCGAACATCGTCATCACCGCGACGACGCCGATCGTGTAGGCGCGGTAGGCAGGACTCATGAGTCCCACGAGGTCGGCGTCCCCGTCGGTCAGGTCGATCGGCTCCGGGAGCAGCTCGGTGTCGAGCTCGTGCGACGGCGACCCGGTCGCCACCAGCGGGCGAACGTCGCCGTCCTCGTGCGCGCGGGCGCGGTCCTCCGCGCGGTCGGCCCCGTCGGGGCCGCTCAGGACCCGGCTCCGTCGTCCTTCGCCGGCCAGTGCTCGTCGAGGATCCGCTTGCAGTCCGGGCAGACGGGGAACTTCTGCGGGTCGCGTCCGGGAACCCAGACCTTGCCGCACAGCGCCACGACCGGGGTCCCGGTGACGGCCGACTCGACGATCTTGTCCTTCTTCACGTAGTGCGCGAACCGCTCGTGGTCGCCCTCGTCGACCCGGGTCTCGGGGCGCTCCTCGACGAGCACGCCGGTGTGGGTGTCGGGCTCGGGCATCGCGAGAGGCTCGGACGGCGTCGTCATGACGCCATGGTACGGCGACCGGGGCGGGACTCCTCGGGGCGCGCGGCGCTCAGTTCAGCGACGGGTCGGTCGACGGCGTCGCGACGAAGGCGAGCTCGCTGCGCTGGCGCCTCAGGACCGCCCGCCACAGGTCTTCCGGCTCCGCGGAGAACACGTCGGCCGGACCGCCGTCGACGACGTACCAGGCGCCCTCGGCGACCTCGTCGTCGAGCTGCCCGGCCGCCCACCCTGCGTAACCGGCGTAGATCCGAATGGCGTCAAGGTCGGCCATCGCGTCGGCGGGGTCGTTGTCGAGGTCGACGAGCCCGAAGGGGCCGGCGACGCGACGGAAGCCCTCCGGCTCCGGGCCGTCGAACGGACCCGGCAGCAGCCCGAGCGCGAGGGCGTTGTCGTCGGCCACCGGGCCGCCGGTGAACAGGACGTCGGTGCCGGTCGTGCGACCGTCCCAGGGCGGCAGCACGGCGCCGACGGGCACGTGCGAGGGACGGTTGAGGACCAGGCCGAGGCTGCCCTCCTCGTCGTGATCGAGCAGGAGGATCACCGTGCGGGCGAAGTTGTCGTCGCTCAGGACGGGCGCCGCCACGAGCAGCCGTCCGGGCAGCGGCACGGCCGGCGGGACCTCGAGGCGTTCCATCGTCACGGGACAAGCATGCCGGGTCGTTTCGGTTCACGGCAGGTGAGCGACATCACCCGCGCGGTCGAAGATTTGGGCACCGAAAGGTCGATCTCGGCGTAGTCTGACTATCTGTAAGGATCTGACCACTAGGCGTAGTGCACGGGACACGTCCCGTGATGGGCACGGGACTCCGTGATCCGAGGAGGCCGGAATGCCACAGCAACCACTGGCGCAGGTTCCGCTCGACGCCACGTGGGAGTGGCAGGAGCACGGCGCCTGTCGCGAGGCCGACACCGCGCTGTTCTTCCACCCGCAGAACGAACGTGGCCTGTCCCGGATCCGCCGCGACCGCGCAGCCAAGTCCGTCTGCGCCCGGTGCGGCGTCCGCAGCGAGTGCGCCGACTACGCGATCCGCGCCCGCGAGCCCTACGGCGTGTGGGGCGGCCTCACCGAGGAGGAGCGCGAGCGGATCTACGTGCGCAGCGCCCTCACGGAGTACGGCCGCGAGAAGGGCGCCGGCCTCCGCGCCGCGCACGACGCGCACGCCACCTGATCCTGCGCAGCTCGCCCCGAAGGCCCGTCGGACCGGTGTCGGAGGGGCCTTCGTCGTCATCGGCGGGCCCTGGTGTCCCGCCGGGCGGGGACCTGTGGCCCGCCCGGACACCCTGACGGGGCGACTTGGGGGTCCGACCCGAGCAATGCCGAGCGTCCGGCTACCGGGAGGGACAGGATCGGAGTGTCACATCGTCGGCTCCACGGAGACTCCCATGAGCGACACGACGAGCGCCCCCGCGACGCCCGACCAGCAAGAAGACACGCGCACCCTGCGCCTCCCCCAAGCCACCGCACTCATCGTCGGGAGCATCATCGGGGTCGGCATCTTCAACCTCCCCGGATCGCTCGCAGCCTACGGCCCGATCAGCATCTTCGCGATGGCGCTGACGACGGTCGGAGCGCTCGCGCTGGCGTACATGTTCGCCGCGATGTCGCGACGCCTCCCCGCGGACGGCGGTCCCTACGCCTATGCCCGCGCCGCGTTCGGCAACCCCACCGGCTTCGCGAACGCGTGGTCCTACTGGATCACCGCCTGGGCCGGCAACGCGGCCATCGTCGTGGGCTGGGTCTTCTACGTGCAGTACGTCATCGAGGGCTGGATCAAGGCGCAGAACGGCGACGCCGGCTGGCTCGGTACGACGATCGGCGGGGAGAACGGGCTTCTCATCTGGCCGGTGATCTTCGCGCTCGTCGGGCTGTGGCTGCCCGCCGCCGTCAACCTGATCGGCGTCGAGAGCATGGGCGCTGTCCAGCTCTGGACCTCGGTCATCAAGTTCATCCCGCTGGCACTCATGTCGACTATCGGCCTGTTCGCCATCAAGACCGCGAACTTCAGCCCGATGAACCTCAGCAACGACAGCAACGCCACGGCCATCCTCGGCGCGATGGCGCTGTGCCTGTTCTCCTACCTCGGGGTCGAGACTGCAGCGGTCGCAGCCGCGAAGGTGCGCAACCCCGACGTCAACGTCCCGAAGTCCACGATCTACGGGACGCTCGCGACCGCCGCCGTCTACCTGCTCTCGCTGATCGCCGTGTTCGGCACAGTCCCGAGCGCGGTGCTCGGCGACAGCGCAGCGCCGTACTCCACGGCTGCTGACGCGATGACCGGCGGCACCTGGGCCGGCTGGGTCGTCGCCGCGTGCGTGATCGTCTCCGGGTTCGGCGCGCTCAACGGCTGGACGATGATCTGTGCCGAGATGCCTCTCGCCGCCGCGCAGGACGGGCTCTTCCCGGCCGCCTTCGGCCGCCTCTCGGCCCGTGGCGTCCCGGCGTTCGGCATCATCGCGTCGACCTTCCTCGCATCGGTCGCAGTGGTGTTCGCCAACTGGGGCCAGGGTGGCTACGACGTCTTCAACACGCTGGTCTACATGTCCGGCATCACCGCCGCCATCCCCTACGCGTTCTCCGCGGCCGCGCAGATCAAGTGGCGTCTCGCGGACAACAAGCCCGTGCACACGCCTCGACTCGCGCGCGACCTCATCGTGGCGCTCGTCGCGCTCGTCTTCTCGATCCTGTTCATCATCTACTCGCGCAACACCGGCAACGACAAGTCGTGGTTCCAGATCTGGTCGCCGTTCATCATGGCCGGCGCCGCGTTCCTGATCGGGATCCCGGTCTACCTGGCGCAGAAGAGCCGGATGACCCAGCCCGAGCCCGTCCCTCCGTACGAGACCGTCACCCGCTGACTCACCCACGAGAGGCGTAGACCATGACCTACCACGTCGACTCCGAGGTCGGGGTCCTCAAGCAGGTGATCGTGCACCGCCCCGGCCTCGAGCTCTCCCGACTGACCCCTCAGAACGTCGACGACCTGCTCTTCGACGACGTGATGTGGGCGCAGCGCGCACGGGAGGAGCACGACGCCTTTGCGCAGAAGCTCAAGGACAAGGGCGTGGAGGTCCACCTGTTCGCGGACCTCCTCGGCGACGTCCTGTCCACCGACGAGGGTCGCGAGTTCGTCCTCGAGCGGGTCGCCAACCAGCACACCGTCGGCCCTCAGCTCGTGCAGCCGCTGCGCGAGCTGGCCGAGAGCGTCGACGGCGCGACGATGGCCGACTACTTCATCGGGGGCATCCTCAAGCGCGACCTCGAGCTGCCACGGGGTTCGTCGTTGTTCTGGGACCACCTCGACGACTACGACTTCGTCCTGACGCCGCTGCCCAACCACCTGTTCCAGCGCGACAACACGGCCTTCGTCTACGACGGACTCTCGGTCCACCCGATGGCCAAGCCCGCTCGGCAGCGCGAGATCGTGCACTCCCGCGCGATCTGGAACTTCCACCCGACGTTCCGTGACGCCGGGCTGCACTTCTACTACGGCAACGACGACGAGCACCACCAGCCGGCGACGTGCGAGGGCGGCGACATCCTCGTGATCGGCAACGGCGCGGTGATGATCGGCATGGGCGAGCGCACCACGCCGCAGGGCATCGGAATGCTCGTGCGCGGGTACTTCAGCGATCCGCGCAACCACGTCACCAAGGTGATCGTGGTCGAGCTCCCGAGGACGCGCGCCTTCATGCACCTCGACACCGCGATGACGATGATCGACAAGGACGCGTTCAGCGTCTACCCGTTCCTCCCGCCCGAGCTGAAGTCCTACACGTTGACCAAGAAGGACGACGGCGGCGCCTACGAGATCCACGAGAACAAGTCACTGTTCCCCGTCGTCGCCGAGGCCATCGGCGTACCGAAGATCCGCGAGCTCAAGACGCCGATCGACGAGATGGGCGCGGCGCGCGAGCAGTGGGACGACGGGAACAACTTCCTGGCCGTCGCACCCGGGGTGATCTTCGGCTACGAGCGCAACACCACGACGAACACGTTCCTGCGCAAGAACGGGATCGAGATCGTGACGATCGTAGGCTCGGAGCTCGGTCGCGGGCGTGGCGGTCCGCGCTGCATGAGCTGCCCCATCGAGCGCGACGCTGTGTCCTGACGCCGCCTGCGTCCTTCCCACCTGACCTGGAGAGCACCGATGCCGTTCAACCTGCGCAACCGCGACTTCCTCAAGGAGATCGACTTCACCGCGAAGGAGCTGAAGTTTCTCCTCGACCTCGCGCGCGACCTCAAGCGGGCGAAGTACGACGGGACCGAGGTCCCGCGGATGACGGGCAAGAACGTCGCCCTCATCTTCGAGAAGACCTCGACGCGCACCCGCTGCGCGTTCGAGGTCGGCTGCTACGACCAGGGCGCGCGCGTGACCTACCTCGATCCCAACTCCTCCCAGATCGGGCACAAGGAGTCGGCGGCCGACACCGCACGCGTGCTGTCACGGTTCTACGACGCCATCGAGTTCCGCGGCAGCGCGCAGGCCACGGTCGAGACGCTGGCCGAGTACTCCGACGTACCCGTCTACAACGGCCTCACCGACGAGTGGCACCCGACTCAGATGCTCGCGGACTTCCTCACGATGATCGAGCACGGACGAGGCAAGCCCGTCGAGGAGATCAGCTACGCGTACCTCGGTGACGCCCGTTCGAACATGGGCCACTCGCTCTACGTCATGGGCGCGATCATGGGTGCCGACGTGCGCATCGTCGCGCCCAAGGCGCTGTGGCCGAGCAAGGAGATCCAGAAGATCGCCAAGGACCGCGCAGCCTCATCGGGTGCACGGCTCACCCTCACCGAGGACGTGGCCGCCGGAGTCAAGGGCGTCGACTACGTCCACACCGACGTGTGGGTCTCGATGGGCGAGGCCAAGGAGGTGTGGGACCAGCGCGTGAAGCTGCTGACGCCGTACCAGGTGAACGCCAAGGCGCTCAAGGCGACCGGAAACCCGAACGTCAAGTTCATGCACTGCCTGCCGGCGTTCCACGACACGAACACCGTGGTGGGCAAGGACATCGCCGAGAAGACCGGCATGACCGGTGGCCTCGAGGTGACCAACGAGGTCTTCGAGTCCGACACCAACATCGCCTTCGACCAGGCCGAGAACCGCCTCCACACCATCAAGGCCATCATGGTCGCCACGATCGGCCACTGACCCACCCGCCCCTCCCCCACCACCCCGAAACTGGCCTTGATCGTCCCTTAGGGACGATCAAGGCCAGTTTCTTCGGCTGGGGTCAGGTGGTCAGGCGGGTCTTGAGGGCGTCGAGCTGGGCGTAGAGCTCGGCGGGGACCTTGTCGCCGAACTGGTCGAAGTAGTCCTTGGTCAGATCGGCCTCGGCCAGCCACGACGACGGCTCGATGTGGAACAGGTCGGACATGATGTCCTCGCCGAGGCCGAGGCCCTCGACGTTGAGCTCATCGGACAGCGGGAAGCGGCCGATCGGCGTGTCGTGAGCACCGGCGATGCCCTCGAGGCGGTCGACGATCCAGGCCAGGACCCGGCTGTTCTCGCCGTAGCCCGGCCAGATGAAGTTGCCCTCGTTGTCCTTGCGGAACCAGTTGACCGAGTAGATCTTGGGCAGCTTCCCCGGATCGGTCGCCTTGCCCACCTTGATCCAGTGGCCCCAGTAGTCGGCCATGTTGTAGCCGCAGAACGGCAGCATCGCGAACGGGTCGCGGCGCAACTCGCCGACCGTCCCCTCGGCCGCGGCAGTCTTCTCCGACGCGACGGTGGCGCCCATGAACACACCGTGCTCCCAGGACAGCGCCTCGTTGACCAGCGGGACGTTCGTGGCGCGACGCCCGCCGAACAGGATCGCCGAGATGGGCACGCCGGACGGGTCCTCCCAGTTCGGCGCGATGGAGGGGCACTGGCTCGCCGGCGCCGTGAATCGCGCGTTGGGGTGGGCGGCCGGGGTGTCGGACGACGGCGTCCAGTCGTTGCCCTTCCAGTCGATGAGGTGCGCCGGAGCGGGCGACAGACCCTCCCACCACACGTCGCCGTCGTCGGTCAGCGCGACGTTGGTGTAGATGCAGTTCGCATCGAGGGACCTGATGGCGTTCGCGTTGGTCTCGATGCTCGTTCCCGGAGCGACGCCGAAGAAGCCGGCCTCGGGGTTGATGGCGTAGAGCCGTCCGTCGTCGCCGAAGCGCATCCAGCAGATGTCGTCGCCGACGGTCTCGACCTTCCATCCGGGCAGCGACGGCTCGAGCATCGCGAGGTTGGTCTTGCCGCACATCGACGGGAACGCCGCCGACACGTACTTCACGTCGCCGTTCGGGTGCGTGAGCTTGAGGATGAGCATGTGCTCGGCGAGCCAGCCCTCGTCACGGGCCATCACCGAGGCGATGCGCAGCGCGAAGCACTTCTTGCCCAGCAGCGCGTTGCCGCCGTAGCCCGATCCGTAGGACCAGATCTCACGGCTCTCCGGGAAGTGGACGATGTACTTGTCGTCGTTGCACGGCCACGCGACGTCGGCCTCGCCCGGCTCGAGCGGGTGCCCGACCGAGTGAAGCGCCGGCACGAAGTCGCCGTCCTCACCGATGAGGTCGAGAGCGGCCTGGCCCATGCGCGTCATGATGCGCATGTTGACCACGACGTACGGCGAGTCCGAGATCTCGACGCCGATCTGCGAGATGCGCGAGCCGAGCGGACCCATCGAGAACGGGATGACGTACATCGTGCGGCCGTGCATCGAGCCCGCGAACTTCTCCTTGAGCGTCACGCGCATCCCGACCGGGTCGGCCCAGTTGTTCGTGGGGCCGGCATCCTCCTCGCGCAGCGAGCAGATGAAGGTGCGGTCCTCGACCCGCGCCACGTCGCTCGGGTTGGACCGGGCAAGGAACGAGTTGGGACGCCTGTCCTCGTTGAGGCGGGTGAAGACACCGCCTTCGACCAGGAGCTGGGTCAGGCGGTACCACTCCTCCTGCGAGCCGTCGCACCACTCGACCCGGTCGGGCTGGGTGAGCGCCGCAACTTCCTCGACCCACTCGAGCAGCTTCTTGTTGCGGGTGGGCGGGTTTTCAAGGCCGGGAACCGTCGACATGACTGCTGTGTCCTATCGCGAGATGTACGTGCTCTTACCAGGGGCAAGCCTGCCGCACCGGGGCGCTCGCGTCAGCCCGACGACCGCCCCGAGAGCGCTTACCGGGGGGTTTGTGACCAAAGCCACGGGTTCGCCGGGTTGCTCGACGCCCGCTGTGTTTCCGCGAGGTGACGGGGGCCACACGACGTCGCGGAACGGGCCGCAACCGCTGTCATCGCGCGCTACAGCGACTCACGTCCCCTCGCGTCCGAGGGCGACACGTGGCTCGTAGCGCTGTCACCCAGGCAGAAGAATCCCTAGCCTTCGCCCATGCGCCCACGTCGCCCACTCTCGCTGCTCACCGCAACGGCCCTGCTCGCGCTCTCGGCAGCGGCCGGTGCCGCGGTCGCACCGGCCGCCCAGGCAGCGACGCCGTCCCCGAGCTACCAGGTGACTTTCGTCGCCCGGGTGTGCCCGACGTACACCGACATCATGGCCAACCGCGCGCGCAACAACATCCAGGAGAGCCTGCGCGACCTGGGCAAGGACACGGTCTACACGAGCGGCCAGCCGGTCTCGCCAGGGCTCGAGGCGCCGAACAACCCGAGCTGCACTCCGCTCGACGGCTGGCAGTTCCGGCTGGGCACCGGCATCAAGGCGAAGACGCCGGCCACGAGCTACCTGTCCACGGTGACCGGCGACTACGGCCAGACCATCGCGGTGCAGCCCTCCGTGCCCGAGCTCGACGCGAACGGCAAGGACACCGGACGCACCGTCGCGGACGCGGTCACCGTGACCCTCACCGCCGACCAGGTGCGCCGCGCCCAGCAGGGCAGCAGCCTGTGGACCCAGGGCGGCACGACGACCGACCCGTTGCTCAACGCGCAGTTCCCCGGCGAGTACGGCTTCGGCGCGCTGCGCTGCTCGATCGACAACCTCAACGGCGACAACGTCGAGTGGATCGGCTTCGCCGGTCAGAGCACCCACGTCTTCTGCTACTACTACGCCGTCAAGCCGCCGCCCAGCGCCGGGACCATCGTCGTGAAGAAGTCGCTCGCCACCGGGACGAACGGTCCGGCGCAGTTCCGGTTCGTCGGCAACATCTCCTACACGACCACCAACGACTTCGTCCTCACCCCGCAGAGCGACACGCAGCCCGCATCGGCCACGTTCATCCGCGCCGCCGGCGACGCCTGGGACTTCGAGGAGCAACCCACGGCCGGCTTCACGTTCGTGTCGCTGACCTGCGCGCAGACGAAGCCACCGGGAACCGGACCGGCGTCCACGTGGACCGTGACGGGCGGCAAGGCAGTCGTCCACGTCGGCGACGGCGCCACCGTCACGTGCGAGTACGTCAACAAGGACACCCCGCCGCCCACCGGTTACCTCAGGCTGAACAAGGTCACGTTCGGCGGGGTCGGCTCGTTCCCCTTCAAGCTCACCGATCCCACCGGGGCCACGCACAAGTACAGCGTCACGACGAAGACCGAGGGCACCGAGGTCGTCGCGGCCCAGACCCCGGCGAGCCCGACGGGCACCTGGAAGGCGCGGGAGACCCTGCCGGCGCCGACCGGCCTCGGGCGCTGGACAGCGACCTCCGTCCAGTGCAACGGCGACGACGTCGCGTTCACCACGTCCCACGGACCCTCGGGCACCACTTACGTGTCCGCATCCCGCACCATCGGGCCGCGGGAGACCGTCGACTGCACGTTCGGGAACACCTTCACGCCCGGCGGTCAGATCCTCATCGACAAGCGGACCGCGGGCGGCGTCGGCACCTTCGCCTTCCCCGTCCTGCGAGCCGACCAGTTCAGCGACGGTGCGACGCCCACCGACGTCTTCTCCAGCTACGAGGCGACGGTGACGAGCCAGGACGTCGTGACCGCGGCCGTCCCCGCCTCGGGTCGACCGACGCTGAGGCACCTGCCCGTCGGTGAGGGGGCGGCGTCGACGTACGTGATCGCCGAGCTCAGCCCGCCGGCAGCAGCCGGCACGAGCTGGAACCAGACCGCCATCACCTGCACGGACGTCTCCACCGACCTCGTCGTACCGACGCCTCCGGTCCCGAGCGTCTCCGGTGTCCAGGTCGTGCTGACCGCAGCGCACCCGCAGGTGCGCTGCGCGTTCGACAACCAGCTGCTGGCCGAGGGTGGCGGCGGTGGCGGTGGTGGCGGTGGTGGCGGTGGCGGCGGTGGCGGCGGCGAGGTCACCGCGGACGCCGCGGTCCTCGTCACCAAGACGATCTCCGGCACGCACGCCGGCCAGCAGGGCGAGGTCGTCCTCAGCCTGGCTTGCGCGGACGGCTCGACGGGCTCCTTCGTCCTGGCCGCGGGCGTGACGGGCACGCACGGCACGGAGGAGCCGCTCGTCGTGAGCGACGCGACCTCGTGCACGCTCACCGAGACGACGACCGGCGCGACGGCGGCGGTGCAGCTGGACTCGACCACGATGAAGGCCGGCTCGGCAGCGGCCGTGAGCGGCACGAAGGTCACCTTCACCACCAAGGCCGGCAGCCCGATCACGGTGGCCGTGACCGACGTCTACGGAGGGCTGGCCCCGAGCGGCGCCGACGGCCGGACGCCAGCGACCGCGGTCGCGGGCCTCGTCCTGATGGTCACCGGCGCGGGCCTGGCCTTCGTCGGTCGCCGTCGCCACGGCTGACCGGGGTACGCCGACCCCGCAACGACGAGGCGCCCGCCCCCCGAAGGGGACGGGCGCCTCGCAACGTGCGGGAGATCAGACGGCGCGAACGTTCTCCGCCTGCGGGCCCTTCTGGCCCGTACCGATCTCGAACTCCACGCGCTGGTTCTCCTCGAGCGAGCGGTAGCCGCTGCCCTGGATGGCCGAGAAGTGCACGAACACGTCCGTGTCACTGCCGTCGGGGGAGATGAAGCCGAAGCCCTTCTCCGCGTTGAACCACTTAACGGTGCCCTGCGCCATTACATGTCTCCTCATGGGGACGGTGCGGTCCGGGCACTTTGCCCGGTCCGGGTTGCTTCCCGTCGTTGTGTCAGACCTGCCCATGGGGACGTGTCTTGCGAGGTCACGCAGCGGTCTCCCGCGTCGGAACCCAGTAAACGAAGTACTGCAACCGCGCTCAGCATACCCATGTCGGGTCCGGAAGCACCATGGATCACACGGTGAGCGGAACCGGGCGTGTTCTGGCGGCCCTGCGAGATAGCGTCGCCACATGACCGACACCCCCTCGCAGCTGCCCCGCGCGCACCAGATCGAGCTCCCCCCGGAGCACGTCGTGGGGGTCCCCGCGGACTTCGCCTCGGTGTGGCACACGCCCGAGTCGTTCGTGATCGACTTCCTCGCCGCCCGGGGTCCCGCGCAGGTCGCTGAGCACGACGGCGACCCCGTCGTGGTCCAGGACCTCGTCGTGAGCGCACGGGTCAGGATGCCTCCGACGCACGTGATCGAGCTGATGAAGGCCCTCGAGCGCCAGCTCTCGACCTGGGAGACCGAGACGGGCCGCCGGGCGCCGATCGACCCGGACCTGCCCTCCCTCTAGGCGCCCGCCCGCGGCGGGCAGTGCCGCAGGTCACATCGGCTCGCGACGCCGGAGCGAACCCGGACCTGGCGCAGAGGCTCCCGAGAGGTTGGCGCCCGATGCTGTGGTCACAACTTCATCCGGGAGAGACCTACCGCGTTACGAGCGTGGATGCTCGCCACCACGGCGGCACTCCACTCACCGGACCCCCCTCCGGTGGCCGCTCGAGGTTCTCTCCCACGGATCCGGTACCTCCCCCCTCACCGGGTCCACCAGTGACGGCCCCTCCTCTTCACCCCCGAAGAGGCGGGGCCGTCAGTTCGTCGGCGCAGACGCTGCCGGTTGCTGACTCGCCGGTCAGCACCGGCGTACGCTCGCGCCCATGTCTGAGCCGGTCCTGCCCTCCCGTGCCCGCGTCGTCGTGATCGGCGGCGGCGTCATCGGCACGTCCGTCGCCTACCACCTCGCCGACCTGGGGTGGACCGACGTCGTCCTCCTCGAGCGCGACCGGCTGACGTCGGGGACCACCTGGCATGCGGCCGGCCTCATGGTCACCTTCGGGTCGACCTCGGAGACCTCCACCGAGTTCCGCAAGTACACCCGCGACCTCTACTCCCGCCTCGAGGCCGAGACCGGCCAGTCCACCGGGTTCATGCCGGTCGGCTTCATCGAGATCGCCACCGAGCCCGGTCGCCTCGAGGAGTACCGCCGCGTCTCGGCATTCAACCGCTACTGCGGGGTCGACGTCCAGGAGATCTCGGCCAAGGAGGTCCTCGACCTCTTCCCCCTGGCACGGGTCGACGACGTGCTGGCCGGCTTCTATGTCGCCGAGGACGGCCGGGCCAACCCCGTCGACGTCACTATGGCGCTGGCCAAGGGCGCCCGAATGAAGGGGGCCACGATCATCGAGGGGGTGCCCGTCACCGGCGTCACGAAGTCCGGCGGCGCGGTGACCGGCGTGAGGACGCCCTACGGCGACATCGAGGCGGAGTGCGTCGTCAACTGCGCCGGCATGTGGGCCCGTCAGCTCGGGGAGCAGGCGGGCGTGAACATCCCGTTGCAGGCCGCCGAGCACTACTACCTCATCACCGAGGAGTTCGAGGGGATCGACAAGTCGTTCCCCGTGCTGGAGGACCCGCGCAACTACACCTACCTCCGCGAGGAGGGCGGCGGCCTCATGATCGGGCTGTTCGAGTCGGTGTGCGCGCCCTGGAAGGTCGACGGGATCCCGGACACGTTTTCCTTCGGCGAGCTGCCGCCCGACTGGGACCGGATGGGCCCCTACGTCGAGGCCGCGATGAGCCGCGTGCCGATCTCCTCGGAGGTCGGCGTCCGGAAGTTCTTCTGCGGGCCCGAGAGCTTCACGGCCGACCTGCAGCCGGTTGTCGGTGAGGCGCCCGAGCTGCGCAACTACTTCGTGGCTGCCGGGCTCAACTCCATCGGCATCCTCACCGGGGGCGGGATGGGGCGCGCGCTGGCGCACTGGATCGTGAACGGCAGCGCCGACGTCGACATCACCGGGTTCAACATCGACCGGCTGCACACCTACCAGCGCAACCCCGAGTACCGCGCGACCCGCACGGTCGAGAGCCTCGGCCGGGTCTACGCCTGCCACTACCCGGACAAGTCGATGGAGACCGCGCGCGGCGCGAAGCTCTCCCCGATCCATCACCGTCTCGAGGCGCAGCGCGCCTTCTTCCGCGACGTGAGCGGCTGGGAGAACCCGGGCTGGTACGCACCCGAGGGTCACGCGCCGGTGCAGGGCGAGCTCAGCTGGGGGCGCCCGGACTGGTTCCCCCACTGGGGGGCCGAGCACCACGCCGCCCGCAACGACGTGATCGTCATGGACATGTCCTTCATGTCCAAGTTCCTCGTGCAGGGCAAGGACGCCGGCGAGCGGCTGAACTGGATCTCGGCCAACGACGTCGACGGCGAGCCGGGCGTCATCACCTACACCCAGTGGCTCAACGAGGCGGGGAGGCTCGAGGCCGACCTCACGGTCACCAAGCTCGACGACGACCGGTTCTGGGTCGTGGCGTCGGACACCGCGCACCGGCACGTCGAGACGCACCTCAAGCGGCACTTCGAGGGCCACCACGCGTTCGTCACCGACGTGACCGGCGCCTACGCGCAGATCAACGTGCAGGGACCGCGCTCGCGCGAGCTGCTGCAGTCGCTCACGACGGCCGACCTGTCGAACGAGACCTTCCCGTTCCGCACCGCGCGCGAGATCGACCTCGGCTTCGCGCGGGTGCTGCTCATCCGCATCACCTACCTCGGCGAGCTCGGCTACGAGCTGTACGTGCCGTCCGAGCAGGCGGTGCACGTCTACGACCGCATCGTCGCCGCGGGACCGGCGTACGGGCTCCGGCACGCGGGGACCAAGGCGCTCGCCAGCCTACGGATGGAGAAGGCCTACCGCGACTACGGCCACGACATCGACAACACCGACTCCGTCCTCGAGGTGGGCCTCGGCTTCGCGGTGGACCTCGACAAGCCCGGCGGGTTCCTCGGCAAGGAGGCCGTCCTCGCGAAGAAGGCCGAGGGACCGCTGCGCAAGCGACTGGTGCAGGTGCTGGTCTCGGACCCGGAGCCGCTGCTGTTCCACGCCGAGGTCGTACGCCGCGACGGCGTGCCGGTCGGATACGTCCGCGCCGCGTCGTACGGCTTCACCCTCGGCGGTGCCGTCGGCCTGGCCATGATCGAGGCCGACGAGCCGATCGACAAGGCCTGGATCGACGCGGGCGGGTGGACAGTGGAGATCGCGGACCGGCAGTGGCCGTGCACGGTGTCGCTCCGTCCGCTCTACGACCCCGCCAACGAGAAGATCAAGGCCTGACCCGTCGGCGACCGGGCGGCGCGTGACTACGTTGGAGGCATGAGCACCGCCGCGCAGCGCTGGGCCGACGACCTCGCGTCGTGGGCCATCCCGCCGGAGATCCTCGAGTCCGCAGCAGAGTCGCCGTGGATCCACCCGGTGGAGATGTTCACCGTCGAGGGCGACGTGCCCGACACCCAGTCGCACCGGCGCGCCCGCGAGGCGCTCCCGCCCGGTGGCTCCGTGCTCGACGTCGGGTGCGGGGGCGGTCGCGCGGCGATGGCGCTGGCGCCCCCCGCGGGACGAGTCGTCGGCGTCGACGAGCAGCAGCCCATGCTCGACCGGTTCGCGGTCGCCGCGTCGCAGCGAGGCGTCACGTCCGAGACCGTGCTCGGCCGCTGGCCCGAGGCGGCGGCCCGGACACCGGACGCGGACGTCGTCGTCTGCCACCACGTGGCCTACAACGTCGCTGCGCTCGGGCCGTTCGTCCTCGCGCTGTCCGGCCATGCGCGTCGGCGGGTCGTCGTCGAGCTGCCGACCAGGCACCCGCTCACGCACCTGGGTCCGCTGTGGCGCGAGTTCTGGGGACTGGAGCGCCCGTGGGGACCGACCTCCGACGACTGCCTCTCAGTGGTCCGTGAGGCCGGCATCGACGCGACGATGGAGACCTGGACCGACGAGTCCTTCGGCTCACGGTCCACGCTCACGCCTGAGCAGCAGGCGCACTACGTGCGGATCCGGCTCTGCCTGCCGGCCGAGCGCGAGCCGGACGTCGCGGCGTTCCTCGCGCGGGCCGGCGAACCGGCTCCCCGGCGTACGGCGACGATCTGGTGGGACGCATGAACCGCCGGCCGCAGCGGTCCGTGACCGGCACCGACACCGAGGTCCGCGACGAGGACTGGTACGCCCGCGAGCTGCGCGGCGAGAGGCACGAGCGGGTGGCGTTCGTCGACGTCGACATGACCGAGGTGCTCACCGAGTCGTCGGTGTTCGACGGCTGCACGTTCCGTGGGGTGCGGTTCAACGCCTCGCGCCATGTCGAGTCCGCGTTCCTGAACTGCACGTTCCGCTCGTGCACCTTCTTCGACACGTCGTTCACCCGCTGCAAGATGGTGGGCAGCACGTTCGACCGCTGCACGTTCTCCTCCCTCGATGCGGTCGGGGGCGACTGGTCGTTCGTCGGCCTGGCCGGCGCCGACCTCCGCAAGGTGCGCTTCGACGGGACGAGGATGCGCGAGGCCGACCTCACCGACGTCCGGGCCGAGGGCACGAGCCTGCGCGAGGTCGACCTGACGAGCGCGTGGCTGCACGGCGCGGACCTGTCGCGCGCCGACCTGCGCGGCGCGCAGCTCGCCACGATCGATCCCTCGACGGTGACGCTCACGGGTGCCGTGATCGGTCCCGAGCAGGCGGTCGCCATCGCCGAGGCGCTCGGCCTCGAGGTCCGCCTCGACTGACGAGTCGCCGGTCCCTCCCGTGCCTCGCGAGGCCCGCGGGGTCAGCGGAAGATCTGCTGCAGCGCCCAGGAGTTGCCGTCGGGGTCGCTGAAGTAGGCGTACTTGACGCCACCCATGTCGCTGACGTCGGAGACCCCGACCCCGCGTTCGACGAGCTCCGCGCGTGCGGCCTCGACGTCGTCCACCACGAGGTGGAGACCGTTCACGCGCCCGGCGTCGGGGTCGCTGAAGCCCACGCCGATCGCGATGGAGCACGCCGAGCCGGGAGGGGTGAGCTGGACGACCCGCAACCCGTTGCCGGGCTCGACGTCGTGGTCCAGTGCGAACCCGACCTGGTCGACGTAGAAGCTCTTGCTGCGGTCCACGTCGGTGGTGGGCAGCGGGATGAGCTCGAGTCGCATGTCCATCGGGGTGGCTCCTTGACGTCGGGCGTGGATGTGGGGCAGCGGGATCGAGGACCTCAGCCAGACGGGACCTGGTCCCCGCACCCTATGTCGCCCCGATCGCGCGGAGAACCTGCACCGTCCGCGACTGACCGAGGCGCGGACCCACCGGCCCTGGCGGGCGTCCTGGCCGTCGCCCCTTCGTGGCGGCAGCGCGGTGCGAGGACGTGGGGAGGCTCGAGTTGACCTCGGAACCGGCACGTGACGTCCTTCCCGGCCAGGCGAAGATCGCGGCCGTGGCCGAGGCCGCGGGCCTGGCGGATCCGTCACGGCTGCGATGGACGGTCGAGGCCGTCGACCACGAGAGCATCATCGACACGACCGGCGGCCTCTTCGACGTGCGCGGGCATGGCCATGACGGGGATGCCCCCGCGGATGGTCCTGCGTGGTGAAGGCCCTGGAACGTTCCGAGGGCGGCGAGTGCGACCCCCCGGACAGCTGGTGCTACTGGCGACGCGAGGCAGCCTTCTACTCGTCGGACCTGCCTGCCTCGCTCCCTACGCCTCTTCGGGCTCCGCGGGCGTACGCCGTGACGGAGACGTCGACCAGCTGCTGGGTCTGGATGGAGCGAGTGGCGGACGACCTCGTCGAGACGTGGCAACCGGACGACTACCACCGGGTGGCTGTCGCCGCGGGAGAGTCGGCCGGGACCCAGCTGGCGCACGGTCGTCCACCGTCCAGGCCCTGGCTCGTCCAGGGATTCATGCGAAGCGTGCTGGCCGACGGCGGCCTCTGGGCCGGCCTCATGTCCCGCGAGTCGACCGGGTCCGCCTGGACGCTCCCCTTGGTCCAGGAGTCCTTCGACCGCGTCGACAACGAGAGGTACGACAGCCTCTGGGCTCGCCGGCACGATCTCCTGTCGGTGCTCGACCGATTGCCCCCAGTGCTGTGCCACAACGACTTCCATCGTCGCAACGTGCTGCCGAGGGACGGGACCGCAGCACCCGTGGTGGTCGACTGGGCCTTCGCCGGGACGGGGCGCGGTCGCCACCGACGCGGCGCACCTCACGGGCGGGACGCTCTTCTTCTGCGATGCCGACGTGAGCCACGCCGAGGATCTCGACGCCACCGTCTTCGACGGCTACCTGGAGGGGCTCCGTCGGGGGAGGGTGGGGCGGGGACGAGCGGCTGGTCCCGCTGGGGTTCACCGCCTCGATCGCTCTCGGGCAAGGCCTGACGCTCCCCGGCTGGGTGGGACTCATGCTGCCCGAGGAGGAGGAGGTCGACGTCGAGCGGCTGTTCGGCGCACCTGCCGCGTCCGTCCGCGACGCGTGGGTCGAGCTGTACCGGTTCGCGCTGCAGCGCGCCGACGAGGCAGTATCGCTCAGTCGTCAGCTGGGTCTCAGCGAGGCTGGATAGCCGCCGCACGTGGGCCCCGGCCCAGACCCGAGGTCATGTCCGGTCAGATGCCCCAAGGGATCCCGAGCGCGTACCAGACGAGGAAGAACGCCGTCCACGCGACCGTGAGCGCGAGGAAGTACGGCAGCATGAGCGCGATGACCGTGCCGATCCCCGAGCGCTTGTCGTAGCGGGCCGCGAACACCACGATGAGCGGGAAGTACGCCATGATCGGCGTCACGATGTTCATCGGCGAGTCGCCGACGCGGTAGGCCGCGAGCACGCCGGCGGGATCGACGCCGAGGCGCAGGAACAGGGGGATGAAGATGGGCGCGAGCAGAGCCCACTTGGCGATGGCTTGCGGGATGATGACGCCGACCACGAGCGTGATCAGGATCGCGATGAGCAGCAGCCATCCCGCGCCGATGTCGACGCGCTCGATGAGGTCGCCGAGCTTCACCGCCGCCACCTGCGGCATCTTCGAGTAGTTGAAGTAGGCGATGAACTGCGCGATGAGCAGGAACAGCAGCAGGAGCCCGGCGAGGCCCGCCCACGACTTGGTGATCGCCTCGATCGCCTGCGTGCCGGTGCGGATCGTGCCCGCGCCACGGCCGTAGCCCATGCCGGCCGCGAGGAACAGCACCGAGATGATGACGATGAGGCTGTCCATGAAGGGCGAGGTCCCGATGATGTCGCCGCTGACGGGGTCGCGCAGCGGCGCACCCGGAGGCAGGGTCAGCGCCAAGATGATCACGAGCGTCGCGACGAACCACAGTCCGGCTCCGCGCAACCCTCGGCGTTCGGCCTCGTCGCTGACCTCGGGCGCGTCGTCGGCCTTCTGGATGTCGCTCGAGTCGGCGTCCGGAGCGACCGACCGGTCGTAGGGACCGAGCCGCTTCTCGACCACACGTGAGGTCATGAAGCCGAGGACGAGCGTGAGCACGATCGTGGACCCGATGCCGAACCACAGGTTCGCCGTGATCCCGATCGACTGCGCCGGATCGACGATGTGGATCGACTCGTTGGTGATCTCGGCGAGAACGGCGTCGGTCGGGGTCACGAGCACGTTGACGCCGAAACCGCCTGCTACACCCGCGAACGCAGCCGCCATACCGGCCAGCGGATGGCGCCCGACGCTCATGAATGCTGCGGCGCCGAGCGGTATGAGCACGAGGTAGCCGGCGTCCGAGGCGATGCTCGAGATGATGCCGAGGAACACGATGATGTAGGTGAGCGCCGCGGGCGACGACACCGCGACCAGCTTGCGGATGAGCGAGGCGATCAGCCCGGATCTCTCGGCCACCCCGACGCCGATCATGACGATGAGGATGATCCCCATCGCCGTGAAGCCCATGAAGTTCGGGACGAACGACGTGAACAGGAAGCGGATCCCGTCGACGGTGAGCAGGCCCTGGATCTTCACGGTCTCGGTGACGACGTGGTAGTCGGCGGCGTCGGGCTGCTGCGGGGGCATGACCTCGGCCGGCAGGGACGATCCCCCGACGTCGATCGCCTGCACGCTCTGCGACGGAGGCTTGACGACCTCGTAGGTCGCTCCCACGCCCGCCCATGCCAGCAGCTGCGAGAGCACGATGACGCCGATGCACAGCGCGAGGAACAGGATCGCCGGGTGGGGCACCTTGTTGCCGACCCGTTCGATGACGTCGAGGACGCGCTCCAGCAGCCCTCCGCTGCGGGCCTGCGGCTGCTCCTCGGTCGTCGTCGAGCTGCTCATGCGCCTGCCGCCAGTCCGAGGCGGCCCAGCAGGTCGGCGATGGCGACCGTCGTGCGCTCGAGCTCGTCGAGCAGGACGCGCTCGTTGGGACCGTGGATGTTCGAGTAGCCGTCCGTGCATCCGACGAGCAGGATGTCGGCGGCGGGCGCAGCCTGGTGCAGCGAGCTCACGAGCGGGATCGACCCGCCGGCGCCGATGAACACGGTCTCCGCGTCCCAGGCATCGGCCCACACGGAGCGGGCCACGTCGTAGACCGGGCCGTCGATCTGCGCGGCATAGCCCTGACCGGTCTCGAGCCCGGTGACGGTGAGGGCGACACCGAACGGCAGCGCGTCCCGCAGGTGGCGCATGACGGCGTCCTGCGCCTCCACCGGGTCCTGCTCGGGGTGCACGCGCACGTTCAGCTTCGCCCTCGCGTACGGCGACACCGCGTTGAGCGCGTGATCGACGGAGGGGACGTCCACGCCGATGACCGTGATCGCCGGTCCGGTCCAGATCCGCTCGCCGAGCGTGCCGGTGCCGATCAGCGGCATGCCGTCGGCGATCTCGGCCAGCGCCCGGAATTCCTCGACGGTGGGCCCGCCGCCGGTCCACACGTCACGACGCAGCCCGGCGACGGCGACGTCGCCACGGTCGTCGTGCAGGCTCCCGATGCCACGCATGAGCGCGAGCAGCGCGTCGGGCGCTGCACCGCCGTACTGGCCGCTGTGCTTGGCCGAGCCGAGGGTGCGCACCTCGACCAGGACGTTGGCCATGCCGCGCAGACCGACGGTGAGAGTGGGCAGCCCCGGACGCATGTTGCCCATGTCGGCGATGACCATGACGTCGGAGGCGAACCGCTCGGGGTCGGTCTGCGGGTAGGTCGTGAACGCGCCGCCGCCGACCTCTTCGAGGCCCTCGACGACGACCTTGATCCCGACCGGCGGGCGTCCGCCCCACGCGCGCAGGGCGCCCGCGCACGCGACGATGTTCCCCTTGGTGTCAGCCGTGCCCCTGCCGTGGATAGCACCGTCCTTCGCCGTAGGGACGAACGGCGCCGTCTCCCACAGGCTCTCGTCGCCGGCGCCCACCACGTCGTAGTGGCCGTAGAGCAGCACCGTCGGTGCGCCGGGGGGCGCGGGGAGCTCGCCGAACACGACCGGCGCGGTGCCGGGCAGGACGATGGCGTCGAAGCGCTCGACCCCCGACTCGGCGAAGACCCGTGTGACCTCGGACTGCGCCGCTGCCAGGCCGGCGTGCGTCGACTCGGGGTAGCCCGCGACCGACACCGAGGGGATCGCGACCAGCACCTCGAGCTCGCGGGTGATCTCCGGCATGAGTCCACGGACACGCTCGCGCAGCGTCCGGGTGCTCTCGTGGTCGGTCATCTCGTCCTCTCCCGTGTCGAGACGCAGTGCCGTGTCCGCGCCCCTCGGCGCGCCGGCAGAGCCGACGGTACCGGCCCCACGTCGCTCGGCAAGGGGAACCGATGAGGCCGACGCGAGCGCTCGCCCCCGACCCGGCCCAAGGTCTCAGGACGCGCTGAACTCCACCACGACCTTGATGTCGTCCGGCCCCCGGTCGAAGGCGTCGTGGATGCGCTCGGGCGCGACCCGCCGGCTCACGAGCCGGCTGAGCCAGTCGCGGTCGGCTCGCGCCAGCGCCTCGGCGCCGCGGTAGAAGTGGCGACGGTTCGCGTTCACCGAACCGACGACGACGTTGTTCTGAAGCACGAGCTCGGTCGCGACATCGGCCGTCGCGAGGCCCACTGTGCGGCCGCCGGAACCCACCCCCGTCAGGCAGACGACACCGCCGGCCCCCACTGCGTGGATGACGTCGCTGATCACCTGGCCCACGCCGGTGCACTCGATGACGACGTCGGGGTCGAAGCCGATGTCATCGGCGCTGCCGGAGTGGTAGGTGGCCCCGAGCGCGCGGACGAGGTCGGGCTTGGCGCCGGACTCCATCCGGTCGAGCACGTGGACGTCGAGGCCGCGCTGCACACCGATCATGGCGGCCAGCAGACCGATGGGCCCTGCGCCCGTGACCAGGGCGGTGCGCGGCTGCCAGAACGCCCGGGCCTCCATGTGGTTGACCTGCTCCCACGCCTTGGCCACGACGGTCGTCGGTTCGAGCAGCACGCCGAGGATGCCCAGCGTGGGGTCCAACCGCGTCACGTAGCCGGGCTCGATGCGCCACTGCTCGGACATGAAGCCGTCGATCGACTTGATGCCGCGCTCCGTGTACTGGCCGTTGAGGCACATGTCCCACTCCCCCACGGCGCAGCTTGGGCACGGCAGCGGGTCCGGGCGCCGCACGATCCCGACGACGAGGTCGCCCGGCACGACGCCGGCGCCGTCGGGGGCCTCGAGCACGCGGCCGAGCGACTCGTGGCCGAGGACGAGCCGCTCCCGGCCCGGCGGCGCCCAGCCGTACTTGCCCGTCGCGATCTCGACGTCGGTGCCGCAGATCCCGACGGCGATCGCCTCGACGAGGATCGACCCGGACGCGGCGTCCGGGTCGGGCACATCGCCGTACTGGATGCTGTCCTGGGTCTTGGGGACGACCGTGATGGCCTTCATGGCGGGCTCCTGTCGGTGTGCTCGGGCCGACCGTAACGACCCACGGCTCGGCGCTCCGCTGGTTTCGAGGAACAGTCGTGGATGTTCACCTCGGGATCGTCACCGTCCGGTCCGTCGTGCAGCGGCGCCCGACGAGCTCTGAGCCGCACACCAGGACTCGCCCGCCCCGCCCCGCCTAGCGTGGCGGCGTGACGCACGAGCGCGAGATCACCGAGCCCGTCGACCTCTGCCTGCCGTCCGGGCGGCTGAACCCGGCGGCCGTGGGGTGGAGCCGGGTGCCGCTGCACCGACCCAACCTGCGCGGCTGGGGCCGCGGGAAGCGTTGGGAGTACTGGGCAATCGTGACGCCCGAACTCGTCGTCGGGCTGACGGTGTCGTCGATCGACTACGCAGGGGTGCAGTCTGTCTACGCGCTCGACCGCGCGACCGGCGAGGAGACCGCGCGCGACGCCGTAGTCCCACTCGCACGCGGTGTCGTGCTCCCACTCTCGTGCGGGGTCGGGCGCGCGCACGTGGCTGCCGGCGGCCTGCGCATCGACCTCGAGGAGGTCGACCAGGGGACCCGCATCCGCGCCCGGACCGACGAGGTCGACCTCGACCTCCTGGCGCTGCGGGGACCCGGGCACCAGAGCATGGCGGTCGTCGTCCCGTGGTCCGAGCGCTCGTTCCAGTACACCGTCAAGGACGTCGGACGGCCCGCGAGCGGTCGGGCGACCGTGCGCGGCACGGCGTACGACATCGACCCGACCACCTCCTTCGCGGTGCTCGACCACGGGCGCGGGCGGTGGCCGTACTCCATCACCTGGAACTGGGGAGCCGGTTTCGGCACGCTTGGCGGGCACGCATTCGCGCTCCAGCTCGGCGGGAAGTGGACCGACGGGACGGGATCCACCGAGAACGCGGTGACGATCGACGGAGTCGTGCACAAGATCGGCGACGAGCTGAGCTGGGACTACGACCGCGCCGACTGGACTCGCCCGTGGCGGATCAGCGGTCCCTCGCTCGACCTCGCCTTCCGTCCCTTCCATGAGCGCGCCGCACGGACGAACCTGCTCGTCGTCGCGTCCGAGACCCACCAGTGCTTCGGGCACTACGACGGCTGGGTGCTCGGTCCGGACGGCGACCGGATGACGGTCGAGGGGATCGTGGGCTGGGCCGAGGAGGCGCGCAACCGCTGGTGAAGGACGTGTCACGCCCGCGGCAACTGGCGGCTGGGCTGACCGGAACCAGAGGCGCACGTGCGGTGGATGGCCCATCATCGAGCGGTGAGCGATCACCCTCCCGAGACGATCTCGTACCCCGCGCCCGGCAGCCGGCCCGTGCGGCAGGTCGGCGAGAGGACCGCGCCGCACGTCATCGTCCTGTTCGGCGCTGCCGGTGACCTAGCACGTCGCAAGCTGCTGCCCGGACTCGTGCACATCGCGACGTCGTCGCTCGCACCCCCCATGCGCATCGTCGGCACGTCGCTCGAGCAGTTCGACGACGAGCAGTTCCGAGCCTTCGCCGAGCTCGCCGTCGAGGAGTTCGGCGGGCACCACCAGATCTCGCCCGAGCAGTGGGTCGACTTCGCCTCCCACCTCACGTACGTCCCGATGGGGGCAGGGGCCGACGCCCTGCGCGCCGCGGTCACGGCGGCGGAGGCGCAGCTCGGGGAGGGCGTACGCCGCCTGCACTACATGAGCGTGCCGCCGAGGGCGGCGTTCGACGTGATCGCGACGTTGCGCGACGCCGACCTCGTGACGAACTCGCGCGTGATCATGGAGAAGCCGTTCGGGACGGATCTCGAGAGCGCGGTGATCCTCAACGACCACCTGCACGAGACGTTCGAGGAGAGCCAGATCTTCCGCATCGACCACTTCCTCGGCAAGGAGGCGGCGCAGAACATCCTGGCCTTCCGCTTCGCCAACGGCCTGTTCGAGCCGATCTGGAACCGCAACTTCATCGACCACGTCCAGATCGACATCCCCGAGACCCTCGGCCTCGGGCAGCGCTCGGCGTTCTACGAGTCCACGGGCGCCTACAAGGACATGGTGGTCACGCACCTGCTGCAGGTGCTCGCGTTCGTCGCCATGGAGCCGCCGACCGCGCTCGAGCCACGGGCGATCAGCGAGGAGAAGAACAAGGTCTTCCGCTCGATGCTGCCGGTGGACCCGCTCAACGTCGTTCGGGGCCAGTACGCCGGCTACCTCGACGAGCCGGGCGTGGCGCCGGACTCCGACACCGAGACGTTCATCGCGCTGCGCTGCGACATCGACAACTGGCGCTGGGCCGGCGTGCCGTTCTACCTGCGCACCGGCAAGAAGATGGCCGAGGGGGCGCGGATCATTTCCATCGCGTTCCGCGAGGCGCCCCGCACGATGTTCCCGGCGAACTCCGGAGTTGGCTCCGCCGGACCCGACCACCTCACGTTCGACCTCGCCGACGCCTCGAAGGTGTCGCTGTCCTTCTATGGCAAGCGACCCGGGCCGGGGATGCGGCTGGAGAAGCTGTCGATGCAGTTCTCCACCGAGGACACGAGCCGCGCCCGCGACGTGCTCGAGGCCTACGAGCGGCTCATCCTGGACGCCATGCGCGGCGACCACACGCTGTTCACCACGGCCGACGGCATCGAGAGCCTGTGGGCCCGTTCGGTCGACCTGCTCGAGGACCCGCTCCCCGTGAAGCCCTACGCCGCCGGCACGTGGGGTCCGAACGCCATCCACCAGCTCATCGCGCCGCACGCCTGGCGGCTGCCCTTCGAGCGGGTGTGGCGCGAGTCGCGCTGAGGCTCGCACGTGACCGGTCACGGCCGAATGGTTTCCCGACACGTTTGTCGGTATGATATCGACACAAGCGTCGGCAACCTGCCTCACTAACGACAGGCCGTTCGCGCGCCGAGACCGACGCCGGCGCCCGTCGGCACAGGAGACACCGATTCGCATGACGTCCCCCGCTCCCGCCGTCCGCACATCCGGCCACCGGCTCCGGA
This sequence comes from Candidatus Nanopelagicales bacterium, assembly GCA_036510975.1. Lineage (GTDB taxonomy): Bacteria > Actinomycetota > Actinomycetes > S36-B12 > CAIYMF01 > Longivirga. The sequence goes on from DATCCY010000065.1 coordinate 99,740, forward strand.
CCCTCGGCGCCGCCATGGTGCTGACCCTGCTCGCCCAGCTGATCGTCGGCATGGCGAACACCTTCTGGCTCTCGCTTCCCGAGTCGGGCCCCGGCTGGGACGCGGCCGCGCCCGCGCTCCTGCTCAGCGCTCACCTCGTGGTGGGAACGGCGCTGCTCGTCCTCGGGGTCTGGATCGCCGTCCTCGCCGTGCGGGACCGCGACCGCGGCTGGGTGATCGCCTCAGGCCTCGGGATCCTCGGCATCGTCACCGCGATCGGCGGAGGCTCGACGTTCATGAGTGACACCAGCGACGACGCCGCGTCCTTCGTCATGGCCATCGGCGCAGCCGTCGCCATCGCCTCGTACGCGCTCGGCCTCTACCCGACGACCCGCACTGCGCCCGAGGAGTCGTCATGACCGACGCGTCCGACTCGGGTTCCGGCCCCGTCGCCGAAGGCCCCGAGGCCGGCCAGAGCCAGTCCCCCGGCGTGATCGCGTGGGTCACGCGGGCCGTCGCGGCGGCGGGCCTCCTGGTCGTGCTGTGGGTGCTCCTCACGGCGTGGCCCGTCGTGGTGCACGGCCACCCGCTCTACGCCGTGCTGCTGACCATCACGCTCGCGCTGTCGGTCTACGTGGGTCTCAGCACCCGGCGCCCGCTGTCCGAGCGACGTCGCCGACGCCGAGTGCTGCGGATCCTGCTCATCGGCGCCTCCGTCGCAGCCATCGGCGTCGTCGCGTGGCTGAAGCCGTTCACGGCGCAGGAACCTGCTCTCGCTGCGATGGCTTCGGACCCGAAGGTCACCGTGGCCGAGTACCCGACGCAGATCGTGCTGACGCCCACGGCGACGCCGAGCACCACCGCCCTGTTCTTCCAGCCCGGTGCGCGCGTCGACGCCCGCGCCTACGCCGCGGTGCTGCGCCCGGTGGCCGAGGCGGGTCACGTCGTCGTGATCGCGAAGCAGCCGGTCGGCATCGCGTTCCTCGCGACGACGGCCTTCGAGTCCGCGCGGGCGGCGTATCCCGACGTCACCCGATGGATCGTGGGCGGGCACTCGCTCGCCGGCACGGTCGCGGCGATCGACGCCGACGACCACGACTCCGACGCGACGGCACCCGTGGTCGGGCTGCTGCTGTATGCGTCGTACCCGGCGACGGACATGAGCTCGTCGCTGACGGCCGACGTGCTCTCGATCTCGGGCAGCGAGGACGGCCTCGCCACCCCTGCGAAGATCGACGCCTCGAGGGCCGATCTGCCGAGGGGCACGACGTACACGGTGGTCGAGGGCGGCGTCCACGCCTTCTTCGGCGACTACGGACCGCAGCCCGGCGACGGCACGCCCACGATCACCCACGACGCCGCGAGGACGCAGATCTCCAGCGCCAGCCTCGACCGGGTGGCCACGCTCAGCCGCTGACGTCCCCCGAGAGGTGGCGTCAGCGCTCGTGACACCTCGCGGTGACGCCACCTCTCGGTCGTCCCTACGTGGTAGCCCCGAGACCCATCGCAGTCACCGCTGATGACCCCGTGGCGCGGGCCGCGGACCCTCGACAGCGAGCGGCCCCGACGACGGGGCCCGCCGGTGGGGCGGGATCCATGAGGTGGCATCGCCAACTTCGCCGGACCCGAACCCGTCCCTCGTGCTGCGCGACAGCACAGTGTCGGCGAACTCGCTGAGCGCAACGGCGGGACTGCCGGTGCTGGGCGGCGGTATCTTCACCACGGCCGCCTACCAGGTGGCCGGCTCACTGGTCAGCGGGAACTTCCCCGACCAGTGCTCCGGAAGCACCTGCTGACGGGTGATCCGGCTGCGCTCCCGGCGGAAGGCCCGGGAGCGCAGCCGTGTCAGGGCAGGGTGATGCCGGCGTCGGAGATGGCGCGCTCGATGCCGCCCGTGAGGACGAACTCGTACGCCGCTGCCAGCTCGGGCGCGAGGTAGCGGTCGGCACCCGGGCCGGGGACGGTCTCGCGCAGCGCGTGCACGACCGCCCCGGTCGCCGGACCGGGCTTCAGCGGTGCACGGAGGTCGATGCCGCGCGAAGACGCGACCAGCTCGACCGCGAGGATACGACGCAGGTTGTCGACCGACCGGCGCAGCTTGCGCGCCCCGGACCACCCCATCGAGACGTGGTCCTCCTGCATCGCCGAGCTGGGGATGGAGTCGACCGACGACGGGACCGCCAGCCGCTTGTTGTCCGACACCAGCGCGGCCTGCGTGTACTGGGCGATCATCAGGCCGCTGTCGACACCGGGGTCGTCGGCCAGGAACGGCGGCAGACCGTGGGAGCGCGCCTTGTCGAGCAGGCGGTCGGTGCGCCGCTCGGAGATCGAGCCGAGGTCGGCGGAGACGATCGCGAGGAAGTCCAGGACGTAGGCCACGGGAGCGCCGTGGAAGTTGCCGTTCGACTCGACCCGTCCGTCGGGCAGCACCACCGGGTTGTCGACCGCTGCGGCGAGCTCGCGCCCGGCGACGAGACGTGCGTGCGCGATGGTGTCGCGGACCCCGCCCGCCACCTGCGGGGCGCAGCGCAGCGAGTAGGCGTCCTGCACGCGGGTGTCGCCCTCGAGGTGCGAAGCGACGATCGGCGAGCCGGCGAGGACCGCGAGCATGCGGGCGGCGCTGCGGGTCTGGCCCGGGTGAGGGCGCAGCGGCTCGTGCAGCTCGGGGAGGAAGACCCGGTCGGTGCCGAGCAGCGCCTCGACGCTCATCGCCGCCGTGACGTCGGCGACGTCGCACAGCTGCTCGAGGTCGGCGATCGCCAGGACGAGCATGCCGAGCATGCCGTCGGTGCCGTTGATGAGGGCGAGGCCCTCCTTCTCCTGCAGCACCACGGGCTCGATCCCGGATGCGGCGAGGACCGGACCGGACTCGACGATCTCGCCGTCCGCCCCCCAGACGTGGCCCTCGCCCATGAGCACGAGCGCGCAGTGCGAGAGCGGCGCGAGGTCGCCGCTGCAGCCGAGCGACCCGAACTCCCGTACCACGGGGGTGATCCCCGCGTTGAGCAGCTCGGCCATCGTCTCGGCGACGACGGGCCGGATCCCCGTACGTCCGGACGCCAATGTCTTGAGGCGCAGGAACATCAACGCGCGAACGACCTCGGGTTCCACCGGGTCGCCCATGCCGGCGGCGTGCGAGCGGATCAGCGAGCGCTGCAGCTGCGTGCGGAGGTCGGGCGAGATGTGCCGGGTCGCGAGCGCCCCGAAGCCCGTCGAGATGCCGTACTTCGGCTCCGCCGCGCCGGCGAGCTCGTCGATCCGCGCCCGGGTGACGGCCATGCCCGCCAGCGATCGCTCGGTGAACTCCACCCGCGCGCCGTCGCGCGCGACAGCGATCACGTCGTCGATCGTGACGCCGCGATCGTCGAGCACGACGACCTCCGAGGCTGCGGTCATGGGGAGCACTCCTTCATCGGGGACGTCAGCGGACGCGTGCACCGGCACGGAACACCGACCGGACGAGAGGGACACCGGGACGGTAGGCCAGGTGCAGGTGGCTGGGCGCGTCGAGCAGCACGAGGTCACCGCGCGCGCCGACGCCGAGGTGCCCGACATCGGAGCGTCGCAGCGCCCGGGCACCGCCCGCGGTGGCCGCCCACACCGCCTCGGACGGCGTCATGCGCATGTCGCGCACGGCCACCGCGATGCAGAACGGCAGGTTCGTCGTGTACGACGACCCCGGGTTGCAGTCGGCAGCGAGGGCCACGGTCACGCCGCGGTCGATGAGCCGGCGCGCGTCCGGGTACTCGGCACGGGTCGAGAACTCGGCGCCGGGCAGCAGCGTGGCGACCGTGTCGCTCGAGGCGAGGGCCTCGACGTCGGCGTCGGACGCGTGCGTCACGTGGTCGGCGGACGCAGCGCCGACCTCGACGGCCACCTGCACGCCCGGGCCCTGCCCGAGCTGGTTGGCGTGGATGCGCGGCCGGAGCCCGCTAGCCATCCCCGCGCGCAGGATCTCGCGCGCCTGGTCGCCGTCGAACGCCCCCCGGTCGCAGAAGACGTCGATCCAGCCCGCGTGCGGCGCGCAGGCCTCGAGCATCGGGCCGGTGACGAGCGCGACGTAGTCGTCGACGCGGTCGACGTACTCGGGCGGCACGACGTGGGCGCCCAGGAAGGTGACCTCGTCGACGTACGGGGCTGCGGCGCGCAGGGAGCGCGCCTCGTCCTCGACCGACAACCCGTAGCCGGACTTGCACTCGGTCGTCGTGGTTCCGCTGGCGGCCGCCTCGGCCACCAGCCTGACGACGTTCGCCGCGAGGGCGTCGTCGCTCGCGGCACGCGTCGCGGAGACTGTCGAGCGGATCCCGCCCGCGGAGTAGGGCCGCCCGGCCATTCGCGCGGCGAACTCCTCGGCGCGCTCCCCGGCGAAGACGAGGTGCCCGTGGCTGTCGACGAAGCCGGGGATCACGGCAGCGCCACCGGCGTCGACCCGCTCGTCGACCACGGCGTCGGGCGCCGACGCTCGCGCCCCGACCCAGGCCACCGCGCCGTCGACGACGAGCACGGCGGCGTCACGGACGATCCCGAGGGGGCCGTCGCCCAGCGCCGGGTCGTTGGTGACGAGCTCGCCGATGCCGTCGACCAGCACGGAGCCGCGACTGGTCAAGCCGATCAGCCGTTCTCGCGCATCGGGATGCGGACCCCGCGCTCGTCGGCGACCTCTACCGCACGGTCGTAGCCGGCGTCGACGTGCCGGATCACGCCCATGCCCGGGTCGTTGGTGAGCACCCGCAGCAGCTTCTCCCCCGCGAGCTTCGTGCCGTCGGCGACCGCGACCTGTCCGGCGTGGATCGAGCGACCGATTCCCACTCCACCGCCGTGGTGGATCGAGACCCACGAGGCGCCCGACGCGACGTTGACCATCGCGTTGAGCAGCGGCCAGTCGGCGATCGCGTCCGAGCCGTCGGCCATCGCCTCGGTCTCGCGGTACGGCGAGGCCACCGATCCGCAGTCGAGGTGGTCGCGACCGATGACGATCGGTGCGGACAGCTCGCCCGAGGCGACCATGTCGTTGAACCTGATGCCGGCGAGGTGGCGCTCGCCGTATCCCAGCCAGCAGATGCGCGCAGGCAGGCCCTGGTAGTGGACGCGCTGCTGGGCCATCGGGATCCACCGCTGCAGGTTCGCGTTGTCGGGGAACATCTCGAGGATCGCTGCGTCCGTCTTGGCGATGTCGGCCGGGTCGCCGGAAAGCGCGGCCCAGCGGAACGGGCCCTTGCCCTCGCAGAACAGCGGGCGGATGTACGCCGGGACGAACCCGGGGAAGTCGAACGCGCGGGAGTAGCCCGCGAGCTGCGCCTCGCCGCGGATGGAGTTGCCGTAGTCGAAGACCTCGGCGCCCTTGTCCATGAAGCCGACCATCGCCTCGACGTGCGCGGCCATGGACTCGCGGGCTCGCCGGGTGAACTCCTGCGGGTCCTTGGCGGCGTAGCCGGCCATGTCCTCGAACTCGATGCCGACCGGCAGGTAGGACAGCGGGTCGTGCGCCGAGGTCTGGTCGGTCACGATGTCGATCGGGGCGTCCATCGCGAGCAGCTGCGGCACCAGGACCGCGGCGTTGCCGAGCAGCCCGATGGACAGTCCACGGCGGGCGTCGCGCGCCTGCACCGCGAGCTCGAGCGCGTGCTCGACGCTGTCGGCCGCCACGTCGAGGTAGCGGTGCTCGATGCGCCGCGAGATCGCGCGCGGGTCGCAGTCGACGCAGATCGCGACGCCGTCGTTCATGGTGACCGCGAGCGGCTGGGCGCCGCCCATGCCTCCGAGCCCGGCGGTCAGGGTGATCGTGCCGGCCAGCGTGCCGCCGAAGTGCTTCTCGCCGACCGCGGCGAACGTCTCGTAGGTGCCCTGCAGGATGCCCTGCGTGCCGATGTAGATCCACGATCCGGCGGTCATCTGGCCGTACATCGTGAGCCCGAGCGCCTCGAGCCGGCGGAACTCCTCCCAGTTGGCCCAGTCCCCCACCAGGTTCGAGTTGGCGATGAGCACGCGCGGGGCCCACTCGTGGGTAGTGAAGACGCCGACGGGGCGACCGCTCTGGACGAGCATGGTCTCGTCGCCCTTGAGGGTGCGCAGGGTCCGCTGGAGCGCGTCGAAGGACGCCCAGTCGCGCGCTGCCTTCCCGGTGCCGCCGTAGACGACGAGCTTGTCGGGGTGCTCCGCGACCTCGGGGTCGAGGTTGTTCTGGAGCATGCGCAGCGCGGCCTCCTGCGGCCAGCCCAGGGTCGATAGCTCGGTGCCGCGCGCCGCGCGGACGGGACGGGGGCCGGAGACGGTCGGTGCGGACATGGTGGCTCCTGAGGCTCGCGTGCGGGACGACCACATTCCACCGGTTCGCCGGACCGCACGCTGCCGGACGGCGTGATTCACTGTCTGGGATCCCAGATGCACCCCCGGGCGGAGAGGAGGACAGGTGCCCTCGAGCAACGTCCCCGCAGCGCGCCAGGCCCTGCGGATCCTGACCTTCCTCGCCTCGCGGCCGGGGCCGGCCGGCGCCACCTCGATCGCCCGCGAGCTCGGCCTGCCGAGGTCGACGACCTACCACCTGCTCGCCGAGCTGCACGCAGCGGACTTCGTCGTGCACCTGCCCGAGGAGCGCGCCTACGGTCTCGGTGTCGCCGCATTCGAGGTTGGGTCCGCCTACCTCCGGCACGACCCGCTGGAGCGGCTCGCGCGGCCGCTGCTCGCACGCCTGGTCGAGCAGACCCGCGAGACCGCGCAGCTCGGGATCTTGCAGGGTGCCGAGACGGTCTACCTGCTCAAGGAGCAGCCGCGCTCCCCGTTGACCCTCGTGACCAACGTCGGGGTACGCCTCCCCGCCCACCTCACGGCGAGCGGCCGCGCGATGCTCGCGCACCTGCCGGCCGCGCAGGTGCGGGCCCTGCATCCGAGCGCCGCCTCGTTCTCGAGCCGCACGGGACGAGGCCCGCAGACGCTGCGCGAGCTGCGCGAGACGATCCGGCGCGAGAAGCACCAGGGCTACGCCGAGGAGGACGGCCAGGTCACCGAGGGGTACGCCTCGGTGGCTGCGTGCGTGTTCGACCACGGCTCGCGTCCCATCGCCGCCGTCGCCCTGACGTTCGCGGACACCGCGGACGTGAGGCACCGGGCCCGGCTGGGTGGCGCGGCCTCGGCGGCGGCCGACGCGCTGACCGGCCGGATCTCCGGCCGCCGGCCGGCGTAGACCCAGTGAGAACCTGGCGTTCACCGAGCGTTCACCTGGGGTCCGCACGGGTTGTCCCCGGCGCGGGTCGCCCGCCTTCTAGCGTTCGCCCGTGACGACGGCACCCGGACTCGCGACGTCCGCCCGCGACACGAACCGGATCGTGACCTCCGTGGCCGTCTCGGCGCTCGGGACGTGGAGCTACAACGTCGGCATCGCGGTGTACGCCTACCAGGAGACGCACTCGACCGCCTGGGTGGCCATCGCCACGGTCGGCCGCTATGTCCCGGCACTGCTCATCACCTCGTGGGGCAGCCGGATCGCCGGACGGTACCCCCAGCGCACCGTCGCCGTGTCCGCCGACGCCGTCTGCGCGCTGATCATGATCGCGCTGGCCGCCGTCGCCTTCGTGCACGGTTCGCTCGTCCTCGCGATCGCCTTGGCGGCGCTGAGCTCGGGCGCCGCGCGGGTGCAGAACTCGGCCGCGCTGTCCGTCGCCGCCGACGTCGTGACGGAGTCCCGGCTCGCGCGAACCGCGCTGCTGCTCAGCACCTGGGAGTCCATCGCCACCGCCCTGGGGCCGGCGATCGCGGCGGTCGTCCTGGCGGTGACGACCCCCGCGGTGCTGTTCGTGCTCAACGGCGTGACCTTCGCGGTCAGCGCCGCGCTGCTGGCGGGGGTGACGGCGGCGGCGAGCCGCCACGTGCGCCGCACGCAGCGCGCCGACGGCCGCACCGCCAGCGACACCTACCACTCCGCCGTGCGCACGGCCTGGCCGCTGCTGGCGACGCGGACCATCGCCGCCCTCGTCTACGGCATCGACATCGTGCTGCTGGCGGTCATCGCCACCGCGCAGCTCAACCAGGGAACGCGCGGGTACGGCTGGCTGCTGGCGGGCGCGGGCGTCGGCGGGCTCGCGGCGGCGTGGCTGCTGAGGTCTCGGTCGATTATGCGGACGAGCACGGCGTCGGGCGGGCTCGTCCTCTACTCGCTGCCCCTGCTGGTGTTCCTGCTCCAGCCCGATCTGGCCGAGAGCCTTCTGGTCCAAGGGCTGCGCGGCTTCGGCGCGGTGGTCGCGACCGCCACGGTGGTCGCCGGTCTTCAGCGCGGCATCCCGTCGTCGGCAGCGGGCCCGGTGTTCGGGCTCACGCACTCGCTCGTGCTCGCGGGAACCTGCACGGGGGCCGTCGCCGCGCCGCTCCTGCTCGGCGCCTTCGGCCTCACGACGACGCTCGTCGTGGCCGCGCTCGTCCCCGTGGTGCTGCAGCTCGCCGTGCTGCCCGGGCTCGTCAGGTTCGACCGCACCGGAGCAGCGGCCCTCGCCGCGCTCGACCCCCGGGTCGACGTCCTGCGACGGCTCACGCTGTTCCACGACGCCACCCGCGCCACGCTCTACGACGTCGCCGACCGCGCCGTCGAGGAGACCCCCACGGCCGGCACGCGCATCGTGACCGAGGGCGACGACGCGGACGCCCTGTTCGTGCTGGTGATCGGCAGCGTCGACGTCACGCACGGGACGAGCGGGTCGGAGACGTTCCTGCGCACCATGACGAGCCCGTCGTACTTCGGCGAGATCGGCCTCCTGCACGGCGTGCCGCGCACGGCCACCGTGACGGCGAACGAGGGCACCGTGGTGTGGCGGGTCCCGGCCGACGCCTTCCTGGGTGCCGTGGCGCAGGCCGGCCTCTCCAGCGCGCTGACCGAGAACGTGCGCCGACGGTTCGCGGCCGACGCGGCCGACGCGACGCTGACGGGCCGGGTCGGCTGAGCGGCGGAGTCCGTCAGCCCTTCGGTGAGGGGCCGTACTGGTTCGGCCCCGGCGTCGTGTCGATCAGGCAGAAGACGAACACGACGATGGCGCCGACGCCGCACAGCAGCGACAGGAACCACCACCAGCCGGACCGGCCGGTGTCGTGCAGCCGCCGGATGGTGACGGCGATGCCGGGCACCACCAGGGCGAGCACCGCGATGAGGTAGACCCACCCGATGCCACCGCCGCTGACGGTGGTGTGGAGCACGTTGTCGAGACCCGCGGCGACCGCGAGCACGACGACCTGGAACAGGACGAACCACCAGTACTCGCTGCGACGGGCACGCCCGGAGAAGGTGGCGTACTTCGACATGCAGGTGCTGACTGCCTGACCGAATCCCATGACCGCTCCTCGGGTCGACATCGACGGCCGCAAGCCTGGCAGACGGTGGGTTCGTGCCGCGCCACTCACGAGCGCCGGCGCGGAGTGTCGCGGAGAAGCAGAGCGAACCTTGAGCGTCCCTGCGGTCATCGGGAGGGTGGGCGAGGCACGATCGCGGCGCGGGGAACCCGTGGCCGTGCCCGTCCCGGAACGAGGTCGTCGACCGATGAACCCCGAGCAGTCGCACCAGCTGGCGACCCTCGTGCGCGACAGCCTCCTGGCGCTGACCGGTCGCGACCTGCTGGAGGGGCTCGACGGCTCCGGAGACGTCGCAGCCGCTCTTGCCGAGGCGCCGTTCGCGCTCGTCGCCCACGACACCTGCAAGGATCCTGTCTTCGTCTATGCGAACCGGACCGGGCTTGGGCTCTTCGAGCGCACCTGGGACGACTTCACGTCGATGCCCTCGCGTCTGTCGTCAGAGCCGGCCGGGAGCTCGGAGCGCGCCCGGATGCTGCGCCGCGCGCGGAACAAGGGCTACGTCGACGGCTACCGCGGCGTCCGGATCGCGTCGTCCGGCACCCGGTTCGAGATCCACGACGCCATGCTGTGGAACCTCGTCGACGCCGACGGCCACCACCACGGCCAGGCGGCCTGCATCCCTCGCTGGACGGTGCTCCCGGACGTGCCGACCCAGGCGTCGCCGAGGTGACCACGCCCGGCTTCGTCGGCCCGGCGGCCGCGGCACAGAGCGCGACCCCGGCCCGGCCGGCACGTCGGACCGTCACGATCAGCACGGCCCGACCCTCGATCGTCGCCCCCGCCGCCACTGCCGCGTGGCCCGGCCGAGCCGGCGGTCACGCCTCGACCCTCCTCGCGTCCCGGAGGACGCTGCTGACCGCGGCACAGTCGGTCGCCGACGCCGGGCCGGCGATCCTGCGGGTCGAGCTCGACGCGGCCGAGATGCCGGTGCTGCGCCGCCTGTCGCGCCAGGAGCTCGACGTCCTCATCGGCTGGGCCGCCGAGGAGGGCTGGAACCCGGGCCGCGACGACGCGGAGGCCTTCTGGGCCACGGACCCCGCGGGCTTCTGGGGCATCGAGGTCGACGGCGTCCTCGTCGGTGGAGCCTCCGCGGTGTCGCACGGCGACCGCCTCGGCGTGATGGGACTGACCATCGCCCGTCCGGAGCTCCGGGGCCAGGGCATCGACCGCACCGCCCTCGCGACGCTGGTCGACGGCCTCTCCGAGCGGCTGTCGCCCGGGGCCGGGATCGTCCTCGACGCCGTCCCCGCCCTCGTGGGCAGCGCCGAGGAGGTCGGGTTCCGGGCCACTCACCGCACGGTACGGATGAGCGGCGTCGGCCAGGTCCTCGCGCGGGGTGCGTCCTCCGCCCAGCTGCGCAACCTGGCTGCGGTGCCCGCCGCCGAGGTCGTGGCGTACCACCCCGCGCACGTCGGTGCCGAGCGCCCGGAGTTCCTGCGGCACTGGATCAGGCCGGCGGGCGGTCTCGGTCTCGCAGCGGTCGACGGCGGCAAGGTCGTGGGCATGGGGGTCGTGCGGCGCTGCGTCTTCGGCTTCCTGGTGGGTCCGCTGTGCGCCGGCCGCCCGGTGATCGCCGACGGCATCCTGCGCGCTGTCGGAGCACGCGGCGGGGTCACCGCTGCACCTCGACGTGCCGATGGTGAACACCAACGCGGTGGCCCTCGCCGGGTCGCACGGCCTGAGCGAGTCCTCGGCCCGGGTGCGCATGGTGCGCGGCGTCGTCCCCGACGTCTCCCTGGCCGAGGTGTTCGGCGCCTCCACGTCCGAGATCGGCTAGGTGGGTCCCTTCTGCCGTCAGGTCGTCGCCGTGAAGGCGTCGCGCCAGGAGTGCTGCGGCTCGTAGCCGAGGACGCGACGCGCCTTGTCGATCGAGAGCAGCGTCTCCGTGCCCTCCACCGGGCGTTGCAGCGGCACGTCCGGGAAGACGAGGGCGGCGAGCTCCGCGCTCGGCGTGCTCATGCAGGTGTCGGCGTTGGCCACGATGAACACGTCGTAGCCCGTGACCTCGAGCTCGAGCGCCCGACGCACGGCCTGCGCACCGTCGCGCGCGTCGATGTAGCCCCACGCGTTCCACTTGCGCAGCTGCGGGTCGGCGTCGAAGGCGGGGAAGGCGGCGTAGTCGTGCGGTTCCATCACGTTCGAGAAGCGGAGCCCGACGATCTTGGTGTCCGGGCTCCAGCGGCAGAAGTGGTAGGCCATCTCCTCGTCGACCGCCTTGCCGAGCGAGTACGACGACTCCGGGCGGACGCGGTAGTCCTCGTCGATCGGGAGGTAGGGCGGCGGCGTGTCGAGCGGAAGGCCCAGCACCGTCTCGCTGGAGGCCCAGACGATGTTCGTGATTCCGGCGACCCGAGCAGCCTCGAAGACGTTGTAGGTGCTCACGACGTTGTTCGCGAAGGTCGCGGCGTTGGGCGCCATGCCCGGCGCGGGGATCGCCGCGAGGTGGACCACACCGTCGACTCCCGCGTAGCGGTCGTCGACCCGCGTGAGCGCCCCGAGCACCTGGCCGTAGTCGGTCAGGTCGACCCGGGTCACGCCCTCCGTCCACCCGGCCGGCACGACCTGGTCGAGCACCACGACCTCGTAGCGGTGCTCCCGGAGGTCGGCCACCACGGCGCGGCCCAGCTTGCCCATGCCACCGGTCACGGCGATCCGCGGCATGGTCAGCCACTCGTCCCGTCATGCGCACCGCGCGCCCGGCGGGCCGCATCCGCATCGCCCAGGGGCGAGTCCATGAGCCGACGGTAGGGAACCGTCAGCGGCCGGATCGAGCCGTGCAGGATCGTCTCCGCGTCGGTGCTGGCGAACAGCTGCGCGAGGCGGGCCACGACGCCGCTCCAGCCGGTCTGGTGCGACGCCCCCACGCCCGCCCCGTTGTCGCCGTTGTAGTACTCGTAGAACAGGACCTCGTCGCGCCAGTTCGGGTCGACCTGGAACTTATCGGTGTCGCCGTAGACAGGTCGACGGCCGTCCGCGTCCCTCGTGAAGGTCGACACCAGCCGGTCGCTCAGCTCGTGCGCGACCTCGAACAGCGTCTTCTCGACGCCGGACCCCGTCGGGCACTCCACGCGGAAGTCGTCGCCGTAGTAGAGGTAGAACTGCAGCAACGCGCGGACCAGGAGCAGGTTGATGGGGAACCAGACCGGACCGCGCCAGTTGGAGTTCCCGCCGAACATGCCGCTGTCGGACTCCGCCGGCTCGTACTTCACGGTGTAGCTCTGACCGTCGAGCTCGAGGGTGTAGGGGTGCTGGTCGTGCCACTTCGAGACCGAGCGGATCCCGTGCGGCCCGAGGAACCGCTCCTCGTCGAGCATCTTCGACAGGATACGGCGCAGCTTCGTCTCGTCGACGAGCGCCAGCAGGTGGCGGCCGTCGACGCCGGGGACCCGCGGGTCGGCGATGCCGCCGAGCAGGTCCTCGTTGCGCTCGAGGTAGTGACCCACCTGCGCGCGCACTCCCGGGAACCGCGCCAGCATCTCCTCGGGCAGCACCGACGTCGCGCACAGCGGGAGCAGGCCGACGAGCGAGCGCACCTCGATCCGGCGTCCGGTGCCGTCCGGCAGGCGCAGGACGTCGTAGAAGAAGCCGTCCTCCTCGTCCCACATCTCGTCGGGGTGCTCGCCGAGCGGGTCCATCGCCATGGCGATCTGGAACCAGTGGTGGACGAACTTCTCGATGAAGCTCTCGTACGCGGGGTCGTGCTCGGCCAGCGCCATGGAGATCTCGAGCATGTTCTGGCTGAAGAAGGCCATCCACGCCGTGCCGTCGGACTGCTCGAGCGTGCCGCCGGACGGGATCCCCTTGCTCCGGTCGAAGACTCCGATGTTGTCGAGGCCGAGGAAGCCGCCCTGGAACACGTTCTTCCCCGACGGGTCCTTGCGGTTGACCCACCAGGTGAAGTTGAGCAGCAGCTTGCCGAACGCCTTCTTGAGGAAGTCGACGTCGTCGGCGGAGATGTCGAGCTCGTCGCCGGAGTCGGACATCTGCCGCTCGAGTCCGTAGACGAGCGACAGCGCCCAGGCGTGCACAGGCGGGTTGACGTCGCTGAAGTTCCACTCGTACGCCGGGATCTGGCCGGTGGGGTGGAGGTACGGCGTCGACAGCATGAGATCGAGCTGTCCCTTGGCGAAGTCCGGGTCGACCATCGCGAGCGCGACGGTGTGGAACGCGAGGTCCCACGCGGCGTACCAGGGGTACTCCCACTTGTCCGGCATCGAGATGATGTCGTCGTTGACCATATGGAACCACTCGGCGTTGCGGACGCCGGGCTTGCGGGGCACCCGGAGAGGGTGGCCGCCGTGCTCGCGCAGCCAGGTGTCGAGGTCGAAGTAGTAGTGCTGCTTGCTCCAGAGCATCCCCGCGAGCGCCTGCCGGAGCACCGACGCGGCGTCGGCGTCCATCGACGGTGGGGTAACGGCGGCGTAGAAGGCGTCTGCCTCCGCGCGGCGCGTCGTGAGCACGGCGTCGGCGTCGGCGTCGGCGAACCGGCCGGCTCCTGACGGCGCCTCGCGGTCGAGCCGCAGCGTCCACGACACCGCGCCGCCGGCGGGGACGTCGGCGTGCAGGTGCACGGCGACCTTCGTCCCGCGCTCGGCGTTGACGGCCTCGGTGCGGCCGTGGACGAGGGCCTCGTTCACGCCGTCCTTCACGAAGGGGGACCTGTTCGGCGTGCCGAAGAGCCGCTCGTCGTTCGACTCGTTCTCGGTGAACATTAGGGTGGACCCGACCGGTGCGTGCAGGACGTAGTCACCGACGACCGGGTGCGACACCCGCACTGCCGGACGTGGCCCGTCGATCGCCTCGAGCACAGGCCGGCCGTCGGGCCGGCCCCACGACCAGGTGTTGCGAAACCAGAGGGTCGGGAGGACGTCGATGGGTGCCTCGGCGTCGCCGCGGTTGCGCACCGTCACGCGCATGAGGAGGTCGTCGGGACCGGCCTTGGCGTAGTCGACCTCGACGTCGAAGTAGCGGTCGTCGTCGAAGACGCCGGTGTCGATCAGCTCGTACTCCTGGTCGGCGTAGCCCCGCTCGTCGTTCGTGCGCACGATGTCGTCGTATGGGTAGGCAGCCTGCGGGTACTTGTACCGCCAGCGCATCCACGAGTGGGTCGGCGTGTTGTCGACGTAGAAGTAGTACTCCTTGACGTCCTCGCCGTGGTTGCCCTCGGCGTTGGTGAGGCCGAAGAGACGTTCCTTCACGATGGGGTCGTTGCCGTTCCACAGCGCAAGCGCGAGACAGACGAGGCCGCGGTCGTCGCTGACCCCCGCGAGACCGTCCTCGCCCCAGCGGTAGGCCCGCGACCGCGCCATGTCGTGCGTGAAGTACGACCAGGCGTCGCCGTCGTCGCTGTAGTCCTCGCGGACCGTGCCCCACTGGCGCTCGCTGAGGTAGGGACCCCAGCGCCGCCAGGGCACGCCCTGGCGCGCTTCGCGCAGACGAAGTTCCTCGGCCGTGAGCTCCATATCGACCTCCCGCGCACACCCTAGGCAGTACGGCGCGATCGGGCAGCGCGCAGCCGGATGTTCACGGGTTCGTCACCCGCGACGGTGGCGTGCGTCAGGGTCGAACGGGCGCGGTCAGTGGATCCAGGAGATCCGCGGACCGATCTGCGCCCCGACCTTGCGGTTCTCGGCCTCGAGAGCCAGACGCCGTCGCCCGGGCTGCGGGATGCGGGTGACCACGTGCCGCAGGGGCTGGACGGAGTGGGTGGACGTGCTCTCGGGACGTGACTTCCGCATGGTGCGCTCCTCCGCGACCAGTCCTGGCCGCGTCACGAGTATCCCACTATTCGCATGCCGTAGCCCAATGGCCGGGTCCGTCGCGACGCACTACGCAGGAAGCGAGTCGATCACGTCGAGGTCCGTCATCGCACTGACGTCGATGACCCCTGCCTCCGCCAGCCGGCACGCCGCGGCGAGGTCGACCGGTCGGCTGAAGACGTAGCCCTGCGCGAACTCGCAGCGCAGGTCGCGCAGCGCGATCGCACTCTCCCAGTCCTCGACGCCCTCGGTGATGACGGTGAGGTCCATCGCCCGGGCCATGGCCACGACGCCCTCGACCAGGGCGCGTGAGCGGGCGTCGTGCAGCTCGGCCACGAACAGCTTGTCGATCTTGAGGATGTCGACGGGGAGCCGGTGCAGGTAGCCCACCGAGGAGTAGCCGACTCCGAAGTCGTCGACGGCGAGCCGTGCGCCCGCGTCGCGCAGACGGTGCAGCGCGGAGACGGTCGAGGGGTCGTCACCCAGGAGGATGCCCTCGGTGAGCTCGAGCACCAGGCGGATGTCGGGGAAGGCGGCGCTCAGCTCCTGCACCCGCTCGGGCAGCACGGGGTCGGTCACCTGCATCGCGCTGAGGTTGACGCCGATGGACAGCGGCCGCCCGGCCGCGGCCGTGAGCCGACGGCCGCCCTCGTGGGCCCTCTCGAGCAGCTGGGCACCCAGCGTACGGATGATGCCGAGGCGTTCCGCCGCTGCGATGAAGATGTCCGGACGCACAGCACCGAGCGTCGGATGCGTCCACCGGGCGAGCGCCTCGAAGCCGTCGATCTCGCCGGACACGAGGTCGACGACCGGCTGGAAGTGCAGTCCGATCGCGCCGTTCCGAACAGCCTCGCGCAGGGCTCCTTCGAGCTCGAGGCGGGAGAGCTCGGCCTCCCGCATCTCGGGGAGGAACCTCTCGGCCCGGCCCTTGCCACGGTTCTTCGCGGCGTACATCGCGGTGTCGGCGCTGTTGATGAGCATCTCGGCGGTGGTCGCCTCGGTGCCGGAGAACGCGATGCCGATGCTCGCCTGGACCCGGACGTGACGATGCTCGACGACGAAGGCGTGCGACAGGGCCTCGAGGAGCCGCTCGCCCACACGGTCGGCCTGCTCCTCGTCGGTGAGGTCGTCGAGGAGGATGCCGAACTCGTCGCCGCCCAGCCGCGCGGCGGTGTCGCCGAGGCGGAGGCACTGGTTGATCCGCTCGGCGACGTGCACCAGGAGGAGGTCGCCGGCCTCGTGCCCGAGGAGGTCGTTGACCTCCTTGAACCCGTCGAGGTCGACGTAGAGCACGGCCACCTGGCCGCGCGGCGCGCGTCGATGGAGCGCCTGGGTGAGCCGGTCGGTGAAGATCGCCCGGTTGTGGAGCCCGGTGAGGGCGTCGTGCCGCGCGAGGTAGGTCATCTCGTCGGACAGCCGCCGACGGTTGAACGCGGAGACACCCACCGCGGTGAGGGCTTCGAGCGCTGCCCTGTCGTGCTCGTCGAACTCGTGGCTCGAGACGTGAGGGGTCACCACGAGGTGACGCGGCGGACGTCCGGGCACGTCCACGAGCGCGCCGATCTCCGGCGGCACGGGAGGTGCGTCGCGGAACGACGCGGTGGTCTGGCGCAGCGTCCGCTCGGCCTGAACGACCAGGGATGCCTCGATCTCGTCCTCGTCGGACCAGTCCGGGGCGTGGGTCGCCGTCTCCAGGAGGCCCATGAGCCGCTGGTGCGCCAACCGGTTCTCGCTGACCGAGCGCACCGCGACCAGGATCGTGCCGATCGGGACGGCGAGCAGGAGCAGGGTCCACGGCATGGACTTGTACGGCAGCAGCGCGCCGAGGAAGCCGAGGGTGTTGACGCTGACGAAGCAGGCGAGACCCATCGGGATCGAGCCCCAGGTGACGACGGAGTTGATCGAGCAGCCGTCCTCGAGGGCGAGCGAGCCCGCGGTGACCACGAGGTCGTAGGCGAAGTAGACCGCGCAGGCCAGCATCACGGCGGCGAGCCGCGCCGACGGCTGGTTCGGCTCCGGTTCCATGCCGGTGAACACGAGCACGAAGATCCCGCCGCCGATGATCGTGAGCCCGACGTTGAAGGCGCGCAGCCGCCACGCCTTGCTCTGCGTCGCGTTCGCGATGGTCGTCCCGATCGCCCAGAGCGCGAATGCCTCGAGGGGAGGCGAGGTGAGCGCGAGGAACACGAGCACGCACGTCTCGAATCCGATCAGGATGTCGCCGGACCGGTGCGCGAGGGTCAGCGGGTAGCGCGACATCACGACGACGAGCAGCACCGCGACCGGCGCCATGAGGTCGATCGTCGCGCCATTCATCAGCCACCGGACGAGCAAGGGGATCCCGACCGCGAGGCCCACCACGCCCAGGGTGTAGTCGAGGGTGGCCGAGAACGTGGCGCGGCTCATCCGCGTGATCGCCAAGGCACACCTCCCCGTTCACCATCGGCCGCATGACGCGCCTTCCCGTTTCGGTGTCGGCGCAGGAGGGGCTCGGCTTGAGGTGATCACGACATCCCCCGTGCGCCCACAGGCTCAAGGCACCCTCACCCCTCACCCCCTGACCCGTTGGGGAGGTAGCTCGAGCGGACTCCCGAGCGCGCCGGAGTCGGCGGCCGGGGTGGCGACTACCGCGATGGTGACCTGAACTGACCGGCGGTCCCCCACTCGCGGTCACCGAGGCGCGTGACAGACAGCCTCCACGTTGTTCCCGTCGGGGTCGCGCACGAACGCCGCGTAGTAGCCGGGGTGGTACTCCGGCCATTCGCGCGGCTCGTGGAGGACCGCGGCTCCGGCACCCACGGCGGCGGTGAAGAAGGCGTCGACGTCGGCCCGAGTGGCCGCGACGAAGGCAACGTGCAGCTCGCGGAAGCCTTCGCCGCTGTCCTGCGGGCCCAACCAGAAGTCCGGCCCGGGCCGGACGCCGAATCCGACGACGGCGCCGAAGTCCATGAGTCGCTCCCCACCCAGGGGCGCGAGCACCGCCTCGTAGAACGCTGCGCTGACCGGGACGTCGGCGCACTGGACGGCCACATGATCAAGCATGGATCCATCGTGCACCCCGCGGGCCCCCGCACGCTCCCGGGGAAGGACGCGAGGCGGACCCGTCAGCAGCCGATGAAGTCCGAGGCCGTCGCGGCGATCGCGGGCCGGACCAGTACCGACGTCACCTTCGAGGGGTCGAAGGGGTCCGCCGTCCCGGTGGGCGAGCCGCTGCGAAGCTGCAGCTGCACCTGACCCTGGGGGTTGCCGAACGGCTTGGCGGCGAGCACGGTTCCCAGCGTCGCGCTGCTCAGCTGCACGACGTAGCAGGCCGGGAACTGCTGACGCCAGAGGACGGTCGCGTCGCTCGGCAGCATGGCGGTCGCCAGGGTGATCGCCTTGGACGCCACGACGCTCGGCCGCGGCAGGTACATGTCGTAGCGCAGCACGCGCCCGCCGGTGACCACCGTGTCGTTGACCTTGTCGTTGTTCGCCTCGTCCGGTCCCCAGCCGGGCGTCGGGTCCCACATCGCACCCGGGTCGAACCGCTCGTCAGGGTCGTGGTGCGCAGCCCAGACGGCGAGCACCGCGCCGTAGTCGGTGAGGGGTGACGCGCTCGCGGTCGGCGAGGTCGACGGGTCCGGTGTCGCGCTGTCGAGGGCCGACGACGTCGGGCTCGCCGTGCTCGGACGAGGTGACGCGCTGGTCGGCGTGGGTGTCACCGATGCCCGAGCGGTGGACGCGGTCGGCTCGCCGGCACCGCTGCTGCAGCCGGCCAGGGCGAGCGCGAGGACCAGCGTCGTCGCCGCAGCCGCTCGTCCCACCGGTCCTCCTCCGTCTCGGCCCCTACGCCGTCCGGTCCATCATCACCTCCGTCGACTCCTGCCCGGGGAGCCACGCAGCGCGTGTCGATGTCGTCACCCGGTCGCCGTGCTCCCGTGACCTCGGACGCGTCTCGTCTGCCGAGCGGCGACTACGCGTCGGGGTCACCGAGCTCGTCCGCGCTCACGAGCGAGGTGACCCGCCCGAGCCGCGACCGGGTCCGGTCGTCGAGCTGGTCGACGAGGATCGACACGCCCGCCCAGGTCGCGCCGCTCGGTGAGACCAGCGTCCTCACGGCGAGGGCCTGCGAGCCCTTCTGCGCCCAGTCGTCGACGAACAGCACGACGTCGTCCGGCGTGAGCGTGGTCTGCATCGAGAGAGCGTGGGTCTGACCGCTGTAGTCGGCCGCGGTCTCGACGTAGGACTTCGCTCCCGGGAACAGGGCGCCCTGCTTGCGCACCGCCTGGAAGCCGACGCCGAGGTGGACGGCCACGGCACCGCCGAGCAGGAAGCCACGCGACTCGACTCCGGCGACTTTCGTGATCCCGGCGTCGGCCCACGGTGCCGCCAGGCCGTCGACGATGGCGGTGAACGTCGGCCCGTCCGCGAACGCGGGCCACACGTCGGCATGGCCGTCGTGCCAGCGGAAAGCGGCGAGGAACGCAGCGCGTGCTGCGGGGATGGTCATGAGCCCTCCGGCCTCGTGCGCGGGAGCCTCGTGATGAGGCTCGAGGTGTCCCAGCGACGGCCGCCGGCCTGCCAGACCTCGGCGTAGAACTGGTCGACGAGCGCCGTCATCGGCAGGGCGGCGCCCGCGGTCCTTGCCTCGGCCAGGGTGTTGGCCAGGTCCTTGCGCATGTGCTCGACGGCGAACCCGAAGTCGAACCGGTCCTCGGCCATGGACGCAGAGCGGTTGGCCATCTGCCACGAGCCGGCGGCCCCCGCCCCGATCGTGTCGAAGACGGCGCCCACGTCCTGGCCCGTGCGCTGCGCGAAGGCCACGCCCTCGGCGAGGCCCTGCACCGCGCCCGCGATGCAGATCTGGTTCACCATCTTCGCCAGCTGACCCGCACCAACCGGCCCGAGCAGCCGTCGCTTCGCGCTGTACGCCGCGAGCGCGGGCTCGACCCGTGCGAAGTCCTCCTCGGCTCCCCCTGCCATCACGGTCAGCACCCCGTCGACGGCTCCGGCCTGACCGCCGGACACCGGTGCGTCCACGAACGCCACGCCTGCGAGCGCACATGCCTCGGCCGCTCGGCGTGCGGTCACAGCGGCGACCGTCGTGTGGTCGACGACGACGGAACCGGGTGAGGCGCCGGCCAGCACGCCGTGGTCGCCGCCCAGCACGGCCAGCACCGACGCATCGTCGCCCACGCACAGGATCACGACGTCCGCGCCGGCCGCCGCCTCACGCGCTGACCCGGCCACGCGCCCCGTCGGATGTCTGACGAGCCACTCGTCGGCGCGCGGGCTGGAGCGGTTCCACACCGTGACCTCGTGGCCGGCAGCCACCAGGTGACCGGCCATCGGGAAGCCCATGACCCCGAGGCCCACGAACGCGACCGTCGACACTGGTCCACTCCTCGCTGTCACGACATCCGTCGCCGGCCGCGCAGGACCGACGCCTCGATCATCGCCTGCGGGTCGCGAGAAGGTGCGGCGGACCCCCGGATCAGCCGCTCCTGACCTTCGTGCGTCGTTGGACTGCGGCAACGGGGGCGGGACCACCCCCGGCGCCGCGGGGGAGAAGCGCCGGGGCCGCCCCGACGAGGGTATACCCCACCCGTCGGCGAGGGGTCACCCCGCGGCCGCAACCCGCGGTCCTAGATCATCGGACCTGTGCGGATCGACCACGGGACCGGCGCTGCGGCTGACGTCCTGCTGCGCCGGGGCGTCCCGCTGCGCTAGAACTCCGTCGTGACGCAGCCGCCGGATCCCGCGACGCCCAGCCCGGCCACCGGGCACTCCCCGCTCGCGAGCAGCGTCGCCGAGGAGCTGCGCACGCCGCGAGCCGCCGGCATCGCCGGCGTGATCTTCGCGCTGGCCATCATCGCCGTCGAGATCCTGATCCACCAGGCGATCCCGACCGACGGCGACCAGGCCGCGTGGATCAGCGACCCGACCCGTCGCGGACAGCTGTCCTCGGCGCTGACCCTCGTCCCCTACGCCGGCATCGCGTTCCTGTGGTTCATCGGCGTCATCCGCGCGCGGCTCGGTGCCCGCGAGGACAAGCTCTTCGCGACGACGTTCCTCGGGTCCGGCCTGATCTTCGTCGCCATGCTGTTCTCGTCGGCCGCGGTGCTCGGCGGGCTGCTCGTCCTGCAGGCCGGGCCGAACTCGGCGTCGATCGAGCAGGTGCGCCTGTTCAGCGCCACCAGCACCGTGCTCCTCTCGACCTTCGGCATCCGGATGGCCGCGGTGTTCACGCTGGTGGTGACGAACCTGGGTCGGCGTACCGGGATCGTGCCCATGTGGCTGCAGGTCGTCGGCTACGCCGCGGCCCTCGTCCTGCTGCTCGCCCCACCGCGGACGTTCTGGGCCGTGGTGCTCTTCCCGCTGTGGGTGCTGCTGCTCAGCGTGCAGATCCTGGTGTCGGCCGGTCCCTCAGAGCACACGGGGTCGAGCACCACCTGACAGGATGGGATCGGGCCCGGAACGAGGGCCACCGGGCACCTCGCCCGGAAACACCATGGAGTTGAGGTCTCGTGAACACACTGGCGGAGTTCGGTACGGGCGAGCTGCTCTGGAGCATGCTCTGGTTCACCCTGTTCTTCATCTGGATCTGGATCCTCATCAGCTGCCTGATGGACATCTTCCGCGACCACGAGCTCGGCGGCTGGGGCAAGTTCGGCTGGCTGTTCTTCATCATCGTGGTGCCCTACCTCGGCGTGTTCGTCTACCTGATCGCGCGCGGCCAGGGCATGGCGGCCCGCAACGTGAAGCAGGCCCAGGCCAACGCCGAGGCGCAGCGGCAGTACATCCAGTCGGTGGCCGGTCCGGCTGCCGGCACGAGCACGGCGGAGGAGCTCACGAAGCTTGCCGACCTGAAGGACAAGGGCGTCATCTCCGACGAGGAGTTCGCCAGCCTGAAGGCCAAGGCGCTCGGCGGTTCGTGACCCGCAGCGAGTGACGACGAAGGCCTCCGCGACGATCGCGGAGGCCTTCGTCATGCCAGGTCGCGGCCCGTCTGCGAGGGGCGGTACGCCGCCTTCCTGGCGCGCATCACACTTCCGAGCGGCCGGTGGTCCGCGAGGGCGCACCACGGATCGAATGCCGACGTCTCCACCGCCTCGTCGGTGACGGCACTGCGCTCCTGCGCCGGGACCGTCAGTCGGGCCACGGTGACGTACGGCGTCGGCCAGTCGACCGATGCGTCCTCGATCGGCGTCGTCGCCTCGTCGGTGAAGAACTGCATCTGGAGGTCGTAGGCCAACGGGCCAGCGGCGAGGCGCGACGCCACGTCCGCGGCCCAGTCCTGCGCAGCATCCGGCGCCGGCGGTGCCGGGTCCACGGGGACGAGCCGCAGCCGGGCGGCGAACGGGCCGCACGCGATCGGCGCGGCCGACCAGAACGTCTCGGTCGCGAAGCCGCTGAACGGTGTGCCCAACGACGCTGCGACAGCCTTGAGACGGACGAGGCCGCCGCGCAGGCCGAAGCGCCCGATCGCCCAGCGCACCACTGCCGCGCGGCCCTTCGACGAGCTAACGACGAGGCCGACGAAGTCGTCGGCATTGCCGATGGCGAAGGTCGCGTGGTTGATGAGCAGGAAGTCCTGGGCCGTGGTGTCCGTGCCCAGAGCACCCGGCCCGGTGACACCGCGCACCTTCAGAGCGAAGCCGCGGATGTCCGGGGTCGCGTCCCTCGCCCGGTCGACGCCGCCGTTGGACAGCCGCACGAGGACCTCGTGACTCCCGGCGCCGGCGAAGAGCCCGTGCGCCGCATGCTCCGGGAGATCGGGCAGCACGTCGAGCGTCGCGGCGAGCCCGAGCAGCTGCTTGCGGTGCAGGGTGCGTCCCACGCCGTAGCGCTCGTTCTTTCGCCGCTGCACCTCGGACAGCTCGCGCGCGTACGACGCGAATCGCTCCGCCTCGTCGTCCGGGATTGTCTCCGTCCAGGTGGTGCTCGGTGTCGTCCTGCCGCTCTCGCTCATCTGGCCCGTCCTGGTCCGCCGGGCACGTGCACACGACGATCGTGCCGCCGTCCCGGACGCACCGACCTTAGGAGAGCCGGGCGACCGCCGGGGGAGCCAGGTCGGATCCATTCACCACGGACGGAGGAGCGACCCGCTCGTCGTCCACAGTCTGATCCGCTCGAGAGGTTCCCCAGCCGTTCTCGCGCCCTTCTATCGGGGCCAGGACGTGGCCAGCACCTCGGCCACCGTCTGCGCCCCGGGACGCGGCGAAGCGCCGATGGACTGCCGCTCCGCGGCGTGTCGCGCAGATCTGCCGCCCTCCCGGCTCCTTGGATCGGGCTCTGACGATTGACAGCCTCCCCCGGTGTGAGCACGATTCCGTGCAGACCAGACGTCCGCCCTGCTGTCGAGCAGTCGCCGGCGATGGCGGGAAGGGTTGCGATGAGCGTCGATGCTCCGCTGCACGAGCCTGGCCAGTTGCGCCGCTCGGTCGGCTTCTACGGTCTCATGTTCGTCTCGCTCGGCTCGATCATCGGTTCGGGATGGCTGCTCGGGGCCCTCAACGCCGCCGAGACAGCCGGTCCTGCGTCGATCCTGTCGTGGATCCTCGCAGCGGGCATGCTCACCGTGCTGGCCCTGGTCTACGCGGAGCTCGGTGCGACGTACCCGGTCGCGGGCGGGACGGGTCGTTTCCCCTACTTCTCCCACGGTGCGCTGGCCGGGTTCACCGCTGGCTGGGCGTCCTGGCTGCAGGCGGTCGCCATCGCCCCGATCGAGATCCTCGCCGCCATCACCTACGTCAACAGCGTGCAGGCCGTGAATCAGAACTTCCCGATGATCTCCTCCGAGGGCGAGAACGCCGGCCTGCTCAACAGCCGTGGCCTCATCGTCGCAGTCCTGGCGATGATCGTGTTCACGGCGATCAACCTCGCAGGCGCGAAGTTCATGTCCGACAGCAACGTGATCGTGGTGCTGTGGAAGACCGCCGTGCCACTTCTGGCCATCGTGGTCGTCGCCTCATTGTCGTTCCACCCCGGCAACTTCACCGCCGGTGGTGGCTTCATGCCGTTCGGCGTCCACGGCGTCTTCGCGGCCCTACCGGCGGGCGTCGTGTTCGCCCTGCAGGGTTTCGAGCAGGCGGTCCAGCTGGCCGGTGAGGCGCGTAACCCGAAGAGGGACTTGTCCAAGGCCATCATCGTCGCCATGACGATCGGCGCGCTGCTCTACATCTTGCTGCAGGCCACGTTCATCGCGGCCGTCGATCCCGCTCATGTGGCGAAGGACTGGTCCGACCCACTTGGCGGCGGCTCGTCGGACTACGGCGCCTGGTACACCCTTGCGATCGCGGTCGGTGCCACGTGGTTGGCGGTGGTCCTGATCATCGACGCCGTGGTGTCGCCGGCCGGCACCGGAATCGTCTACCTCGGCACATCCGCGCGGCTGTCCTACGCGTTGGGCGAAGAGCGCGAGATGCCGGGCGTGCTGGCCAGGGTCGACAAGCGGGGCGTCCCTGTGTGGTCCATCTTGGTCGCGGCCGTGGTCGGCATCCTCTGTTTCGGCCCGTTTCCCAGCTGGAACAAACTCGTCGGCGTCGTCACCGGAGCCACTGCGATCATGTACGCCTTCGCGCCGGTGTCGCTCGCGTCGCTGCAGATGCGAGACAAGGACCGCGAGCGGCCCTACCGCATGCCCGCACCGAAGATCCTGCTCCCTGTCGCGTTCTGCTCAGCGAACCTCATCCTCTACTGGGGCGGGTACGACTACACCTGGAAGCTCGCGTGCGCACTGGTCGTCGGCCTGCTGCTCTTCGGGATCGGTTCCTCGATCGCACACACGAACGCGCTCGGGATGCTGCGCAGTGCGATGTGGATCGGACCCTGGATCTTCGGCAGCGTCGTCATCGGCGCCCTCGGGCAGTACGGCGTGGGGGCACGACAGATCCTGCCCGAATGGATCGACCTGGTCGTCGTCATCGTGTTCAGCCTCATCATCTACTACTGGGCCATCAGCCTCACGATGTCCCCGGAGAAGGTGCAGGCTGAGATCGCGAAGGACAGCGCGCAGATCGACTACGTCTCGATCTCCTAGGGTCCGCAGCGGTCGCGCCTCGCCGTCCCAGGGTCCTCGCCGCTGGAGCGCGCCAAGGCCCCGCCGGAACGGCGGCCCAGCGTCTCCTGGCCGGTCTGAGTCCGGGGTCGCTCGGCTCCACGCGCTTTGGCGTGGGTCGACTCGTGAGCCCGCCGAACGGAGTCGCACCCACTCAGAGCCGGTTGACGTTCTCCAGGGTGAGGACTGCCTCGCCGACCTCGTCGGAGGCAGCGAGATCCACGACTGCGCTGAAGCCCCAGTCATGGTCGCCCGCCGGGTCGTCGAGGATCTGACGCACGACCCACTGCCCCGGCTGCTCCTCGACGAGCAGCCGCGCAGGGCCGCGCGCGTCGGGACCGATGCCGATGTCCGCGTGGTCCTCGAAGTACGGCTCCAGCGCCTCGCGCCACTCGTCGGCGCCCCAGCCGTCTGCCGCGTCCAGGTCGCCGAGCGCGGACCAGTCGCGCCGCGCCGCGAGCTCGACGCGTCGGAACAGCTCGTTGCGCACCAGCACGCGGAACGCGCGCACGTTCGTCGTGACCCGCGGCGGACCGCTCGGCACCGGGGCGCGACCGCTGCCCTCGTCGTCGGTGCCGGCCCGCAGCTGCTCCCACTCGTCGAGCAGGCTCGAGTCGACCTGACGCACGAGCTCGCCGACCCACTCGATGATGTCGTCGAGCTCCTCGGTGCGCGCCGCGTCCGGGACCGTCTGCCGCAGAGTCCGGTACGCGTCGGCCAGGTAGCGCAGCACCAGTCCCTCGGATCGGGCCAGGCCGTAGAAGCCGACGTACTCGACGAAGTTCATCGCTCGCTCGAACATGTCGCGCACGACCGACTTGGGGCGCAGCTCGTAGTCGGCGACCCACGGGTGCCCCCGCTTGTAGATCTCGTACGCCGCCCCCAGCAGGTCGGCGAGCGGCTTAGGGTGGCTGACGTCGGAGAGCAGCTCCATGCGCTCGTCGTACTCGATGCCCTCGGACTTCATAGCCGCGACCGCCTCGCCGCGCGCCTTGTGCGTCTGCGCGTAGAGCACCTGCCGCGGGTCGTCGAGGATCGACTCCACGACCGAGACGACGTCGAGGGCGTACGTCGGCGCCTCGACGTCGAGCAGCTCGAGGGCGCCGAGCGCGAACGGTGACAGCGGCTGGTTGAGCGCGAAGTTGTCGGGCAGGTCGATCGTGAGCCGGACGGTGCGGCCGTCGGGCTCCGGCTCTGCGAGCCGTTCGACCACGCCGCCGGCCAGCAGCGAGCGGTAGATGGCGATGGCACGCCTGATGTGGCGGCGCTGGGTCTGCACGTCGTCGTGGTTCTCGGTGAGGAGCTTGCGCATCGCTGCCACGGGGTCGCCGGGGCGGGCGATCACGTTGAGGACGGTCGAGTGCGTGACGCTGAACTGCGAGGTGAGCGTCTCGGGCTCGGAACCGACGAGCCGGTCGTAGGTCGGCTCGCCCCACGACACGAAGCCCTCCGCCGGCTTCTTGCGCACGACCTGACGACGCTTGCGAGGATCGTCACCGGCCTTGGCGAGCGCCTTCTCGTTCGCGATCACATGCTCGGGCGCCTGCACGACCACACCGCCCGCGTCGTCGAAGCCGGCGCGACCCGCGCGGCCGGCGATCTGGTGGAACTCGCGCACCTTCAGGTGACGGACCTTGACGCCGTCGTACTTGCTCAGTCCCGTGAACAGCACCGTGCGGATCGGCACGTTGATGCCGACCCCGAGGGTGTCCGTGCCGCAGATGACCTTGAGCAGCCCGGCCTGCGCCAGCGTCTCCACGAGTCGGCGGTACTTCGGCAGCATGCCGGCGTGGTGGACGCCGATGCCGTGCCGCACGAGGCGAGACAGCGTCTTGCCGAAGCCGGCGGTGAACCGGAAGTCACCGATCAGCTCGGCGATGCGGTCCTTCTCCGCGCGGGTGCAGACGTTGATGCTCATGAGCGCCTGGGCGCGCTCGATCGCGGCCTCCTGGGTGAAGTGCACGACGTAGATCGGCGCCTGTCCCCCGGCGAGCAGCTCCTCGATCGTCTCCTGGATCGGGGTGAGGACGTAGCTGTAGTAGAGCGGCACCGGCCGCTCGCCCGAGGCCACGAGGGAGGTCGGCCGACCGGTGCGCCTGGTCAGGTCCGTCGTGAAGAACGAGACGTCGCCGAGGGTCGCCGACAGCAGCAGGAACTGGGCCTGGTTCAGCTCGAGGAGCGGGACCTGCCACGCCCAGCCACGATCGGGCTCGGCGTAGAAGTGGAACTCGTCCATCACCACGAGACCGATGTCGGCCGCGCTGCCGCTGCGCAGCGCGATGTTGGCGAGCACCTCCGCGGTGCAGCAGATGATCGGCGCGTCGGGGTTCACGCTCGCGTCGCCGGTGAGCATCCCGACGTTCTCCGCGCCGAAGGTGTCGCACAGTGCGAAGAACTTCTCCGAGACCAGCGCCTTGATCGGGGCGGTGTAGAAGCTGCGTCGTCCGCCGGCGAGGGCGATGAAGTGCGCTGCGGTCGCGACCAGGCTCTTCCCGGAGCCCGTGGGCGTCGCGAGGATCACGTTGGCGCCGGTGACCAGCTCGAGCACGGCGTCCTGCTGCGCCGGGTACATCGCCAGGCCCTGGCCGAGGGTCCAGGTCGTGAACGCCTCGTAGAGCGAGTCCTCGTCCGGGGACTCGGGCATCAGCTCGGCGAGCGAGGGGGCGCTGGTCATGTGGCCTCCATCGTGCCCGCTCCGCGCCGGCGGAGGGAAACGCGGTCCGTCCCGCCACCCGGCCGGCACTAGGCTCGCGCGGCCAGGCGCTCGGCGGCTGGCTCGCCGAGAGCTGGGGGCTGACCGCGCCGTTCTGGTTCGCCTTCGTGGGTTCCGCCATCACGCTGGCGCTCGTGTGGCGCCAGCTCGGCCACATCGCGCATGCCGGACCCGTCGAGGACGACCGCACCGGGTGACCAGCGGGTCACCGGCGTCCGCGCCGGGGCCGGGGACGTGGTCAGCACGTCTCAGCCGACGTCGCTCCCATTGCCAGGGTGCTCACAGGAACCGGCCCGAGAGTTGCGGCATGAGCAGCACGTCCGCCCGCCCCCGCACGCCGGCCACCAGGTCGGCGACGCCGTCGCGCCGCCGGGCCCCTCGGCGAGCTCCCGCGCCCTTCCCCGCCACGCCGCGCTCGCGGAGGCTCGTCGGCGACGTGCTCGTCACCCTCGCCGGCCTCGGGCTCGGCACGGTCGTCGCCATCGAGCTGCTCACCCGAAGCTCGCTGGGCGGCCCCGGTGCCCTACTCACCGAGGCGGGCCGCTGGACGGCACTCGTCGGCACCTACGCCTCGCTCCTGCTTCTCGTGCTCGTGGCCCGCGTCCCGCTCGTGGAGCGCGCGGTCGGCCTCGACCGCCTCATGAAGTGGCACCGTGTGCTCGGCCCGGTGGCGCTCCTGCTCATCGGCGCTCACGTCGTCCTCGTGACCGCGGGCTACGCCGCCGACGTCTCGATGTCCTTCCTCGCCCAGACCTGGTCGTTCCTCACGACGTACTCCTGGATGCCGTCCGCGATCGCCGGGTTCGTGCTCATGGTGGTCGGCGGCGTGACGTCGTGGCGGGTGGCACGACGCCGGATGAAGTACGAGACGTGGTGGGTCACGCACCTGTACTTCTACCTCGCCATCGCGCTCGCCTACCTGCACCAGGTGACCTACGGCCAGCAGTTCGTCGACCACGCATGGGCGCGCTGGATCTGGATCGCGTTCTACGTGGGCACCGCGGCGCTGCTGCTCGTGTTCCGCGTGGGCGCGCCGCTCTGGCAGTCCCTGCGGATGGACCTGCGGGTGCACGCCGTGCAGCGCGAGTCGCACGACACGGTGTCGGTGTGGATCGCGGGCCGCGGCGTCGACCGGTTCCGCCTGCGCGGCGGCCAGTTCTTCGGGTTCCGCTTCCTCACCCGCGACGGCTGGTGGCAGTCGCACCCCTACTCGGTCTCGGCCGGATCGTCACCGCAGTACCTGCGCATCACCGTGAAGGACCTCGGCGACCACAGCCGCGGCCTCACGTCGCTGCGGACGGGCACCCGCGTCGTCGTCGAGGGTCCGTACGGGATCTTCACGGCCGACGACCGGCGCACCGACAAGGTGGTGCTCGTCGGCGGCGGGGTCGGGGTGACTCCGGTGCGCGCGATCCTCGACGACCTGCCCAAGGACGTCGAGATCGACTTCCTCTACCGCGCGCACCGTGCCGAGGACCTGGTGCTACGTCGCGAGCTCGAGGCCATCGCGAAGCACCGTGGCAAGCGGATGCGGCTTCGCTACCTCGTGGGTTCGCGCCACGACTACCCCATCAACGCACGCACGCTGCAGCACCTTGTCCCCGACATCGCGAGCTGCGACGTCTACACCTGCGGACCCGGCCCGCTGGTCGACGCCGTGGTGGAGGCGACCCGCGTCCTCGGCATGCCCGAGGAGCGCGTGCACCACGAGTCCTTCTCGTTCCACTCCCCCGACACGTACGCCTTCGAACGCCAGGAGTCCCGATGAAGCGCGCCGTCCTCGTCGGCGCCGGCACCCTCGCCGGTGTCGCCGCCCTCGTCGTCCTCAATCCCGAGGCCCACAGCGCCGGCGCCGGCTCGACGGCCGTCGCGAGCGGCAGCACGTCGTCCGGCACCTCGTCGTCCGGCACGTCGTCGTCAGGGACCTCGTCGTCGTCGACGGGCACGTCCGGCGGCGCGGTGAAGGACGGCACCTACACCGGCGACGCGGTCGACGTGGGTCGCGGCTACGGGACGATGCAGCTCGAGGTCACCGTCACCGGCGGGCGCGTCGTCGACGTCACGGCCCTCGCGGTGCCGCAGAACGACCCGCGCAGCGCGCAGATCAGCACCGAGGCCGTGCCCATGCTCGTGCAGCAGGCGATCGCCGCGCAGAGCGCGAGCATCGCGGGGCTCAGCGGTGCGACGTACACCTCGAACGGCTTCGCGCAGTCGCTGCGGTCCGCCCTCGTGCAGGCCGGTCTGGCCGCCTGACCTGCGACGACGCGCGTCGTCGAGCTCCGGGCTTGCGTCGTATGACAGTTTCGATATATCGTTACTGTCATCGACATAGAAGGAGCATGACATGCATCCCATGAAGCGCCGGCACCCTGCCGGTCACCAGTTCCACCACTCGCCCGAGGACTTCGCCGCAGGCGAGGGCCACCCGGGCCGACGCGGAGGTCCGCACGGCGGACCGCGCGGCGGGCGTCGCGGTCCCGGCGGCCGCGGTCGCGTCCCCCGCGGCGACGTCCGCACCGCCGTCCTGCTGCTCCTCGACGAGGAGCCGATGCACGGCTACCAGCTCATGCAGGCCATCGCCGACCGCAGCGGCGGTCGCTGGACGCCGAGCCCCGGAGCGATCTACCCCGCGATCAACCTGCTCGAGGACGAGGGTCTCGTGACCGTCGTGGCGGAGTCGGGCCGCAAGGTCGCGACCCTCACGGACGCCGGTCGCGCCCAGGTCGCGGAGAACCGCGACACGTGGTCTGACCCGTTCTCGGCGGGTCGCGAGTCCCGCACCGGACCGGACCTGCGGTCGCTGCTCGAGCAGCTCCACGGCGCCACCCGCCAGGTGGGCCGCGCCGGCACGACGGAGCAGGTCGCCGCAGCTGCCGAGATCCTCTCGAGCGCGCGGCGCCAGATGTACCTGCTGCTCGCCGACGGACCGGGGGCCGACGATGAGTGACCAGCTCATCGCGACCCCCGCGGTCGAGACCGACGCAGCCCCGAGGTACCTCAAGCAGGTCGCCTCGCACCTCGGACGCAAGGCCGAGGTCGTGGAGGAGGATGCCGGGGACAAGCCTCGTCCTCCCGTTCGGGACTGCCTGCTCGTGACGGGCGACGCCACCCTCGTGATGAGGGCGAGCGCCTCCGACCAGGAGTCGCACGACCGCGTCACCCAGGTCGTCGGATCGCACCTCGAACGGTTCAGCCAACGCAACGAGCTCGTCGTCGCCTGGCAGCAACAGTCCTGATCGGGTCGGAGCACCGCGGTGCTCCGACCCGGTCGTGACCGGTCGGCGTCGTCCGTCAGGCCGACGCGAGCAGCAGGCGGGCCACGATCTCGGTCATGATCTCCGTCGTACCGCCGCCGATCCCGAGGATGCGGCTGTCGCGGTAGTGGCGCTCGACCTCGCACTCACGCATGTAGCCCATCCCGCCGTGCAGCTGGACCGCGTCGTCGACGACGCGGTCGCACGCGGCCACCGCGGTGTTCTTCGCCATCGCCACGCGCATCAGGACGTCGGCCCCGTCCTCCCAGTCGTCGCACACGCTGCGCGTGTAGGTGCGGGCGACGTCGACCTCGCGTGCCATCTCGGCCAGCCGGTGCGCGACGACCTGTCGGCTCGACAGCGGACGACCGAAGGTCTCCCGCTGCCGGGTCCAGGCGAGGGTGAGGTCGAGGCAGCGCTGCGCGGTCGCGTACGCCGACACCGCGATGCTGAGCCGCTCCGCGACGAACTGCTGCGCGATCTGCGCGAAGCCCGAGCCCTCGGCGCCGACCAGGCGAGAGGCGGGAACGAGCACGTCGTCGAACCGGATCTCGGCCGTGTCGGAGCAGCGCCAGCCCATCTTCGCCAGCGGCGCCGAGACCGTGACGCCCGGCAGCGCCGTGTCGATCGCCAGCAGCGAGATGCCTCTGGCGCCCTCGCCGCCCGTGCGGACGGCGGTGGTGACGACGTTCGCACGAGCTGCGGACGTGATGAAGAGCTTCGACCCGGTGACCCGGAAGTGGTCACCCTCGGGCACCGCCCGGGTCCGCAGACCCGCCACGTCGGAGCCGCCCTCCGGCTCGGTCACGGCGAGCGCCACGATCGCCTCGCCGGCAAGGACGGGACGCACCACGTCGTCGATGAGCGTCGGGTCTCCGGCAGCCACGATGTGCGGCAGGCCGATGCCGTGGGTGAACAGCGCGGCGACTAGGCCGGACGAGCCGCCCGCGAGGATCACCTCCTCCGCGACGATGAACGCGTCCACGGCCGAGCCGCCGCACCCGCCGACCTCCTCGGCGAACCCGATCCCCAGCAGACCCGCCTCTGCGAGCCCGCGATGCACCTCGAGCGGGATCAGTCCCGCCTCCTCCCACTCGGCGAGGTTCGGCACGAGCTCGCGCTCGGAGAACGCACGCACCGTGGCACGCAGCGTGCGCCGCTCCGGGGTGTCCCACCTGCCCATGGCCGGCCTCCGTGTCCTTCTGGAAAGATGCCGTTCCGGCGATCCGTCGCCGCGACGCGGCTACGGAACGGCCGGGACGGCGACGACCTGGTCCCGGCCTCGCCGCTTCGCCTCGTACATGGCGCGATCCGCGCGGCCGATGACCTCCTCGCAGGTCTCACCCGGCTCGGCGCGCGTGATGCCGACGCTGAGGCTCACCGTGAAGCTGCCACCCCAGACGGGGACGGGGACCCGGGCCGACTCGACCATGCTCACTGCGAGGGCCTGGGCGTCCGCCAGGTCGCGCACGCCGTCGAGGATGACGAGGAACCCGTCACCACCGACACGGGCGACCACGTCGTCGCTGCGCGCGAGGGCCCGGAGCCGGTCGGCGAGACTGCGCAGGGCTTCGTCGCCGGCCCCGTGGCCGAGCCCGTCGTTGATCTCCTTGAGGTTGTCCAGGTCGGCGTAGACCACCGCGATCCGGCCCCCGGCGCGCGCCTCGTGGCCGAGCATGGCCGAGAGCCGGCTGTGCGCCTCGTCGCGGTTGAGCAGGCCGGTGAGCGGGTCATGCCGGGCGCGATGCGCAAGCTCCCTCTCGAGAGCGACCTGGTCGTCGACGAGTCGGATCGATGCCACGATGCCACGGCCCGCTCCCGTCCCGTCCGCCATCAGACCGCCGACGATCTGGACCCAGTGGTGCGTCCCGTTCGGCTCACGTACGCGCAGCGTGCGCACCGGATGGCCGCCCGCGTGGATCTCGGCACGGGCCTCGCGCGGTCTCCACTTCCTCCGGATGGGTGAAGTCCTCCAGCCCGTGCCCGACCCAGTCGGTCGTCGACGTTCGTCAGCCCGCCGACCACCCTGACGTCGCCGTCCGTGTCCCCATCCAGCACCGTGATCCTGGCCGACATCCAGCGATACCCGGTCGTGTTGGTGCGCATGCGGACGATCCAGCCTCCCGGGGGGCGCTCCACCGTGGACCTGGCATAGAGGCTCGTCCCGGCCTCCGCGGTGGCAGCCCGGTCTGCAGGGTGGATCAGGTCGGCCATCTCCATGCCGATGAAGGTCCTCCGGCGCCCAACCGAGCGCCGACGTCACGGCGGGCGACACCCACGTGACGAGTCGATCGGCACCGGCGGCGCAGACGACGTCCGACGCGTTCTCCGCGAGCAGCCGGTAGCGCGCCTCGGCCTCCGCCCGCGCCTCCCGAGCGTCGTGCTCGGTCTGGATATCACGCCACCCGGCGATCCGTCCGACCACGGCCCCTGAGGGATCGAGCACCGGCTGCAGGTGGGAGGCCACCCACCGGTAGCAGCCGGACGCGGTGCGCAGCCGGCCCTCGTGGTTCACCGGAGCGCCCGTCCCCAGGCGTGACTGCGCCGCCAGGATCGACGGGAGGTCCTCCGGGTGCAGGAACTCGAAGACGGAGCGGCCGACCAGCTCACCCGGCATCCAGCCGAGGAGCGCCGACACCGACGGTGACACCCAGGTGATGATCCCGTCGGCCGTCGAGCGGGCGACGACGTCGGACGCGTTCTCGGCCAGCAGCCGATAGTGCTCCTCGGCGGCCGTCGCCAGTCTCTTCAGGCGCTTCTGCTCGGTGATGTCGGCGAACGTGGCGATCACCGCGGGAGCCGACCGCTGCGCGTCGACCGCGATCGGCACGGCGTTCACCTGGATCCAGGTCCGGGTGCCATCGGGCTTCGTCACGCCCATCACCACGCCGGTGACGGGTTCCCCGGTGCGCAGCGCCACCATGGCCGGGTGAGCCTCCCCGGGAAAGGTGGTCTCGTCCTCGTGCACCGCCCGGAACGACGCGTCCGTGGAGGCCAGACCCAGCATCTGGGACTCCGAGAGCCCGAGGATCCGCTCGGCCGCAGCGTTGCACCGCATGATGCGGCCGTCGCCCGCGTGGACGACGACGCCCACCGGGAGGGACGACAGGACCCAGTGGTCCGTCGACCACGAGTAAGGCGCTGCCACGGGCCCGATCGACAGGTCGGGGTCGGTCACCTCGGCCATCCGACACGCTCCAACCGGCTCCGGGACCTCCGACGGTAGCTGGGGCGGGACGGTCGTGGCCTGTTGTGCGAGCGACCGCGTGTCGCCGAGCCACGTGCACCGAGTTCCGGCGCGACGGCAGCCGTGTCGGCCGCCGTCATGCTCCCGTAAGACGTAGCGCATCGACCCGCCCTCGGCGGCGTGGTTGTCTGAACAGCACCAGCCGCCGCCGTCCCAGGAGCGCTCCATGCTGCCCGACACCGTCCAGGCCTTCATCGACGCCGAGATCGCGGCATGCACCACCGACTTCAGCGATCTTCGGGCCGTGTTCCTCAACGGGTCGCTCAAGCGCTCGCCCGCCGTCAGCAACACCGACGCGCTCATCGACATCAGCAGCCACATCATGCGTGGGGTCGGCGTCCAGGTGGACGTGGTGCGCACCGTCGACCACGTCATCCCGCCGGGCGTCTACCCGGACATGCGCGAGCAGGGGTGGGAGCGCGACGACTTCCCCGACATCTACCGCCGGTTCATCCAGCCTGCGCACATCGTCGTCCTCGCCACACCGATCTGGCTCGGTGACCAGTCGTCGATGACGCGGCTGATGGTCGAGCGCCTGTACGGCTGGTCGAGCGACCTCAACGGGGCCGGGCAGTGGTCGTACTACGGCAAGACCGGCGGCGTGATCATCACGGGGAACGAGGACGGCGGCAAGCACTGCGCCGCCCAGATGATGTACGCCCTGTCGCACATCGGCTTCTCGATCCCGCCGCAGTCCGACGCGTACTGGGTGGGCGAGGCCGGCCCCGGCCCGTCGTACCTCGACGACAACCAGGGGGCGCGCAACCACTGGA
Source organism: Candidatus Nanopelagicales bacterium (assembly GCA_036510975.1). Lineage (GTDB taxonomy): Bacteria > Actinomycetota > Actinomycetes > S36-B12 > CAIYMF01 > Longivirga. The sequence goes on from DATCCY010000065.1 coordinate 134,834, forward strand.
CGACGCGCAACACCGTGTTCGCCGCCTGGAACATGCTGCACAGCGCTCGCCACCTGGTGGATGCGGGCGGAGTGCCCGCGTACGGCAACCGCACCACGAACTGGGACCTGAGCGATCCCGAGCACCCCAATCCCGAGTACCGCGTCTGAGCGCGGTTCGGAGCGGGGACGTCTGGCCTCATCCCGAGGGCTGCAACGGCGGACGACCCGGTGGCTCGGCTGCCGGCGCCACCCTGGGCAGGGGCGCGCGAAGCGTGATGACGCCGTCCTCGACCTGCCGTGACCAGACCAGTCGTGTCGAGTCGAGCACCCTCAGCATCTCGTTGTTCTGTGCCAGGACGGTCCCGACGACCTCGTCGAAGCCGAGCCGCTCGGCGAGGTCCAGCATGTGCCCGACGAGCCGGGTCCCGACGCCGCGGCGCTGGTAGGCGTCCTCGACGATGACGGCGAACTCCGCCGTGTGGCTGTCTGGTGGGGAGTCCGGGAACACGTGCCCGAGGCCCACGATGGTGCCCTCCTCGCTCATGGCGACGAGGGTGGCGCCCCGGTGCCCGCCGGTGAGGCGGCGCAGGGTGACGTCCCGCCACTGGCCGACGGCGGTGAGGTAGCGTCGGTAAAGCGTCTGCTCGGAGCACCGTTCGTGCATGGCTGCCACCGCGTCGGAGTCCTCGGGCCGGGCCAGCCGGATCCAGATGGTGCCGCCGGACTTCATCGGCTCGACCCAGCCGAGGGCCTCTGCCTCGCCCGACATGCTGGCCATCGCCGCCGCCAGGCGGAGCAGCGCTGAGGCACGCGTCTTCTCGGCGCGCGCGAACGGCGCCCAGTTCCGGTGCAGGACCACGTGGTGGTCGGCGGTCCACTGCAGCCGCAGGACATCTGCCGAGTCGTCCTCACCCTGGGTGGCGTCGGTGACCTCGAAACGGTCGGCCTCGACAAGCGTCGCGGCCGCGAGCGGGGCAGATCCGGGGTTGGTGACCAGCTCGGTGGCGCCGTCCAGCACGCGGGTCGGCAGGTCCCCTCCGTCGTCGACCGACCCCGCCATCACGTAGCCCCGCTGTCCGACGGTCATCGCTGCCGCCAGGAGTGTCTCCGGACTGACCTTGTCGGGAGCCATCAGCGCCAGGTCGATCGTGCGGTTGCCGTCCTGGGAGTCCAGGACGTAGGACGCCACGACGTAGACGTGCAGCGTGCCCAGGGCGCTGAGCAGGAGGGACAGTCCACCGGGCCGGTCCGGGATGTCGATGCGCAACCGCCACGGCGTCCGCGCCTCGTGGTCGGCGGAGAGAAGGAATCCGGCGGGCGCGAAGGCCGCGCCGAGACGAGCCATGAGCGCGTTCCAGCTGGCCTGCGTGGGCCGGCTCTCCGACACGGGGTCGATGACCGCGAGCCCCGCGGACAGTGCCAGCGCGAAGTGCACGAACGCGTCGTCGTCGATGCGGTCGTCGATACCTCCGGCGCGCCGGGTCTGCTCGGTGACCTTCTTCAGGTTCGCCTTGCGCGCCTGCAGGCGCGCCGTCTCCAGCGCACGGACCTCGGCGTCCGCGTGGGCGCGGGTGAGTGCCTCGAGCTCGACGACGTTCCAGCTGCGCTCGGGCGTTGCGAAGGCGTTACCCGCCGCCTCGATCAGCACGGCGACCGGGGGCGCGGCATCGGGATCCGCCGCCGCTGCGGCGACGCGGGCGGCGGACTCCGACTGCGGTCGCGTGGCCAGCACGTGGGCGAAGAGCTCGGCCCGGCTCCCGGTCAGCGCCTTGACCGTCCTGGGCGGGACGCCGGCGCGCTCGGCCACCATGCTCACCTTGGTGCCGCCGTACCCGTGCTCGGCGAACAGCTCCGCCGCCACGTCGACGATGCGCTGCCTCAGCTCGTCGTCGTCGGTCACCGGATCCTCCTGTTCGGGCGACGAGATGCCGACGCCCACGGGTCGGTCCGCAGCTGCCTCGTGACTCACCCGGCACCGACCCGGTCGAGCATCACCACCCTAGGCGGGCACGGCCGTCGATGGCGGCGCGAAGGACGTCCCGCACAACGGCACACCGGGCATCGGGGCCATCGACCGCCGTAGTCTCGTAAGCGTTGGTCCCTGCTGCCGGCCGTTCGCTGCTGCGCTGGGGACCTGGAGGCCTCATGAACGCAACGATGATCGGATCCCTCAACCCCTCCAGCTACCCGACACCTGCGGCATCGGTGGGTCGGCTGTTCTACGACCGGGTCGCGGCCACTCCCTCGGCCGAGGCGTTCCGGCACCCGGTCGCCGACGGCTGGGAGTCCGTGACCTGGGGGCAAGCGGCCGAGACGGTGAGGACGGTGGCTGCCGGCCTGCTCGCCCTCGGGATCGGGCCGCAGGAGCGGGTGGCAATCGCGTCCTCGACCCGCATGGACTGGCTGTACGCCGACCTGGCCGTCATGTGCGCCGGTGCGGCGACGACGGCCATCTACCCCTCGACCGGGGTGGAGGACGTCGGATACATCCTCACCGACAGCGGAACCCGGCTCGTCTTCGCCGAGGACGACACCCAGATCGCCAAGCTCCGCGCGCTGCGGGACCGCCTTCCCGACGTGATCCGGGTGGTCACCTTCGACGGGCTGGCGGACGGCGAGTGGGTGATCAGCCTGGCCGACCTGCAGGCGCTGGGCGCTCGCCATCTCGTCGAGCACCCCAGTGCGGTCGACGAGGCGGTCGCCGCAGTGCGGCCGGAGCACCTCGCGACCCTGATGTACACCTCGGGCACCACGGGTCGACCGAAGGGCGTGGAGCTGCCGCACCGATGCTGGACCTATGTCGGAGCCGGTGCGCAGGCCATCGACATCCTGTCCATCGACGACCTGCAGTTCCTCTGGCTGCCGCTGTCGCACTCCTTCGGCAAGATGCTCGAGGCGGTCCAGCTCCAGATCGGCTTCTCCACGGCCGTCGACGGCCGGATGGACAAGATCGTCGAGAACCTGGCCGTGATCCGGCCGACCTTCATGGCCGGTCCCCCGCGCATCTTCGAGAAGGTGCACTCCAGCGTGGTGCAGACGATGCAGGAGGACGGCGGCGCCAAGCTGAGGCTCTTCACCTGGGCCTTCGACGTCGGCAACCAGGTGTCACGGGATCGCCTGGCCGGCAAGCAGCCCGGCTGGGTGCTGCGGGCCCAGCACGCTCTCGCCGACCGACTCGTCTTCACCAAGGTGCGGGACCGGCTCGGCGGCCGGATCCGGTTCATGGTCTCGGGCAGCGCCGCGCTGTCCCCGGACGTCGCCACGTGGTTCCACGCCGCCGGCCTCCTGGTGCTCGAGGGCTACGGGCTGACCGAGACCAGCGCGGCGGCCTGCCTGGTGCGGCCAGTCGCCCCGGCGTTCGGCGTCGTCGGCCCACCGCTGACCGGGACGGAGGTCAGCATCGCCGCGGACGGCGAGATCCTGGTCCGCGGTCCCGGCGTGATGTCCGGCTACCACAACCTCCCCGACGCCACGGCGGAGGCACTCAGCCCGGACGGCTGGTTCGCCTCGGGGGACATCGGTGAGATCGACGCGACCGGGCGGGTGCGGATCACCGATCGCAAGAAGGACCTGATGAAGACCTCCGGCGGGAAGTACATCGCCCCGCAGACCATCGAGGTCATGTTCCGGGCGGTCTGCCCCCTGGCCAGCCAGATGCTCGTGCACGCGGACCGGCGCAACTACGCCACCGCGCTGATCACCCTCGACCCGGACGCGCTGACCCAGTGGGCCAGGGCCCAGGGCCTCGCCGAGACCGACTACGCGACGCTCGCCGCGAACCCCACCGTGCGCGACTTCGTGCAGTCGAGCATCGAGGAGCTCAACGGCCGGCTCAACCGTTGGGAGACGATCAAGGACTTCCGCATCCTCGACCACGACCTGTCGGTGGAGGCCGACGAGCTCACCCCCAGCCTGAAGGTCAAGCGCAAGGTCGTGGAGGGCAAGTACCAGTCACTCCTCGACTCGATGTACACCGGGTAGGGATGGATCGGCCGGAGCGCCTCACAGACGGGGATGCGGATGGTCGGTGGCACGGCCCTGGAACGAGAGGATCTTGGGGTTCTGCACGACGCCTGCCTGGATCTCGATGGCACGCCGGATGGTCGCGTCCTCGTCCCACGCCGCCGGCCCGGCCATCACCGGGCGCAGGTAGGGGATCAGCGCTTCGCTGATCCCCCAGGTCGCGCTGTTCCACAGGTATGCGGGGCTGTGATCGACGGCGTAGTAGGCGACTCCGTCCCCGACCGCGAGCATCGGCGCTTCGAACGTGGTGGGCCGGGCGAACTCGAACCCCATCCCCGCGTCGCAGGAGACGTCCACGAGCAGAGTGCCGGGGGCGAAGGACGAGAGCTCCCCGTCCGAGACGAACATCAAGGGCGCGTCGGTGTCCTGCAGCACGCAGTTGACCACGATGTCGAATCGTGCCAGGAACGCTGCCGTGGGCACCGGTCCGGTGTCGGTGTCGGCGTGGACGACGGTGCGGGCGGGGTCGTCCTCGGTCCGGTCCATGTGGTCGAGAACGACGGAGGGGATCGGTGACGCCACGGCCGTGACGTCACGCATGGTGAGCACGGTGACCTCGTGGACCCCCAACGCGTGCAGCGCAGTGACTGCGCCGCGGGCGGTGTTCCCGAAACCGATGACCACGGCGGTGAGGTGCCGACCGTAGTGTCCGGTGGAACCCGTCAGCGTCATGGCGTGGAGGACGGAGCAGTAGCCCGCGAGCTCGTTGTTCATGTGGAACACGTGGACGACGAAGGTGCCGGTCGGTGTCCAGTGATTCATCGCCTCCCACGCGATGAGCGTCAGCCGCTTGTCGATGGAGATCTGCGTCAGCTGTGCGTCCTGCACGACGTGCGGCCAACCCCACAGGACCTGGCCGTCGCGAAGGGATTCGATGTCGTCGAGGGTTGGCTTGGGCAGCAGCACGACGTCCGACGACGCGATGATCTCGTGACGCGATCGCAGGCCCGCGACCTGCCGGGCCAGATGGTCGTCGGACACGCCGTAGCGGTCCCCGTAGCCAGTCTCGAGGAGCATCCTCGCGCGCAGGTCGGCATCGATCCGGTCGAAGTGCAGTGGGTGGATGGGCAGCCGAAACTCGTTCTCCTTGCTCGAGTTCGCCAGTACTCCGAGACTGAGCCCGCTCATGAGAACCTCTCCGACAACACGACGATGCGACGACCGCGATCAGTGTGTTCCACAGACCGGGGACGACACAAACGCGCTGCCGATGCCGCTCACGTCGCACGATCCAGCTGCCGGTCCACACGGCTCGGACCGAGGCCGTCCAGGGTGGCTCGACGCGGTGAAGGCGTGCGCTGCGCGACGACCAAGGACCGGTGGGACACTGGAGTCGGGACGAGCCCTCTCATGGGTCTCGGTCCGGCTCCACGGTCGAGGGTGCGTGGGTGCCCACCCCGGGCACGACGTATCGTGCGGCCAGGAAGAGTGGTGTGCGATGACTGCCAAGTCCGACCAGGTCAAGGGCAAGGCCAAGCAAGTCACCGGGATCGTCACCGGCGACAAGAACCTCGAGGCTGAGGGCAACGCCGATCGACTCTCCGGGGAGACCGCCGAGAAGATCGACAACGCCAAGGGCAAGGCCCACGAGGTGATCGACACCGTCGAGGAGTTCGTCGACGGAGCCTTCGACAAGGCCAAGGACCTTGTCGACCAAGTCCTCGACAAGGCCAAGGAACTGACCCACTGACGGCTCGTACCTGGCCCCGAGTGCCGCGTGACATGCTCGCCGCATGGACGGAACTCCGCACGAGGTGTCACGTCTCGGCAGGGCCTCCTGGCAACACGTCACCGCCAGCACGCAGCTGCTCGTCTCGGCCGGCATCGGGATCGTCCTGGGAGCGCTGGTGGCGCTGCGGTACGACCCGTTGGCGGGCGGGCTCGTCGCATGGGCTGTGGCCGGATCGGTGTTCCTGGGCTGGACATGGACGTCGATCTGGCCAGCGGACGCAGAAGGCACCTCGTTGGTAGCGCGTCGCGAGGATCCGTCGAGGCCCGTGAGGGACCTGGTCCTGCTGCTCCTTGCCGTCGGCAGCCTGCTCACCGTGGGCCTGGTCATCTTCCGTGCCCATGACAGCGGGCCGGTCCGCCTCGCGCTCGGAGTTGCCTGCGTCGCCGCCTCCTGGGCCGTGCTCCACACGATCTTCGTCCTGAGATACGCGCGCCTCTACTATGCCGAACCAGTCGGTGGCATCGACTTCAAGCAGGAATCGGACCCCACCTACCGGGACTTCGCCTACGTCGGCTTCACCGTCGGGATGACCTTCCAGGTCTCCGACACCGACATCGGGAAAGCCACGATCCGCACCGCAGTCCTACGTCATGCGCTCCTGTCGTTCATCTTCGGAGCCGTGATCCTCGCCATCACGATCAACCTGCTGGCCGGACTCAGCACCTGACGACCCGGCGGCCGCAGCCTCTTCCAGATCGAGCCTCGAACTGGTCGGCTCGGCACGAAGGACGGAGAACCGATCGACGAATGACCGGACGTGCCGATCACGTGCCACGACCGGTGCCGGCGAAGTGCCGGCATCTCGACATCCTTCGGCCCTCCCCGCGACTCGTCCCGACCGCTACGTTCGTGGTCGAGGACTGGCGGGACGTCATGTCGGACCATCCGTCGTCCACGACGACCCGCGTGCGGGTCGTTCGTGGACGCGACCATGCCGCGCTGGTCACCGCGCTCGTCGCCGACCTGGGTCTGCATGCCGTGGTGACGCGCGCCCGCAAGCGCCCCCGAGCCAAGCTGGCCGAGCTCCCCGTGGCCGTGCTGGTCGGCGCCGGAGTGGCAGCTCCCGCCGATCCCGATCTCGTCGGCGTCGTCCTCGCCGCTCTGGCGGAGATCGGGTGCCGAGATGTTCGGCTCCTCGCCGCGATCCCTGCGCGCGACCGTGACGCCGGATGGACGGCCCCGGCGCTGGCCGAACGGCACGGCTATCGCGACCTGCGCGACCCCCATGACGACCCGGCGCCGATCGACGTCCCCGAGTGGAGCGTTCACCATGGCAAGGCGCTGCCACGCGACTGGACGTCCGCCGCCGTGCGCCTCGTCATCGCCTCCAGCGCCACCGACCTGCGCCACGGCTGCGCGCTGAGCGTCGCCACGATCGCCACGCTCGTCCCCCTCGTCCCCGGCTGCACCGAGGGCGAGGCGGCGGCCGACCTGCTCCAGATCCTGACACCCGATCTCGTGATCCTCGACGCCTCGGTGACCAGTCACGGCGTCGCCGGATCGGCACGACGCCGACCGCACGTAACCGACACCTTCGCGGGCTCGACGTCCGCTCTGCTCGTGGACGTCGTCGGTGCCGCGCTGCTGGGCCTCGACGCCGCTGAGTCCCCCCTGCTCATCTCGAACCGCAGCGTCGAGATGCGGTCCAGCTCGTGTGCGCGAGTATCCGTACGCCGCGCCCTCCCTCGCCCCGGCAGCTTCCGTTGCAGTACGACGGTAGCCGCGCGAGCGTCGCGACAACACCCCCCGTTCCCGATTCCCACCACCGAGCGGGCTAATCGCTTGTGCGCCCGTGGATACCGAGCGGGTGTGCCCCATTTCGGCTACGGCGACGAGTCCGGGCGGGAACGTCTCGGGAACGACGCACGTGCTCGGCCTCGTGCTCGGCGGTGAACTGCAGCAGGGAGCCGGGCGGCGCCGACCGAGCCACCTGCTGGGCGAACGATGCGGCCTCGTCCTCGAAGTAGAGGCTGGTCGGCAGCCGTTGCGCCCAGAACGACGCCACCCGATCGGCCATGACCTCGTCGTCCCCGACATCGAACGTGAGCGGCAGCAGCGTGAGCAGCTTCGTCAACCGCCAGCCCTCGTGCAGTCGCCGGGTCAGCGCGACCCCCGCATCGCGCGCCGCCGCACTGAGTCGCTCGCGCTCGCAGTCGGTGAGATCCGCCTCGTCGAAGTCGCCGCGTGCCACCCTGAAGGCCGAGGCCGGCTGCACCAGCAGGCCGATCAGCACCCGTTGGTAGCCCGCGAGGCTCATGGCGACGCCACCGCGGAGCAGTGGGGGCCCGACGTCACCGCACGCATCCGTTCGAGCACCTCGGTCAGGCCTCCCGGGGGGAGGGACCCGGCCCAGGATCCGAGCATCTCGAACGTCACCGCGGCGAGGTTCGGGCACAGCGGCACCACCTGCTCCAACAGCGCCCACACCGGCTCCGGGGGAGCCGCGCAGTGCCCGTCGACGTAGAAACCGTCGACCTCCATTCCGCCCGCGATGTGGATCTCGCGGACTCGACCGAGGTCCAGCTCCGCGAGATACGACTCGGGCGACATGACCCCGTTGACGGCATTGCAGTGCAGGTTGTGCAGATCCAGCAACAGGTCCGCACCATGGTCGTGGCAGAGCCGGTTGAGGAACGCTGCCTCGCCATAGGAGTCGTGCGGCGTGCCGAAGTAGTAGACGTTGTTCTCGACCAGGAACGGCCGCCCCAGCCCCCCGAGGAGCCGCTCGACGCGAGCGCCGATCATCGTGAGGCTCTCGTCATCGAGCGGCACGGGCAGCGTGAGCCCGGCGTTGACCGCGCCCTCGTCGAGCTCGACGACGCTGAAGGCCAGATGCTCGCTCAGCCACGGGCTGTCGAGCCAGTCGACCCACTCCAGGAGCTGCGCGACATACTGCTCGTCGAGCCTGGCCGCGCTCCCGATCGAGAGCCCGATCCCGTGCAGCATCAGGGGAAGTCGGGAACGCAGTCGGTCCAGGCTCGCCCGCTGGTCGTGATCGACGACGAAGCGCGGGGTGACGCCAGCTCCGCGGTCGTGCCAGATCGTGTCCGGGATGATCTCGACGTAGTCCGCCGGGCAGTCGGGCTGCACGAGGAAGTCCTCGAACACGGGCTGGTACAGCAGCCCGACCACCGGCGTCGAGTGCTCGGTCACACCCCGAAGGTGCGCTCGGCCACCCGCTCGAAGATCGTGCTGTCGATGACCAGACGGTCCAGGCCCGACAAGCACGGCGCGCAACCGCGGGGCCGCGGGATGGTCAGGATCTCCTTGAGCTGCTCGACGATGGACTCGAAGTCCGCCTGCGGCTCGACTGCCAGTCGCACCGATCGCAGACCCGGCTCACGTGGCTCGAACTTCTCCATGATGTGCCTCCTCGTTCGGGGGGAATGACGAGCACCGGAGCCGCCGTATGGGATCCGGCGCGCCCAGGACTATCACCGGTGTTCCGGCCCAACAAGGAAGTTCACCCGTTCGCCGACCCGCCCGAGTTGCGTGCCGCGCTGCGCACCGGCTATCAGTGCGCGGGCCGGGTCCGCGTCCTCGTCCCCTGGATCCACGATCACGGCAGCGGCGGCGGACGACACCACGTCCGCGTGGGTCGACGCCGTCACGCTCGTGTGTCCGAGGCCCCGTGAAAGACGCACGTCCGCAGCGTGCTGGCCAAGCTCGGACTCCACGGAGGTGCAGGAGCGCCCGTCTGGCGACGGCTCGACCGGACCGCGGCAGTCGGGAAATCGAGCCCGATTCCAGACGACGTCACTGCTCCAGCCACGGATGCCGGGCAGGCTACGGCCGTCCCGTGCCGTCGGGCCGCAGCTCGAGCACGCGTCCCCCGATCCTGCTGCGCCCGGAGGCGTCACGCGCACCCGGCGACCTGACGACGATGCGAGTGCGATCAGCGACGAACAGGTCGTGGGAGTACTCGAAGGGCACGTCGTCCTCGTCGACCGTGGTGCGGGTGATCGAGAGCAGCGGGTCTCCCGGGCGTACGCCCAGGATCGAGGCCACCTCCCGCGGCGCGGCCGTCACTTCGATGCGCTCGACGGCCTCGTGCGGGCGCAGGTCGTACTCGCGCTCGAGCAGCTCGTAGAGGGAACCCGACAGCTCCCGCTCGAGCAGGCCCGGCACGCGGTCGGCCGGCAGCTGCGCCCGCTCGAGGGAGATCGGCGTGCCGTCGGCCAGTCGGATGCGGACCACGTCGACGACGAAGCTCCCGGCCGAGATCCCGAGGGCCGCCGCGGCCTCCTGGCTCGGAGCCACGACGGCCACGCTCACGATGCGCGAGCCGACGGTGAAGCCCTGGTCGCGCAGGAGCGCCGGGATGCCCACGATGCGGGACAGATCGCGGTCGATCTTGCCCTGGGACACGAAGGTCCCGCCACCACGACCGGGCACCCGGCGGACGAGTCCGTCGTGCTCCAGGGCCGCCAGCGCGTGGCGCAGGGTCGAACGACTGACGCCGAGCTGGACCGCGATGTCGCGCTCGGCACCGAGTCGCTGCCCGGGGCGCAGGGTGCCGTCGCGCAGCATCGACTCGAGTCTGCGACGCGCGTCCTCGGCCATCGGTCCGAGTGCGATCTCGTCGCCCGTCATGTCCCCCCTCGGGCTGGTGTCCTCACTCTAGGCGCGGCCCGATCACCCGGCCGCGTCGAGCGCGGCCAGGGACTCAGGCAGCACCTGTCCGCCGTCGATGACCAGTGCCTGCCCGGTGACGTAGGCCGCCTCGTCAGTGGCGAAGAAGAGCGCGGCGTAGCCGATGTCCTCCACCTCGCCGAGCTTCTTCGCAGGGATCGATGCTTCCATCGCCGCGCGGTACTCCGGGCCCAGGTCCGCGAGACCCTCGGTGGCGATGTTGCCGGGGAGCACGGCGTTGACCGTGATGCCGCGCGGGGCGAGCTCGATGGACGCGGTGCGCATGAAGCCGAGCTGAGCCGCCTTGCTCGCTCCGTAGTGCGACCAGCCCGGGAAGCCGGTGATGGGTCCCGTGATCGACGAGGTCAGGATCACCCGGCCGTGGCCGGAAGCGGTGAGCGCGTCGAGGGCAGCCTGGACTGCCAGCATGGTGCCCTTGATGTTGGTGCCGAGCACCAGGTCTATGTCGGCCTCGGTCATAGTGGCCAGCTTGGCGTCGGGGAAGATGCCGGCGTTGGCGCACAGGACGTCGAGACCGCCGTTGCGCTCGAGCGCCGCGGCGACCATCCCGCGGCAGTCGTCGGCCCTGGCCACGTCGCCCAGGACGTATGTGACGGTGCCGCCGCCGAGCGCCGTGAGCTCATCGGCGGTCGTGGCAGCGACGGCTTCATCACGGCCGCTGACAACGACATTCGCCCCCGACTTCGCGAAGACGCGCGCGATGCCCTTGCCGATGCCCTTGGTGCCGCCCGTGACGAGGACGGAACGTCCTGCGATGGACCTGAACATGGAACCTCCGAGTTTCCGGGTCAGGAGAACGTGGACAGGTAGGTCTCGGCGAGGTCGCACGACACGATCGTGAAGCCGGCCCCGAGTGCCTGGGCTTCGGGCACGGCCGAGTGCGACCCTATCCAGGCGACCAGCAGGAGCCGGCGCAGCATCACGAAGGTGGGCAGCTCATCGACCTCGGCGGCCGAGAGCGGGGCGACGGTGCGATAGCCCGTCACCCACGCGTCGATGAGCTCGGGCACGATCGGCAGGTGCTCGATGAACGACAGCGAGGAGCCGAGATCGTAGAGGTACCAGCTGAAACCGCAGTCATCGAAGTCGATGACGCCGACGTGCGAGCCGTCGACGAGCAGGTTGGCCAGCCGCATGTCGGCGTGCACCAGGCCGAACCGGTCCGGGCCCTTGCCGAACGCCTCGAGCCGGCGACGCAGCAGCTCCGAGCATCTGCTCAGCACGTCGAGCTCGGCCGGCCCCATACCGAGCCCGTCCTGCCACCGGCCCCAGTGCCCGCGGTCGCCGAGCGAGGTGTCGTAGTCCCACGTGAAGCGGGTGAACCCGGCCGGCGGGCGCCACGCCTTGGCATGCCCGTGCAGCCGCGCCGTGATGGCACCGAGCTGCACGAAGTCGTCCACCAGCCGGTCCTCCGGGGGGTGGACGCCGTTCATCCACTCGAAGGCGACCACGAAGCGCTGCTCGCCCCCGGGGTGCGTGACGGCGACGACCTCACGGCCGTCGGGCGTCAGCACGACGCGCGCGGTACTCACGATGCCCTCGTCGCGCAGCGAGCGGACCCACGTCAGCTCGCTGTGGATCGCCTCCTGGGAGTGATAGCCCGTGCGGTGCACGCGCAGGACGATGCGACGACCGTCGGAGGAGTCGAGGCGGTAGGTCGCGTTCTCGGACACGTTGAGAAGGGTGATCGTCGCATCGGCCATCCCGTGCTCCACCGCGGCCTTCTCGGCGAACACCAGGAGGTGCTCGGTGTCGAGTTCCTGGGTCACTCGTGCTCCTTCCGGGTCCCCCGAAGATGCGCCTAGTGTGCTCGACCGACGATGGACTCGAGCGCCGAAGTGATCGCGTCGCGCGCCGTACCGACACCGTCGGTTGTTCCGCTGATGTAGACCCGGCCTGCGGCGCCAATCATCTGAACGTCCACAAGGGTGTTCTGGGGTGCGGCCTTCTCGGCCTCGTTCGCCGCGACGGCCGCGAACAGCGCCGGGGTCATCTCATAGACCAGCAACGACTGCCCAGGTAGCAGCATCGAGGCCTGTCTGTTGCGGTTGATGATGACCGCGTGCTGGTCGGTGACGCTCTCGATCACGTCGTGATAGAGCACACGCGGCGCGAGCTGGTCGGTCGCGTCCGCATGAAGACCCGTGAGGATCGCCTCCCCCGCGCGCATCACGTCGTCCATCGACTCCGCGTGGACCTCCAGGACGCCGAACTGACGTTCGACGAAGAGGATGCCGGGCTCGATGTCCGGGACCGACGTGAGCGCCTGGTGCGTGACACGCTCGATCGCGAGACCGGGAGCGACCTCGACGATGAGCGCATGCTGACCGGCGTACGGCGGATAGCCACGCGCCCTGGTCGGGGTCCCGAGGTAGGCAGCGAACTGGGGCTGCAGATCCTCGATGAGCAGGTAGACGCGCAGCTCCGGTCCCGCGAACGGGACCGGGGTCACGCGGACGCCTCACCCGAGACGGTGAAGTGCTTCGAGAGCTCTGCGTGCGGGCGCGGGATCACGTGCACCGACACGAGCTCGCCGACCTGGGCCGCGGTCTCGGCACCGGCCTCGGTGGCCGCCTTGACCGCGCCGACGTCGCCGACGACCGTGATCGCGACGAGGCCGTCCCCGACCGTGTCCTTGCTGACGATGATGACGTTTGCGGCCTTCACCATCGCGTCTGCGGCAGCGAGGGCAGCGACGTACCCCTTGGTCTCGATGAGACCGATCGCGTTGTTCGACATGACTGACTCCTCCTGGATCGCCACGGGGGCCGTGGACTTCTGCGTGGGGCTAGCGTGCGTGGGTGTGATGTGGGTCGCGCGGGATGCTGCGCGCGGAGCTAGGCGCCCCGCTTCTCGTCGATCGAGCCGATGATGAGTGCGTCGATCGGCGGCGCGGCGTGGTCCTTGAACCATGCGGACGCGACCGAACCGGTGGCCACCAGGACCGACTCTCCGATCCCGGTGCCGAGGACGTCGAAGGCGACGAGACGACTGCCGCCGTCGACCTCCACCTCGAGGAAGGCCCCCGCAGGGACCTCGTCCAGCCGTCGGCTGGACCAGACGTTGCCGATCACCTTCGCGCGCAGCATCACCGCTCCTTCGTGATCTCGACGCCGGCCGCTCGCGCGCGATCGCGCGCCAGCGGAGTCAGGACGGCCTTCCGGCCGAGCTGGATCGAGCGCCCTGCGCCGGCGGCGTCGCGCACGTGCCGCTCGGTGACCGCGCCCGTCTCGATCCGTACGACGTTGGCGGTCGCCGGCGCCGTGGTGGACGGCTCGATGGGCACCGCCGCGCCCACCAGGTGGAACGTCGTCTCGCCGGAGGCGATGGCGGCACGCTCGGCATCGGTCGACGTGGCTACTCGGCGCGCGAACGCCTGCAGGTCGCCGTCGCTGCCGATGGTGACGGCTTCGACAGCGGCTCCGCTGGTCTCCGGTGCCGCAGCCATGGGCCGCGGCACGATCTCCTGCAGCACCTGCCGCACCATCTGGCGCAGCAGGTCCGACTCGGCGGGCGGCAGGCTCATCGCACCGCCCGCAGCGCGGCCTCGGCGGCCTCGGCCGCCTGACGGACGTCGCTCTCCTTGCCAGAGAGGTAGACCCGACCGGTCGCCCCGATCATCCGGAAGTCGACCACCTTGATCGCCGCGGCCTTCTCGGCCTCGTTGGTCGCGAGGATGGCGTAGGACGCCGGCGCCATCTCCAGGACAAACAGCGACTCGCCCGGCAATGCCATCGACCCCATCTTGTTGCGGTTGATGAGGAAGGCGTGCTGCCGGTCGAGCATGGTCACGATGCGCGAAGCCAGCACCTGCGGCTTGGTCGCCTGGTCCGGGTCGGCCCCAAGCGAGTCGAGCACGGCCTCGCCGGCGGCCTTCACCTGACCCGTCGGGCCGTGGATCTCCAGATAGCCGAACTGCCGCTCCACGACCAGGATCCCGGCCTGAACCTCGGCGTACTTGAGCGCCACGTCCGTGAGCGGCTCGATGTCGAGACCGGGTGCGACCTCGATGATCTGGGCTGCGAAGTCGGCTCGCGGCAGAGCACCCTTGACCGTCGACCCCATGTAGCACATCGTCTGCGGCTGCAGCCGATCGAGGAAGATGAAGGAGCGGAGCTCGGCCACAGGTCAGCCCCTGACGATCGCGTTGAGCTCTTCGATGATGAGCCGGCGGATCTCCTCGCGGAGCTCCCCCGTCTCACCCGAGGACGCGACCAGGTCCGGACGCGGTGCCGTGGGCTCCCCCTCGTTCGATGCCCGCGGGTAGGTCGGCACGGTGCCATCGGGAACCGTCCACGGCGTGAGCCTCGAGAAGTCGGCCATCGACACGGTCGCGTCGGCGTTGTAGGCGACCCGGGTCCAGTTGACCAGGTGCTTCGGCTCGATGTTCTCGCCCACGGCCGAGCGGCCGAAGAAGCCGGTCCCGATTGTCATCGACGGCGCGAGGTTGGTCGCGAGGCCAGAGCTGCCGAGGCTGTTGCCGACGTTGACCGACACACGGAGTACTCGGACCGAGGCGGAGAAGTCGAGGATCGTCCGCGCGTCGGTGCTGTGGATCGCCGCCGAGTGGCCTTCGCCGGTGATGCGCAGGACGGCCCTCGCGGCGTCGATTCCTCGGGCTGCCGTGGCGACTCGCAGGACCCCGAGCACCGGCATGAGCTTCTCGTGGGCCAGGGACTCCTCGGGTACGACGAGGTCGAACGGGGCGAGGAGCACGGTCGTGCGGGGCGCGACGCGAACGCCGGCGGCCTTGGCGATCAGTGTGGCGTCCTTGCCTATCCACTGGGGGTCGAGGTGGCCGTCGGGGAAGATCAGCGCACGGACCTTGTCGCGGTCCGCGTCGGAGAGCAGGTGTGCCCCGACGCGCCCCATGTGGTCGAGCAGGCGGTCGGCGACGCTGTCGACGACCACGAGCACGCTCTCGTTGGTGCAGAGGATCGAGTTGTCGAAGGACTTGCTGTCGACGATCTGCCGCGCGGCGTGGGCGAGGTCGGCCGAGGCGTCCACCAGCACCGGCACGTTGCCCGGACCGACGCCGATCGCCGGGTTGCCGCTGCGGTAGGCCGCTCGAACCATGGGCGTGCCACCGGTGGCGACGATGACGTCCGTCCGCGAGTCGGTCATCAGCGCGTTGACAAGCGGGATGGAGGGCTCCTCCACGACCTGAACGCAGCCGTCCGGGGCGCCAGCGGCCACCGCGGCCCTGGCCATCGTGCGCGCCGCCTCGGCGCACACGCCCTTGGCGTAGGGGTGCGGGCTGATGACGATGGCGTTTCGCGTCATGAGGGCCAGCAGGATCTTGAAGTAGACGGTGGCCACAGGGTTCGTGGACGGCGTCAGCGCGAGCACGACTCCCGCTGGACGGGGCACCGACACGATCTTCGCGTCGGCATCGATCACCGGGTCCACGAAGTCCGCCGCACGGTACGCCGATGCCACTCCCGTGGAGCAGGCGATGTTCTTCAGGACCTTGTGGGCAGCGACGCCGAAGCCTGTCTCGCGGACCGCCCACTCGGCGAACTCCTCGGCACGTGCGGCGCCGGCGGCAGCGGCCGCGTCGACGATGCGCTGCACGGAGGCGGCGTCGTAGACCGCGAAGGCACGCGCCGCCCATTCGGCGCGCTCGATCATCGACCGACCGCGCGGGACCCCCGCCGGCTCGAGCGGCAGCTCGAACAACGTGTCGCTCATCGGCGGGACCCCCGCCCCTCGGACAGGACGTCCTGCCGCGCCTTCGCGATGCCGACCTCGACCCGGTCCAGCAGCTCCTCGGCGACCTCGGGCTTGAGCAGGATCCCCGGCTTGAACTGCAACACGCGGGGATCGAGGGTCGAGAAGATGGCCCACACGCCGTTCTCGTAGAGACGCTTCATGACGAACTTCGCGCCCTGCGGGTGGGCGAACTCCAGCCCGAGGATGACGCCGTGCTGCCGGATCCCGACGAACCAGTCGGGGTAGGTGGACTGGATCTCGCGGAGCCCGCGACCGATGAAGTCGGCGATGTAGTGGACCATCGAGCGCGTCTCGGGGCGGCTGGTGACCTCGAGCGCCTTGAGCGCCGCGATGCAGCCGAGCTCGGCGCCGCCGAACGTGGAGATGTGGCCGAAGCCGTCCTCGTTGAGCCACCCGGCACAGCGCTCGCTGACGAGAACGGCCGCGATCGGGTACATGCCGCCGGAGATGCCCTTGCCCGTCACCATGATGTCGGGCTCGATGCCGTGCTTGGTGATGCCCCACAGCTCCCCGGTGCGCATGAGTCCGGTCTGCACCTCGTCGGCGATGTAGAGGGCGTCGTACTTCTCGCAGAGCGCCTTGACGGCCTCGAGGTAACCCGGCTCGGGCAAGGGGAAGCCGTACGTGGCGGGGATGGTCTCCATGATGACGGCGGCGACGTCGCGGCCGCGCAGCGCGGCCTCCATCGCCTCGAGGTCGTTGAACGGCACGTGCGGGAAGTCCTCGGGCTGGTCGGAGAGGAACAGCTTCGAGAACCGGTCGTCCCCGGTGCCGACCGCCAGGCCGGTGTGACCGTGGTAGGCCTTCACGATCGAGACGATCTTGCGCTTCTGGGTCGCGTGCCGCGCCGTCTTGAGCGCGATGTCGATCGCCTCGCCGCCGCCCGAGCCGTAGATCACCTTCGTCAGGTTGGCCGGCGCTGAGGACACCAGCGCCTCGGCCAGCGCCGTGCGCGCGAGCGAGGGGAAGTGGTGGTTGCCGATGTCGAAGTGCTGCATCGCGACGGTGATCGCCTGCACCACCTCGACGTTGCGGTGGCCGAGGTTGTAGGTGCCGCCGTTGAGGTGGACGTCGATGAGCCGCTTGCCGCTCACGTCGTAGATGAAGTAGTCCTCGCGCCGGTCGATCACCAGCGGGACGCCGGACTCCGACCAAAACGAGGTCTTGTCCGGATTCCAGAACTCCTTGCTCTTCTCGAGCACCTCCGCCTTGCTGGCGAAGGAGAAGAAGCCGTAGTCGAGCGCGGTCTCCTCGGACATGGACACCTCCCGCTGGCGACGTTCGCTCACGACTGAGCATACCGATAGAGCAGACCAAAACAAGACCGGGAAGCCGGCAGACTCAGCCGCGCCCTGCTTCATGCCACCCCGTCGGGCCGGATTCGGTCCCTTTTGTGCGCGACATCGGCCCATTGCTCGGCATACCCGACAGACCCGGACATGTGTGACATGCAGGTAAACGGTTCGCCGATTCCCTTGATTCGGTACGCCGGTGGCCCCATACTCCGGGGCAAGCCTGTGAGCCAGGTCACGTCCGGGACCACCGGCCGATCGTTCCTCCGAGTCCGCCCAGCGCACCCCCAGAACGAAGGGACGCCGCACCCGTGACCAACGAAACGCACGACGCCAGTTCTGACGCGATCGAGGCCTCACTGGCACCGATTGCCGGGCCCCGCCAGCCGCAACGGCTCAAGACCGGCGCCGTCGGGATCTTCGCGGTCCTGTTCATGGCGCTCGCCAACGCGGCCCCCATCACCGCCATGACCGGCAACGTCCCGATCGCCATCGGCTACGGCAACGGCATCGGAGCCCCTGCGGGCTACCTCGTGGCGACGGTCGTGCTGACCATCTTCACGGTCGGCTTCGTGTCGATGGCCAAGCACATCACCACGACCGGAACCTTTCTGGGCTTCACCTCGCACGGCCTCGGTCAGGTGTGGGGCATGGCGAGCGGGCTGCTCGCGACGCTGGCTTACGTCGTCTTCGAGGGGTCCCTCGTCGGGATCTTCGCCTCGTTCGCGCGCGGCTTCGTCATCCAGGTCGGTGGACCGGACCTCTCGTGGCTCTGGTACGCCCTGCTGTGCGTCGTGGTCGTCGCTGTCCTCGGCTACTACGACGTCGAGATCTCCGGCCGGGTGCTCGGCATCTTCCTCATCACCGAGGTCCTGATGCTCGTCGCCTTCGATCTCTGGACCGTCTTCGACCACCCGGCCGGCTGGGTGCCCGAGGCGCTCAACCCGGCCAACGCGTTCAAGGCCGCACCGACAAGCGCTGACGGCGCGATCGTCGGCAGCGCCGGTATCGGCCTGTTCTTCGCGTTCTGGTCGTGGATCGGCTACGAGACCACGGCCGTCTACGGCGAGGAGTCCAAGGAGCCGCGCCGCATCATCCCGCGCGCGACGCTGATCGCGGTGGTGCTCCTCGGGATCGGATACACCCTCACCTCCTGGATGTCGGTGGTCGCCAACGGACCGTCGAAGGCGATCGACGTCTCGCGCAGCGCCAACCCCTTCGACCTCTTCCTCGTGCCCGTCCAGAACTACTTCGGAACCTTCGGTCACGACCTCTACCAGCTGCTCACCGTCACCGGATCGTTCGCCTGCGCTCTCGCCTTCCACAACGCGGCGTCCCGGTACATCTACGCCCTCGGCCGGGAGGGTCTGAGCGACACGCTCAGCCGGACCATCGGCGCGACACACGGCAAGCACAAGTCGCCGCACATCGCGTCGCTGCTGCAGAGCCTTGTCACGCTGCTGATCGTGCTGGGCTTCTACTTCTTCGTGAAGCCGGCCGACCCGAGCCAGGACGTGGCCTACCTCTACCTCTACGGCCTGCTCTCGATCCTGGGCACGTTGGCGATCCTCATCGTCATCGCGGTGTGCTCCATCGCGGTCGTCGTCTACTTCCATGTGGGCCACAACCACCCGGAGACGAAGAGCTGGTGGAACACCTTCCTGGCGCCGATCATCGGCTTCCTGGGCATCTCGGGCGTGATCTGGCTGCTGCTGCAGAACATCAGCTTTGCCGCTGGTGCCGCCGCCGACAGCCTGGTGTTCAAGTGGACTCCGTGGATCGTCCTCGCGGTCTATGTGTTCGGACTCGTGTTCGCGCTGATCCTGCGCTCCACGAACCGGGCGAAGTACGACCTCATCGGCCGCACCGTGCTCGAAGAGGCGCACGAACGCGTCGACGCCTGACCGAACCCGGTTCCGGGGTGTGCGACCGCGTCGTGCGGTCTCACACCCCGGAACCATGACGGCCTGACCACACAGGTGGGAGCCTTCTGACGTGAGCGACAACCCGATCGCCCCAGCGTCGTTGGCCTGGGGGCCCGACCCCGACGGCGACCCGGCGAGACTGACTTACACGTTCGGCGGCGCGGCGGCGGTGGCGTCACTGCGGCCCGGTACTGTCCTGTCCACATGGACGTTCGACTGCTTCGGCGGGCGCGTGCGCTCCTCGTCCGACCTCGCCAGCCAGGTGTGCGACCCGCGTCAGCTCAACCCGCAGACCGGCCCCTTCTACATCGAGGGCGCCGAGCCCGGAGACACCCTCGCCGTGCACTTCCTCTCGATCGAGCCCCGCGAGGCCTGGGGCGTCAGCGCCACGGTGCCGTTCTTCGGAGCGCTCACCTCCACGCCGACGACCGCCACGCTGCAGCGCGCCCTCGAGGAGCGCACCTGGATCTATGAGATCGACCGGGCCGGGCGCCAGGTCCACTACAGCGCCCGAGACACGTCGTTCTCTGCCGCCCTGCCGCTCGACCCCATGCACGGCACCGTCGGTGTCGCACCTGCCCTCGGCGAGGTTCGCTCGTCGCTCGCCCCTGGCGACTGGGGCGGCAACATGGACACCCCCGAGATGCGCGCCGGTGTGACCTGCTACCTCGGGGTGAACGTCGAGGGAGCGATGTTCAGCTTCGGCGACGGCCACGCGCGCCAGGGCGAGGGGGAGACGTGCGGTGTCGCGGTCGAGTGCGCGATGGACTCCGTCGTCATCATCGACCTCATCAAGGGGATGCACACACCCTGGCCGCGGCTCGAGAGCGACCACGAGATCATGACCACCGGCTCGACCAAGCCGCTCGAGGATGCGTTCCGCATCTCCCACCAGCAGATGACGCACTGGGTGTCCGTGCTCACCGGGATGTCCGACCTCGACAGCTACCAGCTGGTCTCGCAAGCCTCGCTCTCACCCGTGGCCAACGTCGTCGACACGGTCTACACGATGGTGTGCAAGCTGCCCAAGTCCGTGCTCGGACCGGTCGAACCGATGAACGGCATGCACGCAAGGCTGCGTCGTCAGGCCGCGACGTACGCCGGAGGCACCCCGTGAAGGTGACGCGAATGGAGATCGACCTCGACCTCGCGCTCCGGATGGCGGCGACGGCGACAGCGCGTGCGACCGAGCTCGGAGCCCTCGTGTCGGTCGCAGTCGTCGACGCCGGCGGGCACCTCGTGGCGTTCCTCCGCATGGACGGAGCCGAGATCGCGGGTCCCGTCCTCGCTCGCGACAAGGCCTACACCGCTGTCGCCCACAGGTGCCCCACCGCGGAGCTGACCGAGCTGATCTCGCCCGGAGCCGCGCTCGCGGGGATGAACTCCGCCGACGGCGGTCGCTACATCGCCTTCGGCGGCGGGGTCCCGTTCTGGTCGGGCGACCGAGTCGTCGGTGGCGTCGGCGTCAGCGGAGGCACCGCGGAGCAGGACGTCGACGCCGCTCGCTGTGCGCTCGCGCTCTGGACCTCGGTGGAGGCGGGGTCATGACCATCGGCCGGTTCCGCTTCATGGACGCTCAGCGCGTCAACCTCGACGGGTTCGCCGTCGAGGACGCGGAGCTCGGTCTGGTCGCGTTCGCCTCGCCGCACGACCCCGCACCGTCGCTCGTCGTCGTGGACGGACGCGTGGTCGAGATGGACGGTCGCAGCGAGACCGACTTCGACGTGATCGACGAGTTCGTGGCACGGCACGGGCTCGACCTGTCCGTCGCCGACGAGGCCATGGCGATCGACGACATCGCCTACGCGCGGCTGGTCGTCGACCCGAACGTCCCGCGCTCGGAGGTCGTCGGGCTCGCATCGGGCATGACCCCCGCGAAGCTGGCCCGAGCACTGACCCACCTCCGCCCGGCCGAGCTGGTCCTCGCGATGACCAAGGTGCGGGCCCGGCGTACGCCGAGCAACCAGGCGCACGTCACGAACAGGTCCGACGACCCGCTGCTGCTGGCGGCCGACGCAGCGACCGCTGCCGCGTTCGGGTTCCGCGAGATCGAGACGACCGTGCCAGTGCTCGGAGACGCACCCTCGAACGCCATCGCCGTCAGCATCGGTGCCGCGGTCGGATCGCCGGGCGTGCTCGTGCAGTGCTCGGTCGAGGAGGCGCTCGAGCTCGAGATGGGGATGCGCGGCCTGGTCTCCTACGCCGAGACGGTGTCGCTCTACGGCACCGAGCAGATCTTCGTCGACGGCGACGACACCCCCTGGTCGAAGGCGTTCCTGACGTCGGCGTACGCCAGCCGTGGCATCAAGATGCGGGTGACGTCAGGTGGCGGAGCCGAGGCACTCATGGGCGGCGCCGAGGGCTGCTCGATGTTCTACCTCGAGGCCCGCTGCGTCTCGCTGGCTCGGGCGATCGGCTCGCAAGGCGTGCAGAACGGCGGGATCGACTCGGCGTCGGTCGCAGGTGCGGTCCCGGGCGGCGTCCGATCCCTTATGGCAGAGAACCTCATGGTGATGCTCCGCAACCTCGAGGCCTGCACCGGCAACGACGCGTTGATGTCGGAGTCAGACGTGCGCCGCACCTCGCGGACGCATCCGATCTTCATCGCGGGGTCCGACTTCGTCTGCAGCGGCTTCGGATCGATCCAGCGCTACGACAACATGTTCGGGCCGAGCCAGTGGAACAGCGAGGACGTCGACGACTGGCTCGCCATGCAGCGCGACTGGGGTGTCGACGGTGGGCTTCGCACCGCCCAGGAGCAGGACGTGGCCCGGCTCCGCCGACGTGCGGCCGAGGCGGTGCGCGACGTCTACGCCTACTTGGGGCTCGGCGACTTCGACGAGTCGTGGCTCGAGCAGGCGGTCGACGCCGCTGGCTCGAAGGACGTGCCGGCCGCCGACCTCATGACTCCGCTGTCGGCCGCGCGGATCATCCGCGACACCGGCATCTCGATGCTCGATGTCGCGACCGCGCTCGACGCGTGCGGCTACGACGTCGAGGCCGAGCGGCTCCTGCTGATGCTGCGCGCACGGATCGACGGCGACTACCTGCAGACAGCCGCGATCTTCACCGAGGAGATGCAGGTCCTCTCGCTCGTCACTGATCCCAACGACTACGCCGGACCCGGGACGGGTTACTCACCCACGGTCGAGCGCCAGCGGGAGATCGACGCGATACGTCAGCAGAGGTCGGTCGCCGATCTCCGCGCGGAACAGGCCGATCTGCGCGACGATTCACTACGCCTCGTCGGGCCAGCCGCCTCCGGCAACGACCCGCGGGAAGTCACCATCGGGGTGTCCGCCGCCGTGGGCCGCGCGCTGTGGGTGTCGCTGTCGGGGCTGACCGTCGTCGATATCCTCGATGAGCTCCTCGCCGGCCTCGAGGAGGAGGGCGCGGTGGGCCGTATCGTTCGCGTCAACGACAGTGTCGACCTCGGCGCGATCGGGCTCACGGCCGCGAGGCTCTCCGGCTCGGGCATCGCGATCGGGCTGCAGGCCAAGGGCACGGCGCTGATCACGCGACGGGACCTCTCACCGCTCGCCAACCTCGAGCTCTACAGCGTCGCCCCGACCGTGACGCGCGAGCTGTACCGTCAACTCGGTGTCAACGCGGCGCGCCACGCGAAGGGGGCGACGCCCGAGCCCACGCGCAACCCCTACTCCGAGCAGGCGATCGAGGCGAGGTACCACACGAAGGTGGTGTCCCTCGTCGCGATCGAACGCTCCTGCGTCGACCCCTCGCTCGCGCCGGAGGACCTGGCCCTGGCAGAGGCACGGTCATGACCCGGGCGCGCTCGGGCAACGACTCAGCAGATCTCACCCTCGACGCGCTCCGCCGTGGCGGTCTCGTGGCCGACGACGTGCGTATCCATCCCGACACCTTGGAGCACCAGGCGACGGTCGCCGAGGCCCACAGCAACCCGCAGCTCGCCGCAAACCTGCGACGCGCAGCCGAGCTCACCAGCCTGCCGGACGAGGAGGTGCTCGCCATCTACGAAGCACTGCGCCCGCGCCGGTCCACGCGCGGGGAGCTCGACGCGCTGGCGGAGTCGCTCGAGTCCCGCGGCCTCACGATCAACGCCGCGCTGCTGCGCGAGGCCGCCGCGGTCTACTCCCGGCGCGGCATGCTCCGGTGAGGTGGGTGGCTGGCATCGACGTCGGAAACGCGACGACGGAGATCGTCCTCGCCGACATCTCCGCCCGGCGTCCGGTCCCGCTCGCCTGGGACAGGACGCCCACCCGCGGAGTCAAGGGTTCCGAGGCCTCAGTGGCCGGCGCCGTCGATCTGCTGCACCGCATCGAGCGCACGACCGGAGTGGCTGCCGACCTCCTCGTGATGGCGCCGCAGCGCCCTGTCCGCACGGTGTCCGCCGTGGTGAGCGACCCTGCGCCAGACACCGGACGACTCGTTCGCCTGTCCGCGGGCCGGGCTACGCCCTCCGGCCGCGGTTACGGCGTCGGGCAGCCGATCGCGGTCGAGCGGAGTCCGGACCCCTCGATCGGCCCGGTCGTGCTCGTGGCGTCCGACCCGCTCGGCTTCCGGGCGACCAGCCGTCAGGTGCAGGCGTGGGTCCACTCCGGGGCCGAGGTCGTCGGCGTGCTGCTGGCCGGCGACGAGGCCGTCCTCGTGTCCCGGCGGTTGCAGGTCGTCGTCCCGGTGGTCGACCAGGCCGACACCGCGCTGGCGCTCGCGTCCTCGGCGGTGGCCCTGGAGGTGGGTGAGGACGGCCGTCCGGTCCGCCTCCTGGCCGACCCGGTGCGCCTGGCGGCGTCGCTCGGCTTGGGACCGGAGGAGCACGCTCATGCCGAGGCGCTCGCGCGCACGGTCCGCGGCCTTCGCGACGTCGCGATCGCGGTCCTCGCCCGCCCGGTCGAGCGGGTCCCCGCGCAGACCGCGCAGGCCTGGGTGGAGGACTCCGACGGGCGCCACGACCTCCTGGAGGTGCTGCGCGCAGGGGACCTCAGGACGTGGGAGTCGGTCCGCTCGCTGGCGCTGCCCGCCGCCGACGGCGCGCTTGTGTCGACGGCGGTCGAGGACCTGTGGGCCGTCGACCTCACGGCCCTGATCCAGGACGCGGTCCTGCGCCCCGACACCGCCCAGGCCCACGCGATCGCCCTCGCCACGATGTCCGCCGACGACTCGGGTGACGTGCACGCCCAGGCCGGCTGGGCCACCTCGTGGTCGGGCCGACCGGTGCGCACGGTGGACCGGGAGTCCGATGCCGCCCGCGCCGGGGCGCTGAGCACGCCGGGTGCGGATCCCGGCGCCTGGGTCGTCGACGTCGGCGGCGGCACGATCGACGTCGTACGCCCCGACGGGTCGGCCCGGGTGCTTGCCGGGGCGGGCGACCTGCTGACCGCGGCGACCGCAGCGCTACTGGAGGTACCGAACGGCCAGGCCGAGTGGGTCAAGCGGGGTCCCAGCGCCCGCGTCGAGGCGCCTCACGTGCTGGTCGCGGAGGACGGGACGCGACGTTTTCTCGACGTCGCGGCGGCGGCCGGCTCGGTCGGGTGGCTGGTCGTGCCCGGACCGGCCGGGGCGCTGCCGTTCCACCGGAACCTGACCCCCAGCGAGTGGCGGTCGCTTCGCCTCCGGCTCAAGCGCGCGGTGCTCGGCGACAACATGGCGCGCGGTGCCGCCGGCGACGTCGAGGGAGACGTCATCGTCGTGGGCGGGCCGGCCGGAGACGATGAGGTGCTCGACTGCGTGGCGCGCGCGCTCCCCGGCGCCGTGCCGGGCCGCGGCGACGTCGCGGGCCTGTTGGGACACCGGTGGGCCGTCGCGTGGGGCCTGGTCACCATCGCGGCCTCCGGGAATGAGGGCCGAGCCCGAGGTGCGCCTTCTGCCGAGCCTCAGACATGATCGGCCACGACCCCGTGCGGTTCCCGGAGGTGGCCCCCGGCATTGAGTGGGTCGTGAGCGACGATCCCGGGCAGCTGGTCGTGGAAGAACACCTGGGACAGCAGTTCGCGACGTGAGCGGGTGTCCGTCTTCGCGAAGACGGCCTTGAGATGGTCCTGGACGGTCCACGACGAGATCACGAGACGCTCGGCGATCGCAGCGGTGTCGAGCCCCCGAGCGACGAGCGTGGCGACCTCCCGCTCGCGCGCGGTCAGCCCGAAGGCCTCCAGGCGCAACGGAACCGCGTAGTCCGCGTCTGCACGTTGCACCACGATCGCCACCCGTCCGTCGGTGCCGCCGCCGGGCAGCGATCCGTACAAGGTCAGCCAGCCGGACGACGTGGGCGCGTGCAACGGCGGAGCCGGCCTCCCGACCCTGCCCTGGCGACGCACCTCCGCGGCGATGCTGAGCACCGCCGCCGGGACGTTGCGGTGAGCCGGGTCCTCGAGGATCAGCAGCGTCAGGAGCGCGTCCGCGGCAGGTGTGGTGAGCTCGACGTCGTCGTGCGCATCGAGGACGAGCAGACCCGGCGCGCGATCCTCGTCAGCGCGTCGCGCGGCGTCGACGCGGTAGGAGCTCCGCAGGGCCTCGGCCACCGGGCGCGAGAGCCGAGCCAGGAGTCGCGCCTCGTCAGGGGTGAAGTCACCGGTCCTCTCCGTCCGGTGCAGGACGACGCAGCCCCAGGCCCGCGCGCGCGTGACCATGGCCGCGCGCATCTCGTACGGGGTGCCGATCGGCCGGAGGTACTCGACGTAGCGCGCACTGCGCTCCGGCCGGCCGCGGGTCGTCTCGCTCAGCACACCCACCGGCGTACGCCGGGCCGCGAGAGCGGCGAAGGTGTTCACGTCGTCTCGCAGGTACTCGCTGGTGACGACCGCGCCGGCGGCCATCGCCTCGGTCTCGGGGGTGAGGAAGCCACCTGTCATCAGCTCCACCGGGTTCGCCGACGTGAGCAGGCGCGTGTCGGGGTCGAGGCCGTGCCAGCAGAAGGCGTCCACAGGAAGCGCGCGCCGCATCCGGGCCGCCAGCTCCGCGTGCAGCTCGCCGTAGGGCAGTCCGCGGGCGCCGAGGCGCTCGACCTCGGCCACGAGGTGGTCCCCGCTCCACTTCTCCACGACGTCATGGTGACGCTCACGACGGCGGGGGGTGCCCACATGCAGGAAAGATCCCAGATCAGCAGGGATGCGCGACCACGTCCCGCTGGCGGACCGTGTGACCGGAGCCGAATCCTCGGCGCC
Organism: Candidatus Nanopelagicales bacterium; assembly: GCA_036510975.1. Taxonomy (GTDB): domain Bacteria; phylum Actinomycetota; class Actinomycetes; order S36-B12; family CAIYMF01; genus Longivirga. The sequence goes on from DATCCY010000065.1 coordinate 161,312, forward strand.
GCACCCACCAGGAGGACGCCGCCATGTCGGTCGACATCAACGACACCGAGCTCGCCACCCAGACCCTGTGCTTCGCCGCGCCGCTGCTGCCCGGGACGTCATCGCGCGACCGTGAGGAGATGCTCTCCTGCACGCATGGTGCGCGCAGCGAGGAGCACTCGGCCTCCCGTCGCCGCCACGGCATCAGCCGCGAGTCGGTCTGGATCCAGAGCACACCCGCCGGGGACGTCGCGGTGGTCCTCATCGAGTCGGCCGATCTGTCCAACGCCCTGCTCGGTCTCGCGACCTCGGAGGAGCCCTTCGACGTCTGGTTCCGCGAGCACCTGCTGGCAGTTCACGGGATGGACCTGAGCGCCGGCATGTCACTGCCGGAGCAGGTGCTGAACTACGGTGGCTGACCGGTGATGGCACGATCGCGTCGCGGGGAGCGCGTCTCGGCTATCGCCTGAGCGATTCAGGGGTAGCCCTCGCGTCGTCAGGAGTCCTCATGGCCATGCCGCTCGATCCCCCCGAGCGGCATGCGCCGGGGGCGTCGACACGGCGGCCCCGGCTCGTGGTCGCGTACGGCGTCATGCCCGCCCATGCGTTGCTGCGCGCCGAGGCTGCGCGATGGCATCAGGTGTCGCCTGCACACATCGTTCTGGTCCATGAGTGCCCCCGGTGCGGCAGCGACGCGCACGGGCGGCCGCGCCTCGTCGCCACGGCGGCGGTCCGGCGGCCGGCGTACGTCAGCCTCGCCCGCGCTGGAGACCTGTCGGTGGTCGCCATCACCGACGCAGGCCCGGTCGGAGTCGACGTCGAGGCCGAGGGCGCGGCCGACTTCGCGGGCTTCGAGGACGTCGCCCTTCACCCGGGCGAGCGTGCCACGACCCCGGTCGGCCCGACGCGCGTCTGGGTGCGCAAGGAGGCGCTGCTCAAGGCTTACGGGCTCGGACTCGCCGTCGACCCGAGCGACGTCGGGCTCGACGACGACGGGCTCGCGACGTGGGACTCCCCCCACCGGTCGCCAGGGGCGGTGTGGCTGCGCGACCTCGCCGTGCCCGGCCACGTCATGGCCGTCGCCGTCCTCCCCCTCGCGGAGCATGACGTCGCGGGCCTGTCGGCCACGATCAGACCGGCATCGACGTGATCAACGGGCGCGAGGCACCGACCCATCGGCCGCCGGCAGGCCGGGCAGACGACGCTGGCGCAACCAGGCGTCGAAGAGGTCGGCCAGCGGCTCACCCGCGACCTCGGCGGCGAGGGACTCGAACATTGCACTGGTGACCGAGCCGTAGCGGTTGCGCTCGACCCAGACCCGCAGCAGCGAGAAGAACATGTCCTCGCCCACCGTGAGCCGCAGCGCGTGCAGCAGCAGCGCACCGCGCTTGTAGACCCGGTCGTCGAACATCAGGTCCGGACCGGGGTCGGCGAGCAGCAGGTCCTGCGGCTTGGTGGCGAGCTTGCTCCAGTGGTCGCGCGCCCGCGCGTCCGCGGAGCGGCTCCCTGACTCCTCCGACCACAGCCACTCGCAGTAGCAGGCGAAGCCCTCGTGCAGCCAGATGTCACGCCAGGACGACAACGTGAGGGCGTTGCCGAACCACTGGTGCGACAGTTCGTGCGCGACGAGGCGCACGTTGTCCCACTCGGAGCTCAGGAAGTTGGACCCGAAGGTCGACATGCCCTGTGCTTCCAAGGGAATCTCGAGATGGTCGTCGGTGATCACCACGGTGTAGGCAGCGAACGGGTACGGCCCGAACAGCCGGGCGTAGAACTCCAGCATCGCGGGCTGCTGACCGAACGCGGAGTCGTAGCGGCTGAGCAGCCGGTGCGGGAGCAGCGCGCTCATGGGGACCGACGACCCGCCGACAGGATGCACCATGTAGCGGCCGATCTGCACCGTGGCGAGATACGTCGCCATCGGCTCGCGCTGCTCGTAGACCCACGTGGTGGTGCTGGCCGAGCGCCACTGGCTCGTGCACACGCCGTTCGCCACGACGTGGTACGCGTTCGGCGCCGTCAGCTCGATCCGGTAGGTCGCCTTGTCGTCCGGGCGGTCGTTGCACGGGAACCAGGAGGGCGCCCCGTTGGTCTGGCCGGCGACGAGCACGCCGTCGGCGAGCTCCTCCCAGCCGCACTCGTCGTCGCCGTCGGGCACGGGTCGCGGTTGCCCGTTGTAGGCCACCACGACACGAAAGGCCGCGCCAGCCTCGATCGGGCGCCTGGGTCGCACGAGCAGGTGCTGCGGTTTCGTGACGAACCGTGCCCCGGCACCGTCGACGGTGACCTTCGTGACCCGCAGCCCGGAGAGGTCGAGCCGCAGCTCACTCAGGTCGCTCGCGGCCTCGGCGGACAGCACCGCCTTCCCACGCAGCTGGTTGGAGTCGACGTGGTAGGACAGGGCCAGGTCGTAGTGCGCCACGGCGTACGAACGGTCACCCCGGCGAGGGAAGTACTCCTGCACCTTCACGCGTCATCCTCGGTGTCGGTCTGTTGCCACGCACCGATCGGGTTGCCGATCCACCGGGACTTGTCGGGCACGAACTCCCCGCGCATCACGAGCGACCCCGGTCCGACGGTCGCGTGCCGACCCAGGGTCGCCGCGGGGAGGATCACGCTGTTGGGACCGAGCGTCGCGCCCGTCCGCAGCGTGACGGTGTCCATGCTCAGGACCCGGTCGTGGAACAGGTGGGTCTGGACGACGCAGCCCTGGTTGACCGTGGCTCCTGCCTGAAGGTGGATGAGGTCGGCCTCCGGGAGCCAGTACGTCTCGCACCACACCCCGCGCCCGATCCTCGCACCCAGCGAGCGCAGCCACAGGTTCAGGACCGGCGTGCCGGTCGCGGGGCGAGCGAACCAGGGGGCGGCCACCGACTCGACGAAGGTGTCGGCCAGCTCGTTGCGCCACACGAACGTGCTCCAGAGCGGGTGGTCGCCGACGCGGAGCCGTCCGACCAGCACCCACTTGGCGATCGTCGTCACGACCGCGGCCACCGTCGCGGCCGAGATCACGACCAGCCCGCTCAGCAGCGCCGCGGCCCACCAGCCGTGCGCTGACGCGAGCGCAGCCAGGGCGACGACGACACCGAGCCCGACCGCGACCCCGACCATGACCGGGACCAGGCGGCACAGCTCGACCAAAGCCCGCGCGACCACCAGGCGGGTGGGCGGGTCGTAGGTGAGTCGCCGGTCGACCTTCTGCTCCACCCGGCGCAGCTTGGTCGGAGGGCTGCCCAGCCAGGACGTGCCGGCCTTCGCCTTCGTCCGACGCGGGGCGGCGGACAGGACTGCGACCAGCCCCCTCTTGGGGACCTTGCGGCCTGGAGCGGCCATCCCGGAGTTGCCCACGAACGCGTGCTTGCCGATCTCCACGTGCTCCACGCGAAGCCAGCCGCCGCCCAGCTCATAGCTTCCGAGCAGGGTGTCGTCGGCGAGGAAGGCCCCCTCCCGCACCGCCGTCAGCCTCGGGATCAGCAGCACCGTCGATGCCTCGACCCGTGGCCCGACGTCCGCGCCGAGCGCCCGCAGCCAGGCCGGCGTCAGCGAGCTGGAGTACAGCGGGAAGAGCCAGGTGCGTGCCTCGTCGAGGACGCGCAGCGTCGCCCACGCCTGCCAGGCGCGCAGCCCGTGCACCGGATGGGCGCCGGGCGCCAGGCCGAGCCCGAGCAGCCGTACCGTGAGCCAGATCAGGAAGGCGAGCACGAGGACGCCGACGATGGTGCAGATCGGCAACCAGGCAAGGCTGCGCAGGGCGGCGGTCGACACCGAGCCGGCGTCCCGCAGGTGCGGTGCCGCGACGGCGAGGGCCACGACGATGGCGATCCCGGGCAGCGCAGCGATCAGGACCGCGACCAGCGCGTACCCCAGTGCCCACACCGGCCGGTTG
>DATCCY010000066.1:0-11548 GCA_036510975.1 Candidatus Nanopelagicales bacterium
TCGAACCAGTGCGCCTCGAACGGGTACTCGGAGCGGTCGAGCCAGGCAGGGGCGGCGTCGCGGGGGCGCGGTGCTGCGGCGGTCATGACGTGCACGCTAGCGGCGAGCACCGGGCGATGGGCCGGCCCGTCAGCCGTCGGAGGCCGTCTCGTCCTCGGACGAGACCAGCCCCATGGTCCCGTCGGGGAGCAGGACCGCGGCAGCGCCCCCGCGGCGCGGATCCCCCACCGCCGTGACGGTCCCGTCGGCAGCACGGCGGACCGCGTGGACACCCCCGAAGTAGACGTTGGGGGTCGGCCACGCGTCGACCGGCGCCCAGCCGCGCGACGCCGCCAGCCGGGTCAGCCCGGCGAGGTCCGCGGCCGACAGCCCCGGCTCCACGTGGATCTGGTGGTCCGAGCCGACATGCACGCGCGGCGCGTCGACGGCGTCGGCGAGATCCTCACCCTCATCGACCAGGCGGGCCAGGACACAGACGAGCGCGGACCTGATCCGCTCGCTGCCGCCGGTGCCGAGCGCGACGCGCGACCCGTCGGGCCACGCGAGCAGGGTCGGCGCCATCATCGAGCCCATCCGCTCCCCCGGCGCCGGCGGGACGCCGGGCTGCAGGTCCTCCTCGCCGAGCATGTTGTTGAGCGCGACTCCCCATCCAGGTACGACGGTGCCGGAGCCGGACCCGTTCGAGGTCGTGAGCGCAGCGACCGACCCGTCGGCCGCGACGACCGACGCGTGCGTCGTCCCTGTCGCCACCTGTCCGGGCGCGCGATGGGCGAGGGTCGCGGCGGCCTGCGCGGAGGCAACGTCGGACCAGTCGATGCCGCCGGACGGCCGGGACAGCGGGCTCAGCGCATCGAGCACGATCGAGCCGCCCGCCGACGGCGGCGGGTTCGACCACACGCGAACGCCACCGCGCTCGGCGCCGAGCGGCGCGCGCAGCACCGCTGCGTAGGCCTCGAGGTCGGCGCGCGTGAGCAGTCCGCCGCCCTCGTGCGAGGCGGCCAGCAGCCGCTCGGCGAACGCCGGATCGGTCGGCGCCGTCAGCTCACCCGCGGCGATGGCGGCCAGGAGGTCGGCGTAGCCCGGGTTGGCGGAGCGCCCGGTCGACACCAGCGCGTCGACCGCGGCGCGGCTCTCGTCGGTGATCGCCAGCAGCTCGGTGACGAGGGTGACGAAGCGTCGCTGCACCGGCGAGAGGTCGACGCCGTCACGGGCCAGTCGCGCCGCCGGGGCGACGACGGCCGACAGCGGCAGCCGCCCCCAGCGGCGGTGCGCGTCGAGGTAGCCGGTGAGGCACCCGGGGACGGCGACCGTGCCCCAGCCGCCGTGGAAGACCTGCTCGCTCGCGCTCGCGGCGGGTCCGGCCTTCGCGAAGTCGACCACGACGGTCGTCACCCGCGGCTCGACGTCCGTGCCCCCGAGGCCGGGCACCGCGACGAAGAAGTCGAGCACCTCGGGCTCCGCGCCCGGCGGTGCGTGCAGCAGGAACCCGCCGCCCCCGAGGCTGGAGAGCACCGGCTCGGTGACCACCGAGGCGAACGCGCACGCGAGGACGGCGTCGACGGCCGAGCCGCCCGCGCGCAGCACCTCGATCCCGGCGTCGACCGCGCCCGCCGAGCCGGCGGCCACGGCAGCGGAGCCAGCTGGGCCGTGGACGACAGCGCGACGAGTCACGTCGTCAGCCTAGGTGCGGGTCGCGCTCCACGTTCCGGCACCGCGGCGCCTCGCGATGGATCGCCCACGCGGTGGACCGCTAGCGCGGGCGAGTCGCGCGGCTGCGCCAACCGCCCCTGCACCATGTGGTGCGTCGGCGGTGCTCCGGCCACGACGGCAGGACGGTCGCCGCCATCGGGCCGGCGGACCCGGGCGTCGGGCCGGCGGCGACGACGCTCGTCGCGAGCGACGTGCTGCCACCCGCCGACGGTCCCTCAGCGGCCATCCGCCGGATGGTCTGCGGCGACGGCACCATGGACATGGCCTCGGCCGGCGGCCTCCGACCGCGGGCGACGCCGGCGAGCCGGGCAGACGAGCGCTCGGTGGACAGCGCGAAGAACAGCGGTCCGTTGCGACGCTCGGCCGGGAGGTCGGCGGCGGCCACCAGCGCGCGTCCGACCCGCACCTGCCTGAGCAGCTCCCACGCCTCGCTCTCGCCGAGCGACTCCTCGTCCAGGAGCGCGAGGTGGGCCGAGAAGAGCGCGTGCGAGCAGTGACGCCGGATCGCCGCGGCCACGAGGTCGTGCTGCTGGGTCCAGCCTGCCAGGGCTCGTACCGCGTCCGGGTCGACGTCGCCCTGCGGTGTGCAGGTGCCGTCGAACGCGACATGCCACCGGTCCCGGCTCGGCCCCCACCCGTAGGGGAGCTCGCGAGCGCTCACGGCGCAGAGCTCCAGGTGCGCCTCCCTGGTCGTGAAGGCGTGGAACCGGAACCCCTCACCCTCGAACAGGTCGCCCGACATCGGCTGGGGGACCAGCGACAGCTCATGCTGGAACTCGGCTGCCTCGGCCCGAAGATCACCGATGCTCGGTGCGGACTCCTCCTGCGGGGGCAGGCCCCCGTCCAGGACGTCGAGGAAGTGGACGCCGCCGGTGGGGCTCCTGGCGAGGTAGAGGGCGGCGTCGCGCCGGGTCAGGCCCGGGTTGAGCACGCACAGGGCCCAGATCGGTCGATCGCCGAGGTTGCGGATCGCGAGCCGCACCACGTGGTCGTGCGTGAGCCCGCTCGGCTCGCGCCTGATCGAGTCCCACCTGGCCCAGGCCTCGTCCCACGGCGGCGTGCGCTCCGGCAGCTCGTGCCGCATCGTGCTCCACAGCAGGTAGGTGAGATTCGTGTCCAGCCGACCAGAGCCGTAGACGCTCGAGAGCACGACCCACTCACCACCGGCCCACACGTACTCGGGGTCCGCACGGTAGGACGTCTCGAGGCACACGCTGCAGTGACGCCCGAGGTGGTTGCCGTGCCCGGAGCCGTGGTGGGCGATGATCGCGACAGGGCGCCTGCCGCAGCGGCACAGGTCGCCACCGTCCCTTGCCAGGTTGGCGTGATACTCCTCCGGCCCCACCTGCGCACCCAAGAGCACACCCCCGTCGTGACGAGTCGCGCTCGACCCGCGTGCATCAGAATGGCGCACAGCGTCCGACAGAACGGCCCGCAGCCGCCCGTTCGGCGCAACGTCCGTGGACCTGAATCCCGCGATCCCGACACCAGCCCGGGCGTGGTGCTCCACGGAGGAACCGGAGCTGCAGTGGTTCCGGGCCGCGCGCGAGAGGGCACGCCGCTACGTGCGAGGGACCCACGTCTCACCGTCCCACTCGTGAGTGGGGCGTGCGCCGGAGTAGGCGTCCGAGCAGGTACGGCACATCTGCTCCATCCACTGTCCGGCGTTGCCGGTGCGGAAGCACACGAAGAAGACGGTGGGCCGCTGCCCGCAGGAGCACGTGATGCCGCCCGGATTCAGCAACTCCTTCGTGACCCAGTCCGGCTGGTAAGCAGCATCCACGTCCTCATCCCCGTCCGCGTTGACGTCACCGTCGCCCAGCAGCAGGATCGCCGACCGCGATCGCTCCGTCGGCATCAGCGACGCCCGATCGGCCCAGCGTTGGTGCCGAGATGTCCCGCGAAGCGGATCAGTGCGACTCGCGGGCTACCGCGTCGCCGCTGCTGCCGACGAGGAAGTCGAGGTCCGCTCCCGTGTCGGCCTGCTGCACGTGGTCGACGTAGAGGCGCTCCCAGCCGCGCGTCGGTGCGGCGTAGCGCGCGGCTGCGGCCTCCGACGGGCGGCGCGCGGCCCACACGTCGGCGGGGACGTCGACGTCGAGGCGACGCTTCGGCACGTCGAGCACGACGACGTCGCCGTCGCGCAGCAGCGCGAGCGGCCCGCCGGCGGCGGACTCGGGCGCCACGTGCAGCACCACGGTGCCGTACGCCGTGCCGCTCATCCGACCGTCGCAGATCCGCACGAGGTCGCGCACGCCGCGCTCGAGCAGCTTGGTCGGGAGCGGCATGTTGGCTACCTCGGGCATACCCGGGTAGCCCTTCGGTCCGCAGCCGCGAAGCACCAGCACGCTGTCCTCGTCGACGTCGAGATCCGGGTCGTCGATGCGCGCGTGCAGGTCCTCGACGCTGTCGAAGACCACGGCACGACCGCGGTGCTGCAGCAGGTGGGGCGACGCGGCCGCGATCTTGATGACGGCGCCGTCGGGCGCGAGATCGCCTCGCAGCACGGCGATCCCGGCGTCGGCCGTGACCGGCGCGCCCCGCGGCCGGATGACCGCCTGGTCCCAGGTGCGCGCGTCGTCGAGGTAGCTCGTGAGCGGCCGCCCGGTGACCGTGACGGCCCCGGGGTCGAGCAGGTCGGCGACCTGGTGCAGCACCGCCAGCACGCCACCGGCACGGTGCAGGTCGTCCATGAGGAACTCTCCCGCCGGCTGCAGGTCCACCAGCAGTGGCACGCCGGAGCCTGTGCGGTCGAAGTCCTCGAGTTCGAGCTCGACTCCGAGGCGGCCCGCGATGGCGAGCAGGTGCACGACGGCGTTCGTCGAGCCGCCGAACGCGGCCAGCGCGACGATCGCGTTGAGGAACGATCCGCGCGTCATCACCTCGCTCGGTCGTCGACCTGCCGCGACCATCTCGACCGCGAGCCGGCCCGTCGCGTGCGCCCGCTCGAGGAGCCGGCTGTCCGGTGCCGGGGTGCCCGCGATGCCGGGCATCGTCATGCCGAGCGCCTCCGCCACGACGGCCATCGTCGACGCCGTACCCATGGTGTTGCAGTGGCCGCGGCTGCGGATCATCGAGGACTCCGAGCGCAGGAAGTCCTCCTCGGACAGCTCGCCGGCACGGACCTCCTCCGAGAGCCGCCACACGTCCGTGCCGCACCCGAGCGCGACCCCGCGGAAGGTGCCCGTGAGCATCGGTCCGCCCGGGACGACCACCGCAGGGAGGTCGACCGACGACGCGGCCATGAGCAGCGACGGGATCGTCTTGTCGCAGCCGCCGAGTAGCACCACGCCGTCGATCGGGTTGGCCCGCAGCATCTCCTCGATCGACATCGCGGCCAGGTTGCGCCAGAGCATCGCGGTGGGCCGCACCTGCGTCTCGCCGAGCGACATCACCGGCAGCTCCAGCGGGATCCCGCCGGCCTCCCAGACGCCTTGCTTCACCGACTGCGCGACCTCGGTGAGGTGGGCGTTGCACGGCGTGAGGTCCGACGCCGTGTTCGCGATCGCGATGTGCGGACGACCGTCGAAGGCGTGCTCCGGAAGGCCGCGGCGCATCCAGGCCCGGTGGATGTAGGCGTTGCGGTCCGTGCCGGCGTACCACTCCTGGCTGCGCGTCATGGGGCCTTGCCTCCGTCGCCCGGGCGGTCCTCTAGCCTCGGACCATGCAGCGTACTCGGGCGCGTCGGAGGTGACCGGCCACGCCGCGAGGCCCGCGAGCCCCCTCCAGCACGAGCTGTCCGAGGGACCTCGCTGGGACGACGCCACCGGCACGGTGACATGGGTCGACATCGTGCAGGGCCACGTGTATCGCGGAGTCGTCGCGGACGGTGAGGTCTCGGGTGCACGCGTGCTGCGCTTCCCGGACACCGTCGGCGCCGCGGTGCCGACGTCGGACGGTGGGCTGCTCGTCGCGGCGCACGACCGGATGGTCGCGGTGTCATCCGACGGATCCCGCCACGTCTCCGCGCCGCTCGTCGACCGCGAGCGGCTGCTGCGGCTCAACGACGCGGCGGTCGATCCCGCCGGGCGGCTCGTCGTCGGCAGCCTGGCTCTCGACCACCGCGCGGGCGCGGCCGAGCTCTTCCGGCTCGAGGCCGACGGCACCAGCACCGTGCTGCGCAGTGGCATGAACCTCGCCAACGGGATCGGCTGGTCGCCCGACGGAGCCACCATCTACGTCGACGACAGCGTCCCCGGCACGGTCTGGGCGGCCGACTACGACGTCGCGTCAGGTGACGTCGAGAACTGGCGCCCTCTCGTAAGCTCGTTGAGCGGCGCGCCCGACGGCCTGTGCGTCGATGCCGACGGAGGCATCTGGGTCGCCGAGTGGAACGCCGCCCGAGTGACCTGCTTCTCCCCTGCGGGAGAGGCGATCCACGTCGTGCACCTGCCGGTGCCGCACGTGACCGCCGTCGCCTTCGTCGGGCCCGCCCGCGACCGACTGCTCATCACGTCGGCGCGCGAGGAGCTCGACGACGACCGGCGCGCGCGGTTCCCGCTGTCCGGTCGGCTCTTCCTCTCCGACGTCGATGCCGTCGGACTCCCCACCTGCCGCTGGAACGTCGCCGTCGAGGGTGACGGGTGGACCACCGTGACCGACCCGCACGACGAGACCCCGGAGGCACCATGAAGCTCATGCGCATCGGCCCGGTCGGCCAGGAGCGCACCGCGGTCCTCGTGGGTGATGGCATCTACGTCGACGTCTCGGACCAGGAGCCGACGTACGACGAGGCGTTCTTCGCCTCCGGTCGGATCGCCGACCTGCGCGGCGTCGTCCTCGAGCGCGTCGCGAACGGCGACGTGCACGAGATCGGCGCCCAGCGCATCGGCAGCCCGATCGCTCGACCGCACCAGGTGCTCTGCATCGGGCTGAACTACAGCGACCACGCGGAGGAGACCGGGCAGGCCATCCCCGACGAGCCGATCCTGTTCACCAAGTCGCCCAACACCGTGATCGGTCCGGATGACACCGTGCTCGTCCCGCGCGGCTCGTCGAAGACCGACTGGGAGGTCGAGCTCGGCATCGTCATCGGGACGCGCTGCCGCTACCTCGCCGACGAGTCCGAGGCCGCCCAGCACATCGCCGGCTACGTCCTGGTCAACGACGTCAGCGAGCGTGCGTTCCAGATGGAGCGCGGCGGGCAGTGGTCGAAGGGCAAGTCCGCCGAGACCTTCAACCCGTGCGGCCCCTGGCTCGTGACGCCGGACGAGATCGACGACGTGCTCGACCTCGGGATGTGGCTCGACGTCAACGGGATACGCCGTCAGACCGGGTCGACCAGTCGGATGATCTTCTCCCCGACCTACCTCGTGCACTACCTCAGCCAGTTCCTGGTGCTCGAGCCGGGCGACCTCATCAACACCGGCACGCCCCCGGGCGTCGGGCTCGGGATGAAACCGCCGCTCTACCTCGCGCCCGGCGACGTGATGGAGCTCGGCATCGACGGGCTCGGCACCCAGCGCCAGCAGCTCCAGGCTGCCCCGTGACGTCGAACTGCACCGCACGATGAGGGCGTTCGTCGTCACCGCCCCGAACGAGTCGGCGGTGCTCGAGGTCGACCCGCCGGTCGCGGGGGCGGGTCAGGTCGTCGTCGACGTGCACCGTGCGGGCGTGTGCGGCACCGACGTCGAGTTCTTCACCGGCGAGATGGCCTATCTGCACCAGGGCCACGCGCACTTCCCGCTGCGGCTCGGCCACGAGTGGATGGGCGTCGTGAGCTCGATCGGTTCCGGCGTCGACCCGTCGTGGCTCGGTCGTCGGGTCACCGGCGACACGATGCTCGGGTGCGGGCACTGCCGGCTGTGCCTGGCCGGCCGACAGCACGTGTGCCTCGACCGCTACGAGATCGGCATCCGCGGTGACTGGCCCGGTGCGCTCGCCGAGCAGCTGCTCGTGCCCGCGAGCGCGCTGCACGCGCTGCCCGACACCGTCGACGACGTCGCCGGCGCCCTGGTCGAGCCGGGCGGCAACGCCATGCGGGCGGTCGAGGCCACTGTGGCCGTCGAGGGCTCCCGGATCCTCATCTACGGACCCGGAGCGATCGGTCTGCTGGCAGCGCTCATCGCCGAGTCCGACGGCATCGAGGTGCACCTCGCCGGTCGAAGCGACACGTCGCTCGACTTCGCGCGCAGCATCGGGCTGTCCCGGGCCTGGAAGGTCGACGACGTGCCCGACCTGCCCTACGACGCGATCATCGACTGCACGTTCGGCGTCGACGTCCCTGCACGGGCCGTGTCGCTCGTGCAGCCAGGCGGACGCGTCGTGCTGATCGGCCTGTCGGGATCCCCGAGCCTGATCGACACCCGTGACCTCGTGCTCGGCGACCTCACCGCGGTCGGCATCCTCAGCGCCTCGCCCGGGCTCGCGCACACCGTCGAGCACTACGCCGACGGACGGGTCGACCCTCGCCCGCTCGTCGCCGGCACGGTTGGCCTCGACGACGTCGCCGCCGCACTGAGCGGCACGCCCATCCCGGGTGTCGGGACGGGCCCCAAGATCCACATCGACCCGCGCCGGTGAGCAGTCTGGAGAACGAGATGCGTGACTACGACGGGCTCGTCGCCCTCGTGACCGGCGGTGCGAGCGGCATCGGCGCGGCGGTGGTCCGCGAGCTGGCATCCCGTGGCGCGCAGGTAGCCGTGCTCGACCGCGACCCGGGAGATCCGGAGCACTCCACCCTCTCGATCCCTTGCGACATCAGCGATCCCGCGGCCGTCGACGCTGCCGTCGCTGCCGTCGTCGCCCGCTTCGGACGGCTCGACGTCGTGGTGAACAACGCCGGAATCGGTGCTCAGGGTGACGTCGCTGCCAATCCCGACGACGAGTGGCACCGTGTCCTCGACGTCAACGTCGTGGGAATGGCGCGCGTCACGCGTGCCGCCCTCCCGCACCTGCGGGTGTCCCCGGCGGCGTCGGTCGTCTGCACGTCGTCGGTCGTGGCCGTCGTGGGTGTGCCCGACCGCGCGCTCTACTCCGCGAGCAAGGGTGCGGTGCTGGCGCTGGCCCTGGCGATGGCGGCCGACCACGTGCGCGACGGCATCCGGGTCAACGCCGTCCTGCCCGGGACGGCCGACACACCATGGGTCGGGCGGCTGCTCGAGTCGGCACCCGACCCCGAGGCAGCACGCACGTCTCTGCGCGACCGGCAGCCGCTCGGCCGCCTCGTGTCACCCGACGAGGTCGCACACGCGATCGCCTATCTCGGGTCACCGCTCTCGGGGTCCACGACCGGCACGGCGCTGACCGTCGACGGCGGCATGACCGGGCTCCGCCTCCCGCGCTAGCGTCGACCGAACCGCTCCGACGCAGCGGCGTCGCGAGGTCGGCTCACGCGGGCAGCCGCGCGGCGAGGTAGGCAGCGGCCCACGCGGCGCACTGGATCGTCGTACCGCGCCGGTGACCGGGTACGCCGCACGTCGTGACGGCACGCGAGGTGCGCGGCATCTCGACGGTGAACGCCACGCCGCCGTGGCGGGCGGTTGCGGTGTACCAGTCGGTCATGTTCCCGGTGCAGGGCCGGCCGCACGGGATCGGGTGCGCGGGCGAGATGTTCGCCAGGCGCCCGAACGCCCTAGCGTCCGCGGCCCGCGTCCCCCCGCCGGTCGTGTCGACGGCGGTCGAGAACCCGTGCAGCGAGATGACGAGATCGGGCTGCACCCAGGTCAGGAAGCCGGCCATCGCCCTCGACTCCGGCTCGCTGAGCGCTCGCGGCCCGGACGTGGGGGTGACGGCGAACTTCGTGGGGAAGTTGGCGTTGAGGTCGACCCGGTGGCTGGTGAGCCGGCGCCCGATGCGTCCCCCGTCGGGGTTCATCGTGCGAACCGTCCAGATCACGTAGTCGGCGGCGGCCGGCGTGGGCAGCGATCTGATCACGTCGACGGTCAGCGGCCCGGCCCACTCCTCGCCGTGCATCTGCCCGACGACGACGAGGATGCGCTGCGCCGCGGGGTTCCCCTGCCGCGACGCCACGATCGCGCGCCCGTCGACCGACCGCCCGATCACGCAGGAGTACGTCACGGCGCCGAGCGCGACCGTGTGGCAGACGTATCCGCTGGGCGTCGTGGCGGCCGGGGCCGTCGCAGCGACCGGCGTCGTCGTGGTGGCACCGGCCGCCGTCGCCGGCACGAACGTCATGACGGGGGCCAGGGCGATCACCCCGGCCACGAGGAGCGGGACGAGGCGGCGGTGTCGTCGCGGCGCGGGATGCATGGCCTCATCCTGCCTCGCGCACCCCCTGGACCGGCGTCACAGGTTCGACTAACATACAACCCTATGGTTGTAGATCAGCTGAGCGATGCCGAGGTCGACCGGCTCTTCCACGCCCTGGCCGACGCGACCCGGCGCGACATCGTGCGCCGCGCCATCACCGGCGAGCACTCGGTCTCGGAGCTTGCCCGGCACTACCCGATCAGCCTGACCGCCGTGCAGAAGCACGTCGGCGTGCTCCAGGAGGCGGGGCTCGTGGTGAAGCACCGGCACGGGCGCGAGCAGCGCGTGGTCGGACGCCACGACGCGCTGCGCCGTGCCCGGCGGCTGCTCGAGGAGTACGAGGCGCTCTGGCGCGGACGGCTCGACCGGATGGGCGCACTGCTCGACGAGGAGTCACGAGGAGGAACGGCATGAGCGTCACCGCCGTGGTGAAGGACACCGAGAGGCTCACGATGACGATGACGGCGGAGTACAACGTCACCGCCGAGCGCGCCTGGCAGCTGTGGGCCGACCCGCGTCAGCTCGAGCGCTGGTGGGGACCGCCGACGTACCCGGCGACCTTCGTCGAGCACGACCTACGCCCCGACGGGAGGGTCACGTACTTCATGACCGGGCCGACCGGCGACCAGCCCCGCGGGTTCTGGGACGTGCTCGAGGTCGAGGCACCCCGACGACTCGTGGTGCAGGACGGCTTCGCCGACGAGGCCTGGACACCAGTCGACACGATGCCTTCGAACCGCATGGTCGTCGACATCGCCGACCGCGAGGGCGGCGTGACCATGACGGTCACGTCGACCTTCGCCTCCCTCGAGGCGATGGAGCAGCTGATCGCCATGGGGATGGAGGAGGGCATGACCCTCGCGATGGGTCAGATCGACGCGATCCTCGCCGAGTAGGGGCGGCGTCCGGGGCACGGGATAGTCGCGTTCGTCAGCGAGATCCCGGAACCGCCAATGAACGGTGTGTCCGTCTTCCGCCCTGACGTCGACCTGCAGGTGGTGCGGACGCTCCTGATGGAGGTAGCGCAGGCCAAGTTCCCGTTCTGTCTGCACGCCCGCCCAGCGCTGCGCGGTGCGCTGGGCACTGTCGCCGACGAGATGGGCATGGTCCCCGTCGACGACGTGCCGTTGATGGTGCTCGACGATCCGACTGCCCTGCGGGTGGCCACGCAGGTCGACGAGCTGAGCGTGCGGGTGTTGACCGAGGACGAGCATTCCGTCCACGAGGAACTCCTCTCAGCAGGGTAAATGCCCTCGGAGATAGCCCACGCGATCATGGAGTTCATCGGAGGCGCACGAGGACTTCTCGAATTCGTCGGCGAGGTCGCAGGAACTGGGGTCACCACGGCGGCCCAGATCATCGCCGTCGATCCGGCTACCGGGAATGCGATTGCCGTCCGTGACCTGGGTCCGATGGACGCAGACCTCCCGCTCGTCACCGCAACCGCGCTCTGGATCCAGGACGAGCAGGGTTCCCGCGTCCTGCAGTACGGCCTGTCATCTCTCAATCCGTGACTCACAAGGGCGCTGATGGTGCACCTGGAGTGCCGTGAGTGCTCGCGGATCCGATGCCCCCGGAGTCCCTGCCCCGGAGCGGATCCACCCCTACGTGCAGCGCCTATGCCGAT
>DATCCY010000067.1:0-9741 GCA_036510975.1 Candidatus Nanopelagicales bacterium
CTCGCGGTCGATCAGGTCCGCGCCGTCGAAGCGGATGACCCAGGTCTTGGACTTGGCGTCCCAGCGGGCGCCGCCGGTGGCGGTCTTGGACCACGTGGCTGCCAGCCCGGTGCACGGGGTCGCACCGGCCGCCGGTGCGCCGAAGGCGAACCCACCGATGGCCGGAGGCTTGACGCCGGCCGTCTGCGCGTATCCGGACAGCGCGGTGCCGTCGGCGTAGAAGTTGTAGGGCACGGCGCGGGCCGGGTCGGTGGAGAACGACGTCGACCGGATCGGTGTGCCGTCGACGGTCGCGTCCTTGCCGAGGTCGACGATGAGCCCCGCCTTGGCTGCCTTCGTGATCTCGGCGACCACGGGGGTGTCGGCACCGGCGTAGGTGAACCCCGGCTCACCGAACTGGGGCACGAGCTCGAGGTCGGTCTCGCGGGCGCTGCGCACGGGTCCGATCTTCGCGGGGTAGCTGCTGGAGTAGACCGCGACGAACCGGATGTGCCCGCCCTCGATCTCGGTCACCCACACCTGGTCGGCGCCGGTGAGCCCGGACTGCGGGCGCGCCTCCTTGGTGTTGGCGACCTTCACCGCGAGCACCGGTCCGATCGAGCCGCTCACACCCGTGAGCGGGTTCAGGCCGTGGGAGCCGCTGGCGCTCGGCGCCGCCGGTGCACCGGGGTCCTGACCGGTCGACGGGTGGGAGCACGCCGCGAGCGCGAGCGAGGCGGCGACGGGGACCGTGAGCAGGAGCGCACGGTAACGGCGCGAGCTGCGGGTCGTCGGGTTCACCGGACCATCGTGCCTCACCAGCTGCCGCGGTCCGACCACCCGTAGGCTCGCTGGCGTGGACCCCCGCGTGTTCCTGTCCCCGCCGCACCTCGACGGCAACGAGGCCGCCTACGTCGCCGACGCCATCGCCAGCGGCTGGGTGGCGCCGGCCGGTCCGTACCTCGCCCGCTTCGAGCAGGTCGTGGCCGAGCGGTGCGGCGTGGCGCACGCTGTGGCGGTCTCGAGCGGGACCGCGGCGCTGCACCTCGCGCTGATGGCGCACGGCGTGGGGCCCGGTGACGAGGTCGTGGTGCCCACCCTGACCTTCGCCGCGTCGGCCAACGCCGTCGTGCACGCGGGCGCCGTGCCCGTGTTCGTCGACGCCGATGCGGCGACCTGGCAGGTCGACCCGGCGCTGGTCGGGCGGCTGCTGGCCGAGCGGGAGGCGGCCGGTCGCCAGGTGCGGGCCGTGATGAGCGTCGACCTCTACGGCCAGTGCGCCGACGCCGACGCCCTGCGCGCAGCCTGCGACCGGTACGGCGTGCTCCTCGTCGAGGACGCCGCCGAGGGCCTCGGCGCGACGTACCGAGGTCGCCCCGCGGGATCGCTGGGCGACGTCGCGGCGCTGTCGTTCAACGGCAACAAGATCGTGACGACGTCCGGCGGCGGGATGCTGCTCTCCGACGACGCCGGGATCGCCTCGCGTGCAAGGCATCTCGCGACCCAGGCCCGTGAGCCGGCCGCGCACTACGAGCACCGGGACATCGGCTACAACTACCGGCTCTCGAACCTCCTCGCCGCGCTCGGCGTCGCCCAGATGGAGCGCCTCGACGCGAAGGTCGCGCGGCGTCGCGCGCACCGGTCGGCGTACGAGGCGGCGCTGGGGGACCTGCACGGCGTGGGCTTCATGCCGGTGGCGCCGTACGGCGAGCCCACCCACTGGCTCACCGTGATGACGGTGGACGCCGATGTCTCGAAGGCCTCGGTCGGCGACGTCCTGTCGGTGCTCGGCGAGCACGGCCTCGAGGCGCGTCCGGCCTGGAAGCCGCTGCACCTGCAGCCCGTGTTCGCCGACCACGAGGCGATCGGTGGTGCGGTGGCCGAGCGGGTGTTCGCGACCGGCATGTGCCTGCCGAGCGGGTCCTCGCTGACCGATGCCGAGCGCGACGAGGTCGTGGCCGTCGTACGCCAGGTGCTGGGCTAGGTTTCACGGCGTGGAGATCCAGCAGCTCGGCATCGAGGGCGCCTTCGTCGTCACGCCGCGACAGCTCGGCGACCCGCGCGGTCTGTTCCTGGAGTGGTTCAAGGACGCCCCGTTCGCGGGTGCCGCCGGACACGGGTTCTCGCTGGCGCAGGCCAACCTGTCGGTGTCGGCTCGCGGCGCCGTGCGCGGCATCCACTTCGCCGACGTTCCGCCCGGGCAGGCGAAGTACGTCACCTGCGTCGCGGGTGCGGTGCTAGACGTCGTGGTCGACATCCGGGTCGGGTCCCCGACGTTCGGGCGGTGGGAGGCGGTTCGCCTCGACACCGTCGACCGGCGCGCGATCTACCTCTCCGAGGGGCTCGGCCATGGCTTCTGCGCCCTCGAGGACGGCTCGACCGTGATCTACCTGTGCAGCGTGGGCTACGCGCCGACGCGCGAGCACGAGGTGCATCCCCTCGACCCGGCCATCGGGATCGATTGGGGCCTTCCCGCCGACGAGCTGCTCCTCTCGGTGAAGGACGGGGCGGCGCCGAGCCTCGCGCAGGCACACGGGTCCGGCCTGCTGCCGACCTACGACGAGTGCATGTCCTTCCGGTCCGGACTGGCATGACCAGCGCCGGTCGGCGACCGATGCCCGGGCAACACCACGACGTGGCCATGTCGTCCGACCTGGTCGGCCCTGGTTAGCCTTGATGCATTCGGGGGAGGTGTGATGCCGGTACTGACGGTCGTGTCGCCGTTCTACAACGAGGAGCTGTCGATCGGCAGGTTCCTCGAGCGGTTGCGCGCGGCCCTCGACCCGATGGGCGTCGAGTACGAGGTCCTCCTCGTCGACGACGGCAGCACCGACTCCACGTTGCGGCGCCTCCGTGACCTGGACTGGCCCGAATGTCGAGTCCTCTGTCTCGGCCGCAACTTCGGGCACCAGGCGGCCATCGAGGCCGGCCTCGCTGCCGCGAGCGGTGACTACGTCGTGACGCTCGACTCCGACGGTCAGCACCCGCCGGAGCTCGTCCCGGACATGCTGAGGGCAGCGCGGGACGGCGAGGTCGACGTCGTCTACATGGTCCGCAGCCAGGACGCTCCCGTGGGCGTGTTCAAGAAGGCGACGTCGCGGCTGTTCTACCGGCTCGTGCGCTGGTCGTCGGGGCTCGAGCTGAAGGACGGCCAGGCCGACTTCCGCCTGGTCTCCGCACAGGTCCGCCAGGAGGTCCTCGACTCCGGCGGGCCCAAGGTGCTGCGCGTGCTCATCCCGTCGCTGAACTTCCCGTCGGTCACGCTCGTCTACGACGAGGAGGAGCGCATCGCGGGCACGTCGAAGTACACGCTGCGCAAGATGGGCTCGCTGGCCTGGACTTTCGTGCTCGACTCCTCGGCGCTGCCGCTCCGGCTGGCGTCGTTGCTCGCCGTCGTCATGAGCGCGGTGTCGATCGTCTGGGTCGTCGCGGTGCTCGTGACCTACGCGTTGCAGCGCACGATCGAGGGCTGGGCCTCGGTCATGACGGCGATCCTCGTCCTGGGCGCCGTGACGAGCGTGCTGCTCGCCGTCCAGGGCCAGTATCTCGCGCGCATGTACGAGTGGAACCTCAACCGAAACCGGCCGCGCGTGCGCCGTACCGTCCCTCTGACCGGCGCGCGGCGTGTCGGTGATGACGTCGACCGGCGCGGCTCCGGGGTGTCGACGAGTGAGGACGAGTCCGAGGTATGACCGCCGCTCCCACCTCCGAGGCATCCGACGCCAGCGTCGCGACGGGCGACCTGGCTGATCCGACCACGACAGATCGGGTCCTGCCGCGGGTGGTCGCCGCGTGGTTCGTCCTGGTCTCGGCGGTCGTCGCGTCCTACTTCAACTGGCCCAGCTTCTCGGCGCGGCTCGGGCCGATCGACGACCACGAGGCCGTGCGGTGGCAGAACGCCGGATCAGGGGTGTCGCCGGCCGGGTTCTGGCAGCTGCTCATGACCACCGAGGTCGGCCACCCGGGCGACACCGCCCGCTACCGGCCCGCCTACTACGCCGTCCGCATCCTCGAGGCATGGGCCTTCAGCACCAACGCGGGCGCGTGGTACGTCGAGCGCACCGTGCTGCAGGTGCTGGTCGTGGCGATGCTCGGGCTCGTGGCGCTCGCGGTCGTGGGGCGCGCCGCCCACCGCGTCACGGGTCCCGGCACGGGCGCGCAGCTCGGCTACGTCCTGCCGATGCTGCTGCTGGCGGGCGTGTGGGCGGTCGTCCTCGTCGGGCTCGCGTACTGGAACGACACGGTCACGCGGCTCGGCCCGACCGAGCTGCTCGCGTCGGTCGGTCTCGGGATCTTCGTCTGGGGCGGGTACGGGCTGCTCGTGAGCCGCTCGCGCGGCTACTGGCTGCTGCTCGCCGGCGGCTTCGCGGTGGCTGCCCTGTCCAAGGAGAACATGCCGGTCCTTCTGCTCCCTGCCGTGATCATCGCCGTGGACCGCGCGAGGAGGACCCGCGAACGGTGGGAGGCGGTGACGTCCCTCGCGAGCATGGTCGTCGTGACGGTCGGTGTCTACGCCGCGGTGCTGCCCTCGCTGCGCAGCACGGCCACCGACGTCTACGGCCGCAGCGTCGGCACCGGCCGGCTCGGTGCTGCGCTGGACTACTGGCGTGGCACCCCCGACCTGATGACCCACACCGGGCTCTACCTGCTGGTCGTCGTCGTCGGATTCGTCATCCTCATGGAGCGACGACGGACGATGACGCAGCTGACGCTGCTGGCCCTCGCGCTGTCCATCCCGGTGATGATGCTGGCCGACTCGGTGTTCTACACGGGCACCTACGACCAGGCGCGCTACCTCATGTTGATGGACGTCCTCACGTTCGCCGAGGTGGTCGTGGTGGTCGCCCTAGCCACCGCGCTGATCTGGGAGTGGCGCCGGGGGTGGAGGCCGTGGTCGGTCGCGATGGTCGCCGCCGTCGCCATCGTGGTCTCGATGCCCGGATTCACGGCGAGCCTCGACTCCCTCCCGGCCCGGTACGAGTACGCCCAGGCCAACCGGGCGGCGACGGCGGCGTTCCAGGACAAGCTCGACCGGGTCGTGGCGCTGTACGAGGAGGATCGGCGCACGCAGTTCCTCATGCAGATCGGCAACTCCGCCTACATGGAGTTCCCGTACTCGTTCTCGCAGTACCTGTACCAGCGCGGCATCCCGCAGAGCCAGCTGTTCGTCGTCCTCTCGCGCAGCAGTACCCCGCCGAGCCAGCTGGACACGTTGGTACAGAACGCCAGCGAGTTCGGCCACCCGGCGTGGCGCACCTCGCCGATCGGCTCCTTCGACCCGACGGGGCCACGCGTCTGCCTGAACCTCGGCGCCCCGCCGTACGGCGACGACCCGAGGTGCAAGGCCCAGCCCTCGACGACCTACCCGTAGCCTGGCCGGCACATGGACGGGACGAGAGCGAGCGAGGGGTACGGCGTGCCAGGCGAGGACGACCGGCTTCGGGTGGCGTTGTCCATGCTCACCCTCGTGCCGGGCGCGATGGGCGGGAGCGAGACCTACGCGCGGGCCTTGACCCGGGAGCTCGCCGGCTCCACGACGATCGATGCGCACGCGTTCGTGCCGCGCATCGCTCGCGGGTTCAGCGAAGGGGTGCCCGAGGTCGTCATCGAGGAGATCACCGGCGGTCCCTCGACCCGTGACCGGCTCACCACAGTGGCGACGGCGATCGCTCGGGCCGGCCGCATCCGGCACCGGATGGGGCGGATGGACGTCCTGCACGTGCCCTTCACCGTCCCCGTCCCCCCCGCGCCCGCGGGAGTCCCGCTGGTGCAGACGCTCCTCGACGTGCAGCACCTCGAGCTGCCCGAGATGTTCAGTCGCGCCGAGCTCGCCTACCGGTCCTACTACTACGACCGGACCGCCCGTCGAGCCGACGCCGTGATCACCATCAGCGAGGCTGCGAAGCGGCAGATCGTGTCGCGCCTGGGCGCCGACCCGGAGCGGGTCCACGTCGCCCACCTCGGCGTCGACACCGAGCGCTTCACCCCGCAGACCGGGCCGCGCGACGACGTCGTCTTCTACCCGGCGCGCGGTTGGCCGCACAAGAACCATGCCCGCCTCGTCGAGGCAGTCGCGCTCCTGCGCGAGCAGCGGCCGTCGCTCCGCCTCGTCCTCACCGGCGGCGGCCTCGAGACGCTCGGACCGCTGCCGGAATGGGTCGAGGTCAGGGGACTCGTCCCTGCTGACGAGCTCGTGTCGCTCTACGCCACTGCCGGGTGTCTGGCCTTCCCGAGCCTGTTCGAGGGCTTCGGCCTCCCGCCGCTCGAGGCGATGGCGTCGGGATGCCCGGTAGCTGCGTCGACCGCCGGCTCGATCCCCGAGGTGTGCGGCGACGCCGCGATCCTCTTCGACCCCACGGACGTCCGCGACATGGCATCGGCCATCGACCGTGCCCTCGCTGCGCCGCCGGCGCTGGTGAGCGCGGGCCTCGAGCGCGTGCAGGCGTTCACCTGGGCCTCGTGCGCGGCGGCCCACGAGCGGGTCTACCGGTCGGTCGCGGCGGCCCGTCCCCGCCGGGCATGAGCAACGCGGGCAGGCCGGGAGCCCCGACCGAGTCCACGATCACGGGACGTGGCGCCTCCAGCGTCGGTGTCGCGTCGATCGTGGCCGCGGTGTCCGCCTACGTCGTCCTGCTCGTGGTGGCCCGCTCGCTCGACGTCGCGCAGAACTCGCAGTTCCTGGTCTACTGGTCGCTGCTGTTCTACCTCTTCGGTGCGCTGACGGGCGTCTACCAAGAGACCACGCGCGCGGTGGGTGCCGGCCGTGACGTCGGAGAGCGCGGGGCATCCGTGCTGCGCAGCGGGCTGCTCGTCGGAGCCGTCGTGGCCGCCGCCATCCTGGCGACGTCGTGGCTGTGGTCGCAGCGGGTGCTCGGCGCGGCCGGAGGGCGTCAGGCGCTGCTGCTGGGCGTCGCCGCGCTGCTCTACGCCGGACACTCGGCCCTCGGCGGATCACTCAGCGGCCGCCGCGAGTGGCACCTCTACTCCGCTCTGCTCTCGGCCGAGTCGCTCGTGCGCCTGGCCGTCGTCGTCATCGTCGTGGCGGTCGCCGGCTCGTCAGGGCTCGACGTCGCGGTGGTGTCCGGTGAGCTGGTCTGGCTCGTCCTGCTCGTCGGGTCCGCGCGGTCGCGCGCCGCCTCCCGCGCCCTCGCGGACGTCGCCCTGGGCAAGCTGCTCGGCAACAGCGGCTACGCGATGGCCGCGGCAGCCGCCAGCGCCGCGCTCGCGGTCGGCTTCCCGGTCCTGCTGCGGGCCACGAGCGACCCCATCGAGTGGACGACGGCGGCTCCGCTCGTCCTCGCGATCACGCTGACCCGGGCGCCGCTGCTGATCCCGCTCTCGGCGTACCAGGGCGTGTCGGTGACCTACTTCGTCGCCCACCGCGGAGAGGGGCTGCGGCAGGCCATGCGGGTGGTCGGGTTGATCACGGGGGTCGGACTTGTCGGCGCCGTCGCGGCGTACCTCGTGGGCCCGGCCCTGCTCCGCTTCCTCTTCGGCCCGGGCTACGACGTCTCGGGCGCGATCCTCGTGGGGCTGACGGTCGCAGCCACCCTGCTGGCGCTCCTGACCTTCAGCGGCTCGGCCGTGCTCGCGATGGGACGTCACGCCAGCTACGCGCTCGGGTGGCTCGTCGCCATCGCGGTGTCGGCGGCGACGCTGCTCCTGCCGTTCGCCCTCGCCGATCGCGCGCTGCTAAGCCTCGTGCTCGGACCGGTGGCCGGTCTCGTCGTCTTCGCGGCGGTGCTCGCTCCCTGGCTACGGGCCGTCGCGCCTCGCGAGGGTCACGCCGGGCGTCCGTAGACTGTGGCTCCCTTGATGTCGTCGGGTTCGGGAGGAGCTGTGATGTCGTCGTTCGTGCCGACGCGGGTGCTGGTCACCGGCGTGCACGGTCAGGACGGCGGCTACCTCGCCGCTCGCATGCTCGACCGTGGCGCCGAGGTTCACGGCCTGGTGCGTGACGAGGGGCAGGCGGACGCCCTCAGGCGCAGGTACGCCGGGCTCGTGCCGCACGTGGGCGACCTGCGCGATGACCGGCGGGTGCGCGACCTCGTGCACGACCTGCGTCCCGACGTCGTCGTGAACCTCGCCGGGAGCACGTCGGTGGCGCGTTCCTGGGAGGCGCCTGTCGAGACCGCCGACGTCCTCGCCGTCGGGCCGGTGCGTCTGCTCGACGCCTGCTGGACGCTCGACCAGGAGCACGGC
This sequence comes from Candidatus Nanopelagicales bacterium, assembly GCA_036510975.1. GTDB lineage: Bacteria > Actinomycetota > Actinomycetes > S36-B12 > CAIYMF01 > Longivirga. Next base: position 8,182 of record DATCCY010000067.1, read on the forward strand.
CACCGCACGCGGATCCTTCAGGCGTCGAGCGCCGAGATCTTCGGCAACGCCGTGACCGAGCCGCAGGACGAGACGACTCCGGTGGCCCCGGTGACGCCGTACGGCGCGGCCAAGGCCTACGCCCACGCGATGGTCGACGTCTACCGCCGTCGGGGGATGCACGCGTCCTCGGCGATCCTCTACAACCACGAGTCGCCGAGGCGCCCCACCAGCTTCGTCGCGCGCAAGATCTCCCGCGCTGTCGCCGCCATCTCGCTGGGGCTCCAGGCGGATCTGCGGCTCGGCAACATCGACGCGCTGCGCGACTGGGGCTACGCACCGGACTACGTGGAGGCCATGCTCCTCGTCGTGGCGCAGGAGTCACCGGGTGACTACATCGTGGCCACCGGCGCCGCGCACACCGTGCGCGACTTCGTCGTAGCCGCGTTCCGCCACGTCGGGATCCACGACTGGGAATCGCATGTCGTGATCGATCCTGAGCTCTACCGTCCGGCCGATCCTCGAGCCCTGGTGGGCGACTCGTCGCGGCTGCAGACGCTCGGGTGGCGGCCCACCGTCGGGTTCGAGGACCTCGTGGCGCTCATGGTCGACTCCGACCTCTCCGAGCTCGCCGGCCACCATGCCGGCCCCGCGCAGCACGGATCGGTAGGTTGACGGGCGTGCCGAGCACCTCCCTCGAGCGGGTCCTGCTCGTCCTGCCGGCCTGGAACGAGCAGGACGCGCTGCCGGGCGTGCTCGACGAGATCCGCGAGACCCTTCCGGGCGTGGGCGTGCTCGTGGTCAACGACTGCTCGAGCGACCGCACGTCCGCGATCGCGCACGCGGCCGGCGTCCAGGTGCTCGACCTGCCCCTGAACCTCGGGGTGGGCGGTGCGATGCGCGCCGGCTACCACTTCGCCCGCGACCACGGCTACGACGTCGCCGTCCAGCTCGACGCCGACGGCCAGCACGACCCGGCCGAGGTGCCGCTGCTGCTCGAAGCCCTCGACGCGAAGGGCGTCGACGTCGTGATCGGCGCCCGGTTCGCCGGGCGGGGGGAGTACGACGTGCGCGGCCCGCGGCGGTGGGCGATGCGGCTGATGTCGTGGGTCCTGTCGCGCATCACGGGAGCCTCGCTCACGGACGCGACGTCGGGCTTCAAGGCCTGTGGACCGAGGGCGATCGCGCTCTACGCCGTCGACTACCCGGCGGAGTATCTCGGCGACACCATCGAGTCGCTCGTGATCGGCGCGCGCGCGGGTCTCGTCGTCACGCAGGTGGGCGTGCGGATGCGTCCGCGCGCGGGCGGCAACGCCTCGCACAACCCGTTGAAGTCGCTGATCTTCCTGGTGCGTGCCGTGGTGGCGCTGGTGATCGCCCTCACGCGCCCGAAGATGTCGGTCCACGACCGGGCCGTGTCGTGACCGGCTACGGCTTCGCGCTCGCCCTCGTCGGCGTCGTGCTCCTGACGATCATCCAGCTGCTGCGGACCCGACGGCTGAGGGAGAAGTACGCCACGGCGTGGATCGCCGTCGCGTTCGTCGTCGTGGTCATCGGGGTCTTCCCGGACCTGCTGTTCGC
>DATCCY010000068.1:0-74051 GCA_036510975.1 Candidatus Nanopelagicales bacterium
TGGTGAAGCCGTCCGACGGGAGGTAGTCGGCGTAGCGACGGGGCATGCCCGCGGCGCCGAGCCAGTGCTGCACCAGGAACGTGGTGTGGAAGCCGACGAACAGCAGCCAGAAGTGGATCTTGCCGAGCCGCTCGTCGAGCATCCGCCCGGTGAACTTGGGCCACCAGAAGTAGTAGCCCGCGAACATCATGAACACGACGGTGCCGAAGACGACGTAGTGGAAGTGCGCCACGACGAAGTAGGAGTCCGACACCTGGAAGTCGACCGGCGGGGCGGAGAGCAGGATGCCGGTGAGACCGCCGAACAGGAAGGTCACGAGGAACCCGAGGGTCCACAGCATCGGCGTCTCGAAGCTCACCGAACCGCGCCACATCGTGCCGATCCAGTTGAAGAACTTCACACCCGTCGGGATCGCGATGAGCATCGTCATGAAGGCGAAGAACGGCAGGTTGACCGCTCCGGTCACGTACATGTGGTGCGCCCAGACCGCCACGGACAGCGCCGCGATGGCGATGGTCGCGAAGACCAGGCCCTTGTAGCCGAAGATCGGCTTGCGGCTGAACACCGGGATGATCTCGCTCGCGATGCCGAAGAACGGCAGGGCGAGGATGTAGACCTCCGGGTGGCCGAAGAACCAGAACAGGTGCTGCCAGAGGATCGCGCCGCCGTTGGCCGCGTCGAACACCTGGGTACCGAACTTGCGGTCGGCCTCGAGCACCACGAACGCGGCGGCGAGGACCGGGAACGCCATCAGGATCAGGATGCTCGTGAGCAGCACGTTCCAGGTGAAGATCGGCATCCGGAACATCGTCATGCCCGGCGCGCGCATGCAGAAGATCGTGGTGATGAAGTTGACGCCACCGAGGATCGTGCCCAGACCACCGATGGTGAACCCGAGGATCCACAGGTCGGAGCCGACGTTCGGCGAGTTGATCGCGTTCGACAGCGGCGAGTAGGCGAACCAGCCGAAGGAGGCCGCGCCGCCGGGGGTGAGGAACCCGAGGCAGACGATCAGGCCACCGAAGAGGAACAGCCAGAACGCCACCATGTTCAGGCGCGGGAACGCGACGTCCGGCGATCCGATCTGCAGCGGCATGATCACGTTGGCGAAGCCCGCGAACAGCGGGGTCGCGAACAGCAGCAGCATGATCGAGCCGTGCATCGTGAACAGCTGGTTGTACTGCTCCTGGCTGAAGAACTGCAGCCCCGGCTGGGCGAGCTCGGCGCGGATCATGAGGGCCATGACGCCGCCGAACAGGAAGAAGACGAACGTCGTGATCAGGTACATGTAGCCGATGACCTTGTGGTCGGTGGAGGTGATCCACTTGACCAGGGTCCGGCCGAACTTGCGGCGCGACGGGTCCGCGGCGGTCATGCCGTCGGGGTCGGGAGCGGTCTCGACCGGGCGGTCGTTGAGCAGCGTCACTGGTTAGCTCCCCGAGTTTCCGACGATGATCCGGCCCGTGTTGCCGCCGGCGTTGCCCGTGGTGATGACCCGACCGGTCTGCAGCGTGCCGCTCTGACCGGCCGCCTTGAGGGTCGCGATGTGCGCGTCGTACTCGGCCCGCGGCACGACGTGGACGGTGAAGAGCATGTCCGAGTGGTAGGTGCCGCAGAGCTCGGCGCACTTGCCGGCGAAGACGCCCACCTTGTTCGGGGTCAGCTCGAACTGGTTCTCGCGACCGGGGATGACGTCCATCTTGAACAGGAACTGGGGGACCCAGAACGAGTGGATGACGTCGGGCGAGGTGAGCTTGAAGCGGACCCGCTCGTCGACCGGGAGCCAGAGCTCGGCGGGCTTGGCCGGCGTGCCGGTCTCGTACGCCCCGCCGTCGAGGTAGTTGAAGCCCCAGTTCCACTTGAACCCCACGACGCCGACGTTGTTCTTCACGTCGGGCGTGAGCTTGGTCAGCTCGGCCTGGTCGCGCGCCGTCACGGTGAACAGCGCGGCGATCATGATCGCCGGGGCGACGGTGTAGAGGATCTCGAGGGGCAGGTTGTAGCGGGTCTGGATGGGAGCGCCCTCGTTGGTGCGCCGCCGGTAGGCGATGATCGCCCAGAAGATCAGGCCCCAGGTGAGCACGCCGACGGCGAACGCCGCGATCCAGCTGTCCTGCCAGAAGGACAGGAGGATCGGGCCCTGCTCGGTCACCGGCGCGGGGTAGCCGAGCCGACCCAGCTGCGTGTCGGCGGAACAGCCGGCTGTGCCGGCCAGCACCAGCGCGGCACCGGCGGTCAGTGTGACCAGGCGGGCCCGCGACGGGCGCGGTGAGCGGGTCGAGCCCACGTTCGCCATCCTCACGAGGGTCGTCGCACCGGTGCGTCGGCCCACCGCTGGCAGCGGCACACCACGCCCGCGGAGCGGGGGTCGGACGTACGCCGAGAGAGTAGCGCAGCAACCCCCGCGGAACCCGTCGGGGTGGGGCATTACGGTCGAGTCGTGGCGCACGGGTCGGACTCCCCCGAGACGGCCCCGGACCAGGTGTCCGGAGCCCGGGCTCCCGCGCCCGGCGGCTACCTCGACGCCGCCTCCACCGCACCCCTGCACCCGGCGGCGCGCGAGGCCCTGCTGGCCGCCCTCGACCAGGGCTGGGCCGACCCCGCGCGTCGTTACCACCAGGCCCGCCGGGCCCGCCAGCTGCTCGACGCCGCGCGCGAGTCGGTGGCGGTGATCCTCGGGGCCCGGCCCGACGAGGTGTCCTTCACGACCTCGGGCACCCAGGCGGTGGGGCTCGGTCTCGCCGGCCTCGTGCGCGGCCGCGAGCGGGTGGGGCACCGCGTGGTCAGCTCCGCGGTCGAGCACTCGAGCGTCCTGCATGCGGCCGAGGCCGCCGTCGGCGACGGCGCCGAGACGCTTCCGGTCGACCGGGTGGGCCGGGTGGACCTCGACTCGCTCGGCGTCGTGCTCCGCACCCCCGGCGTCGCCCTCGTCGCGCTGCAGTCGGCCAACCACGAGGTCGGCACCCGTCAACCGGTCGGCGCCGCCGCGGAGCTCTGCGCAGAGCACGGCGTACCCCTGCTCGTCGACGCCGCGCAGTCGGTGGGACACGACCCGCTCCCGGGCGGGTGGTCGGTGCTCGCGGCCAGCGGCCACAAGTGGGGCGGTCCGGCGGGGGTCGGGGTGCTCGCCGTGCGCACCGGCGTGCGCTGGCGGTCCACGTCGCCCGAGGGTGCCCTCGAGCTCGGCCGGGTGCCGGGCTACGTCGACGTCCCCGCCGTCGTCGCCGCGGCGGCGGCGCTCGAGGCGGTGGAGCGCGAGCGGGTGGCCGAGTCGGCCCGGCTCTGCGCGCTGGTGGACCGGCTGCGCGCGCAGGTGCCGGCCCTCGTGCCCGACGCCGTCGTGCTCGGCGACGCGCACGACCGGCTGCCGCACCTGGTCACCTTCTCCTTCCTCTACGTCGACGGCGAGGCGCTCCTGGCCGACCTCGACCGGGCCGGGTTCGCCGTGAGCTCGGGCTCCTCGTGCGTGGCCGACTCGCTGCAGCCCTCGCACGTGCTGGCCGCGATGGGGGCGCTCACGCACGGCAACCTGCGGGTGTCGCTGCCCGTCGGTGCGGCGGGGGCCGACGTCGACCGCTTCCTCGAGGTGCTGCCGGGCGTCGTGGCCGGGGTCCGCGCCACGCTCGGGACGGAGGGCCTGTGAGCGCATCGACCCCGCCGCCGTACGACCGGGTCCTCGACGAGCGGGGCCGCAGGTGCCCGATGCCGGTGATCGCGCTCGCCCGGATGACCACCGCACTTCCGTCCGCCCGCCTCCTGCTGCTGTCCGACGACGCCGCCGCCGAGACCGACGTCCCGGCCTGGTGCGGGCTGCGGGGTCGCACCCTCGCCTGGGTCGGCGACGCGCCGGACGGTCGAGGCCGCGCCTACCTCGTCGTCCCTCTCGAGCAGTGAGGCGGCTCAGAACGCAGGCGGGAGCAGCAGCGCGGCGCGCAGCAACGTGAGGTAGCGCAGCCGGGTCACGTTGATCACCCCGAGGCTCGCGAGGTGGTCGGTGCGCCACTGGACGTCGAGCAGTCGCGGCCCCTCGCCCGGCACGCTCGCCGCCCGCAGCCGCTCGACAAGGGCCACGAGCGCCACCTTCGACGCGTCGGCGGCCAGGCTGAACATCGACTCGCCCGCGAACAGGCCGCCGATCTCCACGCCGTAGAGCCCGCCGACCAGGTCGCCGTCGGCGGTGCGGCTCTCGAGGGAGTGCGCCCAGCCGAGGCGGTGCAGCTCGGTGTAGGCCTCGACCACCTCGTCGGTGATCCAGCCGTCGGGACGGCGCGGGTCGCCGCAGGCACGCATCACCGCGACGAAGTCGGTGTCGACCGTCGTCGTCAGCCGTCGGCAGGACTTCCGCAGCGAGGAGGAGACCCGCAGTCCGTCGAGCCGGAGGATCCCGCGCGGATCCGGGGACCACCAGGCCAGCGCGCCGACGCCGTCGAGCGGCATCGGGAACAACCCCGAGCGGTACGCCGCCAGCAGGGTCCCCGGCTCGAGGTCGGCGCCCACGCCCAGCAGCTCGACGCCGGGGTCGGCGAGCGAGGGATCGGGCAGGTCCCAGGCGGAGGGCGGCGGCTCAACCGGGGTCACGGGACGCGAGGACCGCTCAAGGACGCGGGCAGCGGATGTGCTCGGCGACCTCGGCGGCGGGGCCGGCGCCGTAGGTCTCGGCGAAGCGGCGCAGGAAGTGCTGCTGGGCGAGGTCGTACTCCTGGGTGCCGACCGTCTCGATGACGTAGGTCGCCAGCAGCGAGCCGATCTGCGCGCACCGCTCGTGCGAGAGGTCCCAGGCCAGGCCTGCGAGGAATCCGGCGCGGAAGGCGTCTCCGACGCCCGTGGGGTCGGCCTTGAGCTCTTCGAGGGGCGTGGACACCTCGACGGCGGGCTGCCCGGCCACCTCGACCCGCGCCCCGTCCTTGCCGAGCGTCGTGACGCGGACACCGACGCGCGAGAGGACCTCGTCGTGCGACCAGCCGGTCTTGTGCTCGATGAGGCCGGCCTCGTAGTCGTTGCTGAACAGGTAGGACGCGCCGTCGACGAGCTGCTTGATGCCGTCGCCGTCGAGCCATGCCAGCTGCTGGCTCGGGTCTGCCACGAACGGGATGCCGCGGAAACGGCACTCGTCGGTGTGCCGGTTCATCGCCTCGGGGTCGTTGGCGCCGATCAGCACGAGGTCGATGCCGCCCACACGCTCGGCGATCGGGCCCAGCTCGATCTCGCGCGCCTCGGTCATCGCGCCGGGGTAGAACGAGGCGATCTGGCACTGCTCGGCGTCGGTGGTGCAGACGAAACGAGCGGTGTGCCGCACGTCGGAGACCTTGACCGAGTGCGTGTCGACCCCGTGCCGGGCGAGCCAGGACCGGTAGTCCGCGAAGTCCTGGCCGACCGCGCCGACCAGCACGGGGTTGAGACCGAGGACCGCCATGCCGAACGCGATGTTGGCCGCGACGCCGCCGCGACGGACGTCGAGGTCGTCGACCAGGAACGACAACGAGATCTTGTCGAGCTTGTCGGCCACGAGCGAGTCGGAGAACTTCCCCGGGAAGGTCATGAGGTGGTCGGTCGCGATGGAGCCGGTGACGCACACGCGCACGGGTGTCTCTTCTCGTCGGCGCCCCGTGGGGCTGCGGGCCTGACGTGGCCAGACCCTATCCGGAGACCCGGCCGGGGGGACGGAACCGCACCGTCCCGGGCGGCGTCCGACCAGCAACGGGGGCCAGACTCGGATCGGCGACGGGAACCGACATGACGAGCACGAGCACCTCCAGCGCGACGCGCACGTGCCTGGGCGTCGTCGCGCTCGCGCTGGGCCTCGCAGCCTGTGGCTCCCAGGTGGCCGGCCCGGGCGGCTCGGGCTCCCTCCCGGTGCTGCGGATCGGCACGGCGCAGTACGGCGCGACCGACGCCGTCGCGCCTCGAGCGAGCGGCACGGGCACGGGTTCCGGCGGGCAGGGTCAGGATCCCTACCCGCTTCGCGGCACGCTCCCGACCGGGCCGTCGTCGGCGAAGGTCTACCGCTTCGGCGACGGAGCGGTGGACGGCTCCGACGTCGCGACCCTCGCGTCCGTGCTGGGCGTCACGGCGACGCCGGTCCGCCACCCGCACGGCTGGGACGTCGCCACGAAGGCGGGCGAGGTCCGCGTGCGCGACGACGGCTCGGCCTGGTCGTTCTCCCGCGGGACGTCCGCGTGCCCGTCGTACGCCGCCGACATCGACGACGTCGGCGGGGTCTCGATGAGCGGCTGCGCCGTCGCGGTCCCGCCGAGCCCGAGCACGGGTGGCGCGGTCGCCACCGGCCCCGCCGCCGGCGTCGGTCCGTGCCCCGGTCCGTCGGCACCTGGCACCCCGCAGACGAGCTGCACGACGACCGAGCCGTCGACCACCGCCACGACGCCCGCCACGGTGGCCGCCCCGACCGACTCGGCCGCCCTCGGCGCGGCCGGACCCGTGCTCTCGGCCGCCGGGCTCGACCCGGCGCAGGCAGGGGTCCTGGCCGGCACGGACGCCTACCCGGTCCGCACCGTGGTCCTCGACCCGATCGTGGACGGTCTGCGGACCTCCGGCGCGCGCACCGTGGTCGACGTGGATGCCGACGGTGTCCTCGGCGCCACCGGCGTCCTGACGCGGCCCGCCCCCGGCGACAGCTACCCGATCATCACCGCCTCGGCCGCGCTCGACCTGCTGCGGGCCATGCCTCGCCCGGAGATCGCCGTCGCCTGCATGCAGGGCAGGGTCTGCCCGGGCATCGGCCCGACGCCGATCAGCGGAGCGGTCCTCGGCCTGTCGATGGCCTCCGACGCGGGGGCGCCGGTCCTCGTGCCCAGCTGGCTGTTCACCGTCGCCGGGTCCGACGAGCCGATCGCGGTCGTCGCCGTGGAGCAGACGTACCTCGGCGACCCGACGGCCTCACCCGATCCGGCCGCCTCCGGCCCCGCCGCCAGCTCCGCGCCGGGCCCCGGGCCGTCCGACGGCGGCGGTGCGGGCTCGGTCCCGGGCAGCTCCGGTGCTCCCGCGACACCCGTCCCCGTGACGGACCCGCCGACTCCCGCCATCTCGGTGCAGTCGGTCTCGCTCGGCAAGGACGCCACCACCCTCGTGCTCGGTGCGGTCGGCGGCGTGTGCGACGACTACTCCGGCACGGTCCAGGAGACCTCGACGACGATCACGGTGGGGATCCTCGCCACCCCGCAGTCGCCCGGCCGGGTCTGCGCCGCCATGGCGAGGGAGTTCACCGTGACCGTCGCGCTGGCCGCACCGTGGAACGACCGCACGATCATCGACGCCGGCAGCGGGACGACCCTGCGCCTCGGCTGAGCGAACGCCGCACGACGAAGGGCCGCACCCTCGCGGGTGCGGCCCTTCGTCGTGCGGTGCGTGCGCCGGTCAGCTGAACGAGTCCCCGCAGGCGCAGGAACCGGTGGCGTTCGGGTTGTCGATCGTGAAGCCCTGCTTCTCGATCGTGTCGACGAAGTCGATCGTGGCGCCGCCGAGGTAGGGGGCGCTCATCCGGTCGGTGACGACCTTGACGCTGCCGAACTCCTTGACGACGTCGCCGTCGAGCGAACGGTCGTCGAAGAAGAGCTGGTAGCGCAGGCCGGAGCAGCCGCCGGGCTGCACGGCGACGCGGAGCGCGAGGTCGTCGCGGCCCTCCTGCTCGAGCAGTGCGGCCACCTTCGAGGAGGCCACCTCGGTGAGCAGGACGCCGTCGGTGACGGGCGTCGAGGTCTCGATCGTGACGTCGGCGGTCATGCGGTAGGTCCTCCCGTGCGGGCGAGCGTGCGTGGTGTCGGTCCGTGAACGACAACAGGGGTCCGACCGGGACGTATTCCCCGGGCGCGGCCGCCGTCATCGCCCATCGTGCCACGACCCGGGCCGATCGGCCTCAGGGGTGCCTCACCTCACACGGCGCGTCGCTCAGCGCGACCAGGTGCGGGCGGCCCGCTCCGCGAGGTCGGCGAGCCGCGCGGCCGGGTGGGCGAACGCCTCGTCGGCGGGGAGCCCACGGTCGCGGAGGTCGTCGAGGACGGCGTAGGCGCCGCTGACGCCGACGGCCAGGTACTCGCGCCTCCCGACGTCGACGCGGCCGGCGAGGACCACGCACCCGCGGCCTTGCGCGAGCGCCGCCTCGGCCACGCCGGACACGACCTTGCCGCGCAGGCTCTGCCAGTCGAAGGCGCCCTCCCCGGTGAGCACGAGGTCGGCGCGACCGACGTGCGCGGCCAGGTCGACCGTGTCGAGGACCGTCGCGATGCCCGGCACGCGCGCGGCGCCGAGGTGCAGCAGGGCGTAGCCGAGGCCGCCGGCGGCCCCGGCGCCGAGGGCGACCGCCGGGTCCTTGCCGTCGGCGCGGCGACCGACGGCGCGCGCGAACGACTCGAGCGACCCCTCGAGCTCCATGACGGTCGCGTCGTCGGCGCCCTTCTGCGGGCCGAAGCCGTTGGTCGCACCGCGCAGGCCGAGCAGCGGGTTGTCGACGTCGGAGGCGACCACGAGCTCGAGACCGGCGACGGCGTCGAGCGCCGGGTGCAGATCGACCGCCGCGATGCGCCGCAGCCCCCCGCCGCCGCGGCGCAGCAGCTCCGTGACGTCGGCCCCGTCGACGTCGACCGCGCGGGCGCCGAGGGCGGCCAGCAGCCCGGCACCGGCGTCGTTGGTGCTCGACCCGCCGAGACCGACCACGACCCGCAGGGCGCCGGCATCGCGCGCGGCGAGGAGCAGCTCGCCCACGCCGTACGTCGTGGTTGCTCGGGGATCTCGCGGCTCGGGCACCAGGTGCAGGCCGCAGGCCTGCGCGGACTCGATGTACGCCGCGCCCGCGACGACGAGCACCTCTGCGTCGACCGGCTCGCCGAGCGGACCGCTGACCCGGACGTCGACGAGCTCGCCGCCCAGCGTGGCGTGGAGGACCTCGACGAACCCCGGCCCGCCGTCGGCGAGCGGGACCTCGACGAGCTGGTCCGCCGGGGCCGTTCGCCGCCACCCCTCGGCGATCGCGGCCGCGGCCTCGACGGCGGTGAGGGTGCCCGCGAACTTGTCAGGGGCGATGAGCACGCGCATGCACGGGACGGTAGCGGTCGGCGGTGGGCCGCCTCCGACACGCGTGACATGATCGGCGTATGGCGACCGAGAGCTTCGTCGAGCCCGCCCCCACACCCCTGGCGCTGCTGCTCCTGGGCCGCGGCGCCGACCCCGACTCCGAGCGTGGGGTCGAGTGCCCCGGTGGCCTCCCCGCGGCCAGCGACCCCGACCTGGTGGACCGGGCGCGCGCGGCGAAGGCGGCGCTCGGCGACCGCGTGTTCGTCCTCGGCCACCACTACCAGCGCGACGAGGTCATCGCTTTCGCCGACGTCACCGGCGACTCGTTCAAGCTGGCGCGCGATGCCGCCGCCCGCCCGCAGGCCGAGTTCATCGTCTTCGCCGGCGTGCACTTCATGGCCGAGAGCGCCGACATCCTCACCGGTCCGGACCAGGCGGTGATCCTCCCGGACCTCGCCGCGGGCTGCTCCATGGCAGACATGGCCGCGATCGGGCAGGTGGAGGACGCCTGGGACGTGCTCGTCGACGTCGGCGTCGCCGACGTCACCGTCCCGATCACGTACATGAACTCCACCGCGGCGATCAAGGCGTTCACCGGTCGGCACGCTGGCGCCGTGTGCACGTCCTCGAACGCGCGGCGGGCGCTCGAGTGGGCCTTCGAGCAGGGCCAGAAGGTCTTCTTCCTCCCCGACCAGCACCTCGGGCGCAACACGGCGGTCCTCGAGCTCGGCATCGGACTCGACGAGTGCGTCGTGTTCGACCCGCACAAGCCCGGCGGCGGTCTCACCCCCGAGCAGCTGCGCGCCGCCCGGATGATCCTGTGGAAGGGGCACTGCTCGGTGCACGGCCGCTTCGCCCTCGAGAGCGTTCTCGACGTCCGCAAGCGTGTCCCGGGCATCAACGTCCTGGTGCACCCCGAGTGCCGCCACGACGTCGTGACGGCGGCCGACTACGTCGGCTCGACCGAGTTCATCATCAAGACCCTCGACGCCGCGCCGAGCGGCAGCGCGTGGGCGATCGGCACCGAGCTCAACCTCGTGAAGCGCCTCGCGCTGGCCCACCCGGACAAGCAGGTCGTCTTCCTCGACCGGACCGTGTGCTTCTGCTCGACGATGAACCGCATCGACCTGCCGCACCTCGTCTGGTCGCTCGAGAACCTCGTCGCCGGCACCGTGGTGAACCGCATCGAGGTCGACCCCGACGTCGCGCACTGGGCCCGCGTCGCACTCGACCGGATGCTCGCCCTGCCCGGCGTCGGTGCCGCCCCCAGGGACTGAGCGACCCCCTCCCCCGAGGAGTGTGACCACCGCGCGGTATCGCGCGCGCTGGTCACACGTCTCGGCGCTCCTCAGAGGCCCGGGGCACCCCAGACGGCGAACCAGCGTCCGGTGTCGGGCTCGACGCGCAGGTCGTCCTTGAGCAGGTCGCGCAGCTGGATCTCGAGCATGTTGTCGCGCCGCTGCGGAGTCTCGCCCTCGATCGTCGCCGTGGTGCCCACCGCGGGCGCGAACGGGTAGAAGGTCCCGCGCTTGAACAGGTAGACCAGGCCGAAGCTCCGGCTGCCGTCGGTGAACGAGGCCAACGAGCACAGCAGCGCCGTCCCGAAGCCCGAGTCCTGCAGCGTGGTGTTGACCGCGTGCAGGTCGGTCACGAGCGCGGCGAGGTCCGGCGGGTCGGTGCGGCAGACCAGCCAGGTGTAGCCGAAGGCGTCGACCTCGACGTCGACCCGCGGGCCGCTGCCGGCGTCGAGCAGCGCCTGCACGTCTGCCTGGACGTCGGCGAAGGCGCGGCCCTCCGGCGCCCGGAACGCGACCGAGCCGACCCCGGTGCTCGTGAAGCCCAGCGAGGCCTCGAGCGTGATCGCGGCCGACGGCAGCGCGAAGAGCTGGTCGAGGTCGGGCTTGGCCGCCTTGCTGCGGCCGAGGATCGAGTCGAGGAGTCCCACGACCCCAGCCTCCCACGCGTGGCGGCCGGCGTTCCGCCTCGACGTCGCTCCGGGGACCTACCGGCTCTCGTGGAGCACCTCGCCGTCCGTCGCCGTCCTGGCTGGCCGGACGACCACGGTGACGGGCTGCACGGAGCAGGTCACTCGTCGCCCGCCGCACCGCCCGTCGCGACACCGGTGCCCAGCCGGAGAAGACTCGGTCGCGGTCGAGCCCGCGGGTTCGGTTCGCGCTCCGCGGGCACGGCGAACGCTCGAAGGAGGCGCGCGTCATGAACCGCACCCTGAGACAGCTTGCACTCGCCTCGGTGGCCGTCCTGGCCGTCCTGGCTCCTGCGTCGGCGGCGTCCGCCGCCGACGCGTCCGGGTGCACGCTCACCGTCGCCAGCACGTCCGCCGACGGCAAGCCGCTCGACACGGCGTCCGCGCCCGGTGACGGCGGCACCGAGGCGCACCCGTTCCAGGTCGACCTCGGCGGGAAGGTCGCGTACGAGGGGAAGACCGACGCCGTGATCACCGACGGCACCTACACCGTCACCGCCCTCGGGGTGACGCTGAAGACCGACACGGTCGCCAACGCCGACAAGAAGCAGACGGCGAACGGCGAGGTCGACCTCTCGACCGTGCAGTCGCTCAAGCCCCTCCTGTCCGGCGGGGTCAAGATCCCCGTCCAGGGGACGCTCACGGGCGCGGGCGGCTCCTGCACGGTGAGCGGCTACATCACCGGGGTCGGGTCGGCGACGTCGTCGCCGGTCTTCTACGCCGGCCTCGCAGCGGCGGCCATCGGCCTGGGACTCGCGCTGTGGACACTGTTCGGCACGAAGGCCACGCTCGTCGCGAGCTCGGCTGCGGGAGGTGCGTCATGACCACCAGTCGTCACCCGGTGCGCGGGTTCTTCGCCGGGCTCTTCCTCGGAGTCGGTGCGGCCCTGCTGCTGTTCGTGTTCGGGGTGCTGCCCTTCACGCTGGTGATGCTCGGCATCATCACGGTCATCGGCATCGTCGTCGGCATCGTGCTCGCGTTCGTGGCCCCGGCGCGGTCGTCCGATCCCGTCACCTGAGCGTCGCCGCCCGGCTCGGTCGGTCTAGCGCTGGCCGAGCTGGGTGGCGATCTGCGCGAGCTGCTCGAGCCGCTTCTCCAGCGGCGGGTGGGTGAGGAAGAGCGACGAGATCGACGTGCCGCTGGTCAGCGCGGGCGCGAACGCGAACGCGGACACCGACTCGACCTGGCGCAGGTCGCGGTCCGGGATACCCGCGATGTCGCCGGACACCTTCTGCAGCGCGGACGCCAACGCCGAAGGGTTGCCGGTGAGCAGCGCGCCCGACCGGTCGGCCGAGAGCTCGCGGTAGCGGGAGAGCGCGCGGGTCAGCAGGAACGAGATGACGTAGACGATCGCGCTGACGACCATCACGGCCAGGAACACGACGGCGGCGTTCTGGTCGCGGTTGCGGCCCATGCCGCCCCACAGCACGATCCGGGTCAGCAGACCCGCGAGCACGCCGGCGAAGGACGCCACGGTCATCACCGTGACGTCGCGGTGCGCGATGTGCGAGAGCTCATGGGAGAGGACGCCCTCGAGCTCGGCTGCGTCGAGCCGACGCAGGATCCCCGTCGTGACGCAGACGACTGCGCGATCCGGTGAGCGTCCGGTGGCGAACGCGTTGGGGATGTCGGTGTCGGCGATCGCGACGCGCGGCTTCGGCATGTCGGCCAACGCGCACAGCCGGTCGACGACGGCGTGCAGCTGCGGTGCCTGCTCGGGCGTGACCTCGCGGGCTCTCATCGCCGTGAGCGCCATCGTGTCGGAGAAGAACCACTGCGCCCACAGCATCGCCGCGACGATCACGAGGGCGACGAGCGCCGAGCGCAGGAACGTGATGAGCAGTGCCGCGATGACGACGTAGAGCAGGCCGAGACCGAACCACGTCCCGACCATGCGGCGGGTCAGGCCGCTGTCGCTCGCGTACCGGGTCGACGCCACAGCAACCGCATCCCTTCGTACTCGTGTCGCCGGCAGACGGTCGGCGTCTCTTCCCTGTGCAACGATGGCGGGCCGGGAGAACGTTCCCCCCGGCCCGCCGTCTGCAGCGATCTCTCAGCCGGGGACGAGCCCCTCGTCGCCGAGCATGTCGCGGATGTCGTCCTCGCTCGCGTCGGCGAACGGGAGGATGACCTGCGACTCCTCCATCTCGTGATCCGGCGGCCGCACGCCGACGGAACGGACCTTGTCGAGCAAGGCGTCGAGCGCCTGGCGGAAGTTGACCTCGGACGACTTCAGCGCCGCCTCGAGCTGCAGGTCGAGCCGGTTGATCTCGGGCAGCTCGCTGTCCGGCACGATGAACTGGCCCTCACCCAGGATCCGGATCAGCACGGCCGCCTCCCTATGCCTGGTGCTCGTCAGGTGCCGGGGCCGACTCGATGGCCGGCGCGGGGGCCGAGCCGCCGATCTCGGCCTTCATCGCGGCGAGCTGGGTCTCGACGTCGTTGCCGCTCGCCATCTGCTCGAGCTCGAGGGTGATGCTGTCCTTCGAGGTGCCGGTGGCGTCGTCGAGCGCGCCGGAGGCCAGCAGCTCGTCGATCGCCTGCCCGCGCGCCTGCAGCTGCGCGGTCTTGTCCTCCGCGCGCTGGATGGCCATGCCGACGTCGCCGAGCTCCTCGCTGATGCCGGAGAAGGCCTCGTTGATCTTGGTCTGCGCCTCGGCGGCGGAGTACGTCGCCTTGATGGTCTCCTTCTTCGTCCGGAACGCCTCGACCTTGGCCTGGAGCCGCTGGCTCGCCGCGACGAGCTTCTCCTCCTGGTCGGCGAGCTGGGCGTGCTGGACCTGGAGGTCGGAGATCTGGGTGGCGAGCCCGGAGCGGCGGGTGAGCGCCTCGCGCGCAAGATCCTCGCGTCCGCCGGCGAGCGCCGCCTTGGCCTGACCCTCCAGCTTGTCGCTCTGCTGCTGCAGCTGGGTGATCTGCAGCTCGAGGCGCTTGCGGCTCGTCGCGACGTCGGCGACACCGCGCCGCACCTTCTGGAGGAGCTCGAGCTGCTTCTCGTAGGAGTAGTCGAGCGTCTCGCGCGGGTCCTCCGCCTTGTCCAGGGCCTTGTTCGCCTTGGACTTGAAGATGAGGGTGAAGCGCTGCCAGAGGCCCATCGTGGGCGCCCCTTTCGTCGGTCAGGACATCGGGCGACGCGGTACGTCGCAGGTCTCCAACCTATCCGCCGCGCCCACGGCTGTCGCCCGGTCGGGCGGCGCTCGCCCTCGCGCGGCGGTGCACTCGGCGGAGGTCGGACACCGCGGGACGTAGGCTGACGGCGTGTTCCGCCGCAAAAGCACCGACGAGACCGCCCCGCCCGGCCCCGAGACAGAGTCCGGCAACCAGGGCAAGGGTCGCCCGACGCCCACGCGCAAGGAGGCCGAGGCCGCGCGCAAGGCCGCGCTCACGGCCACCGTCGACCCGAAGTCGACGCGCAAGGCCGAGCGCGACGCCCAGCGCCAGGCCCGCTACGACGCGCAGCAGGGGCTGCGCAGCGGCGACCCGAAGAAGCTCCCCGCCCGTGACCAGGGACCGGTCAAGGCCTGGGTCCGCGACGTGGTCGACGGCCGCATCAGCATGGGCGAGATCTTCATCCCGGTGGCGGTGCTGGTCCTCGTCCTCGGGTTCGTCCGGGTGCCCGCCGTGCAGGTGGCGCTGCTGTGGGTGTGGCTGTTCGTGCTCATCGGCGTCGTCGTCGACTCGCTCTTCCTGGTCTGGCGCCTGCGACGCACCCTGCCGGTCCAGTTCCCCGATGCCGACCCGAAGCTCACCATCGGGCACGACTCCCGCGGCCAGCTGCGCTACGGCCTCAAGGGCGCCACGACCTACGCCGTGATCCGCAGCCTGCAGATCCGGATGCTGCGCCTGCCCAAGCCCAAGGTGCGGTGGAACGGCCAGCCGGTGGCACCCAAGGCCCCCAAGCCGTCGAAGTAGTCGACGGCTCGTCGACCCCGGGCGCTGACCCGACCGCCGATCGCGGCGTCGGGCCGACCCGCATAGGCTCCTCGGCATGGAGCACCGTTACCTCGGCCGCAGCGGCCTCAAGGTCAGTGAGATCTCGTACGGCAACTGGATCACCCACGGGTCCCAGGTCGAGGAGGACGCCGCGGTCGCGTGCGTCAGCGCCGCGCTCGACGCCGGCATCACCACCTTCGACACCGCCGACGTCTACGCCGGCACCCGGGCCGAGGCGGTCCTGGGCCGTGCGCTCAAGGGCCAGCGTCGCGAGGGCCTGGAGATCCTCACGAAGGTCTACTGGCCGACCGGCGAGGGTCCCAACGACCGAGGCCTGTCGCGCAAGCACATCCACGAGAGCATCGAGGGCTCGCTGCGTCGGCTCGGCACGGACTACGTCGACCTCTACCAGGCGCACCGCTTCGACCACGAGACGCCGCTCGAGGAGACGATGCGCGCGTTCGACGACCTCGTGCGCGCCGGCAAGGTCCTCTACGTCGGGGTCTCGGAGTGGGACGCCGACCAGATCCGCCGCGCCACGGAGATCGCCGACCGGATGGGCTTCGACCGGCTGATCTCCAACCAGCCGCAGTACTCCATGCTCTACCGCGTCATCGAGGCCGAGGTCGTGCCCGCCAGCGTCGAGCTCGGGCTCGGGCAGATCGTGTGGAGCCCGATCGCCCAGGGCGTCCTGACCGGCAAGTACCTCCCCGGCCAGCCGCCGCCCGAGGGCTCGCGCGCCACCGACCCCACGAGCGGCCACTTCACCGAGCGGCTGCGCACCGAGCCGATCCTCACGGCCGTGCAGAAGCTCCGTCCTCTCGCCGAGCAGGCCGGGCTGTCGATGGCCCAGCTCGCCGTCGCCTGGGTGCTCCAGCACGACTTCATCTCCTCGGCCATCGTCGGTGCCACGCGTCCCGAGCAGGTGACCGACAACGTCGGGGCCAGCGGCGTGCGGCTCGACGACGACCTGCTGGCGGCGATCGACGCCGCGCTCGGCGACGTCGTGATCCGCGACCCGCGCCTGACCGTCTCCCCCGCGACCCGCCCGTGACCAGCTGGACCTGGCGCTACGAGCGCACGGACGGCAGCGTCGTGGCCGACGTCCCCGCCGGTACGCCCGAGGGCTTCCCGGCGCAGGCCGATGCCGAGACCTGGATCGGCGAGTCGTGGGAGTCGCTCCGGGAGTCCGGCGTGGATGCCGTGACGCTGCTGGAGGGCGAGCGGGTCGTCTACGGCCCGATGAGCCTGCACCCGCCGGCCTGACGTCCGGCGCTGCCCGCGCGGGCGAGGTCCGACGTCAGGTCGACGGCGGCGGGTCGCCCGCGACGAGCGAGCCGGAGTACATCCCCATCACGCAGCTGAAGTCGAAGGCCTCGCCCTTGCGCAGCGCGGGCAGGCTGATCGTGTTCACTCCGGTCTTGAGGTTGTACTTCCAGTCGGAGCCGACGGCTCGCAGGTACGACGCGCACGTGTACTCCGACTCCGACGTGACGACCCACGTGATGGGCACGCCGGCGTAGACCACGGTCGCGTCGGGCAGGTAGCCACGCGCGTTCTGCGCCATGGTGACGACCTGTCCGCCGGCCGTCAGCGCGACGTTGGGCGACACCCCGTTGGCGGCCACCGCCGCGGACCTCGGGCTCGTGAGCCCGAGCAGACCCGCCGCGGCCGACAGGTTGACCACGGCGAACACCATGAGCGCCACGCCGACGACGGCCAGCACCTTCGTCCGCCGCTCGCCCGAGGCGAACATCGGCAGTCCGGCGAGCGCGAGCAGACCGGGCATCGTGCCGATCGCGAAGACCGCCATGACGGTGCCCGCCCGCAGCGGGGAACCGGTGGTCATGGCGTAGAGCTGGACGATCTGGGTGAAGCCGCACGGCAGGATGAAGGTGGCGGCGCCGAGCGACGCGGCGCGGAGGTCGGAGTAGGGCTTCGCGGCGTCCGCGGACACCGAGCGGGACCAGGACTCGGGCAGGGCGAGCGACCACCCGGCCAGCCGCGGGGACAGCCCGGTGAGGCGCAGCCCCAGCAGCGCCATCGCGACACCGATGACGACGACGACCAGTGCCTGGACCTGGTCGGGCAGCGAGAAGCGCGCCCCGACCGCACCGAGCACCGCACCGAGCACGAAGAAGCCACCGACCCGGCCCGCGTGGAAGGCCAGGTGCGGACGCCAGCGCGCGAAGCCGGAGGTGCGTCCCGCCTCCTCGCGGTTCGCGGAGACGGCGAGCACGAGGCCGCCCACCAGCGCCATGCAGGTGGAGACGCCTGCGGTGAGGCCGAGGACGAGCACGAGCGCGAGACCGCCCGAGCCGGGATCGCCGAGCCGGGAGCCGAGGTCTCCGACGCCGACGACGAACAGCAGCCAGGCAGCGACGCCGACGAGCAGCACCGCGATCAGCGCCCTGCGCCAGGTGCGCGAGTCGCGGGTGAACCAGGGCGAGCGGCCGACGGAGTAGCCGGCCTGCTCCACCGCGACCGCGATCTCGCCCCACGGGATCTCGCCCGCGACGGTCAGCGTCGCGTTGCCCGACCTGGCCGACACCGTCGCCGACTCGACCCCGGCGACCGCGGACAGCGCCTTGGTGACGCGGCGCTCGCAGGCAGCACAGGTCATGCCGGTGATCGGCAGCCGCACGCGGAGCAGGTCTGCCGTGCCGTTGTCGTGGGCGCTCATGGCTCCCCGTCCGATACTCCCCGGGGGTTCCCCGGACGTCGATCACGGTAGCGCCGTCACGATCCACCAGGCACGGCGACGAGGCCGGCCGTGACCGGTCTCACGCCCTCCTGCTGCGGGTCGGGGGAGCCCTCCCTGCAGCCGTGCCCGGGACGGGACGCCGGGTGTGTACGGTGAGGGAACACAACTGAACATCACGCGTCTGACGTCCAGGGGAAGCCGGTCCGATTCCGGCGCTGACCCGCAACCGTAGGCCGCTGCCCCACCCGGGACGGCGGCGAGCCGGAGCACCTGGCGGGCGCGAGAGGCTCACCCCGTCGAGGTCTACGGAAACGAGCCCGGACCGTGCCCCGGTCCGCACACTCGCCCCTCGACCAGGTCCGATCCAGGACCACGGTTCGAGGGGTTCGTTCGTCCCGGGGAGCTGTCCGGCCACGTGGTCGGCAGACCGCTCCTCGAAAGGACCCCTGTGGTCTCGATCCACCGCCGGATCCCCTCCCGCCGGCGCACCGCAGCCGCGCTCGTCGCCACCGCGACGGCGCTGCTGCTCGGACCGTCGCTGGTCCCCGCAGCGGCGGCGGCCTCCCCGCTGCAGGCCGGCCTCTTCGGCGACCAGGACCCGACGTACGACGGCGTCTTCCGCCAGTCGCTCGGGCTGCTGGCCTACGCCGCGGTCGGCGAGACACCGCCCGCCGACGCCGTCTCGTGGCTGCTCGGCCAGCAGTGCCCTGACGGCGGGTTCCAGGCCTTCCGCCCCGTCGCGTCCGACCCGTGCCAGAAGTCCGACCCGATCGCGTACGCGGGCGAGGACACGAACTCCACCGGCATCGCGGCCGCGGCGCTGCGCGCGATCGGGCAGCCGCACGCGGCGGACCGAGCCCTGGCCTGGGCCGCCGGGGCGCAGAACAGCGACGGCGGCTTCCCCTACTTCGTCGGGGGGAGCTCGGACGCCAACTCCACGGCCGTGGTGCTGTTCGGGACGAACACCGCCGGTCGACCGCCCGCGTCGGTCGCCGTGGGCGGCGTCTCGGCCGCCGACTTCCTCGTCGGGCTGCAGCTCGGGTGTGCCGGGGCAGCGACCGACGACGACGGCGGCTTCGCCTTCCAGGACTACGGCAGCGGACTGCTCGACAACGACGCCGCGTCGGTGCAGGCGGTCCTCGCGCTCAGCGGCGCCGCACTCCCCGTCACCCCGCGCACCGTGTCGACCTCCGTGCCGCGAGCCGACTGCACCACCAGCCCGCCCCCCTCGACCACGGCCGGCCCGGCCGAGCTGGGCGCCGGCCATCTGGCCCGGGTGCTCGACGCGTTCTCCGGGGCGATCCCGCAGTTCGACTACAGCTCCGGCGCTCGGGTGCCCGGCAGCGTCTCCGCCGGCGACACGGCGTGGGCGGCGATGTCGCTCGCGGCGGTCGGCATCGGTCGTTCCCAGCTCGACGCCGCGCTCGGCGTGCTCGGCGCCGCCCCGACGACGGCGGCGGGCGTGCGCACCGGGCGGGTCGCCGACGCCGCCGCGGCGGCCGCGACGGCCGACCAGCCGGGTCAGCTCGCCCTCGTCGCCCTGGCCGCGAGAGCGGGCGGCGCCGGCGTAGCGACCGTCGCAGCGTTCGTCGCCCGCATCGGTGCCACGATGCGCCTCGCGCCTGCGGCGACGGCGCCGTCCCCGTCGTCGTCGAGCACAGCGCCGTCGGCGCCGTCGAGCGCCGCTCCGTCCGCGTCCTCGAGCGCGACGCCGTCCGGGAGCCCGACGCGCAGCGCCTCCGCCTCACCGTCGGTCAGCCCGACGTCGTCGGCGTCTCCGTCGTCGTCCGACCTCGGGGCGCTCTCCCCCACGGGTGCCACGCCCCTGACCCCGGTCCTCGGCGTGCTCGGCGCGACCCTGCTGCTGGCCGGCCTCGGGCTCCTTGCGACCGCACGACGCCGGAGCGCGCACGCATGACCCGGGGCCGCCGCACCACGCCCGTCAGGCAGCACGCCGCGACGGTCCTCGCGGGCGTGCTCGCCGCCGTCGGGCTGGTGCTCGCCGCCGTGCTGGCGGCGGCGCCGGCCGAGGCGTCGACGTACCGCTACTGGACCTACTGGTGGGGCTCGGGCAGCGGCAAGACGGCGCAGGGCTGGACCTTCGCGCAGGTGGGGCCGGCCGGCCACCGGGTCAACGACACCTGGGTGCTGGGCTGGCGCTACGAGACCTCGACCACGACCACGGCGTCGGAGCGTCCGCGGCAGTCCCCGGACTTCGCCGCGCTCTGCCCGTCGCTCGCCGCCGCGGTCGCCGGTCAGGACCGCGTGGCCGTCGTCGTCGACTACGGCACGGCGACCGACGCGCCGCCCGGGCAGAGCCCGCCCGCGACCTCGACCGTGCGCGTCGAGTGCCTCACCCTGCCGGCGTCGCCCCAGCACCAGACCGGCGTGCAGGCGCTGGCCGCGGCGAACGTGACCGTGCGCAGCGAGAACGGGCTCGTCTGCGCCCTCGACGGCTACCCCGTGGGCGAGTGCGCGCCGGTCATCCCCGACCCCGTGGCGTCGTCGCCGTCGCCGTCGCCGTCGGCCTCGGGCCCGCCGCCCAGCATCGGCGCGCCGAGCACCGCGGGCACCGCGCCGGCGGCCGCCGCGAGCAGGACCCCCGTCAGCGCGACCCCGACGCCTGCGACCTCCGGCAGGTCGAGCGCCCCGGGCGGTCCGAGCCGTACGTCGACGGCGTCGTCGTCCGCGGCAGTGTCGGTGCCGTCCGCGCGTCCGGCCTCCGCCGCGGGCTCCCCGGCCTCCCCCACCTCTCCGGCCACCTCGGCGTCGGCGACGGTCTCCGCGGCCACGACCCCGGGTCCCACGGACGCGCCGGGATCCGGCGCGGGTGGTTCCGACCCGTCGGTCTCGACCGACGCCCTCCTGCCCGCGGCCGCAGGCGCCCCCGCGACCGCACCGCAGCCCAGCGGCAGCCCTGTCGGCCTCCTCGTCGGCGCGACGGTCGTGGCGCTGGTCGCCGGCTCGGCCTGGTGGACCTCGCGTCGACGGGGGCCGGGCGCATGACGCGGACCGCGCCCGCGCTCGGCGACCGTGCGCTCCCCCGCTGGACCCACCCGGGTGCGTGGTGGGTCTGGGCGCTCGGGCTGGCGACGGCGGCCAGCCGGACGACGAACCCGATCCTGCTCGCGCTGATCGTGGCCGTCGCAGGCTGGGTCGTGCAGCGACGGCGGCCGGATGCGCCGTGGTCGCGGTCGTTCGCGGTGTTCCTGCGGCTCGGTCTCGTGGTGATCGGGATCCGGGTGCTGTTCACCGCTGTCCTGGGCACCGGCGTGGGCCAGCACGTGATCCTCACGCTGCCCGAGGTCCCGCTGCCGGACTGGATGGCGGGGGTGAGCCTCGGCGGACCGGTGACGGCCGAGGAGCTGCTGCTCGCGGTCTACGAGGGCATGGTTCTCGCGACGATGCTCGCCTGCATCGGCGCGGCCAACTCCCTCGCGAGCCCGGCGCGGCTGCTCGCGAGCGTGCCCGCCGCGCTCTACGAGGTCGGGGTCGCCGTCGTCGTCGCCATGACCTTCGCCCCGCAGCTCGTCGGCGACGTCGCGCGGGTGCGCACGGCGCGGCGCCTGCGCGGGCGGTCGGACCGCGGCGTCGGCGCGTTCCTCGGCTCGGTCATGCCCGTGCTCGAGGGCGCCCTCGAGCGTGCGGTCGACCTCGCCGCGGCAATGGACTCGCGCGGCTACGGCCGCACCGGACCGGTCTCGCGCGGGGTACGGCGAAGCGGCTCGGCCCTCCTGCTCCTGGGAGTGGTCGGTGTCTGCCTCGGGGTCTACGCCCTGCTCGACGGCGGCACGCCCGGTGCGGTCGGCCTGCCGCTGCTCGTCGTCGGTCTCGCGGCCGGGCTCGTGGGCATGCGCCTCGCGGGCCGTCGCGGCATCCGCACCCGTTACCGCCCGGACCCGTGGGCGCTGCCCGAGTGGCTCGTGTCCGCCTGCGGCGCGGTGCCGGCGGTGACGCTCATCGTGGTCTCCGTGCTCGACCCGCTCACGCTGGTCTCAGCCACCGCCCCGCCCGCGTGGCCGTCGTTGCCCGTCGTCCCTGCCGCGGCGATCCTGCTCGCGGCGCTCGCCGGGTTCGTGGCGCCACGGCCGCCCGGTCCCGGAACCGTCCGCGACGACGCCGCCTCGCGCCGTCCCGACCTGGAGGAGGTCGCCGCGTGATCCGCTTCGAGGACGTCTCGGTCACCTACGACGGCGCGACCGCCCCCGTGCTGGCGCACGTCGACCTGCACGTGTCCGAGGGCGAGCTCGTCCTCGTCGTCGGGCGGACGGGCACCGGCAAGTCCACCCTGCTGCGCTGCGTCAACGGGCTGGTGCCGCACTTCACCGGGGGCACGCTGTCCGGACGCGTGACGGTCGCGGGGCGCGACACCCGGCTGCACCCGCCGCGCGAGCTCGCCGACGTCGTCGGCGTCGTGCCCCAGGACCCGCTCTCGGGCTTCGTGACCGACATGGTCGAGGACGAGCTCGCCTACGGCATGGAGTCGATCGGCCTCGCGCCCGCGCTCATGCGGCGTCGGGTCGAGGAGACCCTCGACCTGCTCGGGCTCGCCGACCTCCGGCAGCGCTCGCTGCTCTCGCTGTCCGGCGGTCAGCGCCAGCGCGTCGCCATCGGTGCGGTGCTCACCACGCACCCGAAGGTGCTGGTGCTCGACGAGCCGACGTCGGCGCTGGATCCCGGTGCGGCAGAAGAGGTCCTGGCTGCCTTGCAGCGGCTCGTGCACGACCTCGGCGTCACCGTCCTGCTCGCCGAGCACCGGCTCGAGCGCGTCGTGCAGTACGCCGACCGCGTCGTCGTGGTGCCCGGCGACGGCGAGGCACTCGTCGTCGGGACGCCCGCCGACGTCATGGTCGACGCGCCGGTCGCCCCGCCGGTCGTCGAGCTCGGCCGCCTCGCCGGCTGGTCGCCGCTCCCGCTCACGGTGCGCGACGCGCGTCGTGCGGCCGGACCGCTCGCCGAGCGGCTCGCGCCGCTGGTCGACGAGGCGGCGCGACGCACCCGCGCCGCGTTGCACGTCATCGACGGCGAGCCGGCGCTGACCGTCTCCGACGTCGTCGTCCGGCACGGCTCGGTCCCCGCGCTGCGCGGAGTGTCCCTGGCGGCCGACCGCGGCGAGATCGTGGCGCTGATGGGCCGCAACGGCGCGGGCAAGTCGACGCTGCTCTCGACCCTCGTCGGGCTGCATGTGCCGCAGCGCGGAACCGTCTCCGTGGGCGGGGCCGCCCCGGCGACGCTGCGCGGACGCGAGCTCGTGCGACGGGTCGGCCTCGTGCCGCAGGAGCCCACGGACCTCCTCGTGGCCGACCGCGTCCGTGAGGAGTGCGCGGCCTCCGACCGCGACTGCGGAGTCGCAGCGGGGACGACGCGCGCGGTCCTGGACCGCCTCGCACCCGGCATCTCCCCCGACACCCATCCCCGCGACCTGTCCGAGGGGCAGCGGCTCGCGCTCGCGCTCTCGGTGGTCCTGGCCGCCCAGCCCCCGGTCCTGCTGCTCGACGAGCCGACCCGCGGGCTCGACTACTCCGCCAAGCAACGCCTCGTCGCGACCCTGCGCGAGCTGTCCGCCGCCGGGCACTGCGTCCTGATGGCCACGCACGACGTGGAGCTGGCGGCCGAGGTCGCGACCCGCGTCGTGGTGCTCGCGGACGGCGAGGTCGTCGCCGACGGCCCGGCCACCGACGTCGTGGTGGGCTCCCCCATGTTCGCCCCGCAGGTGAGCAAGGTGCTGGCCCCGCAGCCCTGGCTCACCGTGTCCGAGGTCGCCGCCGCCCTGGTCGCCGCGTCATGACCGCCGTCCCGGCGATCGAGCCACCGGTCGCCCTGACCTCGGCCCCGGCCGGGAGGCGGCGCGCCGCCGCCGTCCGGCTCGGTCCGCGCACGAGCATCCTCGTCGCGCTGACCAGCGCCGTGGGACTGATGGCGTTCGGCTGGCCCTTGCTCGCCTCGTCCTCGTCGGTCGTGGTCGCGCACGCCAACGACGCGCCCTGGCTGTTCGCGGTGGTGCTGCCGCTGGTGATCGCGGTGGTGCTCGCCGACGTCGCCGACGGTGGTCTCGACGCGAAGGGGGTCGCGCTCCTCGGGGTGCTCTCGGCCGCGGCGGCCGCCATGCGGCCGTTCGGGTCCGGGCACGCCGGCTTCGAGCCGATGTGGATCGTCGTGATCCTCGGTGGCCGCGCGCTCGGCCCCGGCTTCGGCTTCTGCCTCGGCGCCGTGGGCATGTTCTCCTCGGCGCTCGTCACCGGCGGTGTCGGGCCGTGGCTGCCGTTCCAGATGATCGGCGCTGCGTGGATCGGGCTCGGTGCCGGTCTCCTGCCGCGCGCCACCGGCCGTCGTGAGATCGCGATCCTCGCGTCGTACTCCGCGTTCGCCTGCGTCGCCTACGGCTTCATGCTCAATCTGTGGTTCTGGCCGTTCCTCACAGCCGACTCCGGATTCCCTCCGGGGCTGTCCTACGTCGCCGGTGCCCCGCTCGTCACCAACCTGCAGCACTGGCTGCGGTTCGACGTCGCGACCTCGCTCGGCTTCGACATCCCCCGTGCCGTGCTGACCGTGACCCTCGTCGTCGTCGCGGGACGTGCCGTGCTCGTGGCGCTGCGACGGGCCTCACGCCGAGCCGCGTTCGACGCCGACGTCGTCTTCGTCCGCGGGCAGGACTGATGGAGGTCCTGCTGCTCGGCACGGGGTCGGCCGACGGGTGGCCGAACCCGTGGTGCCGCTGCGCGTCGTGCACATGGGCCCGCGAGACCGGCACGCTGCGCTCCACCACCGCCGCGCTCGTCGACCGCGTGCTCCTGGTCGACTGCGGCCCCGACGCCCCGCGGCAGGCCGACCGCGCCGGCGTCGGCCTCGCCGACGTGACATGCCTGCTTCTGACCCACGCGCACCCCGACCACCTCGCGCCCGAGGCGCTGCTCGCCCGCTCGTGGTCCGGCAACACGGCCACGTTGCGCGTGCTCGGTCCCGCGTCGGCCGTCGACGCCTGCCGCGACTGGGTCGGGCCGGACGACGCCGTACGCCTCGAGGTGGTGTCCCCGGGCGACGTCGTCACCGTCGACGGCTACGTCGTCCGCGTCCTCGCCGCCGCGCACGACGTCGGTCGCGACGACCTGACCCGCGACGCCGTCCTCTACGACATCACCGCGCCCGACGGCTCGCGCCTGCTGCACGCCACCGACACCGGACCGCTCGGGGACGCCACGATGGCGGACGTCTCGCGCGCGGCGTACGACGTGGTCCTGCTCGAGGAGTCGTTCGGGACACGGACCGACCACGGCACGGGGCACCTCGACCTCGCCACGTTCCCGCGACAGCTCGCCGCGCTGCGCGAGGCCGGAGCCGTCGTCGAGCGCACCGACGTCGTCGCCGTGCACCTCAGCCACCACAACCCGCGCGGTGACGATCTCGCGCGCATCCTCGAGCCGTGGGGCGCGCGCCTTGTCGACGACCTCACTGTCCTGAGCACGAGCCCGGACGCCGCACGCCGCGAGTCCACAGCGCCGCCGCGACGTCAGCTCGTCCTCGGCGGCGCCCGGTCCGGCAAGTCGCACGAGGCCGAGCGTCGGCTGCTGGCGCGGGCCTCGGTCCGCTACGTCGCCACCGGGGGCGAACGGGCCGACGACGCCGAGTGGCGGGCCCGGGTCGCGACGCACCGCGCGCGAAGGCCCCCGACCTGGACGACCGAGGAGACCCTCGACGTGGCAGCGGTGCTGCGCTCCGCGTCGCGCGACGACGCGGTCCTCGTCGACTGCGTCGCGCTGTGGCTGTCCGGGCAGCTCGACCTCGCCCGCACCTGGGACGGCGCACCGGGCTCGGCGGGTCGGGCCGAGTCTCTCGCCTCCGTCGCGCGCGCGAGCGACGACCTCGTCGCGTCGGTGGCGTCGACGCAGGCCCACGTCGTGCTCGTGAGCAACGAGGTCGGTGGTGGCGTCGTGCCGGCGCACGAGTCGGGCCGGCTCTACCGCGACCTGCTCGGCGTCCTCAACACCCGTCTCGCCGCCGTGTGCGACGACGTCGGCCTCGTCGTCGCCGGGCGGGTGCTGCGGCTGTGACACACCGAGCCGAACCAACGCCCGAGCACCCGCCGTACCCAGCACCGGAGCCGCAGCCGTGACCGACGCCCTCGACCTCGCCGACCTCGTCGAGCGCATCGGCCTGCCCGATGCCGACGCGCGCGAGGCCGCGGCCGCCCGGCAGCTCGTGCTGACCAAGCCCACCGGCGCGCTCGGGCGGCTCGAGGACCTGTCGCTGTGGCTCTGCGCGGCGCAGGGCGCGTGCCCGCCCAGGCCGCTCGAGCGCGTGCGCGCGGTGGTCTTCGCCGGTGACCACGGCGTCGCCCGGACCGCCGCGACGAGCGCCTACCCGCCCGAGGTCACGGCGCAGATGGTGCTCAACTTCCTGGCGGGCGGCGCCGCGGTGAACGTGCTCGCCCGCCAGAACGGTGCGACCGTGCGCGTGGTGGACATGTCCGTCGACGCCGACTACGCCGAGCTCGGCGCCACCGTGCCCGACGAGGTCACCCGGCACCGGGTGCGCCGATCCTCGGGCTCGATCGACCGCGAGGACGCGCTCACCCGCGAGGAGGCCGAGCGTGCGTTCGTGGCCGGCGTCCGCATCGCCGACGAGGAGGTCGACTCCGGGGCGGACCTGCTGATCCCGGGCGACATGGGCATCGGCAACACCACTCCCGCGGCGGTGCTCGTCGGCCTGCTCTGCGCGGTCGACCCCGCGCGCGTCGTCGGGCGCGGCACCGGCATCGACGACGACACCTGGATGCGCAAGACCGCCGCGGTGCGCGACGCGATGCGCCGCGGTCGTCCGCTCAAGGGCGACCCGATCGGACTGCTCGCGGCCGTCGGCGGCGCCGACCTCGCCGCGACGACCGGATTCCTGCTCGGTGCCGCCGCACGGCGTACGCCGGTCCTGCTCGACGGTGTCGTGTCGTGCGCGGCCGCCGTGCTGGCGCACCGGATCGCCTTCCGCTCGCGCGAGTGGTGGCTCGCGGGCACCCGTTCGACCGAGCCGGCGCAGCGGGCCGCGCTCGAGCGCCTCGACCTCGAGCCGATCGTCGACTACGGCCTGCGCCTCGGCGAGGGCACCGGCGCGCTCGTGGCGCTCCCGGTGCTGGCCGCCGCGGGGGCGACCCTGCGCGAGATGGCGACCTTCGGCGAGGCCGGCGTGTCGGACCGCGACGCCTGATGCCCGACGCACTGCGGCTCGTGCTCGGCACGCTCACGATCGTGCGGGTGCCTCCCCCGGGTCGGGTCACGCCGAGGGTGGCCGGCACCGCGATGGTCCTCGCGCCTGCCGTCGGTGCCCTGCTCGGCGTGGTCGCAGCAGCCGTCGTCGCCGTCGTCGTGCGGGTCGGCGGGCGGCACGACGCGTCGACGCTGGTCGACCTGCTCGGCGCCGTCCTCGCGGTCGCCGCGCTCGCGCTGCTCACCCGAGGGCTGCACCTCGACGGCCTGGCCGACACCGCCGACGGCCTCGGCGTGAAGGGCAGCGACGACGGCGTCCGCGACCGTCGGCTCGCGGTGATGCGCGCTCCCGACGTCGGGGCCTTCGGCGTCGTCGCCGTGGTGCTCGTCCTGGCGCTGCAGGTCGTGGCTCTCGCCCTCTGCGCGTCCGAGGGCGCGGGCACGGCAGCCGCCGTGACCGCCGCGGCGGTCGGTCGCCTCTCGATCACGTGGTGCTGCACCCCGTGGGTGTCCTCGGCGCGACCCGACGGTCTCGGTGCAGCGGTCGCCGGCACCGTTCCGCGCGGCGCCGCGGTCCTCACCACCGTCGTGGCCCTGCTCGGCGTCGCCCTCCTCGCCTGGACCACCGCCGGCGCCTCGGTCACGGTCACCGGGTCCTTCGTCGTCGCGGCCGTGGTCGGTCTCGGCGCAGGCGCACTGGTCCTGCGCCGTTGCGTGTCCCGGTTCGGCGGCCTGACCGGCGACGTCCTCGGCGCCGTCGTCGAGGTCACCACCGCGGTCGTGCTCGTCGTCGCGGCGCTCGCCCTCGGCCTGCGCTGAGCCACCGGGTCAGGAGGCGACGTCGACGCGCCAGACGGTGTCCTGGTCGAAGTTGGAGATCCAGAGGGATCCGAAGGCGTAGACGAGCCCGGTCGGGCTCTCCTCCCAGGGCAGGGTGAGCAGCAGCGTGACCGCCTTGGTGGCGGTGTCGACGGCGTAGACGTGGGTGTAGTCGGGCCGGTACCAGAGGTGCCCGTGGTTGTCTCCGGTGAGGGCCCAGTTCCAGTCGTCGAGGTGCTTCGGCGCGGGGATCACCAGGATCGGCTTGAGGGTGACGGGGTCGAGCTGGGTGATCCGGCCGTCGTCGGGCACGCGGTAGATGTCGCTGCCGATGGGCGGGACGAGCCAGCTCGTGTCGACGGGCAGCATCCCGAGCGACGCCCCGGCGGGCGTGTAGGCGGCCGTCGTGCTGCCGCCGCCGATGATGACCCGGCCATGGGCGAGGACGACCGGACCACCGCTCCCGGACGCCGGGAGGGGAAGATGCTTGCGGACGGTGCCGCTCGAAGCGTCGAGCAGGGTGACGCCGACGTCGTCGGGTCCGGCCGCCACCCACGCCGTCGCTCCGACGACCCGGATCGAGCCTCCGTTGCACCCGGTCTCGGCCGAGGACGTGACGGTGAGGGCGGTGACGTCGATGTGGTGGGCCTTGTTGTCCGCATTCGTGCACGCCCACGCCGGGTCGTTGTCGCTGATGTTGACCTCACCGCCGACCGTCACCGAGCCCACGACCCGGTTCGTCGTAGGGTCGATCTTCTCCAGCGTCCCCGCGCGGTGGTTGGAGACCCAGATCGCGTCGGTCGTCGCGACGAACCCGGCCGGGCCGTGGTCGGTCGGGATGACCGCCTTCACCGAGGAGGGGACGCTCGCCGATGCTGCCGGGGCCGAGGCACTCGTCGACGCCGAGCCTGCGCCGCCGCCGCTTCCCGGGCTGCTGCCCGACGCCGCGCAGGCGCTGAGCACGAGCGAGGCGGCGGCGACGGCCGGCAGGAGCGCGCGCCGCGGTCGTGTTCTCATGGGGAGACCTCCGTTGCGTAGAGAAGCGCGGTGACGGGCGACACCGCGACCAGCAGCGATCCGGACGAGGACAGGGACGCCACCGTCGCCCCGACGGCGGGCAGCAGGGAGGACCGGCCCTCGGCGGTGATCCGGGAGAGGCTCCCGGCGCTCGTCGCGACGACGGCGGAGCCGTCGTCCAGCGCGGTCACGGCGCTCGGGGTCGCGTCGGTCGCGACCCGGGCGAGCACGCGGCTGGGATCAGCGCCGTCGAGGTCGACGAGAGCCCCGCCACGCAGTGCCACCCAGGTCGAGCTCGCGGTGGCGGCGACGGCTACCGGGCGATCCGCGAGGGGAATGGGGAGGACCCCGCTGCCACGGTTCGCGTCGAGGGCCACGCGGACCACCTGCGTCGGTGCCGTGACCCACACGTACCCGCCGCCGGCGCTCACCGAGACGGACCCCGGCGGCACGTCCACAGAGCCGTTCTGCGTGACCGTGCCCGCGTCGTACCGGTCGAGGGTGTTGTTCCCGCCGGACAGCACCCACACCGTCGACCCGGTGACGGCGAGGCCGAGCGGACGGAGGGACGTCTGCGAGGTGGCGATCACGTGCCCGTCCGCAGGGTCGAGCTTGAGCAGGTGCGACGACCCGGCATCGAGCACCCACAACGCGTCAGGACCCAGCGCGAGGGCGGTGGGGCGGGTCGCGTCACGGATCGACCACGATGCCGACAGCTTCTTCGCGTCGATGGCGGTGACCGCTCCAGGTCCGGCGTCCGCGACGAACACGGTGCTGCCATCCGTGACGACAGCCACGGGGTGGGAGCCGGCCGAGACGGTCGTCATCACGTTCGGGACGACCACTGACCGGGTGCGCCATGTCCCCGCCACGAGGAACCCCACGACGATCGCCACGACGGCGAGCCCCGTGACCACCTGCAGGACGCGACGCGATCCCGCCCGTCCCTGTCCGGAGGGCTGCGCCGGCACCGCATGCCTGAGGGACTCGGCGGCCAGGGAGGCGCGCGCCCGCTGGGCGCGGCCGGCGAGCACGTCGCTGTTCTCGTCCATCATCGACCGTCCTCCCCGACGTGCAGCCGGCGGGCGAGCGAGGCGCGCCCCTTGTGCAGGTGCGCCTTCACGGTCCCCTCCGCCAGCTCGAGCACCACCGCGATGTCCGCCACCGGGAGGTCCTCGTAGTAGTGCAGTGCCAGGACCTTGGCCTGCTGGCGAGGCAGCGACCGGACCGCGGCCCAGAACTCGTCGTCGACGTCAGGGAGGGTCCAGTCGTCGGTGTGTCGTCCCGCGAGCCGCACCAGTGCGGCTGCCTCGCGGGCGCGTCGCCGCAGCGTCGAGGTCGCGAGGTTGATCGCCACCCGACGTACCCACGCACCGGGCTCGTCGTAGGCGGACACCTGGTTCCACCGCTGGTGGGCGCGCAGGAACGCCTCCTGCGTCACGTCGTCGGCCACCCAGCCGCTGCCCGTCAGAGCCCAGGCCACCGCGCGTACGGCCCGGTACTCCCGCCGGTAGAACGAGTCGAAGTCGAGCGCGCTCGGGGTCTCCACGTCGGAGACCTCGCGCGACTCCCTCGACACAGCCACCCTCCCTGGGCGATGGGCCAACTTCCCGGTCAGACGGGTCACAGGATGCTCCGCGGGGCGCAGTCCGTCCGGATAGCGGGCTGATCGGTCTAACCCAGGTGCGCGGTCAGGAACCCGCAGAAGTCGACCTGCCCGTTGATGATCGGGAACGCCCCGGTCTCCGAGACGACCGTGCGACTGACCATCGAGCCGTCCGGAGCGAACACGTAGTCGGCGACCAGGTGACCCTTGTCCGCGACGACGTCACCGTTCCAGGCCTTGAACTGCTCGCGGATTCCGTCGAACGCCACCCGGTAGTTGGCGGTGCCGTCGGCGAGGTGCGCGGCGGAGACGAGCTTCGCGGGACCGGAGAAGTCGTCCTCCATCCAGCGGCCGTCCGCCGCCGTGAGCCGCTGGACGACATGACCGGTGTTGACGGTGACGACATCGCCGCCCGCGAGCACCTTCCCGGTGGAGACGACGGGATTCGAGCCGGTGATCTCCGCGTGGACCGGAACGCCGCACGGCGTGTCGTCGAACGACGCCCGCACCTTCGGCGGGCCGGCCAGGGTGGCGCTCGCGGGCGACAGGGCGGTCAGCGCCGACGTCACGGCGAACGACGCGGTCAGCACGACAAGGGCACGGGTCCGGTTCACGACGACCTCCGACAGTCCGACGACGACCAACACCTCAGACACGCCGCACGCCCCGGCCGGGTTTACCTCGGCCGAGACTGATCATGCGCGGGTGTTGGCAGCCCGGAAACCCCCGCACGACCAGTCTCGGCAGGGGGTGCGCTCGCGTCGGACGTCAGCGGGTGCTGCGCTCGACGAACGGCGGCGTCCTCACGGCGAACCTGGCCGGGCGGCCGCGGACGTCGACGAGCACCTCGTCGCCGTCGCTCAGTCCGGCCGCCGTCGACAGCAGCGCGAGCGCGATGCCCACCTTGAGCGTCGGGGAGAAGGTGCCGGAGGTGATCTCACCGAGAGCAGCGCCGTCGATCGCGGTCACCTGCATGTGGGGGCGCGGGATCGCGCGCTCGAGGGAGACGAGACCGACCGAGCGGCGCAGCGGCCCGGCGGCCTTCTCGGCGAGCAGCGCGTCGCGCCCGAGGAAGGCGGGCTTGGCCCACCCGACGGCCCAGCCCGCGCGCGCCTGCACCGGGGTGATGTCGAGGGAGAGGTCCTGGCCGTGCAGCGGGTAGCCCATCTCGGTGCGCAGCGTGTCGCGCGCCCCGAGACCGCACGGCAGCACGCCGTACGCCGCACCCGCCTCCATCAGCTCGTCCCACACCGTCTGCGCGTGCGCCCACGGCACGACGAGCTCGTAGCCGTGCTCGCCGGTGTAGCCGGTCCGGCACACGATGATCTCGACCCCGCGGTGCGTCGCCTCGGCGAAGGCCATGTACTCGAGCTCGGTGGGCAGTCCCAGGTCCGTGAGCAGCGCGGCGGACCGGGGTCCCTGCACGGCGAGCACGGCGTACTCCCGGTGCAGATCGGTGACGTGCACACCCTCAGGGGCCGCCGCGCGCAGGATGCGCACGACCTCAGAGGTGTTGGCGGCGTTCGGGATCAGGAAGACGTCGTCGTCGGCCTGCAGGTAGGCGATGAGGTCGTCGACGACGCCGCCGGACCCGGTGCAGAGCAGGGTGTACTGCGCCTTCCCGGGACCGATGCGGTCGAGGGAGTTGGTCAGGACCGTGTCCAGGAACTCACGCGCGCCCGGCCCGGTGACGGATGCCTTTCCGAGGTGCGAGACGTCGAAGACCCCGACCCGCTCCCGGACCGCCGTGTGCTCGGCGACGACCCCGCCGCCGGCGTACTCCAGCGGCATCGACCACCCGCCGAAGTCGCCGAACTTGGCGCCGAGCGCCTCGTGGCGCGCGTGCAGCGGGGACAGGGAGGGTGCGGTCGGGTCGCTCATGGCGCGAACCTATCCACTCGGCCGGCCCGGTGCCCGCGGGCGACGCCGCGCGGTCGCGGGGTAGGTTTCCCACATCCCCCTCTCGTGACCCGAGGAGCTCCCCCGTGACGACCCTCTCCCTGTCGTCGGCCGACGCCGCGACCCTGTCCACCGATGTCCTCGTCGTCGCGACCGCGCCCGCCGGCGGCCGTCGCAAGGGAGCCGTCCTCGTGGGTCCCGCCGCGTCGCTCAAGGCGGCGCCCAAGCGTCGCCTCGAGGAGTCGCTCGCCGCCCTCGGCGCGACCGGCAAGGCCGGCGACCTCGTGCGCGTGCCCGGCACCGGGATCGCCGCCGCGCCTCTGGTCCTCGCCGTCGGCCTCGGCCAGGGTCCGTGGTCCGACGAGGCGTTGCGGCGCGCCGCCGGCAGCGCCGCCCGTGCCCTCACCGGCACCCGCCGCGCGCTCCTCGCGCTGCCGACCGACTCCGCCACCGCGCTCGAGGCCGTGGCGCAGGGCGCGCTCCTCGGCGCCTACGAGTTCCGGACCTACCGCGTCGACAGCAAGTCCTCGCACAAGGCGCCGCTGGACCGCGTCAGCCTGCAGGTGGCCGATGCGAAGGACGCCGCGTCCCTCGCCGCCGTGGCACGCGCGAAGGCCGTCTCGGGCGCCGTGAACCTCGCCCGCGACCTGGTCAACACCCCCGCCGGCGACCTCGTGCCGTCGGACCTCGCCGCTGCAGCCATCGCCGCGGCCGCGGGGCTGCCCATCGAGGTCGAGGTGCTCGACGAGGCCGCCCTGACCGCCGGAGGCTACGGCGGCATCCTCGGCGTCGGCCGCGGGTCGGCGAACCCGCCGCGCCTGGTCCGCCTGGCCTACCGCCCCGAGGGCGCGTCGTCGCACGTCGCCTTCGTCGGGAAGGGCATCACCTTCGACACCGGCGGCATCTCGATCAAGCCGTCGCTGAGCATGCACGAGATGAAGAGCGACATGGGTGGGGCCGCCGCGGCGCTCGGTGCGATCGTGGCATCGGCCCGGCTCGGCCTCGACGTGGCCGTGACCTCCTACCTCTGCATCGCGGAGAACATGCCCAGCGGGTCGGCCACGAAGCCGGGCGACGTGCTGCACACCTACGGCGGGACCACGATCGAGGTGCTCGACACCGACGCCGAGGGCCGCCTCGTGCTGGCCGACGGGCTGGCCCGCGCGCAGGAGGACAAGCCCGACGTCCTCATCGACATCGCGACCCTCACCGGCGCAGCGGTCATCGCCCTCGGCGCGCGCACCTTCGGGATCATGGCCAACGACGACGGCCTGCGCACCCAGATCCACGACGCCGCCGGTCGCGTCGGCGAGGCCTCGTGGCCCATGCCGCAGCCCGAGGAGCTGCGCACTCGCCTGGACAGCCACGTGGCCGACATCGCGAACATCCCGCTGGTGGGCCGTCGCGAGGGCGGCATGCTCTCGGCGTCGATCTTCCTGCGCGAGTTCGTGAAGTCCGGCCAGAAGTGGGCGCACCTCGACATCGCCGGGCCGGCGTACAACGCCCACGCGGCGCACGACTACACCCCACGGGGCGGGACCGGCGCGGCCGTCCGCACGCTCGTGCAGGTCGCGGCGGACCTCGCCTCGGGGAGCTGACCCTGGCGCCGGTCGCACGGACGTTCGCCAGGGGCTGATCACCCCTGGTCACGCCCGTGTCACGGAGGTGGAAGGATGGCGTCCGCGTCTCGCACGAGGGACGTGACCACTCCCCACCCGCACCCACGAGGAGCGCCCGTGCCAGGGACCCAGTTCGACGTCGTCATCCTCGGCGGCGGGAGCGGCGGTTACGCCGCTGCGCTGCGCGGAGCCCAGCTCGGCCTGTCGGTCGCGCTGATCGAGAGGGATAAGCTCGGCGGCACCTGCCTGCACTACGGCTGCATCCCGACCAAGGCGCTCCTGCACGCGGCCGAGGTGGCGGACTCCGCGCGCGAGGCCTCGCACATCGGGGTGAACGCGACGCTCGAGGGCATCGACCTGGTCGCGGTCAACGCCTACCGCGACGGTGTCGTCTCCCGTCTCTACAGGGGCCTCCAGGGCCTGGTGAAGTCGCGCGACGTGACGTTCGTCGAGGGCACCGGTCGGCTGACCTCCCCCACGACCGTCGAGGTCGAGGGCACGACGTACACCGCGACCAAGGGCGTCGTGCTGGCCACCGGGTCCTACGCGCGCTCGCTGCCCGGCCTCGAGATCGCCGGCCGGGTGATCACCTCCTACGAGGCGCTGAACCTCGAGACGATCCCGGCGAAGGTGATCGTGCTCGGCGGCGGCGTGATCGGCGTGGAGTTCGCCTCCGTCTGGCGCTCCTTCGGCGCCGAGGTCACGATCGTGGAGGCGCTGCCCCGGCTCGTGCCCAACGAGGACGAGGCGTGCTCGAAGGCCCTCGACCGGGCCTTCCGCAAGCGTGGGATCACCTCGAAGGTCGGTGTCCGGTACGCGGGGGTCACCCAGTCCGACACCGGGGTCGTCGTCTCCCTCGAGGACGGCACGACGCTCGAGGCCGACCTCCTGCTCGTCGCCGTGGGTCGCGGCCCGAACGCGACCGGGATGGGCTTCGAGCAGGTCGGCGTCGCGATGGACCGCGGCTTCGTCCTCACCGACGACCGCCTCGCGACCAACGTCCCGGGCGTCTACGCCGTCGGCGACATCGTCCCCGGCCTGCAGCTCGCGCACCGAGGGTTCGCCCAGGGCATCTTCGTCGCCGAGGAGATCGCCGGCCTTGCGCCGCACGTCATCGACGAGGCAGGCATCCCGCGGGTCACCTACTGCGAGCCCGAGGTCGCCTCGGTCGGTCTCACCACCGAGCAGGCCGTCGAGCGCTACGGCGCGGACAACGTCGAGAGCTACGAGTACAACCTCGGCGGCAACGGGAAGTCCCAGATCCTCGGGACCACCGGCTTCATCAAGCTCGTCCGGGAGAAGGACGGCCCCGTCGTCGGCGTCCACATGGTCGGCGCGCGGGTCGGCGAGCTCATCGGCGAGGGCCAGCTCGTCGTGAACTGGGAGGCCTACCCCGAGGACGTCGCGTCCCTCGTCCACGCCCACCCCACCCAGAACGAGGCGTTCGGCGAGGCCTTCCTCGCCCTGGCCGGCAAGCCCCTGCACGCGCACGGCTGAACCTGCTCTGGAAGATCCGCGTCACCCGCGCGAGGATCCTCATGTCCGTCCGATAGCGAAGGAAACGCCCCATGTCGGTCTCCGTCACGATGCCCATGCTCGGCGAGAGCGTCACCGAGGGCACGGTCACGCGCTGGCTCAAGCAGGTCGGCGACACGGTCGCGGTCGACGAGCCGCTGCTCGAGGTCTCGACCGACAAGGTCGACACCGAGATCCCCTCGCCCGTGGC
Organism: Candidatus Nanopelagicales bacterium; assembly: GCA_036510975.1. Taxonomy (GTDB): domain Bacteria; phylum Actinomycetota; class Actinomycetes; order S36-B12; family CAIYMF01; genus Longivirga. The sequence goes on from DATCCY010000068.1 coordinate 35,526, forward strand.
CGGCGTGCTGCTGTCGATCGCTGCGCCCGAGGACGCCGTCGTCCCGGTGGGCGGCGAGCTCGGCGTGATCGGTGCGGCCGACGAGTCGGCGACGGCACCTGCCGCGCCCGCACCGGCTCCCGCCATCCCTGCTCCTGCGCCGTCGGTGCCGACCCCGGTCCCGGCTCCCGCGGTCACGGCCCCCGCCGAGGCTTCCGCAGCCCCCCTCGCTCCCCCGGCTGCGCCTGTGGCCGCGCCGACCGCGTCCGGCGCCACCACCGCGGTCGTGCTGCCGGCACTGGGCGAGAGCGTCACCGAGGGCACCGTCACCCGCTGGCTGAAGGCGGTCGGGGACCCCGTGGCGGTCGACGAGCCGCTCGTGGAGATCTCGACCGACAAGGTCGACACCGAGCTGCCCTCCCCCGCCGCGGGCACGCTGCTGGAGATCCTGGTCGGCGAGGACCAGGTCGTCGAGGTCGGCGCCACCCTCGGCCTCATCGGCACCGCCGGCGCGCCCTCGGCCGCGGCCCTCGTGGCACCGGCACCCGCCGCGCCTCCCGTCGCCGCTCCGCCGGTCGTCGCTCCGGTCGTCGTCCCTGCGCCGGCCGCACCGGCGCCGGCCACCGCCCCCGCAGCACCGGCGGCTCCCGCAGCCGCTCCGGCCGCCGCCGTCACGGCCGACGACGGTGGCAAGGACTCCTACGTCACGCCGCTGGTGCGCAAGCTCGCCGCCGACAACGGCGTCGACCTCGCCGCGGTCACCGGCACCGGCGTCGGCGGCCGCATCCGCAAGTCCGATGTCCTCGCCGCCGCCACCGTGCGGGCCGCCCAGGCCGCCGCGGCACCGGCGGCGACCGCCGCCGCGGCCCCGGCAGCGCCCGCCGTCCCCGCGTCGCCGCTGCGCGGCCGTACCGAGAAGATGACGCGTCTGCGCAAGGTGATCGCCGAGCGGATGGTCGCGTCGCTGCAGACCTCGGCCCAGCTCACGACCGTGATCGAGGTCGACGTCACCCGGATCTCGATCCTGCGGCAGAAGGTGAAGAGGAGCTTCGAGGCGACCGAGGGCGTCAAGCTGTCGTTCCTGCCGTTCTTCGCCAAGGCCGCCGTCGAGGCCCTCAAGCAGTTCCCGCAGCTCAACGCCTCGATCGACCTGGCCGCGGGAACCGTGACCTACCACGACGGCGAGCACCTCGGCATCGCCGTCGACACCGAGCGGGGTCTGCTCGTCCCCGTGATCCGCGACGCGGGCGACCTCAACATCGGGGGCATCGCGCGCAAGGTCGCGGACCTCGCCGAGCGCACCCGCACCAACAAGGTGAGCCCGGACGAGCTCTCGGGCGGCACGTTCACCATCACCAACACCGGCAGCCGCGGGGCGCTGTTCGACACCCCGATCATCAACCAGCCGCAGGTCGCCATCCTCGGCACCGGGGCTGTCGTCAAGCGCCCCGTCGTCGTGACCGACGAGACGGGGTCGGACTCGATCGCGGTCCGCTCGATGGTCTATCTCGCGCTGTCCTACGACCACCGGCTCGTCGACGGCGCCGACGCCGCGCGCTTCCTCGTCGCCATGAAGACCCGGCTCGAGGACGGGTCCTTCGACGGCGAGCTCGGTGCCTGACCCCCGGGTCCGGCCCGGGACGCCGGCGGCGGACGGGGTCGCTCCATGACCATCGTCGTGTCCGGTGCGTCCGGGCTGATCGGCACCGCGCTCGTCGACGCCCTGCGGGCCGACGGGCACGAGGTCGTCGCGCTGGTACGCCGCGAGGCGCGCGGCCCCCAGCAGGTGACGTGGGCCCCGCAGCTCGGAGCCCGCGGCGCGACGCCCGAGCTGCGGGCCGCGCTCGAGGGCGCCCACGCCGTGGTCAACCTCTCCGGAGCGGCTGTCGCCGGCAAGCGGTGGAGCGACGCCTACAAGCGCGAGATCCTCGACTCCCGCGTCGCCGCCACCACGTGCCTGGCGACGGCGATCGCCGAGACGGATGATCACCCCCGCGTCTTCGTCTCCGCCTCGGCGAGCGGCTACTACGGCGACACCGGCCCCGAGGCGGTCGGCGAGGTCGCCCCTGCGGGTGCCACGTTCCTCGCCCGGGTCTGCTCGGCGTGGGAGCTCGCCGCGGAGGCGGCCCGCGAGGCCGGCGTCCGCGTCGTCCACCCGCGGACCGGCCTGGTCGCCGAGCCGAGCGGCGGGGCCTTCGGCAAGCTGCTCCCCGTCGTCCGGGCCGGCATCGGCGGGCGGCTCGGGTCCGGCCGGCAGTGGTGGTCGGTCATCTCGATCCGCGACGAGGTCGCGGCCATCCGTCACCTCATCGAGCACGACGCGCTCGAGGGCGCGGTCAACCTCGCCGCGCCGGAGCAGGTCACCAACGCCGACCTCACCCACCGCCTCGGCGTCGCCGTGCACCGTCCGACCCTCGCGATCGTGCCCGGCCTCGCACTCAAGGCGGTCCTCGGCGAGTTCGCCGACGAGCTGCTCATCGACCAGCGGATGTCCCCCCAGCGGCTGCTCGACAGCGGGTTCGAGTTCGCCGACCCCACGGTCGACGACGTCGTCCGCGGACTGCTCGCCGGCGACTGACCCGCCCCTCCCGCCCCTCCCGCGCCGGGTCGCACCACCGACCGGTCCGCCTCACTGCCGGGGCGGCTCGGGCGACGGCACCGGCACGGCCCCGAGGATGCGCCAGCCCGGTGACGCCGGCACCGACGGCGACGCCACGAGGGTGACGCGCCACCATCGCGCCTCCCGGACCGGCACCTCGCTCGACCCCTCCGGCGTCACCACCGAGTACGCCGCCCGGCGGTCGCGGACCAGCAGCACGCCGTCCGGCAGCGGCGCCACGCGCACGAGCGGGGCGAGCGCGGCGCAGCGCAGCCCCATGAGCGCGGCCAACGACTGCCAGCGCCGCTCGGTCACCGACCGCGGCGTCGAGGGGTCGGCGGCGAGCACGCTCGTCCGCTCGACGGTCGGGTGCTCGGGCTCGGGTGTCGGCGCCACGCCGCCAGGGTCGTGCGGGGGCCACCCGGGCCGCCGGCGTCGTCCACAGGTCCGAGGTGCATGGCGTGGCCACGGCGGCCACGATCGTCGGGTGAGCACCGAGCCGGACGTCGACGTCGTCGTCGTGGGCGCCGGCCTCGCGGGGCTGGCCGCCGGGCGCCAGCTGCGAGCCGGCGGGCGCACCGCGGTGGTCCTCGAGGCGTCCGACGGCGTCGGCGGGCGCATGCGCAGCGAGATCGTCGACGGTGTGACGGTCGACCGCGGCTTCCAGCTGCTGAACCCGGCCTACCCGGAGGCGGCCCGCGTCCTGGACCTTGCCGCGCTGCACCTGCGCCCGTTCGACGCCGGTGTCCTGCTGGCCGGCTCGGACGGGAGCCACGTGGTCGCCGACCCGCGGAGGCGACCCGGCGCGCTCGTCTCGTCGGTGCGGCACGCCCCCGGCTCCCGCCTCGAGCAGGCGCGCTTCGCGGCGTACGCCGTGCGACTGGCCAGCGGTGACGGCCGACGCCTGCTCACCGGCCCGGACACGAGCGTCGGCGAGGCCTACGCGGTGTTCGGCGAGCTCACCGACCGGGTGCTGGCCCCCTTCCTGTCCGGTGTGCTGTTCGACGACTCGATGACGACCTCGCGCCGCTTCACCGACCTGCTGCTGCGCGCCTTCGTGCGCGGGACGCCCTGCGTCCCCGCCCGCGGCATGCAGGCGATCCCCGACCAGCTCGCGGCCGGCGTCGACGTACGGCTCGGCACGCCGGTCCGGGCCGTCACGCCGACCAGCGTCACCACCGACGACGGCGTGCTCGTCGCCCGCGCCGTCGTCGTGGCGACGGACCCCGCCACCGCCGGCACGCTCCTGCCCGGTCTCGACCTGCCGGTGATGCGCAGCGGAACCACCTGGTGGCACCTCGCGGACGCCCCGGGAGCGGCACTCACCGGGGGTCGGGCGGTCCTGGTCGTCGACCCCGACCGGCGTGGGCCTCTCGTGAACTCGGTCGTGGTCAGCAACGCGGCGCCGGGATACGCGACCCACGGTCGCGCGCTCGTCGCATCGACAGGGCTCGGGACCGCGGGCATCTCCCAGCGCGAGGTCCGCGACCACCTCACCCTGCTCTACGGCGTCGACACGACGAACTGGGACGAGGTCGCGGTGCAGCGCATCACGGCGACCGTCCCCGCCGTGCCACCCGGATCGCCGCTACGCCGGGCGGCCAGCCACGACGGCGTGTTCGTGGCAGGCGACCACCGGGACACGGCGTCGATCCAGGGCGCACTCGTGAGCGGCCGACGGATCGCCGACGCGGTGCTGCGCGCGCTCGCGTAGGTTCACGTCCGTGACGACCCGACGGATCCTGGCCACCAGCGGCGGCTTCACGGCCACCGAGCGCTACGAGCAGCGGGTCCCCGCCGGCCTGTTCCTCGAGGCGCTGCGGCTCTCGGGCAAGGAGCGCCCGCGGGTGCTGTTCGTCATGACGGCCACCGGTGACGACCCGGCACGGCTCGCGATGGCCTACCAGGCGGTCTCGCGGCTCTCGGTCGACGCCGACCACCTCTCGCTGTTCACGATGCCGAACCAGCCCGTCGAGGAAGCGGTCGGACGCGCCGACGTCGTCTGGGTCGGTGGTGGGTCGGTGGCGAACCTGCTCGCCCTCTGGCGTCTGCACGGGGTGGACCACGCGCTGCGCGAGGCCTGGGAGCGCGGGACCGTCCTTGCAGGAGTGAGCGCGGGCTCGATCTGCTGGCACGTCGGTGGCCCGACCGACTCCTACGGCCCGACCCTGGCGCTGCAGACCTCGGCGCTCGGGCTGCTCCCCTACGGCAACGGCGTCCACTACGACAGCGAGCCGCAGCGCCGACCTCTGCTGGCGCGCCTCGTCGCCGAGCGAGCACTGCCGACGTCGTACGCCACCGACGACCGCGTGGGCATCCTCTACGAGGGCACCGAGCCCGTGGCGGTGCACACCGACCTCGACCTCGACCCCCTGACCGGACCTGCCGCCTACCGGATCGAGCTCACCGCGGACGGCGTCGTCGAGACGCGGCTCGCGCCGGGCCCGATCGCCTGACACCCCTCGGAGGACCCCGTGCGCCACCTCTCGATCCCCCTGCTCACCGACAAGCCGGTTCCGGCGATCGGTGTGGGCGCCATGCCGCTCTCGGAGCGTCGCGCCGACGGCGACGTGATGCACCGCGACGCGGCGATCAAGGTGCTGCACGAGGCGTTCGCCCTCGGCATGACGCTGGTCGACACCGCCGACATCTACTCGCCCGACGGCTACGGCTACGGGCACAACGAGCTGCGCGTCGGCGAGGCGGTGCGCACCTGGCGCGACGGACGCGACTCGATCGTCGTCGTCACCAAGATCGGCATCACGCGCCGTGTCGAGGCCGGGAACGAGGTCTGGGGCCGCGACGGCTCCCGGGACCACCTGCTGCGCGCCGCGGAGGCCAGCGTGGAGCGCCTGGGCTTCGAGCCCGACGTGATCCTGCTGCACCGGGTCAACCGCGAGCAGCAGCCGTTCGCCACGACGGTCGAGAACATGCTCGCCGTGCGCGAGGCAGGGTTCACCCCGCGCATCGGCATCGGCAACGTCCATCTCTCCGAGTGCGACATCGCGTGGGACGTGAGCGGCGCAACCATCGCCGCGGTGGAGAACGAGCGGAGCCCGCGACATCGCGACGACGCCGACGTCCTGGCCTGGACGTCGGCGCACCGCGTCGCCTACTTCCCGTGGTCGCCACTCGGCGGGGGTGACGACGCGCGCCGGCTCGGCGAGCTCCACCCCGAGTTCGCCGCGGTCGCAGGTGAGCTGTCGGCGACGACCGGGCGCCACGTGACCCCGCAGGAGGTCGCGCTCGCGTGGCTGACGGCGTCGGGCTCCTCCGTCGTCCCGATCCCCGGCTTCTCGCGCGAGACGACCGCGCGCACCAGCGCCCAGGCGGCCGAGCTCAGCCTGAGCGAGGACCAGCGGGCCCGGCTCGACGCCTCTCCCGTGGGCGCCGGATCGGTGTTCCCGGACGACGAGGACTGAGCGCTTTCTCAGCAACGTCCCAGGTCGACCACAGAACCGATACACCGGGAACTGCCAGTCTGCTCACCGTGAACCCCCAGCCTTGGACCGCGGACCACCGCAACGCCCTGCTGACGCGCGTGACGGCGCTGACCGCGGGCACCGCCGTGGTGGGCGCCGTCGGCGCGGTCGGGCTCGGGGTCGGTATCGCTGCCACCGCGAAGCCCACGACCGCCGCGACGCACAAGGCGACCGCCACCCCGGCGACGGCCCCCGTCACTCCGGTCGCCCCCGCCACGGGTGGTGGCCAGCGGGGTTCGAGCCAGGCGGGCTCCGGCGCCGCCGTCACGGCCGACCAGGTACCCGTCCTCGTCCTCAACGGGATCGGCGTCGCCGGCGCCGCGCGGACCGCGGCTCAGGAGCTGAGCACCGCCGGTTTCCAGATCGCCGGCGTCGGCAACCTGCGCAACGGGCCCATCGGCACCTCGACGATCGTCTACCCGGCCTCGCTCGAGGCCCAGGCCAAGGTCCTCGCCCGGGCCACCGGCATCAGCGCGCTCGACCCCAGCGGCTCGGGCGCCGCGGTGATGCTCGTGGTCGGCCAGGACTGGACCGGCGACGTCGTCACGGCCACCGGCAGCACCATCCACGCCGACCTCCCGGCCCCGCCCGCGGCGCCGCAGAACGGCGGCGGCGGTGGCGGCGGGGGGAACGCCGTCTCCGGCGGGTCCTGATCGGTCCGGCTACGCCGAGAGCGCACGCGTACGGCCCTCGGCCGGAGCTGGTCCTAGGCTGGACCCCGTGACCCCGACGCCGACGAGCCCCACAGCGCTCGACGCTCGTCCGACGTCACGCCTCCGCGGTCCGCGGCGTACGGACCTGCGCCGGCTCGGCGTCGGTCCCGACGCCGTCCCGTACGAGGTGGCGTGGGCCGAGCAGCGTCTCGTCCTCGACGGCGTCGTCGACGGCTCGCGCCCGGACACCGTCCTGCTGCTCGAACACCCGCCCACCTACACCGCCGGCAAGCGCACCCGCCCCGAGGACCGGCCGACCGACGGGACGCCGGTGGTCGACGTCGACCGCGGCGGCCAGATCACCTGGCACGGTCCGGGCCAGCTCGTCGGCTACCCGATCGTCCGGCTGGCCGAGCCGATCGACGTCGTCGAGCACGTGCGCCGGCTCGAGGCGCTGCTCATGGACGTCTGCACCGCGCTCGGCGTCGTCACGATGCGGGTGGAGGGTCGCAGCGGCGTGTGGGTCGCCGCCGACGCCCCGCTCGTCGGCACCCGGCCCGAGCGCAAGATCGCCGCGATCGGCGTGCGCGTGTCGCGCGGCGTGACGATGCACGGCTTCGCCCTCAACTGCGACTGCGACCTGTCCTGGTTCGACCGCATCGTGCCGTGCGGCATCACCGACGCCGGCGTCACCTCGCTGACCGCCGAGCTCGGCCGCCGCGTCACGGTGCTCGACGTCCTGCCGCTCGTCGAGGCCCGCCTCGCCGACGGGCTCGATCCGTGGGGCACCCGATGACGCACACGTCCGACCTGACCGGACTCGGCGATCCCGTCGTGGCCACCGCGCCGGACGGTCGCCGGATGCTGCGGATCGAGGCACGCAACGCCGAGGTGCCGATCGAGCGCAAGCCCTCGTGGATCAAGACGACCCTGCGGACCGGACCGGAGTTCCGGCGTATCACCGACCTGGTGAAGGCCGAGGGGCTGCACACGGTCTGCCAGGAGGCAGGCTGTCCCAACATCTACGAGTGCTGGGAGGACCGCGAGGCGACCTTCCTCATCGGCGGCTCGCAGTGCTCGCGCCGCTGCGACTTCTGCCAGATCGACACCGGACGGCCCGACCCGCTCGACCGGGACGAGCCGCGGCGGGTGGCCGAGTCGGTGGCGACGATGGGGCTGCGCTACGCGACCGTCACCGGCGTCGCGCGCGACGACCTCCCCGACGAGGGCGCGTGGCTCTACGCCGAGACCGTGCGCCAGATCCACGAGCTCAACCCCGGCACCGGCGTCGAGGTCCTGATCCCGGACTTCTCCGGCACGCCCGCGCTGCTGAGGCAGGTCTTCGACGCCGCGCCCGAGGTGCTCGCGCACAACCTCGAGACCGTGCCGCGCATCTTCAAGCGGATCCGCCCGGCGTTCCGCTACGACCGCTCCCTCGACGTGATCACCCAGGCCCGCGCGGCCGGCCTGGTGACCAAGTCGAACCTGATCCTCGGCATGGGCGAGGAGATCGACGAGGTGGTCGCCGCCCTGCGGGACCTGCACGCGGCCGGCTGCGACCTGGTCACGATCACGCAGTACCTGCGCCCCTCGCCCCGCCACCACCCCGTCGAGCGCTGGGTCCGGCCCGAGGAGTTCGTCGAGCTGGCAGCCGAGGCCACCCGCATCGGCTTCGCCGGCGTCCTGAGCGGCCCCCTGGTCCGCTCGTCCTACCGAGCCGGCCGCCTCCACCACCAAGCCCTCACCCACCGATCTGTCCCTTAGGACGATCAAGGCCGGTTTCTTTCACGTCAGCGTCCACAACTGGTGATCATGAAGCCGGCGCCGACGCCGGTTGGTCGGGACCGACCCCGGGGACCTACCCTGGGACCCCACCCGAGACGACCCGGAGCACACACCAGTGAGCAGCAACGCACCCGAGGCAGCCCCCCAGGGCCGCATCGCCCAGATCCGCGCCACCTACCGGATGACGCGCAAGGCCGACCCGGTCCTGCCCTGGGTGCTCCTCGCGATCTTCTTCGGCGTCGTCGCCGTGTTCGTGCTCATCGGTGCGCTGCTCAAGTCCATCCCGTTCTGGGTGATCATCGGCATCCCGTTCGCCACCCTCGCGACCGTCTACATCTTCGGCCGTCGCGCCGAGACGGCGGCGTACGCCGGGGTCGAGGGCCAGCCGGGTGCGGCGGCGTCGGTCCTCGGAGCTCTCCGCAAGGGCTGGTTCGTCACTCCGGCCGTGGGCTTCAACAAGCAGCAGGACTTCGTCCACCGGGTGCTGGGCCGTCCGGGCGTCATCCTGGTGTCGGAAGGTCCCGCGGGTCGGGCCTCGCAGCTGCTCGCCAACGAGCGCAAGCGCCACGCCCGCTTCGTCGGCGAGACGCCGATCTACGAGATCCAGTGCGGAGACGGTGAGGGGCAGGTGCCGCTGCGCAAGCTGCAGCGCACGGTCATGAAGCTCCCCAACAACCTCAAGCCCGCCGAGGTCACCGCGGTACGCCGACGCCTCGACGCCCTCACCGCGACGCCGCTCCCGATCCCCAAGGGCCCGCTGCCCAAGGGGACGAAGATGCCGCGCGCCTGATCGCCATGACGGCGCTGCCGAAGTCCTACGCCCCCGCGGAGCGTGCCCTCGTCGCCGCGGGCTACGACTCGCTCGAGTCCCTCGCGGGCGTCTCGATCGCGGACCTGATGCCGCTGCACGGGTTCGGACCGCTCGCCGTCGACCGCATCCAGGCCGCGCTCGCCGCGGCCGGACTCCCCGCACTGGTCTGACCCGTCCGAGCGGTGTCGCCACCGAGTGCCTGAGCGCGCGCTCACCGCACGTCTCGGGAGTCCCGCGCTTGACTCTCGGGTCACCGGAGACTTCGGGCTCGTGTCCGTGGACAATCCGTGGGTGGCCGAACCCCCCGACGACGTGCTGCGCATCGGCGAGTTCGCCCGCCTGTCGGGCCTGTCGATCGGGGCGCTGCGCCACTACGACGACGTCGGGCTGCTGGTGCCCGCGTCGGTCGACGTGTCGTCGTCGTAGCGCCGGTACACGCGCGACCAGCTCGCCACCGCCAGGCTGGTCGCGACCCTGCGCGACCTCGAGGTGCCGCTCGAGGAGATCGCGGAGCTGCTCGGCGCCGACGACGCGAGCCGACGCCGAGAGCTCCTCGCCCGGCACCGCGACCGGGTCCGGGCCCGCGTCACCCGCCTCCACCGCGTGATCCACCATCTCGGCCACCTCATCGACCCGACCGCGCACACCGAGGAGTCCCCCGTGCCCGACACCGTCACCACCGACGAGCTCGACGCCGCGACCCGCCGTGCCCTCGCCGTCGCGCTGTTCAACCGCGTCTGGGAGCTGCTCGAGAAGGCCGACCGCACCGCCGAGGACGACCAGGAGCTCGTCAACGCCGCGCACGCGAGCCGCTACCACTGGACCTCGATCGGTACGCCGCGCCACCTGGCCATCGGCGACTGGCAGATCAGCCGCGTCTACGCCACGCTCGGTCGTCCCGAGCCCGCGGTGCACCATGCCCGGCTGTGCCTGGACAGTGCACGGCTCGCCGCCGACGAGCCGTGGCTGATCGCCTCGGCGTACGAGGGACTGGCCCGGGCCTACGCCGCCTCCGGCGACCGCGCCGCCGCGACGGAGTGGAAGGACAGGGCCGTCGCGCAGCTCGAGCTGGTCACCGACCCCGACGACCGTGAGGTCGTCGAGCAGGACGTGGCCAGCCTCCCGGTCTGACGATCACGCGTCTGACGCCGTACAGCCCGGCCGGCGCCGCGCATGGCCGGGCCGGCGCCGCGACTGGCCGGGCCGGCGTCGCGCCTCCAGGGCGCATCCGTTCATCCGAGCTCAGCGACGTACGACGACGGTGCCCACGCTGCGGTCGTGCAGGCCGCGCCCGTCGCGGTCCCACACGACCGCGGGGATCACCAGGCAGATCGCCAGGCTGCGCAGCAGGGCCCCGAACGGTCCGAGCCGCCCGCCTCCGTCGAGCCGCACCACCGCGAGGCCGAGCAGTCGCTGCCCGAAGGATGCGCCGACGAGCCAGGTGAATAGGGTGAGCTCGGCGAGGAAGAAGCCGAGGGTGACCAGGCTGGAGTCCGGTGTGCCGTACTCGATCCGCGGCAGGAACAGCCGCACCAGCAGGAGGCACGCGAGCCAGTCGAGGACGATCGCAGCGATACGCCGCCCGAACCCGGCGACCGAGCCCGGGCCGCTCTCCGGCAGGCCGAGCCGCTGCCCGCGCCAGTCCTGGTCGCTCGGGATCACCGCGCCCGGCCCCGACAGCCACGAGCCGAGGTCCTCGCGGGTCAGTCGCGTCCGGGGACGGTCCTCGTCGGGCTCAGGCTCGCTCACGCGCCCAGGCTATGCGGACACGTCGACCACGCCACCGCGGGGCCAACGGGGTTGGCCATGAAGGACGCCTTCATCGCCAACGCCGAGATGAAGGCCCTGTTTGTTGCTCTGCATGCAACAAAGGCGTCCTTCATGGCTCCGTCCCGGGTGTCAATGGGGCGTCAGGGTTTGGGTGGGGGTGTCAGGATCGCGTCAAGACGGGGCGGCGACGCACGTCGACGACGCGTAGCACTGGAGCCGTGAGCACACTCAAGCGGGCCTTCGTCGGCACCCCGATCGACTCGGCCGCCAGCGGCCACAGCCTGCTGAGCAAGCGCATCGCCCTCCCGGTGTTCTGCAGCGACCCGCTCTCCAGCGTCGCGTACGCCACCGACGAGATCCTGCTCGTCCTCGTGCTCGGCGGTGTCACGGCCCTCACCTGGACGCCGTGGGTGGGCATGGCGGTCATCGCGCTGCTGGCGATCGTGGTGACCTCCTACCGCAAGACCGTCTACGCCTATCCGGGAGGCGGCGGGGCCTACGCCGTGGCCAAGGACCAGTTCGGACAGGGCACCGCGCTCGTGGCCGCGAGCGCGCTCATCGTCGACTACATCCTCACGGTCGCCGTGTCGGTCACCTCGGGCGTCGCCAACTTCACCTCGGCGTTCCCCGGCCTCGTCGACTACGCCGTGCCCTTGAGCATCGGCCTCGTCCTGCTGCTCACCGTCATGAACCTGCGCGGCATCCGCGAGTCCGGGAAGACCTTCGCCGCACCGACGTACCTCTTCATCTTCTCGGTGCTCCTGCTCATCAGCGTCGGGCTGGTCAAGATGCTGCTCGGTCAGCCCGTGGTCGCGGAGTCGTCCAGCCTGCAGGTGCACGCGGCCGAGGCCTCGGGCGCCACCGCCGTGTTCCTGCTGCTGCGCGCCTTCGCCTCCGGGTGCACCGCACTCACCGGTGTCGAGGCGGTGTCCAACGGCGTTCCCTACTTCAAGCCGCCCAAGTCGAAGAACGCCGCGGGCGTCCTGCTCGCGATGGGGATCCTGGCCATCACGATGTTCGGCGGCGTGACGTTGCTGGCCGTCAGGTCCGGCGTGCACCTGTCCGAGGACAACGCGACGCTCGGCCTCCCGCCCGACGCCGTGCAGCCGACGGTCCTCGCCCAGCTCGGCGGCGCGGTGTTCGGCACGGGCTCGTTCGGCTTCTACGCGCTGCAGATCTTCACGACCGCCGTGCTCGTCCTGGCAGCCAACACGGCCTACAACAGCTTCCCGATCATGGGCTCGGTGCTCGGGCGCGACGGCTTCCTGCCCCGCCAGTTCGGTCGGCGCGGCGACCGGCTCGTGTTCAGCAACGGCATCCTGTTCCTCGCCGCCACGTCGATCCTGCTCATCATCGTGTTCGACGCGAGCGTCACCCGCCTCGTGCAGCTCTACATCCTCGGCGTCTTCCTCTCCTTCACGATCTCCCAGGCCGGCATGGTCCGGCACTGGAACAAGGAGCTCCCGTCGGTCAGCGGGAAGGAGCGCGGGGTCATGCTGCGCGCGCGGGCCGTCAACGCGGTCGGCGCGGCGGTGACGGCCTGCGTCCTCGTGATCGTCGTCGCGACCAAGTTCTCGCACGGCGCGTGGATGGTCATCATCGCCATCCCGGTGTTCTTCGCCGTGATGATCGGCATCAACCGCCACTACCGCCGGGTCGACGACGCCATGGCGCCCGCGCCGGGCGGCGTGCGGCTGCCCAGCCGGGTGCACGCGGTGGTCCTCGTCTCACGGCTGCACTCCCCCGCCATGCAGGCCCTCGCGTTCGCCCGGGCGACGCGCCCTGACGACCTCGTCGCGCTGCACGTGCAGACCGACCGCAGCGACGTGCCCGCCCTGCAGGAGATGTGGAGCGAGCGCCAGATCCCGGTGCCGCTCGTGTGCCTCGAGTCGCCCTACCGCGACCTCACCCAGCCGGTCATCGACTACGTGCGGGGGGTTCGCCGCGACAGCCCGCGCGACATGGTGGCCGTCTACATCCCCGAGTACGTGGTCACGCACTGGTGGGAGCACCTGCTGCACAACCAGAGCGCCCTGCGGCTGCGGGTCCGGCTGCGCCAGGAGCACGGCGTCATCGTGGTGTCGGTGCCGCTCATGATGACCGACGCCGCCGAGGGGCAGAGCTCGACCCTCGGGGTGTAGGACCGCGGCCGATGCCAGACTGTCGGCCGTGACCAGCCGTCCGGACGTCCGCGCCATGGTGGGGCTGCCTCTGGGCGCGCGGCTCGCGGTCTTCGGAGTCGGCGTCGCGATCCTCTGGGTGGCCGCGCTCCTGGGCGAGCAGCACCTCCCGATCGACCTCACGGTCGTGCTCCTGCTGGCGCTCACCCTCGTGCTGGCGATCGCGGTCGTGGTCGGGCCGGTGCTCGGCATCGTCGCGGGGCTGATCGCGGTCGTGCTCGTGAACTGGTACCTGGTGCCGCCGTACCGCACGTTCGAGGTGGCGAGCCCGGACAACGTGGTGGCACTGGTCGTGTTCGCCATCGCCGCCGGTGCGGTCGCGATCCTCGCGGAGCTCAACGCCCGGGTGCAGGCCGGTGCCGCACGCTCGCGCGAGCGCGCGGACCTCATCGCCGACGTCGTGGCCAAGTCCGACGACAGCGAGGAGTCCCTCGACCGGGTCCGTCAGGCCCTCGCGCTCGACCGGCTGAGCCTCGTGCGCGACGACGGCGGCCGGCGTGAGATCCTCGCCACCGCGGGATCGGGACCGGCCCGCACCGAGGCGGTCCCCGCCCTCGACGTCGGGGTCGCGGGGGGCTACCGCCTCGTCGGGATCGGACCCGAGCGGATGGCGGAGGACCCCGGGTTCGTGGAGTCCCTGGCGGCCGCGGCGGTGCGGTCCTACGAGAGCGACCGGATGGAGTCGGAGAAGCGGCGCGCCGAGCAGCTCGCCGCCGTCGACAAGGCGCGCACCGCGCTGCTCGCGAGCGTGGGGCACGACCTGCGCACGCCGCTGTCGGGCCTGCGCCTCGCCATCGACGCGCTGCGCGACCCCGAGTCGCAGCTCGACCCCGAGTCCACGCGCGACCTGCTCGAGACGGTCGACGACTCCACGACGCGCCTCGACGAGCTCATCACGAACCTGCTCGACATGAGCCGGCTCGAGGCCGGGGTGCTCATGGCGCACGTGCAGCCGACGCCGGTCGACGCTGCCGTCGCCGCGGCAGTGCTGGCCTTCCCCCGAGCGGCGGTCACGCTCGACGTGACCGATGCGCTGCCGTTCGTAGAGGCCGACCCCGCGCTCCTCGAGCGCGTCATCGAGAACCTGGTCTCCAACGCCCTGCGCTACGCCGGCCCCACGCCCGAGACGCCCGTGCTGGTCACCGCGCACGCGCGCGACGGCGCCGTGGTCGTGTCCGTGGTCGACCACGGCCCGGGACTCGCGCCCGTTGCGACGCCGACCCCGACCGTCGGCGTCGACGGCACCGTGCGTCGCGCCGACCGCAGCGCCGGGCTCGGGCTGGCCATCGTGCGCGGGTTCTGCGACGCGATGGGGGCTGCGCTCGACTTCCGCGACACCTCGGGCGGCGGCCTCACCGTCGCGCTCACGCTGAAGGAGGCCGTGCGATGACCGACCTCCTCGTGGTCGAGGACGACGACCAGCTCCGACGCGCGCTCGTGCTGACCCTGCGCTCCCGCGGGTACGTCGTGCACGCCGCGGCGACGGGTGCGGAGGCGCTCGACCGCGTGCGCTCGACCCGGCTCGACGTCGTGGTGCTCGACCTCGGTCTGCCGGACATCGACGGCGTGCACGTGATCGAGCGGGTCCGCGAGAGCAGCGGCGTACCGATCGTCGTGCTGTCGGCCCGGCGCGACCAGTCGGACAAGGTGACCGCGCTCGACGCGGGTGCCGACGACTACCTCACCAAGCCCTTCGGCATCGAGGAGCTGCTCGCGCGGCTGCGCGCCGCCGCGCGCCGGTCCGGTGCGCCGGTCGACGCCGGGGTCGTCCGCACGCCCGACTTCGAGGTCGACCTCGGCCGCAAGAAGGTCGTGGCGCCCGACGGGAGCGAGATCCACCTGACCCCGACCGAGTGGGGCGTGCTCGAGGCGCTGGTGCGCGCCGGTGGCCTGCTGGTGTCGGGAACCGACCTGCTGCGCGACGTGTGGGGCCCGCAGTTCGAGACGCAGACGAACTACCTGCGGGTCTACCTCGCCCAGCTGCGCCAGAAGCTCGAGCCCGACCAGGCACATCCGCGCTACCTCATCACCGCGCCCGGCCTCGGCTACCGGTTCGACGCCTCGGGCACGGGCGGCTGACCCGTCCGGATGCCGGGCGCACCAGGCAGTTTCAGGCGCCGTTCCCGCGCCTCTCGACAGGAGAGCCCCCCGCCTGACACGCTCGGAAACACGCCCGAAACAATCGGGACACCGACGGGAAACTCCACCCCCCTAGGTTCTGGTCAGACACCCCGGCGAACCCGCCGCGGGGACGCGATGAGTCCGTCGGCGGATGCCCGGACCCGCAAGGAGGAATGGATGTTCACGAGCGCGGAGGAAGTCCTCCAGTTCATCCAGGACGAGGACGTGCAGTTCGTCGACGTGCGGTTCTGTGACCTGCCCGGCGTCATGCAGCACTTCAACGTCCCGGCCAAGGGCCTCGACATCGACTTCTTCACCGAGGGTCAGATGTTCGACGGCTCGTCGATCCGTGGCTTCCAGGCGATCCACGAGTCCGACATGAAGCTCGTGCCCGACATCTCCTCGGCCTACCTCGACCAGTTCCGCGCGGAGAAGACGCTCATCGTCAACTTCTCCATCCGCGACCCGTTCACCAACGAGGTCTACAGCCGCGACCCGCGCAACATCGCCGCCAAGGCCGAGGCCTACCTCGCCTCCACCGGCATCGCCGACACGGTCTACTTCGGCGCCGAGGCCGAGTTCTACATCTTCGACTCGGTCCGCTTCCAGACCCAGCAGAACGCGGGCTACTACTTCATCGACTCCGTCGAGGGCGCCTGGAACACCGGCCGCGAGACGGAGGGCGACGGCAGCCCCAACCGCGGCTACAAGACGGCTTACAAGGGTGGCTACTTCCCTGTGCCGCCGGTCGACCACATGGCCGACCTCCGCGACCAGATGGTCCTCGGCCTCGAGCGCGTCGGCCTCACCGTCGAGCGCAGCCACCACGAGGTCGGCACGGGCGGCCAGGCGGAGATCAACTACCGCTTCAACACCCTGCTCAAGGCCGCCGACGAGCTGATGGCGTTCAAGTACGTCATCAAGAACACGGCGTGGGCCGCGGGCAAGACCGTCACCTTCATGCCGAAGCCGCTCTTCGGCGACAACGGCTCGGGCATGCACTGCCACCAGTCGCTGTGGAAGGACGGCGCCCCGCTGTTCTACGACGAGCTCGGCTACGCCGGCCTCTCGGACACCGCGCGCTGGTACATCGGCGGCCTGCTCAAGCACGCGCCGTCGCTGCTGGCCTTCACGAACCCGACGGTGAACTCCTACCACCGACTGGTCCCGGGCTACGAGGCCCCGGTCAACCTGGTCTACAGCCAGCGCAACCGCTCTGCCTGCATCCGCATCCCGATCACCGGCAGCAACCCCAAGGCCAAGCGTCTCGAGTTCCGCGTGCCGGACCCGTCGAGCAACCCCTACCTCGCGTTCTCCGCGATGCTCATGGCCGGCCTCGACGGCATCAAGAACAAGATCGAGCCGCCCACTCCGGTCGACAAGGACCTCTACGAGCTCCCGCCGGACGAGGCCGCCGCGATCCCGCAGGTGCCCGGCTCGCTCACCGAGGTGCTCGACGCGCTCGAGGCCGACCACGACTACCTGCTCGAGGGTGGCGTCTTCACCCCGGACCTCATCGAGACCTGGATCGCCTACAAGCGCGAGAAGGAGATCGACCCGATCCGCCTGCGCCCGCACCCGCACGAGTTCGAGCTCTACTACGACATCTAGGCCTTCTAGGCCCCTGGCCTGCGACGAGACGCGTCGCCGGTCGCGCTAGTCCCCGACGAGTCCGCACGATCCGCCCGCACCAGTCCCACGGCGGCCCGTGCGGACTCGTCCGCGTGGGGCCTCAGGCGTGCGGATGACCCGGCGCGCCGCTTGTGCGGTGCGGAGCCGTCCGACAGAGTCCTGGCGTGCGACTTCGCGACACTGCCCGGCCGACCGGGACCCAGACCGTGCTCGGCGTGGCCAGTGCGCTCTGCTACGCGCTGGGCTATCCGCTCGCGCTCGTCTGGGACGTGCCCTGGGGGTGGCTCCTGGTGACTCTGGGCGGCGTCCTGCTCGCGGCGCTCCTGGTCGTCACGATCAGGCGGATTGATCGAAGCGGCTGAGCGTCGCCGGCGCGGCCACCTCGTTCGACCGACCTCGGCGCAGCCGTCGTCGTAGCATCGCCGCCATGTCGCCACGCAGCCGGTCACAGGCGTGGCGCCTGCACGTGACGCTCGTCGTCGGACTCACGATCTGCCTGGTCGGGTTCGCCGTCGAGCTGCACCGAGGTCTCGGCGGACACCTCCCGGCGTGGGTCTACGTCGCGGAGTGGCCGACCTTCGCCATCGTGGGAGCCGTGATGTGGTGGCGGCTGCTCCACGACGAGGCCGATCGGCCGGCGGAGGCGGCGAAGGAGTCCGACGCCGAGCCACCAGCCGCAGACCCTGGGCTCCAGGAGTGGCGGGCCTACGTCGCACGGCTCGAGTCGGCGGAGCACCCGGATCCCCGGTGAGCCCTGCCTGCATCGACGTCGGATCGCAGTCGTCCGCCGTCGGGCGGCGCCCGGACCCCTCAGCGGACGAAGAACGTCATGCAGGCGGCCAGGACTGCCGTCAGTGCGACCCAGTACCAGAAGTAGCCCACCACGGTGGCGTGGTTGTCGTTGCCGTCGTCGAGCAAGCCCTTGACGCCCCGGTTCCAGATCCCGATGGCCACGACCAGGAGGAGCACGAGGTGCACGAACTGCACGCCCGTCATCACGATGAACATCGAGGCGTAGCTGCCGTCGCTCATGAGGATCGGCCAGGTCGCGGCCTGGTAGACCACCAGAGCGATCGCGATGACGACGAGGACGATGCCGCCGAGCGCCCCAGTGCGGAACCGCGAGTGCTGCCCGGCCCGGATCCCCGTCTCCGCGGACCGGTAGGCCACGGCGCTCACGACGGTCACCCCGGTGATGAGCCACACCTGCCATGACGCCACGGTGTTCGCACCCTCGGGGAGCCACCCGCCGTTGACGTCGAGCGCCCGGAGGTAGAAGTAGGAGAACAGCAGGCAGGCGAAGAACACCGCGTCGGCCAGGATGAAGAACAGGACCGCTCGTCGCTGCTGGTGCGCGACCAGCGCCGGCGGCAGGTGGTGGGACTCCGGCTTGTGCTCGAGCGTGCTCACCCCTGCACCTCCTTGTCCGCGTCGCCCGTACTGCCGCCCGCGGCCACCGGTACGCCCTCGTGGGTCGTGTGCCGGGCGTCCGGCTCGCCATAGCCGTACGGATCACCTGTGACCACGGGAAGCACCTCGAAGTTCTCGAGCGGCGGTGGGGACGGCACGAACCACTCCAGGGTCTTGCCGTGCCATGGGTTCGGGCCGGCCGGCTTCCCCGAGCGCCACGAGCTCACGATGGCATAGAGGAAGATGAGCATCCCGATGCCGATGACGTAGGCGCCCAGGGTCGAGATCATGTTCCCGACCGCGAACTGGGGCTGGTAGTCGGCCACGCGGCGCGGCATGCCTGCCAGGCCGTTGTAGAACATCGCCATGAACGTGATGTTGAATCCAATCATCACGGTCCAGAACGCCACTGTCCCCGCACGTTCGTTCAGCATCCGTCCGGTCATCTTCGGGAACCAGTACACGAGCGCGCCCATCGCGCCGATCATGGCTCCGCCCAGCAGGGTGTAGTGGAAGTGGGCGGTGACGAACAGAGCCCCGTGCAGCTCGTTGTCGGCCGGGACGTCGGACAGGAAGATGCCGGTCACCCCGCCGATCATGAAGTTCCAGAGGAACCCGTAGATGAACAGCATCGGCAGACGGGTCCAGATGTTCCCCCGCCAGATCGTGCCGACGAGCACGAGGAAGATCAGTCCGGTCGGTATCGAGATGAGCTCGGTCGTGAGCATGAAGGGTCCGGCGAGCGTTGGCGCCCAGCCGCTGACGAACATGTGGTGCGCCCAGACCAGGATGCTCAGCGCCACGAGGGCGATGATGCCGATGACGGCAAGCCGTGCGCCGAACAACGGCTTGCGCGCGAACACCGGTGCCATCTCGAGCACCGCCGCCGTGCCGGGGATCAGGATCACGTAGACCTCGGGGTGACCCATGAGCCAGAAGAGGTTGGCGTAGAGCCACTGGCTGCCGCCCTGGTCGGGGACGAAGAACGATCCCGCCATGCTCCGGTCGAGCAGCGTGTAGAGCATCGCCACCTCGAAGCAGGGCAGCGCGATCAGGCCCAGCAGCGACGTGGCGACGACCCCGACGACGAAGATCGGCGTCCGGTTCCAGGTCATGCCACGGGCGCGCATCGTCAGCGCCGTGACGATGATGTTGACGGCTCCGATGCCCGCCGAGATCACGAACAGGATGATCGCGATCGCGAAGGCGTCCATCCCTGGCGGCGCCTGGTCGGACAACGGCGCGTAGGCCACCCAGCCCGTCGGGATGCCGCGCAGCACCGCGATCGACAGGAAGATCGGGACCGCCGGGAACAGGGTCCAGAAGCTCAGGGCGTTCAGCCGCGGGAACGCCATGTCGCGAGCGCCGATCATGATCGGCATGACGAAGTTCCCCCAGGGTCCGACGACCATGATGATCGTCGAGACGATCATCACGATGCCGTGGACACCCACGAGCGAGTTGTAGATCTGGCCCCCGAACAGCTTCTCGCCAGGCACCGCCAGCTCGGTGCGGATCATCATCGCGAGCAGGCCACCGACACCGAACGTCGTCATGGCGAGGACGAGGTACTGGACCCCGACGACCTTGTGGTCGGTGGTGAAGCGGAAGTAGCGGCCGACCCCCTGGTCCTTGCCCGCGAGGAACATCTCGTCCTCGTGGGTCATGTCCCGACCCCGCATCCAGTTCACCGGCGCGACGAAGGCACCGACGCCGATGAGGAAGCCGAGGACCCAGCCCAGCTCGGCCGCGATCACCGCCTGGTCCTCACCCTGGTCGTTCCCGCCCCAGACCAGGTTGCCCACGAAGTACGCCACCGCGGCGAGCACGACTCCGACGGCGAGTCCGGTCCACATGTTCAGGCGGCGCATGATCCCGCCACCCGAGGTGGGTGCCGCCTCGGTGCGCACGATGGTCGACTCAGCCATTGGTTCCCCCAGCCGGTGCGCTCTGCCCGGGAACGCCGCCCTGGGACTTGACCCAGGCGGCGAAGTCGTCCGCGCTCACGACCGTGACGGTCGTCTGCATGTACGAGTGGTTCAGACCGCACAGCTCCGCGCAGCGGACGTTGAACGTCCCGAGCAGCGTCGGGGTGGTGCTGACTGTCGTCGTGACGGAGGGGTTGGCGTCGACCTTGATGCCCATCTCCGGAAGCCAGAACGAGTGGATGACGTCGGTGCTCGTCACCTGGAAGAGCACCGGGCGGTCCTTGGGGAGGACCAGATCGGGACTGCTGACTCCCCCGTCCTCCGGATAGGAGAACGACCACAGCCACTGCTGACCCGTCACGTTGATGATCTCGGGCTTCGCGCCGGCAGCCAAGGTGGTGGTGGAGGCGAGCGCGGACAGTCCCCAGATCAGCAGGAAGGCGGTGAGGACCGAGCTGGCCACCAGCCAGATGATCGCCACTCGGTTGTTCCCCCTGAGCGCGGGCCCGTCCTCAGGAGGAGACTCGCTGCTTCCGTGTCGCCAGTGCCGAAGGCTGTAGTAGGCGATGCCCCACACGAGCGCCATGACCGGCGCTGCCGCGATGGCGAAGACCAGCATGGTCGTCCTCACGGCGTCCATGGTGTCCGACGCTGTGGTCGGGAGGAGGTTCGGCCACCAGGCTCCGAAGGCGAGCAGCGCCGCGGTCATCACGACGACCACGACACCGACGCCGACCGCGATCTTGCCCGCGGGCGAGCGCAGCCGCTCGCGCACAGGTGGTCGCGGTACCTCGACGGGCAGTTCGTCGGTATCTGGTGTCACGACTGGGGCCTCCTCGGCCTGAGCTTCAGGATCAGACGACGTGGAGCGTGCCGGACATGTACCCGTAGGAGCTCATCGCGCCGCCCATGCTGGCGTAGTTGTCGCCGCACGGGAACTGGCAGTTCCAGGCGTAGGTACCCGCGCTGCCGGTCATGAACTGGAACGTGACGACGTGCGGAGCGGGGAAGTCGCTGCCAGGTGCCGACGGAGCGTCGTCGGCGACGGCTGGGAGCGGGACGCTCACGAACAGCGGATCTTGCTTGGTGCTCGGGAAGTTGTGGATCGTGAAGGTGTGCCCGACATGCGCCGGGTCGATCCCCTTGACCGGCTTCCCGTCCACCGTCATCGTCCCCCCGACCGTGCCGTGCACCTCGGCGAGGAACGGGTTGGGGATCGTCTCGCCGGTGTCGTACTGCTTGATCGTCACCGTGACGAGCGTGTGCGCCGGCACCTGCAGGTTGGCGGTCGGCCCGTAGCTGACCCAGTCCGGGTGCGGGCCGACACCACCGTTGGTGCGCCGCCAGGTGATGGCGCTGCTGTCGGGGTAGGTCGCGAGCTCGATCGACGCGGTGGTCGTGACACCGGGCGTCGACGTCGTCGTACCGGTGACGGTGGCGGCCAGGAGCGGAGGTTGGGTGGGGGCGGAGTGCAGCACGAGGGCCGCTGCCCCCACGGTCAGCGCTCCGATCGCGACCGTGCCGATGGCGCCAACAACGGTGTTCACGCCGCCGCCCTTCCGTGCAGGAATGGGACTCTTGCTGGGCCGAAGGGTGGACCTCTCGTCACCCCCCGTCAAGCACCTTGATCAAATCCGCGCGGCGCGATTCCGCTTAGGGTCCCCTTGCTTCGGAGGGACGCAGAGTGCGCCGAATGCCACGCCCTGAACGGAAAGGGCGGGATCAGTTGCGCATCGGGGCACCGCCGACGGTCGCCACCCAGTCGGGCAACGGGAGCGGCTCCGTCGTCGCCGTCGTGGCGCTCGGCAGCGCGACTCGCACGACACGGCTGGGGTCGGCGTCGGCCGCGAAGGCCTCGGTGTCCGAGACAGGGGCGAGGCTCGAGATGTGCTGGCCCACGCTCCCCCGCATGGTCCACGCACCGCCCGGGTCGGCGGTCGCCAGGACGTCCGAGCCGGAGCCGGGCACCGCGACCCACAGCCGGTGCGCGCTGCAGCCGACGACCGGCGTCCCGGGCGAGGCCAGGTCCGGACCGGCGGTCCACGGGCCGGACGCCGTCGGGGCCGTGAACACCGCCAGCCGACCGTCGACGGCCACCGGCGCGACCCAGGTCGAGCCGGCGAGGCAGGGTGGTAGGGCGACCGCTGTCCCCGAGCCGGCGAGCGGGAGGTCGACGCCCTTCCACGTGACGCCCTCGTCGGCCGTCGTGAGCAGCACGGGCCGGTCGCTCGGCCCGGTCGCAGTGAGGAAGCCGGTGCGTCCGTCCGGGAAGACCAGGCCTGTCGCCCTCGTGCCCGCCCCCGGCGTCGACGTCCCGAATACCTTGAGCGGCAACCACTCGGCGCTCACGTCCGAGGAGGCGAGGACGCGGCCGTCGGCGAGCACGGCGTACGTCGCGCGCTCCGACCGTCCGAGGGACCACGGTGTCGGTGCGAGTGCCGACGGCAGCTGCGACGGAGCCCAGACGCGGCCTGTGCCGGCGGACCGCAGCACGGGAGACACGGTGAGCTGCTGGTAGGGAAGCACTCCGACGGCCACCTGCTGACCGCGCGCGGCCATCACCAGTCCGCCGTCGGTGGGCACGGCCACGGGGGTGCGGTTCTGCACCGTGCGCCACCCGTCGCTCGTGGCCAGGACGACCCACCGGACGCCGCTCGGCCACACCGCGAACCCGGTCCTGGCGTCGGTCATCACGATGTGCGCCGCCGGCGCCGTGCCGGCGACGGAGGGCGCGCTCGTCGCTCCGCACCCGGCCGCGGCCACGGCCACGGCCAGGGTGAGGACGGCGGCGGCAGCGCCGACCGCTCGGCGGGGTGCTGGGCTCACAGATGGGCACGCAGTTCGCCGGTGATGAGCGCGACGTAGCTCTCGGTCAGGTCGTCGTTCGCGGTGTCGTTGAGCACCGACAGCTCGGATCCGTCGCGACCGAACAGGTACACCGTCTGCGGGTGCCCGATCATCCCGACGTCCGGCACGGAGACGCCCTCGCCGAACGCGGCCAGCACGGCGCCCACCTGCGCAGTGCTCCCGGTGGCGAAGTGCCACCCGGGGAGGCGCTCGAGGCCGTGCTCCCGCGTGAAGGTCGCGACGTCGGCCACGGTGTTGAAGACCGGGTTCACGTCGACGGCCAGGATCGACACCGCGTCCGCGTCCGGCCCGAGAGCCTGCACCGCGCTCGCGAGCTGGTTCGCCATCAGCGGGCAGCTGTCGAAGCACTCCGGGTCGAGGAAGACCACGAGGGTCAGCCGCCCCCGCTGGTCGCGCATGGCGACGGGGCGGCCGTCCTGGCCGGTGAGCACGAAGTCCGGAGCCGGCGTGGGGGCGACCTCGACCACTCCGCCGCTGTCCCCGACCGCTGCCTGCGCCGTCGCAGGACCGAGCAGGCCGATGCCGGCGACGATCGGCAGGAGGACCAGGCAGCCGAGCGCGAGCACGGCCGCGGACGTCTGGCGCGGGCGCACTCCTGCGCGTGCCGCCTCCCTGTCGATCGGCATCTGGTCGGGCACCACGGTCGTCGCGGCCTGCGGCCACGGCCAGCCCGACAGCAGGAGAAGGATCGACACGAGCCCCGTGTTGGGGTCGGTCCCGGTGCCGCCGAAGACGCCGAACCCCTGGCCGAACCACCAGCCGAACAGGCAGGTGAGGATCCCGGCGACGGTCATCGCGCGCGGGAGTACTCCGAGGACCAGCCCCGTGCCCACGACGGCGAGGACCGTCACGAGCACCGCGTTGGCCAGCCCGGCGTGCATGGGCACCGCGGTAGCCGCAGCCTGGATGGGAGCGGCGGCGGGGGCCGGGACGCCGCCGGCCGCCGTGCTCGACAGGACGTCGAACAGTCCGGTCGGCGTCCAGAAACCGGCCCGCGGCAGCGCCTGCAGCAGGGCACCGAGCACGAAGGTGGCCCCGACGGCGCGGCGGGCCCAGCGGCCGGCCGCACCCCCGTCCCAGGCTTGCGCGGGCAGGAGCAGGATCAGGCTTGCGACGACGTACAGGAGCGCGGCGCCGGGCGCGCCCGTCAGCCACGAGGCCTGCGGGTCGGTGAGGCCTCCGACCAGCTCACCGACCACCCAGACGAACGCGGCCCACGCCGCCGAGGCCAGGAGCACGGACCGCGCGAGCCGCCCGGTGCCGCCCACGAGGATCGCGATCCCGAGGCCGACCTGGACCCACACCGTGACGGCGTCCGCCGCCACCGGGTGCTGCAGCCACAACCGGCCGAGCGGATCGACGACTGCGAACAACCAGTCCGGCGCCGAGGACAGGCTCGGCGCGATCGTCTCGGGGACGAACGACGCGGGCATCGCGGGCTGAGCCTGGAGGAGCCCGTCGACGACCCACAGCGCACCGAGGGAGATCCGCAGGACGCGCCTGCCCCGTGGCTCCGGGACCGTCGGCGCCGACGATCGCTGGACCCCACGGCGCAGGAGGACGACCGACGTCACGACGGCGCTGACAGCGACGAGGAGCGCGAGCTGCCACAGCAGGGCCGAGTACAGCGCGCCCGCCAGTGCCGTGTTGCCACCCGGCGCCATGCTCCCCATGAGGCGGATGCTAGGCGGAAGGAGCCGGTCCGCGGCCCATGTCGACCTCACGGTTGCGACTCGGTCCTCGGCCTGGCGGCGGATTCGACCCCGTGGACCGCCGCCCGGGTCTAGCCTGCGCCGCGTGGGACACGTCTGGGAGCTCGTGACGACCTGGTCCCTCGACCTCCCGCTGCTCGTCGTCCTCGTCGCGGTGACCGCGGCCTACCTCGCGACGGCGCGGTCGGTCACCCGATGGCATCCGACGCAGCCGTGGCGGGCGCGTCATTCGGCCTTCTTCGTCGCCGGCATCGGCGTCGTCCTGGTCAGCACCCTGGGACCGTTCGGCAGCCTCGACGACACGTTCTTCTGGGCCCACATGACCCAGCACATCCTGCTCATGATGCTCGCGGCCCCGCTCCTGCTGCTCGGCGAGCCCGTCCTGCTGGTGCTGCGGTCCTCGAGCCGCTCGTTTCGACAGCGGGTCGTCCTGCCGGTGCTGCACAGCCATGTCGTGCGCTTCCTCACCCACCCGGTCGTCTCGTGGATGATCTTCGCCGCGGTCCTGGTCGGAACCCACTTCACCGGCTTCTTCGAGTACGCGCTCGAGCACGAGGGAATCCACAACTACGTCGAGCACCCGCTCTATCTCGGAGCCGGGTTGCTGTACTTCTACCCGCTGCTCGGCACGAGTCCCGGCGCCTCCGCCATGGCACCCTTCGCCAAGGTCGTGTCGCTGTTCCTCATGATGCTTCCCGAGGTCATGGTCGGCTTCGCGATCTACACGGCCGGTGCCGTCCTCTACCCCTTCTACTCGGGCGTGGAGGACCGACCCTGGGGACCTTCCACGGCACTCGCCGACCAGCGGGTGGGAGGTGCCCTCATGTGGTCGTCGGCCATGATCTTCGACGCGCTGTGGATCAGCGTCGCGGTGTGGGAGTGGATGAAGTCAGAGGAGCACAAGGCCAAACGGATCGACGTCGCCATCGCGGCCGGTCGTCTGACGGCCTGACGGCCTGACGGTCTGACGGCCTACAGCGGGACGTGCGCCACCACGTCGACGATCACGGCGAGCGACAGCAGGCTGAGGTAGCTGATCGACCAGTGGAACAGACGCATCGACCGCGGGTCGGCGTCGGCGAGGACACGCCGACGCAGGGCGAACACCTCGCGCAGGAACAGCGCTCCGAGCAGCGTCGCGGAGACGGCGTAGAGGATGCCCATCCGCGCCACCGGCACGAGCAGGAGCGAAGCGCCGACCATCGCCCAGGAGTGCGCGAGCATGTGGGCAGTCACGCGGCGCGGCGAGGCGACCACCGGCAGCATGGGCACACCAGCCGCGGCGTAGTCCTCGCGGAACCTCATCGCGAGCGCCCAGAAGTGCGGTGGGGTCCAGAAGAACACCACCAGGAACAGCAGCCACGCGGACCACGAGAGGGCATCGGTGACCGCGGCCCACCCGATCAGGACCGGCATGCAGCCCGCCGTCCCGCCCCACACGATGTTCTGCGACGTACGTCGCTTGAGCCCGAGCGAGTACCCCACCACGTAGAGCACGATCGCGGCGACGGTAAGCCACGTCGTGAGCGCGTTCGTCGTGACCCACAGCAACGCGGTCGAGACCAGACCGAGCATGATGCCGAACACGAGGGCGGACCGGGGCGAGACGGCCCGCTCATCCCCGCCGACCGCCAACGGGCGCATCGCCGTACGCCGCATCAGGGCATCGATGTCGCGGTCGATGAAGCAGTTCAAGGCGTTGGCGCTGCCCGCGGCGAGAGTGCCTCCGACCAGCGTCGCCGCCGTGAGCCGGAGCGAGGGCAGGCCGCCCGCCGCAAGGACCATCGCCGGCAGCGTGGTCACGAGGAGAAGCTCGATGATCCGCGGCTTCATGAGCGCGACGTAGGCCCGGACCGTCCGCGTGAGTCGGCCCTCGTGCGTGCCTGCCGGCGTGATCGCTACCACTGTCACCGCCTCCCGAGCCCGATGCCGGGGCAGCGGGGTCGGCGCCGAGCGTAGGCCGTCGATGCCGTCGACGCGTGAGAACGCGCGGAAGCGTGCCCCCGTGCGTCGCGCGGACGCGCCGCTCAGGGCGCGGGCGACGAGGCGCCCGTGCCGACGACGGCGGTGACCAGCACCTCGAACGTCGTCGCATCGACAGGCCCGATGACGCGAGCCGCGACATGCCCGGTGCGGTCGATCACCAGGGTGCTGGGGATCCCTGAGCTCGGGACCAGCCGTAGGCTCGCGAGCAGCTTCCCGTCGGCGTCCACCAGGTGCTGATACGTCGTTCCCGCCGAGGCCGCGAACGTGCGAGCCGGTTCCGGTCGATCCTGCTCGTCCACCCCGACGAAGCTCACGCCCGCGGACGCCGTGTCGCGGGCGACCCGGGCCAGGACCGGGGACTCCGCCCGGCACGGCTCGCACCAGGACGCCCAGACGTTGAGCACCACGACCTTTCCGCGCAGGCTCGTCAGCGCGAGCGAGCCGCCGTCGAGCGTGGGCCCCGACAGGTCCGGGATGGTCGGGCGCTGTCCGACCGGGTAGGCGGTGACGCCGACACCGGAACCCGAGGGATCGCCGGGGACGGAACCCGTGACGCGACTGCCGCCGTCGGCCGCCGCAGCGCACCCGGCGAGCACGGTGCACGCCACGGCGATGGTCACGACTCGTGACCGGACCCGGGGCAGCACCGCCGCAGCGTACCTGGCCGTCGTAGTGTCACCGCATGTCCGCGTCGCGCACCCCACCGGATCGGGCGCGGGACCATCACACCCCGCGCCAGGCGGCTCCCCGCCAACGCCTGCTGGGTCTGGTCTCGGCGGTCGTCCTGGGCCTGGCCGGTTGCTCGGCCGCTGCCCCCGCTGCTGCGCCCCCGGTGCCCACGCCGGCCAACGGGACGACGCTCGACGTGGCCGTGCCGACGGCGACGGCGGCGATCCCGCTCGTCGACCAGGCCGGCCGCACGGTCACCCTGGCCTCGCTGCACGGCACGACCGTCGTGCTCGTCGACTTCCTCACCCTGTGCCAGGAGGTCTGCCCTCTGACGAGCGCCAACGTGAGGGAGGTCTCCGACGCGCTCGATGCCACGCATCTCTCCGGCGACGTCCGGATCCTCGAGACCACCGTCGATCCCGAACGTGACACGCCCCAGCGACTGGCTGCGTACCAGAAGCTCTACGGTGCCAAGCCCGGCTGGTCCCTGCTCACCGGCACGACCGCGGACATCGCGGCGCTGTGGAAGTCCTTCGGCGTCGGGTACGAGAAGTCGTCGACGACCGCGGCTCCCCCGCCCAAGGACTGGCTGACCGGGGTCCCCCTGACCTACGACGTGGATCACCAGGACGTCGTCATCGTCATCGGACCCGACGGCCACGAGCGCTGGCTCGTCGACGGCACGCCGAAGGTCTCCGATCCCTCGGCGGTGCCCTCGTCGATGCAGGCGTTCCTCAACGAGGACGGCCACCACAACGAGAGCGCGCCCGCCGATCCCACCTGGACGCCCGCCGACGTGGTCTCTGCCGTCACGTACGTGGTCAAGGGCTCGTCGGGACAGAGCTGAGATCCGACCATTCCGGCGAACGGGGAGGCCGTCCCCCGTTCGTCCTGCTACGCGACGCGCGGCCACCCGGAGATGCCGGGGAGGACCGTGGGGAGCGCGACGGCGCCCGGCCCGAACGACGGACCGACCAGCCGCCTGCCGAAGTGACGCACGTCGTCGCCGCGCAGCATCAGGGCGCGGTAGAAGCCGGCACCCGCGATCTCGCCGGCCAGCCGGCAACCGACGATGCGACCTGCGGTCAACCAGACCGTGCGCATCGCCTGGCCGTCCTGCCACCGCAGCACGTCGTCGCCGGCCATCGCACCGATCGACACGATGGGGATGCCCAGGTGCTTGAGGCTGTTCATCGACTCCGCCCCGGCGTACGCCGTGTCGATGCCGACGATGTTCCGCGCGACCACCTCGCCCTGGGCGACCGCGTTCGGGAAGATCGCGTGCACGAAGCGCTCACCGGTCATCCGGTCGGCCGCCTCGGCGACGTCGCCGGCCGCGTAGACGTCGGGTGCGTCGGTGCGCATCCGGTCGTCCACGTGAACCCCCCAGTCCACGCCGATCCCTGAACCGCCGAGGTACTCGACGTGCGGCTTGACCCCCGTCGCCGCGACGTAGGCGTCAGCTGTGAGCACGGTGCCGTCCGCCATCTCGACGCCGGCCACGGTGTCGTCGCCGACGAAGGCCGCCGCCGCGACACCGAGACGCAGGTCCACGCCGCGCGCCCGGATCGCCCGCTCGGCGACCGCGGCGGTGTCCGGGTCGAGCATGCGCGGCATGACCCAGCCACGGCGGCCGAGCACGGTCACCGTGACGCCGAGGTCGCTGAGCAGCAGGGCGAGCTCCACGCCGATGAACCCGCACCCCACGATGACGACGCTGCGCACGTCGCCGGTGCGCACCTGCGCGATCATCTGCTCGGCGGCGTCGAGGGACTTGAAGTCGTGGATCCCCGCCAGGTCGCTGCCGGGCAGAGGTGCGTGCAGCCGGCTCCCCGACGCCAGCACGAGGGAGTCGTAACCGAGCTTGCGACCGTCGGACAGGGTCACCTCGTGAGCCGCCGGTGCCACCTCGGTGACGCGAACCCCGCGCAGCTCCTCGGCGCCGAGCCGCTCGGCGACGTCCTCGCCCTTCCAGAACAGCGGCTCGCGTCGGCCGGTGAGGAAGTGGTCGGCCATCGCCGGGGGTGAGTAGGGGGCCCAGTGCTCGGTGCTGAGCAGCACGAGCCCGGCCTCGGGGTCGAAGCGACGGATCGTCTCGGCGGTCGTGATGCCCGCCGGCCCCGTCCCGATGATCACGGTCCTCATCGCGCCACCTCCATCGCCCGTGCCAGCCAGTGGTCGGCGAGCAGGCTCGTGGCCTGCGTGAACGGCGTCCCGCCACGCAGCAGCGGTCCGACCGAGGGATCGGCGTCGAGCACGGCGCCGTCCCAGGGCACCGAACGGACCGCGTCGAACGGGAACCCGCCCTCGTCGGCGACGAGGCGCGACACCCGGTCGGTGTCGTGCGGGGTCCGCACCCGGTTGACCAGCAGGGTGATCCGCGGGATACCGAGGTCCGCGGCGAGGCGGGCGGTCTGCACGGCCACGGTGACCGCGTTGGCGGTCGCGTCGGTGACCACGACCGCCTCGTCGAACCCGCGCGCGAGCGCGCGCCCGAAGTGCTCGACGCCGGCCTGGGTGTCCATCAGGACCACGTCCGCGTCGTCCCGCCCGACGGCCGCGACCGCGGCGGTCAGCAGCGAGTTCTCCGGGCAGAGGCACCCGCCGCCCGCCTGTCGCAGGCCTCCCATCACGAGGAGCCGCACGCCGTCCGGTCCGTCCACGCCGAAACGGGCGACGGCGTCGGACACGTCCGGGTTCAGCCGCAGCATCGAGCCGTCGCCACCGGGACGGGCGCCGACGGTCTCCTCGACGTAGTCGCCCGCGTGCGACAGCGGCGAGATCGCCGCTGCCGCTGCGGCCGAGAACCCGAGGGTGCGGGCGAGGTTCATCTGCGCATCGGCGTCGACGGCCAGCACCCGCCGTCCGCGGCCGGCCAGCTGGCGCGCCAGCAGGGCGGTGAGGGTCGTCTTCCCGACACCGCCCTTCCCCGTGATGACGACCCGGACGGGGGCGCGTGGGCTCACGCTCATGCCGTCGCCACCGCGGCCGTGATCGCGTCGAGGTCCAGTGCCGGCAGCCCGAGCGCCGCACGCTTGGCCTCGATGTGCCGACGGATGATCACCGCGGCCTTCTCCGGGTCGGCCTCCACCGCGAACTTCGCCCCGACCACGTCGTCGAGGCCACCGGCGAGCAGTCCGGTGACGTTGCGGCTGCCGAAGATCGGCGGTTCCACCCCGAGCACGGTGGTGATGCCGCTGGCCACGACGTAGGTGCCGATGGCCACGGCCTTCTCGGAGTACCACTCGGGAGCGGCCCCGGCCAGCGGGAGCTGGCTGATGTCCACCCCGAGGTGGTTCGCCAACGCGGCGGCGAGCACCAGGATCCGCGTGTTGTCCACGCACGACCCCATGTGCAGCACCGGCGGGATCCCCAGCGCCTCGCAGGTCGCGCGCAGCCCCGGCCCGGCCATCGCGGCCGCCGCCGGCATCATCTGGCCGGCCTTGCCGTTCGCCACGGCCGAGCACCCCGTCACGAGCACGAGGATGTCGTTCTCGATCAGGCGCCTGGTCAGAGTCACGTGCCCGTAGTCCTGGGTCAGCTTGGGGTTGTTGCATCCGACGACGCCCACGGCACCGCGGATCCGACCGTCGGCGATGGCCTCGACCAGCGGGGCGGGTGTGCCGCCGAGCGCGCCGAGAATGGCCTCGACCGAGAAGCCGGCCATGAGCTGCACCGGCTCGACGGGGATCCGGACCCGGCTCGGGTTGCGGTCCGCAAACGCTTCGACGCCACGACGGACGATGTCCTTGCCGATCTCCATCCCACGGCTCGGGTCGAACGACATGTGCACGGCGCCAGGGAACTTGGCCTTGTCCGACGTCGAGATGACGACCGTGTGGTAGCACTTCGCGACGTCGGTGACCGACGGCATGATGCACTGGTAGTCGACGACCATGGCCTCGAGCGCGCCGGTCGTGATGGCCAGCTCCTGCATGAGGTGGTTGCCCGCCATCGGGACGCCACGGCGCATCAGCAGCTCGTTGCCGGTGCAGCACAGGCCGACCAGGTTGATCCCCGCCGCACCCAGCTCGTGCGCCCGCGCGATCAGCTCGGGGTCCTCGGCGGCCTGGACGATGACGTCGGACAGCATCGGGTTGTGGCCGTGCAGGGCGATGTTCACCATGTCCGGCTTGAGAGTCCCCAGGTTCACGGTGGAGACGACCGGCGTCGGCGTACCGAACATGACGTCGGAGAGCTCGGTCGCGATCATCGAGCCGCCCCAGCCGTCGGCGAGGCTCGTGCGCAGTCCGTGCAGCAGGATGTTGACGTAGTCGTTGTCGACGCCCATGTGCGTGCGGTGCAGCATCTCGACGCTCTCGCGGTCGATCCCCCGCGGCGTCACCCCGAGGGTGTCCCAGAGGTCCTGCCGCACCTTCGGCGTGCGCTCGACGAACGACAGCGCGGCCCGACGGGTTCCGTAGTTCTCCATGAGCAGGTCGGCGAGCTCGACGGCCACCGCCGTCGTCGTGCGACTCTCGGTCGCGATACCGAGCTCCGCGGCCAGGCGCATCAGCTTGGCCTCGTCGGTGATCCGGTAGCCGGTGGTCTCGCCGTGCGCAGTGGCGGCGAACACCTCGAGGATGTCGCGGCCGTGGTCGGAGTGCGCCGACGACCCGGCCGCGATGGTCCGGCCGAGGTTGCGGGCCACGATGACGTCGGCGTCGGCGCCGCAGACGCCCTTCTGGGGGCCGGCCCCGAACGGGTCGATCCGGCACGGGCCCATGGCGCAGTTGCGGCAGCTGACGCCCAGCGCGCAGTAGCCGCACTGCGGCTGCTGAGCGGCCAGACGGTCCCACACCGTCTCGATCCCTTCCGACCGCGCCACCTCGATCATCTGCTGCGCGTCCGGAGCGATGCTCAACGCGCGCACGTCCCTGAACTCCCGAGTGCTCATCGTGAGCCTCCTCCGACCGTTGTTGCCGCCGACTCCACGCGTGACGCTGCTGCGCCCCAGGACCGCCAGGTCGCCACCGGCCCCTCGGCGACCGCGTCCTCGCCCGCCTCCGCGGCCGTCACGGCGGCCAGGACCGCGCCCGAGCCGCGCAGGCGGCCCTCCGCCACCAGGTCGTTGAGCTCACCGAAGACGAGCGCCCCGACCTTGCAGGCCTCGACGCAGGCGGGGGTCTCCCCGCGCCGGACGCGATCGATGCACCCGTCGCACTTGACGGCGACGGTCCGCATCTGAGCCCCGACCCCCACGGGATGGAACGTCAGGGCGTCGAACGGGCAGACCATCGCGCACATGGCGCAGCTGATGCAGGTCTCGGGATCCACGAGCACGAGGTCCTGCTCGACGTCCCGGGTGATGGCCGACGTGGGGCACACCTGCTGGCAGGGGGCCGGGTCGCAGTGACGGCACCGGCTCGGGTACGACGTCCCCATCACGGGTCCCGGGTCGACGTGGACCCGGGACCGCGGGACCGGTTCCTCCGCCCAGGCCGTGGTCCCGCTCTTGGACGACGAGTGCTCGACGGCGCAGGCGAACTCGCACTGCAGGCAGCCGATGCACCGCTCAGGATTGACGAAGACCAACTTCATGGCGCCGCCTCCCACACTCAAGGCACGCGCCCCGGCGCTCGGGTGGGCTCTGGAGCACGGTCAGTCTGGACCTGCTCCCCACGCTAGTCCGCTGCCACGTGGCATTGCCCGCCGACGAGGCGATTCCCACGACGTCGCGGGTCGCTCCAAGGGCCGGCCCAGATCGACGTGGTCGAGGCCGGAGGGGGACGAGCTACTCGGTCGGCTCGAGCCGGTAGACGGGGTTGGCGATGGCGAGCTTGCCGTTGCGGTCGCTGATCGTCCCGACCGCGGTGAGCCGTGCGCCGGCCTTGACGCCGGGGATGTGGCGGCGGCCGTAGAAGACGAGGATGACCCCACCGGACTCGTCCCAGAGCTCGACCTCGAGCGACGGCGACTGGGCGACAGCCGTCAGCCGGACCGCGCGCACCTGACCTTTCACGACAGCCCGCTCCCGCCACGTGAGGTCCGCGACGCGGGTCACGTCGGACGCGTCGCTCTTGTTGTGGATCACCGCCTGGGTGTCGTCACGGTCCCACTCGGCCGCCGACGCGGGCTCCTGCGTCGTCATCGTCACCGTCAGCGGGCGAGAGGCGGCAGCGGCGTGCGCCGCGATGGCCGCCTCGTTGCGCCGGCGCCGTTCGATCAGGCCGTTGACGTCGAACGGCACCACCGTCGCGACCACGCGCGGTTGCTGGCTGATGGCCCGCGCGATGTCGTCGGCCGTGTGGTCGTGCAGGATCCGCCCGAGGAAGCGCGCGTAGGTCCTTCGGGGCAGCAGGAACGTCAGCTCAGTGGTGGGGTCGGACGTCTCGAGGGCGGCGAGCTCGCGCACGGCTCGGGTCAGCCGCCGATCCCGGCAGTGGATCAGGTCGAGCGGGACGCGCGCGAGCGCCGCCTGGCTCGACCAGGCCTGCATCAGCTCGTCGGCCCGGGCCTCGTCCAGGATGAAGTGCACGGCTCGCAGCGACGCCGAGCCGAGGCTCGAGGCGTAGCGCACCGCCGCGATCGTGGCGAGGTCGGCGCTGTCGACGAGGACGATGACACTGTGCCGGGAGATCTTCGCAGCCCCCACCTCGGGCGCCACGACGCGCAGCGTCTCGGCCTCGAGCCGGTACTGCCGGTTGAGTCGGAAGAGACCGAACACGCCGAGCGGGAACAGGATGAGCACGAGCCAAGCGCCCTCGGTGAACTTCACGACCGCGAACACGACGACGACGATGGCGCTGACGGTGCCCGACGCCGTGTTGAGCCAGATCTTGCTGCGGCGAGGCCCGTCGGGATGCGTGCGGAAGTACTTCGCCATGCCGAACCCGGCCAAGGTGAACCCGGTGAAGACCCCGATGGCATAGAACGCGACCAGCTTGTCGACCTGCGCGTCGGTGCCGATGAGAAGTGCCAGCGACACCACCGTCAGAACGATGATGCCGTTGGAGAAGGCGAGCCGGTGACCGCGGCGGGTCAGCTGCTGCGGGAGGAACTGGTCCTCCGCCACGAAGCTGGCGAGGAAGGGGAAGCCGTTGAAGGGGGTGTTCGCACCGGTGTAGAGGATCAGCATGGTGGCGAGCTGGACGACGAGGAACATCGCATGCCCGTACCACGCGTTGCCGAGCACCGCGCTCGCGACCTGGGAGATCACCGTTGGCGTCCCCCCGATGTTGGGCTGGGCCCTGGTCTCGTGCGCGAGCCAGGACACCCCGAGGACGATGGTGCCGAGGATGGCGCTCATGGTGACCAGCGTCTTGCGCGCGTTGAGGCCCTCCGGCTTGTGGAAGACGCTCACGCCGTTGGAGATCGCCTCCAGACCGGTGAGCGAGGACCCTCCGTTGGCGAACGCCTGGAGCAGGAAGTAGAGGCCCAACCACCAGACCATCTGGGTGCCGTTGCCGAACCCGACGCCGTTGGGCTGGTCCAGAGGGTACGGCGGGAGGTCTCCGAGGAACTCGCGGACGATCCCGATCGCGATGACGACGAACATGGATCCGGCGAAGAAGTAGGTCGGGAAGGCGAACGCGCGCCCTGCCTCACGGATGCCGCGCAAGTTCCCGTAGCACAGGATCAGCACGACGAGGATCGTGATCTCGAGCTGGTAGTGCGCGAGTGCTGGCACCGCTGATGCCAGCGCGTAGGTGCCGGCCGCGCCTTGGACGGCAACGGTGACGATGTAGTCGAGCATGAGCGCGACCGCCGCGACCTGCGCCACCAGCGGGCCGAAGTTCTCGCGGGCCACGACGTAGGACCCGCCTGTCTTGGTGTAGACCATGACGACGTCGCGGTAGGAGAGGGTCACCAGAACCAGCACGGCGATGATGACGGCGGTCAGCGGCAGCAGGATGGTGAACCCGGCGACGGCGAACGCCGGCAGCAGGACGATGAGCATCTCCTCGGTGCCGTACGCCGAGGACGAGATGCAGTCGGAGGACAGCACACCGAGGGCGAGGAACTTCGACAGCCGCTCGTGCTTGATCTGGTCGCTGGTGATCGGCTTGCCGAGCAGCCGTCGCTTGAGCCGGTAGCCCAGCGCCTCCGGACCTGTGTCGGGCGAGCCGAGCGGGATGGGGCTGGTCTCGTTGACGTTCCACGAGGCGGCGGACATCGGCGTTCCAATCGGTGCTGGTGAGTCGTTCCTCTGCTTGACGTAGACGTCTGCGGGCCTACGACCCGCGCGACCCGACGTCACCTTCCATGTCGGTGTGCTCGCGGTGCCCGACGTTCGGCGGCGGACGACGACCGAGGCGTTCGCTGAGGAGCTCGAAGCCCAGCTCGGCGGACATGGCGGGCAGCACCAGGCACGCGAGCAGGATGAGGAGGTCGTGGGTCCCGTCCCAGGCCAGCTGGCCCATGGTGTCCTGGACGAAGCCGTCGATGAACAGGAAGGCCATGACGCCGAGCCCGACCGCCGCCGGCACGGTCAGCCACCAGGCCGACACGGTCGCGATCACCAGCACGCCGACCACGAGGACGGCGCGACCCAGGTCGAACAGCGACCCGACGGCCACCCAGGCCAGCAGGAGGCCGAACGCCACGGACACGACGAGCGGCCCTGGCGGGCGGGGGTCGCCCTCCGCCCGGCGCAGGTCCGCCCAGCCGAAGCCGTCAGGACTGGTGGGACTCACGCGTCCAGCCCACACCGCGGCCGGCGCGGAGTCAGCGCGTGCTGACGCGATCCTGACGGCAGGAGCCCGATCTTGACGGTTCCCTAACACGCGGTCGCGGACGCGCGCTCAAGCCCGGTGACCCGCGCGAGCCGCGTCCGGGACCCCGACGTCAAGAAGCCGTCAAGAGCGGGCCCCGTCGCGTCAGGACGCCGTCAGCGCGCCCGCAACGAGTCCGTCACGGGTGTCGTATGGGACCGGCGCCGAGGTCCGGCGCACATCGAAAGGGAGCGTCATGGCTGAGCTCACAGTGGCGGTCGTGCTCGTCGCGCTGGCCGCCGTCCTGCTGGTCGTCGTCCGTGGTCTGGAGCGGTTGTGAACGCGCTCGGGGTCGTCGCACTGGTCGCCGGCATGGCCCTGCTCGTGTACCTCGTCATCGCGCTCGTGCGCGCCGAGGAGTTCTGACCTCACGTGACCCCCACCTACGCCGCACTCCTCCAGATCCTCGCGCTCGTCGTCGCGCTCGCCGCGGCGCACCGACCGCTCGGGGACTACATGGCCCGCACCATGCAGTCGCCTCGCCACACCCGTCCTGAGCGCCTGGCCTACCGGGCGTTCGGCGTCGACCCCGACGCAGACCAGCGCTGGTCGGTCTACCTCCGCGCAGTGATCGCGTTCTCCCTGATGTCGATGGTCCTTCTCTACGGGATCCTGCGGCTGCAGGCCGTGCTGCCGTACTCGCTCGGACGTGAGGGGATGCCCTCGCTGCAGGCGCTCAACACCGCCGTCAGCTTCGTCACCAACACGAACTGGCAGTCCTACTCAGGTGAGGCCGCTCTCGGCTACACCGCGCAGATGGCCGGCCTCGCAGTGCAGAACTTCCTGTCGGCCGCTGTCGGCATCGCGGTCGCCATCGCTCTCGTGCGCGGCTTCGCGCGCACGCACAGCGACCGGCTCGGCAACTTCTGGGTCGACCTCACCCGCATCACGATCCGGGTGCTGCTCCCGCTGGCCGTCGTGTTCGGCGTCGTGCTGATCCTCAACGGCGTCGTCCAGAACTTCAACGGCGACACCGCCCTCACGACCCTCGGCGGCGCCGGCCAGACCATCCCCGGTGGCCCGGTGGCCAGCCAGGAGGTGATCAAGGAGCTCGGCACGAACGGCGGCGGGTTCTACAACGCGAACTCGGCCCACCCGTTCGAGAACCCCAACGGGTTCACGAACCTGCTGCAGATCTTCCTGCTGCTGGTGATCCCGTTCAGCCTGCCGCGCACCTTCGGCCGCCTCGTGGGCGACCTGCGCCAGGGCAGGGCGATCCTCGCGGTGATGGCGGGCATCTGGGCGACGAGCACCGCGTTCCTCGTCTGGGCCGAGCTCGCCCACCAGGGGCCGGCGCTGCAGCTCGCGGGTGCGGCGATGGAGGGCAAGGAGGTCCGCTTCGGAGTCCCGATGTCGGCGGTCTTCGCCTCCGCGACCACCTCAACCTCGACCGGTGCCGTCGACGCCATGCACGACTCGTTCACGGCGTTCGGCGGCGGCCTGGCGATCCTCAACATGGTGCTCGGCGAGGTGACGCCGGGCGGCACCGGATCGGGTCTCTACGGCATGCTGATCGCCGCCCTCGTGGCGGTGTTCGTCGCCGGACTCATGGTCGGCCGGACACCGGAGTACCTCGGGAAGAAGATCGGTGCCCGCGAGATGAAGCTCGTGTCGCTGTACATCCTCACGACACCGTCCGTCGTCCTCATCGGGCTCGGCGTCGCGATGGCCACCGACACCGGGCGCGCGTCGATCTTCAACCCCGGGGCGCACGGGCTGTCCGAGGTCTTCTACGGCTTCGCGTCGGCGGCCAACAACAACGGGTCGGCCTTCGCCGGTCTTGGCGCCAACACCGACTTCTACAACGTCGCGCTGGCGGTCGCGATGGCCCTCGGCCGGCTCCTGCCGATCTGCTTCGTCCTCGCCCTGGCCGGCTCGCTGGCCCAGCAGGGCAAGGTCCCGGCCAACGCCGGCACCCTGCCCACCCACCGGCCGCAGTTCGTGCTGCTCGTCGCCGGCGTCGTCCTCATCGTGGCCGGCCTGACCTTCGTGCCCGCCCTCGCCCTCGGACCCCTCGCGGAGGGACTGTCATGACCGTCACCACCCCGGCCGCTCCGGCCACCGAGCACCGGATCAGCACCGGCGCGTTCGACGCCCGGTCGCTGCTCACCTCCCTGCCGACCGCCGTCCGCAAGATCGACCCGCGGCTCATGTGGCGCTCGCCGGTCATGTTCGTGGTGCTCGTCGGCGCCGTGCTCACGACGGTGTCCGCGATCATCGAGCCGAG
>DATCCY010000069.1:0-7294 GCA_036510975.1 Candidatus Nanopelagicales bacterium
TGCGCCCGCTCGCGGCCGGGGCCGGGTTCCCGGGGTCGTTCCACTCGCTGCGGCACTTCTACGCGAGCGTGGCGCTGTCCGCCGTTCCCGAGGCGAGCGTGTCCAAGGTGCTCGGCCACGCGAAGCGCTCGACGACGACCGACGTGTACGGCCACCTGCGCGAGTCGGACGCCAGCACGGTTGCCGTTGCTGTCAGCGTTGCTGTCAAGCGAGGGACCGCAGGCCTCTGACCTGCGGCGATGTGCGCCCGGAGGGACTCGAACCCCCAACCAGCCGGGTAGAAACCGGCGGCTCTATCCGTTGAGCTACGGGCGCGGGCCATGGGACGGAGTCTCGGTCCAGGGGACGGTCCGACCTCACGTCGGCCGCCCGGTGAGTGAGCTCGTCCGTTGCGAGCCCCCAGGCTACCGGCGCAGGGTCGAAGTCCCAACGGGTGGATCCCTCGAACGGCGACGGCTGCTGGTGCGTTCGGACGCTAGGCCGTAATGAAGTGGTAGCGGTTGCACGGGAGACTGCTCGCGAGCGACGGCACCGGTCGTCGCCTGGGAACGGGGGTGATGGCATGCCCGTCGTCGAGGAGAGCATCGTGGTCCAGCAGCCGGCAGGGGTCGTCTTCGACTTCCTCGTCGACCCGAGCAACCTCCCGGTGTGGGAGTCGTCCGTCGTCGAGACCCGTCAGATCGGTGACGGGCCGATGGCTGTCGGAACACGCTCCGAGCGTGTCAACAAGGTGCTCGGGGTCCCCTTCGACTGGGTCTCGGAGGTCACCGAGCTGCAGCGTGGTCGGCCGCAGCGGGCACGGACCGCTTCCACTTCACCGTCGCGTACAACGTCGAACCGCTCGACAGCGGTGCCCGGTTGACGTACCGCGTCGAGGCGGACCCGGGGCTCGTGGGAAGCCGTCGAGCGTGGCATCGCGGTGCACGCCGCGGCCATCCATCGTCGCGGCCGGGACGTCCCGAAGGACTCCTGGTTCCTCGGCACGGGGATCACGCCGCCGATCGCCATGATGACGGTCCAGGCCGTCGCGACGACAGTCCTGGCCCGTCGCCCGAGCAACGCGGCGGCACTGACGCTCGGCATGCTGGGCGCAACCATGGTGTGCGGCTATGCGATCGAGGCAGAGGCGCGCGCGGCACTGACGCCACGCAGCTGGGACACGCGAGTCACTCCGCTCACGGCAGCAGGTATCGCTCTCGCCCTCCCCACGGTGGGGCTAGGACTGCGACGGCGACCCGGCCGTACGGCCTGAGACCGGCCGGCGCTCACCCGATCAGGCCGCGGCCGCGCTCAGCTCCTGGTTCCAGAACGAGGATGCGGGCAGCGTGTCCCACGGGTTAAACAGGATGTCCGGCGTGACGTAGATCCAGCCCACGTTGCGGCTGCGGGTCAGCGCGACGGCGTTGGCCAGGTCGGCCTGGCTCGCGGTGTGGATGAGCTGCCAGAAGCGGTCGGCGGGGTACTTGGTCTCCCAGCCGCTGAGCTGCCAGCCGACGTAGTTCGCGTAGGTGTCCTCGAACGTGATCAGGAGGTCGCTCGCCGCCATGAAGCACTCGCCGGTCGAGGCCCCGGGGTTGAGCACCACCTCGTGCGTCCCCGTCTTGGCTCGGACGTAGTCGGCGAGCGCCTGGTAGTAGGTAATCTTGCTGCACTCGCTCGGCACCTGGTCGAAGAAGATGCCGTCGACCCCGTACCACAGGTACTGCCGGTCCACGTCGGCCTCGACGTCCGACAGGGTGCGCAACCCGTACGCGGTGTCGACGTAGCCGACGACCTTGATCCCGAGCGCTCTGGTCTGGCTCACCTGGCTGACGTAGTTCGGGTCGGGCGCCGTGCCCGGGCCGCTGCTGGGGTTCACGACGGCGAGCCCCACGGTCGGTGCTCCTGCGCCCAGCTGCGTCCAGAGGGCACCCGGGTAGAAGTACGACGGCACGGCGACGTGCTGAGCGCCCGACGGCGGCGGCGGGGGCGGGGGCGGGGGCGGCGGGGGCGTCACGACGGCGGACGGCGTGACGGCGGCCGTCGTGACCGACCACGGGCCGGTCCCGGCGCGGTTCGCCGCGCGGACCTGGAACACGTAGGCCCGGCCGTTCCTCAGCCGCGTCACGGTGTAGGTCAGGGCGGTGGAGCTGGTGGAGATCGTGGAGCTCCACGAGGATCCGCCGTTGGTCGAGTAGCGCAATCGGTAGCCGGTGAGCTGGGATCCGCCGGTGGATGCCGGAGCGACCCAGGTCAGAGTGACGGTCGTGTCCCCTGCGACCGCGAGCACGCCGGTCGGGGCGCTCGGCGGGCTCGCCGCGTTCGCGGCCCCGACCGGAACGAGCGCGAGGACCGCCGACGCGAGCAGGAGTGCGAGCGCACGGACGCCAAGGCGTGTCCTCGCCCTCGTCGGCGCGAGGACGGGCGACAGGTGTCGAGGCACTTCGGCTCCTACCACGAGGAAGCAACACGGGAGCGGCTGCGCGCACTCCGCCCTCTCAGGATCCCCTCACCGCGCGACTCTGTCGAGGTCCTGGGGTACAACGCCCGCATAACGGGCACCGACTCGTGACTTCCTCGCCGGTCCTGCCTGACGCGGCGGACGTCGGTCAGGCGTCGACGTCGAGCAGGAGCAGGTGCGCCGTGGTGCGCGTGGTGGCGACGTAGAGATCGCGCGGTCCGGAGCCCTCGGTGGCGGCGATCGTCGACGGGTTCACGATGACGACGGCGTCGAACTCGAGGCCCTTGGCGTTCGTGGGCGACAGGACGGCGACCGGGTTGTCCACCGCGGAGTCGCCGACGCCGACGACGTCGGGCATCGTGGCGGACAGGACGTCGCCGACCGCAGCCACCTCTCCCGTCGCCGCGATCACCGCCACCCGGCCTCCGGCGGCGCGCTCGAGCTCGGCCGCCACGACGGCGGGCAGCGTGGCCAGGCCGTCGATCCGGGCGCTGCGCGGCTCGTCGCCGTCGCGAGCGGAGACCACGTGCGCGGGCGCGATGCCGGCGGCGCGCAGCCCGGCGGTCGCGAGCTCCATGACAGGTCGCGGCGTGCGGTAGTTCACGGTGAGCGTCTCGATGGTCCAGCGGTCCTTCGCGAGGACGTCGAACACCGACCGCCACGACGTCACCCCGGCGGGGTTCCCGGTCTGGTTGACGTCGCCGACCACCGTCATCGACAGCGACGGGCAGCGCCGCGCGACGACGCGCCACGCCATCGGCGAGAGCTCCTGCGCCTCGTCGACGACCGCGTGGCCGAAGACCCACGTGCGGTCGTTCTCGGCGTCGGCGACCGAGGTCCGCGAGCGGGCGCCGGCGTAGCGCTCGACGAGCATGTCGGCGGTCACCATGCCCGAGCCGCTCTGCGCGGCGACGTCGCGCGCATAGGCGAGCTCGGCGGCACTGTCCCGCTCGGCGCGCAGCGCCGCGAGACGTGCCGGCTCGTCGTCGACGCCGAGCAGCTCCGCCGCCTCGTCGAGGATGGGTACGTCGCCGTACTCCCACTGGGCGTCGACCGGACGCATCAGCAGAGCGCGATCCTCGGCCGACAGCCACGGCGCGGCCCGGGCGAGCCGCGTGTCGTCGGAGAACAGCCGTCGTACCAAGGCCTCCGGGGTCCGCGGCATCCAGCACAGGTTGATCTCGCGGCGCACGTCCTTCGAGTCGCGCAGGTCCTCGAGCAGGCTGTCGCGGTACTCGGTGAGGTCCACGCGGGTCTTCTGCGCGAGCTGCGTGACGAGCTTGGACAGCACGTCGAGGACGAACTCGCGACGTGCCTCGTTGTGCGGCTTGCGGCTGCGTCGCGCGTGGGTGATCGCGGACTCCACGATCTTCGGCGTGAGCGTGATGGTCGTGCCGTCGATGCGCAGCGGGATGCGCTCGCTCGGCACCCGGGGGATGGCAGCGACGGCGTTCTGCACCATCCGGGCCATCCGCAGGTCGCCCTTGAGGATCGCGACGCGCCGGTCGGTGTCGGGTCCGGCATCGACCCCGGGGTAGAGCTGGCCCTGCGTCACAAGCACCGCGCTGCTCTCGCCGAGCGAGGGCAGCACCTGCTCGATGTAGCGGAGGAACTGCCGGTTGGGTCCCACGACGAGCACGCCCGCCTGCGCGATCCGCTCGCGGTGCGTGTAGAGCAGGTACGCCGCCCGGTGCAGCGCGACGACCGTCTTGCCGCACCCCGGTGCGCCCTGCACCACGAGCACGCCCGCGAGGGGTGAGCGGATGATGCGGTCCTGCTCGCCCTGGATGGTCGCGACGATGTCGCGCATCCGGCCGGTGCGATGGGCGCCGAGCGCGGCGAACAGCGAGCCCTCGCCCTGCACCGAGTCGCTGCCGGCGTGGGCGTCGACGTCGAGCACGTCGTCCTCGATGCGGGTGACGTCCCGGCCCGAGGTCGTGAGGTGCCGGCGTCGG
The DNA here is from genome assembly GCA_036510975.1 of Candidatus Nanopelagicales bacterium. GTDB lineage: Bacteria > Actinomycetota > Actinomycetes > S36-B12 > CAIYMF01 > Longivirga. Next base: position 4,396 of record DATCCY010000069.1, read on the forward strand.
GTGACGCCGAGGGGCTGGTGCGCCGTCGCGCGGTAGAACGGCTCCGCGGCGGGGGAGCGCCAGTCGTAGAGCACCTGCTCCTGGTCGTCGTCGGACAGGCCGATACGACCGATGTAGCGGGGGGCGTCGTCGGCGAGGTCCATCCGCCCGAAGACGAGCCGGTCCTCGGCCGCCCGCAGCGCGGCGATGCGCTCGGCGTACATCGCGTCGAAGGCGTCGCGCTCGGTGAGGGCACCGGGGTTGCCCGCGGTCGGGCCGCGCCTGGTGCGGTCCAGGCTCCGGACGGCGCGGCGCAGGCCGTCGTCGAGGTAGGCGTAGCGCAGGTCGACGGCCGCCTGCTCGAGCGCCAGCTCCGCCACTGAGACGTCGTCGGCGGACGGCGGCGTGGGACCTGCGGTGCCGCCCTCACCGGCCGTGCCGGGGGTGCCGTCGGTGCTCAGGGTCCGTCCTCTCCGCCGCCGTGCGGGGATCCATCCTGCCGCGCGACCGGCGAGCGCGCGCAACCGCCCCTGCCGCCCACAGGGCACCGGCCACGTGCTGCGTCCACAGGGCTCGTCCGGCGCTGCCCGCCGGGGTCGGCCGCCGTGAGCAGTCTCGGCGTCGTCGGACCGGGGCTCACCGGTCCCCGGACCTCTCAGGAGGACGCCATGCAGTCCACCGTCACCCTCGTCGGCAACGTCGCCTCGGACGTCTCGCTGCGCCAGACCAGCGGAGGCCCGGTCGCCGGCTTCCGCCTCGCTGCCACCAACGGCTACACCGACCGCCGCACCCAGCAGTGGGTCGAGCGCACCACCTACCTCTCGATCTCCGCGTGGCGCGCCCTCGGCGAGCACGTGGCCGCGTCGCTCCACAAGGGCCAGCCCGTCGTCGTCGTCGGCCGGCTGCGCCAGCGCGAGTACGAGAAGGACGGCCACATGGTCCAGGTGGTGGACGTCGACGCCGACCTCGTCGGCCACGACCTCAGCCGCGGCACCGCGCAGTTCGTCCGGTCGCGCCGGGGGCCGCAGACCGCCGATCTGGTCCGCGAGTCGGTCGTGGCGACCGAGCTGTCCGGCGACGGCGACACGAGGTCGACCCACGTCGCGGACGGGACCGGCTGGGCCGTCCCCGGGCTCAGCGCGGTCGGTACCGACCCGGTGCCCGAGTCGGCCGCGGATCCGGCCGCATGACCGGCGTCGATTCGGGCGCACGGGCCCCACCCCGTAGGCTCTGCCGCTATGGCGGAGTTCATCTACACCCTGCGCAAGGCTCGTAAGGCTCACGGCGACAAGGTCGTCCTCGACGACGTCACGCTGTCCTTCCTGCCCGGCGCCAAGATCGGCGTGGTCGGCCCCAACGGTGCCGGGAAGTCCTCGCTCCTCAAGATCATGGCCGGCATCGACCATGCCTCCAACGGCGACGCGTTCCTGTCCCCGGGCTACACCGTGGGCATGCTCGCGCAGGAGCCAGGCCTCGACGAGACCAAGGACGTCTGGGACAACGTCATGGAGGGCGTCGCGCCCACCAAGGCGAAGGTCGACCGGTTCAACGAGATCTCCGCCGAGCTCGCCGACCCCGACGCCGACTACGACAAGCTCCTCGCCGAGATGGGCACGCTGCAGGAGGAGATCGACCACCTGGGCGCGTGGGACCTCGACTCCCAGCTCGAGCAGGCGATGGACGCGCTGCGCTGCCCCGCCCCCGATGCCGATGTCTCCGTGCTCTCCGGTGGCGAGAAGCGCCGCGTGGCGCTGTGCAAGCTGCTGCTGCAGCAGCCGGACCTGCTGCTGCTCGACGAGCCCACCAACCACCTCGACGCCGAGAGCGTGCTCTGGCTCGAGCAGCACCTCGAGAAGTACCCCGGCACGGTGATCGCGATCACCCACGACCGGTACTTCCTCGACAACGTCGCCCAGTGGATCCTCGAGCTCGACCGCGGCCGCGCCTTCCCGTACGAGGGCAACTACTCGACCTACCTCGAGAAGAAGCAGCAGCGCCTCAAGGTCGAGGGCGCCAAGGACGCCAAGCTCAAGAAGCGTCTCTCCGACGAGCTCGAGTGGGTCCGGTCGAGTGCCAAGGCCCGCCAGACCAAGAGCCGCGCGCGCCTCGAGCGCTACGAGGAGATGGCCACCGAGGCGGAGAAGACCCGCAAGCTCGACTTCGACGAGATCCAGATCCCGCCGGGCCCGCGCCTGGGCGCCATCGTGGTGGAGGCGCACGGCCTCACGAAGGGCTTCGACGACAAGCTCCTCTTCGACGACCTGTCCTTCACCCTGCCGCGCAACGGCATCGTCGGCGTCATCGGCCCCAACGGCGTCGGCAAGACCACGCTGTTCAAGATGATCGTGGCCGCTGCGACCAACGACACCAGCGACAAGGACGCGCTGCCGAACGCCGGTGACATCAAGATCGGCGAGACGGTGACGCTGTCCTACGTCGACCAGAACCGCGGTGGCATCGACCCGGAGAAGAACCTCTGGGAGGTCGTCTCCGACGGCCTGGACTGGATCAAGGTCGGCCAGGTCGAGATGCCGAGCCGCGCCTACGTCTCGGCCTTCGGCTTCAAGGGCACCGATCAGCAGAAGAAGGCCGGGATCCTCTCCGGTGGCGAGCGCAACCGTCTCAACCTCGCGCTCACGCTCAAGCAGGGCGGCAACCTGCTGCTGCTCGACGAGCCCACCAACGACCTCGACGTCGAGACCCTGGGCTCGCTGGAGAACGCGCTGCTCGAGTTCCCCGGCTGTGCCGTGATCACCTCGCACGACCGCTGGTTCCTCGACCGCGTGGCGACGCACATCCTGGCCTACGAGGGCGACTCGAACTGGTTCTGGTTCGAGGGCAACTTCGACTCCTATGAGAAGAACAAGGTCGAACGCCTTGGCGCAGAGGCCGCTCGCCCGCACGCGGTGACCTACCGCAA
>DATCCY010000070.1:0-59685 GCA_036510975.1 Candidatus Nanopelagicales bacterium
TGGCACGGGTGGTGACGGCGCTCATGATGCGCTTCCCCTCACGGGACTGAGACCGGGCGCACCGGAGGCGAGGAGGTCGAGGGCGAGCTCACGCCCGACGTCGACCGCATCGCCGGCTGCGCCGGTGACGGACTTCCGCACCGAGACCGAGCCGTCGAGCGAGACGACGTTCCCGGTCAGGTGCACCAGCAGGCCCTCGCCCTCCCCGGAGACGGTGGCGTAGGCGCCGACAGGCGCCGAGCAACCGGCCTCGAGGGTGGCGAGCAGAGATCGCTCCGCGGTGACGGCGGCGCGGGTCGCGGCGTCGTCGAGGGAACGGAGCGCATCGAGCAGCGCGGCGTCGACGTCGGCATCGACGCTGCGGCACTCGACCGCCAACGCCCCCTGGCCGGGGGCGGGCAGCATGAGGTCGGGCTCGATGGCCTCGGAGACCGCGTCGAGGCGGTCGAGGCGAGCGAGGCCCGCACGGGCGAGGACGACGGCGTCGAGCGTGCCGTCGGTGACCGTGCGCAGCCGGGTGTCGACGTTGCCCCGCACGGGGACGACCTCGAGGTCCGGGCGTGCGGCGAGCAGCTGGGCGGCACGGCGCGGCGAGCCGGTGCCCACACGAGCGCCGGGGGGCAGGGTCAGGACGGTGAATCCGTCGCGCGACACGAGGACGTCGCGCGGGTCCTCACGCACGGGCATCGCGGCCACGACGAGACCGGGAGCGGGCGCGGTCGGGAGGTCCTTGAGCGAGTGCACCGCGATGTCGGCGTCGCGGCGCAGCACGGCCTCGCGCACGGCAGCCACGAACACGCCGACGCCGCCGAAGGAGGCGAGCGGGGTGCTTTGGTCGGCGTCGCCGTGGCTGCGCACGTGCACGATCTCGACGTCCTGGCCGGAGATCTCGCGCAGGGCGTCGGCGACGTGACCGGACTGCGTGCGTGCGAGCAGGCTGCCGCGCGTCGCGAGACGGATGGTCATGACAGCCCTCCCAGCAGGTCGTCGTAGGACGGGTCCGTGGCCGCGGTGCCCGCGGAGGTGCCAGGGGCGGCGGACTCGTCGGCGGCGGTGAGGGCCTCGATGGCCGCCGGGTCGAGGTCGAAGAGCCGGTGCAGGGCGGTGGCGTAGCGCGCGCCGTCGGGATCCGCGGCGAGCTCCTTCATCCGCACCGTCGGCGTGTGCATGAGGGTGGACACCGCGCGACGCAGCGAGCGGGCGAGCTCCTCCACTGCGGCGTCGTCGAGCTCGGGCAGCCGCAGCCGCAACCGCTGCAGCTCGGCGTCGACCACCTGGTCGGCCCGGGCGCGCAGCGAGACCACGATCGGCTCGACGCGCAGCGCCGCCATCGCCGCGAGGTGTGCCCGGACCTCCTCCGCCACGATCGAGCGCGCCATCTCGACGTCGCGCTCGGGCGCCGTGGCCTCCGGGAGGTCGGCGAGCGCCGCGAGGTCGATCCGGCGCACGCCGTCGAGCCCCGCGATGGTCTCGGCCGTGTCGTGCGGGAGGGCGAGGTCGACGACGACGAGCGGCGTGAGCGCCCCGACCCGGGCCGCGACGACGTCGTCGAGGGTGAGGACGAGTCCGGTGGATCCCGTGCAGGACACGAGGATGTCGATGTCGGGCAGGACCGCCGCGAGCGCGGCCAGCTCGATCGCGCGACCGCCCACCTGCTCCGCGAGCCGCTGACCGCTGGCGAGAGTGCGGTTGGCGATGACGATGTCGGTGACGCCGGAGCGCATCAGCTGCGTCGCCGCGAGCGAGCTCATCGCGCCCGCACCCACGACGAGCGCGCGGCGTCCGTCGAGCGTGCCCCCGAAGTCCTTCGCCGCGAGGTGCAGCGCCACGCTGACCACCGACGCGCCGGCGCGGTCGATGCCGGTGTCCTGGTGTACGCGCTTGCCGACCCGCAGCGCCGCCTGGGCGAGGTCGTTGATGCTGCGACCCGCCGTCGCGGTGTCCTGGGCCGAGCGCAGCGCCCCGCGCACCTGGCCGATGATCTGCTGCTCGCCGACGACCATGGAGTCCAGGCCCGAGGTCACCTCGAACATGTGCTGCACGGCGCGGTCCTCGTAGCGGACGTAGAGGTGCGGCGTGAGCTCGTCCTTGGGTACGCCGGTGGCCTTCGACAGGATCTCGGTGACGTCGACGACGCCGCCGTGGAACCTGCTGACCTCGGCGTAGATCTCCACCCGGTTGCAGGTGGACAGCACCAGCGACTCGGCGACGTGCGGCGAGGCGAGGAGCTCGATCTGCAGCTCCTCGGCGGCGGCGTCGACGAGCGCGAGCCGGTCGAGCAGCGCGACCGGCGCGGAGCGGTGGCTGACACCCACGACCAGGAGCGTCATGCGCGCACCTCCGGGTGCTTGCGCTGCTCGTGGAACGCCAGGATCTGCAGCTCGGTCGCGAGGTCGACCTTGCGGACGTCGACGCCCTCGGGGGTCGAGAGCACGGCGGGCGCGAAGTTGAGGATGCTCGTCACTCCCGCGCCGACGAGCCGGTCGCAGACGTCCTGCGCGGCCGAGGCCGGCGTGGCGATCACGCCGATGCTGGCCTCGCCGTCGATCACGACGTCCTCGAGGTCGCGCAGGGGGCTGACCTCGACGGTCTCGCCGTCATGGCCGGCCGGGATCTTCTCGCCGATGCGCGCCGGGTCGGCGTCGACGAGGCCCACGACGCGGAACCCGCGCGAGGCGAAGCCGCCGTAGTTGGCAAGCGCGTGCCCGAGGTTGCCGACGCCCACGATGACCACGCGCCAGTCCTGGGTCAGGCCGAGCTCGCGGGCGATCTGGTAGACGAGGTACTCGGTGTCGTAGCCGACCCCGCGCGTGCCGTAGGAGCCGAGGTGCGAGAGGTCCTTGCGCAGCTTGGCGCTCGTGACGCCGCTCGCCGCCGCGAGCTCCTCGCTCGAGACCGTCGCCACGCCGCGCTCGGCGAGGTGGGTGAGCACGCGGTGGTAGATCGGGAGCCGGGCCACGGTGGCCTCGGGGATGCCGCGCCGGGACACCTCGGACGGCCCTGACAGCGGCACGACCTCACCCCGGCTCTCCTGGCGCGCGGCACCGCGTGGATCGGATGCCCGGCCCCGTCAGGGTAGGTAGTTGTGAACGAACGCACAAAGTCGCGACGGACGTCCGTTCCACATAGCGGACAGGCTGGGACGTGACCCTGGTCACTGTCCGGGACCCCCGGTGTCCGAACGAGAGATGTCCCACACTGGCGCCCCCGTCGCGCCCGCACCCCCGGGGGGTACGCCGGGGGTGCGGGTCAGCGGGCAGCGTCGCGGGCCGCACGGGCGGCCCGCTTCTCCTCGAAGCGCGATGCGGTGGCGTCCAGACCGGTCATGAACGCCGCGAGCCGCTCGCGCGCGGCCTCGCCCTCGGGGCCGAGGTCGGTCCGGTCCCACACGTCCCACGCCCGCAGCACGGGGGCGAGGACCTCGTCGTGGTGGATCCGCAGGTCGTAGATGCCGGCGAGGGCGATGGTGAGCGACCGGCGGGTGAAGCCCTCGACCTCGTTGCCCGGCATCGCGAAGTTCTCGACGGTGTCGAGCACGGCCTGCATCGAGGCGTCCGGGTCGATGCCGAACGCCGCGTCCATGACGTTGCGGTAGAAGAGCATGTGCAGGTTCTCGTCGGCGGCGATGCGCTGCAGCAGCCGGTCGAGCCCGGGATCCGCGGTGCACCTGCCGGTGTTGCGGTGCGAGATGCGGGTGGCGAGCTCCTGGAACGAGACGTAGGCCATCGTCGTGAGCACGTGGCCCTCGGCATGGCCCTCGAAGCCCCGGCTCATGTGGTCCATCCGCTCGCGCTCGAGCGCGACTGGGTCGACCGAGCGCGTGACGAGCAGGAAGTCGCGCATCGCGATCGCGTGCCGACCCTCCTCCGCGGTCCAGCGGTGGACCCACTCGCCCCACGCGCTGTCGCGCCCGACGGTGTCGGTCAGCGCGCGGTGGTAGCTCGGCAGGTTGTCCTCGGTGAGCAGGTTGACCACGAGCGCCGTGCGCGCCACGCCGTCGACCGGCGACTGCGACGGGTCCCAGGCCTCGCCGCCGTACACGCCCTCGTAGTTCGTGCCCTCGGCCCAGGGCACGTACTCGTGCGGGAACCACTCCTTGGCCATCGTGAGGTGACGCTCGACCTCGGCCGCCACCAGCGGATCGAGCTCGCGCACCAGGTCCAGCGACGAGCGCTCGTCGAGCGCGGTCATAAGGGTCCCCTAACTTAGTGGTCACGCCACCGTAGCCGGGAGATGCCGACCGGCCAACCGCTACGACGGGCGGGGCTCGCTCAGGGCTGCCTTGAGGCGGCCGGGGTCGACGCGCCAGAAGTCTTGCTGGGTGCCGTCGACCAGGGTGACCGGGATCTGCTCCCAGTACAGGTCGGCGAGCTCCGGGTCCTCGAGGATCGAGAGCTCGACGAAGGAGTCGCCGGTCTCGGAGCACACGGCGGCGATGACCTCGCGCGCCGCCTCGCACAGGTGGCAGTCGGGCTTGCCGACCAGGGTGACCCGGGCAGGACCGGTCACGCCGACCCCTCGCGCAGCCGGGCGCGGGCGATCTTGCCCGTCGAGGAGTGCGGCAGGGTGTCGACGACCTCGATCACCGTCGGGCACTTGAAGCGCGCGAGCCGCGACTCGCAGAGAGCGGCGATTTGCTCGCGCGAGACGGTGCGCCCGGCCAACGGGGTCACGTAGGCCTTCACCGACTCGCCCGTGTGGTCGTGCGGGACGCCGATGACCGCGACCTCGGCGACGTCGGGGTGCGACGCGATCACGGTCTCGATCTCGAAGGGGTAGACGTTGAAGCCCGAGACGAGGATCAGGTCGCGGCGCCGGTCGACGAGGTGGAGGTCGCCGTCCTCGTCCTGGTAGGCGACGTCGCCCGTCGCGTACCAGCCGTCGGCGTCCGGGCCTCCCTCTCCGTCGGGCCAGTAACCGGAGAACAGGTTGGCGCCGCGGACCTGGATCTCGCCCGGGTCGTCCTCGTCGGCGACCTCGCCGGACTCGTCGACGAGCCGGACCTCGACGCCGGGGAGCGGCGCGCCGACGCAGCCGGGCTTGGGGCGCCGACCGACCATGGTGGAGGACACGACGGGCGCCGCCTCGGTCAGTCCGTAGCCCTCCCACACCGGTTGGCCCGCGCGGTCGGCGAACGCGCTGAACACCGAGGGGGCCAGGGGTGCCGCACCCGAGACGAGCGTGCGTACGCCGGCCAGCCGGTGGTCGAGGTCCGGGACGTTGGACCACGCGACGAAGACCGGGGGTGCCGCCGGGATGTTGGTGACCCCGAGCTCGCCGACGAGGTCGAGGGTCGCGGCCGGCGAGAACTTGGGGACGAGCACGCTGCGTGCGCCCGTCGCGACGGCCATCCCCAGCACCGCGTTGAGCGCGTACACGTGGAACAGCGGCAGCACCACGAGCACGACGTCGTCGGGCTGCATCGGCAGCGGGTCGACCCGCAGCAGCTGATCGATGTTGGCGAGCAGGGCGCGGTGGCTCAGCATCGCGCCGCGCGAGGGCCCGCTGGTGCCCGACGTGAACAGCAGGACGGCGAGCGACTCCGGGTCGAACTCCTCGACGTCGAGCTTCGGGGCGTCGGCGCGGTGACCGGCTCGCTCGATCGCGACGTACTCGGGATCGCCGACCACGAGCAGGGCGGTCGCGAGCTCGGACGTGGCCGCGGTGGCGGTCGCCTCGCTCTGCTCGTCGGCCACCAGCAGCCGGGCGCCGGACCGGGACAGGAGGTCGGCCACCTCGTGAACGGTGTAGCCCGTGTTCAGCGGGAGCGCGACCATGCCGGCCCGGAGGACGGCGAAGTAGACGGCGACGAACTCGATGCGGTTGCCCAGCAGCAGCGCCACCCGGTCACCACGTTCGAGCCCGTGCCGACGCAGGCCGGCTGCCATCGCGTCGACCGAGGCGTCCAGGGTCGCCCACGTCGTCTCGCGGCGCGTGACGGAGTCGACGAACGCGACGTCGTCCGGCCGGGCTGCGGCCGTCGCGTGCAGCAGGTCGGCGAGGTTGGTGGCGCGGGGTTCCGTCACAGTCCTGATCGTGGCACAGCCGTGGTCGCTAGGCTCCCGGGCATGGCCGGGTCACGCAGCACTGATCTTCTCCGGGCGTCCCAGGTCGCGGGCGAGGCCTCCGCGGCCGCGGCTGAGGTGGCGCCGAAGGCGCTCGTCGAGCCGGACCTCACGGGGGCGGCGTTCTTCGACGTCGACAACACGGTCATGCGCGGGGCCAGCATCTTCCACCTGGCGCGCGGCCTGGCCAGCCGCAAGTTCTTCACCCTGCGCGAGGTCGGGGACTTCGCATGGAAGCAGGCGAAGTTCGTCATCAACGGCTCCGAGGACCTCGAGGACATGGCCTCGGCCACCGAGGCGGGTCTCGCCTTCGTCCAGGGCAAGCGGGTCGAGGACGTCGTCAGCCTCGGCGAGGAGATCTTCGACGAGCTGATGGCGCGCAAGCTGTGGCCCGGGACCCTGGCGCTGGCCCAGGGCCACCTCGACCGCGGGCAGCGCGTCTGGCTCGTGACGGCGACGCCTGTCGAGCTCGCCGCGATCATCGCCCAACGACTCGGCCTCACCGGCGCACTGGGCACGGTGAGCGAGATCGAGGACGGCGTCTACACCGGGCGGCTGGTCGGCGCCCCGCTGCACGGCAAGGCGAAGGCCGAGGCGGTACTTGCGCTCGCCGAGCGCGAGGGGCTCGACCTGGTGCGCTGCACGGCGTACAGCGACTCGGCGAACGACGTCCCCATGCTCTCCGTCGTCGGTCGTGCGGTGGCGGTGAACCCGGACGGCGCGCTGCGCAAGCACGCGCGCGCGGTCGGCTGGGAGATCCACGACTACCGTCGAGCGCGGATGAACCGGCGCTACTACGTCCCGGCCGCCGTCGCCGGTGCGGCCGGCCTCGGCATCGGCATCGGCCTGGGCATCGGGGCGGCGCAGCACCGCTCGCGCTGACGCGTGCTCGCTGCGGTCGCTGCGGTGGCGGCGAACGCCTTCTCCGCCTCCGCGTCCGACGTGCGCAGCACCACCTCCCCGAACGCCGACTCGGCCTCGATCGCACAGTCACCGGCCTTGGCGAACGCCGACTCGGCCTCGAACGGCGTGCCCGACACCAACGGGTCGACCGCGCCGGAGCGCTGGTCGTCACGGTCGGGTCGGTTCACCATGGCTCCATCCTCGTACACCAGTACGAACAGTGTTAAGACCCGACACGCCTGACTTCGCTTGCAGCGCAATGGGTCTCCGGCTTCTGCGCTCTCGCTGGAACTGTACGCAGGACCACCGACAGTCGACGTCCGACGGGCGTCGCAAGCCGCTCGAGGCCGGTCGGTAGCTGGATGGGAGTGCTGCTCGGCCGACCCTGACGGCCGCGGTCCACTCGCGCGTCCCGGCGAGCCGTCAGGCGCGGGCGTAGCGCAGCATGACGATCCCGTTCGGGTACGGCGTCGACGAGACGAGGCGCAGCGCCGTCGAAGTCGGGATCTCGTGGAACAACCGCGACCCCGCGCCGAGCAGGGCCGGCACGACCGTGAGGGTGAGGTCGTCGATGTAGCCCGCCTCGAGGAACTCGCTGATGAGCCGGCCGCCGTCGACGTAGACGTGGGTCAGGCCTGCGGCCTGCCACTCGGCGACGGCCTCGGCCGGCGAGCGCGCCCAGAAGGTCACGCCGTTGCGCGGCGCCGCAGCGCGGTGGGTGAAGACGTAGACGGGGCGGCCCCCGAAGGGCAGGTCCGGCTCCTCGGCGATGAAGTCCCAGGTGCCGCGCCCCATGGCGAGGCCGTCGATGCCGACCATGAACTCGGCGTGGCCGTAGTCCTCGGTGCCGGCGAGCCGGAACAGCCAGTCGAGCGAGCCCTCGGCGTCGGCGATGTAGCCGTCGACGGAGTGCGCGATGTAGACCGAGATGCGCGGACGCGCTGTCATGACCGGAAGAGGCGCAGTCAGCGGAAGACGGAGCGACGCTGGACCAGCAGGCGGTAGAGCGTCTGCTGGATCGTCTCGCGCACCTGGTCGGTGATGTTGAAGACGAGCATCGGGTCGTCGGCCGCACCGTCGGGGTAGTGATCGGTACGGATCGGCTCGCAGAACTCGATGATCCACTTGCTCGGCAGCGGCACCAGGCCGAGCGGGCCGAGCCACGGGAAGGTCGGCGTGATCGGGAAGTACGGCAGGTTGAACAACCGCGCGAGGGTCTTGGCGTTGCCGAGGATCGGGTAGATCTCCTCGGCGCCGACGATGGCGCACGGCACGATCGGCGTCTTCGTGCGCAGCGCCGTCGCGACGAAGCCGCCGCGGCCGAACCGCTGCAGCTTGTAGCGCTCGGAGTACGGCTTCCCGATCCCCTTGAAGCCCTCGGGCCACACGCCGACGACCTCGCCCGTGGACAGCAGCCGCTCGGCGTCCGGGTTGGTCGCGAGGGTGTGCCCGGACTTGCGTGCGATCTCGCCCATGAATGGGGTCTGGAACACGAGGTCGGCGCCGAGCATGCGCAGGTTGCGGTGCGCGGGGTGGTGGTCGTGCAGCGCCACCTGGGTCATGACGGCGTCGAGTGCGATCGTGCCGGAGTGGTTGGCGACGACGAGCGCACCGCCCTCCGACGGCACGTTGGTGATGCCGCGCGTCTCGGTGCGGAACCAGCGCTCGTAGACCGGGCGCAGCGGGGCCATGAACACCCGGTCGGTGAGCTCGGCGTCGAAGCCGAACTCGTCGATCTCGTACTCGCCGGTGATACGCCGGCGCAGGAAGTCGAGCCACTCGGCGAGAGTGGCGTCCATGCGGCCGGGTGCGCCGTCGACGTCGTGCTCGAGGGGCTCGGCGTCGAGCCGCTGCGGCGGCTCGGGGGCCGGCGGAGAGGTGGTGGCCGCGCGCTTGCGCGGGCGGGGACCGGTGGCCCCGGCTTCGCGCGCGGCACGGCTCGCAGCCTTGCGGCCCCCGTCGTCGCCGCCGATCGGGATCACAGTGGCGTCAGGCACGGCCGGGTGCCTCCTCCCGCAGTCGCGCGGCGAGCCGCGCCTCGGACAGGGTGGACGATCCGAGCGCGTGGGCGATGCCCCGCTCGACCGCCTCCGCGCGGTGCTTGGGCAGCGCGTGGTCGAGGCCCCGCTCGTGCACGAACTCCACGAACGCATCGCGGGTCGAGTACGACGGCACGAAGCCGAAGCGGTCGCGCAGCCTCGTGGTGTCGAGCCCGCGGCCGTAGGTCAGGAACTTGATCTGCTCGGGCGAGAAGTCCGCGAGCCCGGCCCGACGGAACCACCCGCCGACGAGGCCGACGGCCGGGGTGGGCACCGGCAGGATCGTCTTTCCGGCCAGGCGCAGCGCCTGGGAGAGCATGAGGATCCCCTCGCCTGCGACGTTGTAGGTGCCGGGGTGGTTGCCGTGGGCCGCGAGGCGGATGGCCTCGAGACCGTCGTCCTCGTGGACGAACTGCAGTCGCGCGTCGTGGCCGAGGACGGTCGGCACGACGGGCAGGCCGAAGTACGCCGCCATCGGGGTGTCGACCTTCGGCCCGAGGAAGTTCGCGAACCGGAACGTCGTGACGGCGACGTCGGGACGGCGACGGGCGAACCCTCGGACGTAGGACTCGACCTCGACGGAGTCCTTGGCCCAGCCGGACCGGGGCTGGCTGCGCGGCTCGGTGTCCTCGGTGAACATCGCCGGATCCTTCGGGCCCGCGCCGTAGACCGACGACGTGGACTTCACGATCAGCCGCGAGATGCCCTCGGCCTTCTGGCAGGCCGCGAGCAGCTGCATCGTGCCGATGACGTTGATGTCCTTCATCGACACCCGGCCGCCAGCCTGCACGGGCGTGGAGAGCACGCCCATGTGGACGACCGTGTCGACCCCCGCAGCGGCGATGACCTTGCCGATGATCGGGTTGCGGATGTCCGCGCGGACGAACTCGGCGCCGCCGATGTCCTCGCGCGGCGGCACGATGTCGACGCCCACGACGCGGTCGATGGCGGGGTCCTGCGACAGGATCTGGGCCATCCGGCTGCCGAGGTGCCTCGAGACACCGGTGACGAGGACGACGCGCGGCATGGCACCTCCAGCTCAGCAGTCAGGACCGGCCAGGACCAGTCTGCTCCGATCATGCCCCACCCGGGAACGCGGTCGGGCGGGGACCCGAAGGTCCCCGCCCGTCCGAACGTCTGGCGCCGGCGCGTACGCCGAAGCCCGAGCCGCCTACTTCTTGTTACGACGCTGGACGCGCGTCTTCTTCAGCAGCTTGCGGTGCTTCTTCTTCGCCATGCGCTTGCGGCGCTTCTTGATGACGGAGCCCATGGCTCGACCTCGCTTGCCTCGTCCGGACGCGGCGCCTGGCGGCGCCGCTGGTGGTGGCGTCCGGCACGAGTCCGTCCGCGATCAGGACATCACCCTACCTGGCGCGGAGGCTACGACGTCCGCCGACCGCTCCCGGCCGACGCCGACCACGGGGAGCGGGGGTCAGGCCGTCTCGACGAAGGAGTCGCGCAGGTAGTCGTTGACCGCCTGCTCGGGCACGCGGAAGCTGCGCCCGACCCGCACCGCAGGCAGCTCGCCGCTGTGCACGAGACGGTAGACGGTCATCTTCGACACCCGCATCACCGTCGCCACCTCGGCCACGGTCAGGAACCGGACCTCCGAGAGAGGCCGTTCGTTGGTCGCCATTGTCCACGTGTCCTTCGGTCGGAACGTGGCGGACTCGGCTTCCCCACCGGACCGCGACGACACGTACCGTCCCTGCTACTGCCAGCAGGCTAGTGGCCGTCGGGGCTGGTGGGGAAGGTGTGACGGGATTGGTTCCTGCGGGCCGCTGGACCGACCGGGTGAGGAGGTGCCCCCGTTCGGCCGTGCGCGGGCACGCTCCGCGACAGGCGTCCGACGCTCGGTGGCGCTCCGTGGTCGAGACCCGGGCGGTGGCGACGACCGAGCGCCGAGGCCGCCCAGCGCCGTCAGAAGCCGTGGTAGGGGTCGGCGGTGAGACCGTGCCAGGGATAGACGGCGTCGCGTGTGCGCAGGACGGCGGCGTCGATCGGGTCGGCCGGGTCGTAGCCCTGCTCCCAGAGCTTCACCCGAGGCTGGGCGCCGTCGGTCATGAGACCCGGCGTCGGCACCTTGAGCCGGTCGGTCACGAAGGAGCGCCACGCCTCGGGGACCGGCGTCTCCGGGGGGATGGGGGCGCCCACCATCTCGCCGACGAGGTGGGCCCAGGCCCGCGGCACGACGTCAATCCACGAGTAGCCGCCGCCGCCTGTCGCGATCCAGCGACCAGCGGTGATCGAGTGGACCATCTCGTGCAGGGCGACGTAGGTCAGCCGCTGACCGTCGACCGTGAGCATGAGGTGGGCCAACGGGTCGTCGGCGTGGGTGTCGCACCCCTGCTGGGTCACGATGACGTCCGGCCGGAACGCCTCGACCACGCCCGGCACGACGCCGTAGAAGGCGCGCAGCCAGCCCTCGTCACCGGTGCCGGGCGGGAGCGCGACGTTGACGGCCGAGCCGACCGCGTCCGGGCCCCCCACCTCCATCGGGAAGCCGGTGCCCGGGAACAGCGCGCGACCGCTCTCGTGGACGGAGACCGTCAGGACCCGAGGCTCGTTCCAGAACGCGGCCTGCACCCCGTCGCCGTGGTGCACGTCGACGTCGATGTAGGCGATCCGGTCGACGCCGTGGTCGAGCAGCCACTGGATGGAGATGGCGAGGTCGTTGTAGACGCAGAACCCCGACGCCGCGCCCGGCATCGCGTGGTGGAGACCGCCGGCGAGGTTGACGGCGTGCAGGCTGCGACCCTCGTGCACCGACCGGGTCGCGGCCAGCGTCGCGCCGCAGACCGCGCGCGAGGCCTCGTGCATCCCCCGGAAGGTCGGGACGTCGTCGGTGCCCAGGCCTCGGTGCAGCTCGTGGACCGACGGGTCGGCAGAGGACCGCTTCACGGCCTCGATGTAGTCGAGGTCGTGGACCGTGGCCAGCAGGTCGTCGTCGATCGCGTCGGGCTCGATGACCGTGACTCCGTCGCCGTTGAGCAGCCCGAGCTCGGTGATGAGGTGCATCGCGAGCTGCACTCGGATCGGCGCGAGCGGGTGGCCCGCGCCGAAGTCGTACGACGCGAGTGCGTCGTCCCAGACGACCGCTGCTGCGCCGGTCACCGGCGGGTCACTGTCCCGAGGCGAGCTCGTGGCTGCGGTCGCGCGCGGCCTCGAGCGCCGAGATGAACGCCGCGCGCACCTTGTGGTCGTCGAGCGTGCGCAGGGCGGCCACCGTGGTGCCGCCGGGCGAGGTGACGTTCTCGCGCAGCACGCTCGGATGCTCACCGGTCTCGCGCAGCATGGTGGCCGCGCCGTAGCAGGTCTGGACCACGAGCTCGGTCGCCGTGCTGCGCGGCAGGCCGAGGAACACGCCCGCCTCGATCATCGCCTCGACGATGTAGAAGAAGTACGCCGGGCCGCTGCCGCTGATCGCGGTGACGGCGTCGAGGTGCTTCTCCTCGAGCACGACGACGCGGCCGACGGCCTCAAGCAGCTGACGCGCCTCGTCGAGGTGGGCCTGGTCGCAGTGCACACCGGGTGCGCAGGCAGCCATCCCCTGGTCGACGAGCGCCGGCGTGTTCGGCATGACGCGCACCACGGGACAGCCCTCGGGCAGGTGCGACTCGAGGAACTCGGTGGTGATGCCGGCGGCCAGCGACACGACGAGCGCTCCGGGACGCACGTGCGGCGAGATCTCGTCGCAGAGGGCGCCCATGTCCTGGGGCTTCACCACGAAGACGAGCGTGTCGGCCAGCTTCGCGGCGTCGATGTTGGAGGCGACCTCGACCCCGTGCCTGGCGCGCAGCTCCTCCGCCCGCTCGGGACGACGCTCGGTGACGAGCAGCTCGGAGACCGGACGACCGGCACGGATGAGGCCCGCGAGCAGGGTCTCCCCCATGACGCCGGCGCCGAAGATCGCGACGAGACCCATGGGTCAGCCCTTCGAGACGAGTGCGCGGGCGAGCAGGGTCAGGTTCGTCGGCTTCTCGGCCAACCGGCGGACGAGGTAGCCATACCACTCGTCGCCGTAGGGCACGTACACGCGCATGCGCTCGCCCTGCGCGGTGAGACGCGCCTGCTCGTCCGGTCGGACGCCGTAGAGCATCTGGTACTCGTAGCTGCCGGGCCGGCGGTCGTTGCGGACGGCCAGAGCGCCACCGATCTCGACCAGGCGCGGGTCGTGGGTGGCCAGCATCGGGTAGCCGTCACCCTGCATCAGGATCTTCATGCACCGGACGTAGGCACGGTCCACCTCGCCCCGGTCGGTGTAGGCCACCGACTCGGGCTCGCTGTAGGCGCCCTTGCACAGCCGGATGCGCGAGCCGTGGGTCGCCAGGTCGCGGCAGTCCGCCTCGGTGCGGCGCAGGTAGGCCTGGAGCACGCCGCCCGTCCCGGGGAAGTCCAGCCGGAGCTCGCGCAGGATGCCGAGCGTGGACTCGGTGGTGGTGTGGTCCTCCATGTCGAGCGTGACCGTGGTGCCGTAGGACGCCGCCCGCTCGCAGATCGCCAGCGCGTTGTCGCGGGCGATCTTCTCCCCGTCACCGGTCAGCGCCAGACCGACCGCGGACAGCTTCACCGACACCTCGGCGCGATCGGTGAGGCCGGCCGCGCCGAGCGCGTCGAGCAGCGTGAGATAGGCGTCGCGGGTGGACGTGGCCTGCGCGAGGTCGAGGGTGTCCTCGCCGAGGTGGTCGATCGTGACGAGCCGACCCGATGCCGCGAGCTCCGCGGTCGCCCGTACGGCGTCCTCCGTGCGCTCGCCCGCGACGAACCGGTCGACCATGGCCCGCGCCGGAGGAGCATCGGTCGCGACCTGCTTGAGCTTCTCGCTCCGCGACACCGAGAGCAGGACCTCACGCAGCACCGGCTCACTCCTTCGCTGGGGCGGCCCGCGCGCCGCCACGTGCGGGTCAGGCTACCCGCGGCCGTGCCCGGTGGTGAGTCGACCGGTCCGGCGCACCCCTGCGGACCTGCGCCGACCGTCGCCCGGGCGTCAGCGGCTGTCTCAGGAGGACTTGACGGCCGGCGGGGGGATCGGCGTGGTGAGCGTCAGCTGGACCATCGGCCCCACCATCGCGACGACGGCGTCCTCGGTCGCCGACGCGAGCGGCTCGACCTGCAGGACGTAGCGCGATGTCGCGACGCCCATGAGGTAGGACGTCGCGAGCACGACGCGCATGCGGGCGTCCGGGACGCCCAGCGCGGAGACCACGCGGTCGACCATCTCGGTCTCGAAGAACTCGCGCAGGGCGGCCGTCGCCTTGGTGGCGCCGGCGCCGTCCTTGACCATGTCGGCGAGCTGGTCGCGCGTCTCCGGGTCGTCGAGCATCCGCAGGGTCACGCGGACGAGCCGCTCGCCGAGGCCGTCGATGCCCGGAGCCAGCAGCTGGGCGATCGACATCGCCGGGTCGAACGGGAGGCGCATCGCGGCGACGAACAGCGCCTCGCGGTTGTCGTAGTAGCGGCGTACGACGTCGGGCGCCACGCCGGCAGCGGCGGCCACGCCCTTGAGCGTCGTGTTGAGGTAGCCACGGCGGGCGTATGCGGCCCTCGCGGCGTCGAGGACCTGCTTGGTCATGTCGTCGGACGCGTTCATGTCGCCACCTCGCTCGCGTCGTGCCGTTCGGTGGGCTCCGCTGCGAGGTGCCGGCGCGCGAAGTCCAGCGCCTCGCGCAGGTCGGCCTCCCGCTCGGCCCGGTCGACCGCCTTGCGGGTCGAGATCTCGACCACGACCTGCCCGTCGAACCCGGACCGACCGAGCCCCTGCAGGAGCTCGGCGCACGGCTGGGTCCCGCGCCCGGGCACGAGGTGCTCGTCGCGGTTCGAGCCCGAGCCGTCGGCGAGGTGGACGTGCGCGAGCCGCTCACCGAGGTCGGTCGCCATCTCGAGGGCGTCCGAGCCGGACACCGACGTGTGGGACAGGTCGAGGGTCGTGTGCAGGTAGTCGTCGTCGCGGACGTCCCAGCTGGGCAGGTACGCCGCGAACTCCCGCGACGCCGCGCGCCACGGGAACATGTTCTCCACCGCGAACCGGACGTCGGTCTCGCTCGCCATCGCCTCGATCCCGGACACGAAGTCGCGGGCGTAGTCGCGCTGCCAGCGGAACGGCGGGTGCACGACCACGGTCGAGGCGCCGAGCCGCTCGGCCGCCGCCTGGGCGCGCTGCAGCTTCGGCCACGGCTCGCTGCCCCACACCCGCTGGCTGATGAGCAGGCACGGGGCGTGGATCGAGGTGATGGCGATCCCGTAGTGGTCCCGGAGCCGGAGCAGCGCCTCGGGGTCCTGGCTGACCGCGTCGGTGAGCACCATGACCTCGAGGCCGTCGTAGCCGAGGCGCGCGGCGATCTCGAAGGAGGCCGCGGTCGACTCGGGGTAGGTCGACGCGGTCGAGAGGGTCACCATCGGGCTCACGAGGTCATCCTCCGCCGACTGGTGCCCCGGTGCCCACTGCGAGCGGTGTGCGGACCTCGGTGGCCTCCTCGTCGGGCGTGCCGTGACCGGCGAAGGCGTGGACGACGCTGACCGCTCCAGCACCGACGACGCCCACCCCGAGGGCGATCAGCCCCGGGGTGTCCGGGCTCCAGGAGAGCGCGAACAGGTGCGAGAGCCAGGGGATGTAGAGCACGCCCAGGAACCCCACCAGCATCGCACCGACGATCACGCCGCGGATCAGGTTGATCGGCCGCGCGACCTGCACGAGCACCCACCAGGCCACGACGAACAGGGTCACCACCGCCGACGAGCGGGCCACCTCGACCCCGTAGTCCAGATGCAGGACGTAGCCGTAGGTGACGTAGGCGGAGACGGCGTTGATGACGCCCGCGGGGATGGCGAACTTCAGGACGCGGCGGAAGAAGCCGGGACGGAAGCGCGCCTTGTTGGGCAGGAGCGCGAGGAAGAACGCCGGCGTCCCGATGGTGAGTGCCGTGACGATCGTGAGGTGGCGGTTGAGGAACGGGAAGGGCTGCGTGAAGACGATCGTGGCGATGGAGATCGTCACGGCGTAGAAGCTCTTGGTGAGGAAGAGGTCTGAGACGCGCTCGACGTTGCCGAGCACGCGACGACCCTCGGCGACGACGGAGGGCATGACGGAGAACTCGTCGTCGAGCAGCACGATCTGAGCGACGGACCGCGTGGCGCCGGCACCGGAGCCCATCGCGATTCCGAGGTCGGCGTCCTTGAGCGCGAGGACGTCGTTGACCCCGTCCCCGGTCATGGCCACGACGTGCCCGCGGCTCTGCAGCGCACCGACCATCGCACGCTTCTGCGCGGGAGTGACCCGACCGAAGACCGAGTGCTCCTCGAGGACGCCGGCGAGGGCGTCGACGTCGTCCGGGAGCTCGCGGGCGTCGTACGGCGCGTCCGCGCCGGGGATGCCCGCCTGGGCCGCGATGGCGCCGACGGTCACGGCGTTGTCGCCGCTGATGACCTTCAGGCGCACGTTCTGGTCGAGGAAGTAGGCCACCGTCGCCGCGGCGTCGGCGCGAAGGGTCTGGTTGATGACCACGATGGCGGCGGGCTGCAGGTCGCCCGTGCCGTGCTCGGCGCTCGGCTCACCGGCGGCGCGGGCGAGCACGAGCACGCGTGCCCCGTCGGCCGCCAGCTCGTCGCCCTCGGCGCGCACCGGATGGCTTTCGGGAAGCAGCATCTCCGGGGCGCCGATGACCCACGCCCCGTGCTCGCCGAACGTGGCCGACGACCACTTCCGCGAGCTCGAGAACGGGACGGTCGCGGTCACCGCCCACCCGGCCGGCGCCGGGTACCGCGCCGCGATCGCGACGAGCGTCTGGTTCGGCTCGGGCTCGCTGGCGCCGAACGCGCCGAGCACGTCGTCGACCGGCAGCGCGTGGTCGACCACGACGACGCCGTGCACGGCCATGCCCGGCTCGGTGAGCGTGCCGGTCTTGTCGACGCAGACGACGTCGACGCGGGCGAGCACCTCGACCGCGGGCATGTCCTGCACGAGCGCCCGCTTGCGCGCGAGGGTGATGACCGAGACGGCCATGGCCACGCTCGTGAGCAGGACGAGACCCTCGGGAACCATCGTGATGATGCCGGGGACCGTGCCTGCGATCGCCGCGCGGATGTTGCCGTCGTTCGCCCGGTACTGGGAGACGAACAGGAAGATCCCGATCGGCACGAGGGCGAACGAGACGTACTTGATGAACCGCTGGATCGAGTCGCGCAGCTCGGACCTCGTGAGGCTGAACTTGCTGGCCTCGTCGGCGAGCTTGGCGGCGTAGGAGTCGTGCCCGACGCGGGTGGCGCGCACAAGACCTGACCCGGCGACGACGAAGGAGCCCGAGAGCACCTCCGCGGCGAGCTCCTTCTCGACCGGGTCGGCCTCACCGGTGAGCAACGACTCGTCGAGCTCGAGGCCGTTGCTCGCGACGACCTCGGAGTCCACCAGCATCTGGTCGCCGGTGCGGATGACGATGAGCTCTCCCAGCACGATCGAGCTCGGCGGGATCTCGCAGTCCGCGCCGTCGCGGCGCACGAGGGCCTGCTGCTGGCCGACGAGGGAGAGCTTGGCGAGGGTGCGTGCCGCTCGGTACTCCTGCACGACGCCGATCGCGGTGTTGATGACGATGACGAAGCCGAACAGCGAGTCGATGAACGGCGCGCTCACGAGCATGAGCACCCACAGCGAGCCGATGAGGGCGTTGAAGTAGGTGAGGGTGTTGGCCCGGACGATGTCGCCGAGGGAGCGGGAGTTGCGGTCCTTGACGGCGTTGACCTGGCCCGCGGCCACGCGCTCGGCGACCTGCGCCGAGGTGAGGCCGACGGCCGGGTCGACGTCGGCGTCGACCGCCGCGAGCTCCTGGGTCATCGCTCGATCCGGTCGAGCCGCTCGAGGATGACTCCCTCGCGCAGCGCCCACGGCGCGATCTCCAGCTGGCTCAGGCCGAGCAGGTCCATCGCGGACTCGGCCACGATCGCGCCGGCGAGCAGCTGGGGTGCGCGGCCGGGGCTCACCCCGGACAGCTCGGCGCGCTCCTTGGCTGTCATGCCCGCGAGCTTCGGGACCCACAGCCGCAGGTCGTCGCGGTGCAGGCGTCGGCGTACGAACGGGCCCTCGCTCGAGGGCGCGGCGCCGGTGATGCGCGCCAGCGACCGGAAGGTCTTGCTGGTGGCGACGACGTGGCGCGGCTGACCGGCACGCGTGATCCGGCCCGTGACGTCGGCGATCGTCGCGCGCGCGTGCTTGCGCATCGCCTTCACGTCGTCGGGCCGGGCGGGGTCCTTGGTGAGGAAGGCGCGGGTGAGCCGACCGGCGCCGAGCGGCAGGGACACGGCGACGTCGGGGACCTCGTCGGCGCCGATGGCGATCTCGAGCGACCCGCCGCCGATGTCGAGGACGAGGAGGCGACCGGAGGACCAGCCGTACCAGCGGCGCACCGCGAGGAAGGTCAGGCGCGCCTCGTCGTCGCCGGAGAGCACCTTCAGCTCGATGCCCGTGCGCTCCCGGACCTCGCGCAGCACGGAGTCGCCGTTGGAGGCCTCACGGATGGCCGAGGTCGCGAACGCCATCATCTCGGTGACGCCGAAGTCCTCGGCGACGTCCTGGGCCGACCGCACGAACGACACGAGGGTGTCGATGCCGGTCCGCGAGATCTTCTCGCCGTCGACGATGTGCTCCGCGAGGCGCATCTCGGTCTTGTGCGAGTGCGCCGGGATCGGCGCCGCACCGTGATGGGCGTCGACGACCAACAGGTGAACGGTGTTGGAACCGACGTCGAGGACTCCGAGGCGCACGTCTCGATGCTAGGGCGTCGGGGGTGGACCGTCGCCCCGCACCGCGCGAGCGACCCCTAGGGTGGATTCGTGGCCGCTTCGAAGAAGAGCAAGAAGTCCGCGCCCGTCGACGTCGCCTTGACCCGGCGCGACGAGGTCCCGCTGGACTTCCCCCGTGCCTGGATCGAGTTCGTCGACCCGGCCGAGGCCACCCAGATCTACCGGTGCGACCTCACCTGGCTCACCAGCCGGTGGACCTGCATCTACGGCCGCGGCTGCCACGGCATCGACCGCACCAAGCCCGACGACGGCTGCTGCGTGCTCGGCGCCCACTTCTCGGACAAGGCCGACCTGAAGAAGACCCGCACCTACGCCGCGATGCTCGACGAGCACACCTGGCAGTACGCCAGGGCCGGCGCGAAGAAGGGCATCACCGAGAAGGACGACGAGGGGGCCGACAAGACCCGCGTCGTCGACGGCGCCTGCATCTTCCTCAACCGCGACGGGTTCGCCGGCGGCGCCGGCTGCGCCCTGCACCAGCTGGCGGGTCGCATCGGCAGGGACTACGTCGAGGTCAAGCCGGACGTCTGCTGGCAGCTGCCCGTGCGCCGCACGTTCGAGCACGTGACCCGCACCGACGGCAGCGAGGTCCTCGTCGTCTCCATCGGCGAGTACGACCGCCGCGGCTGGGGGCCCGGCGGCCACGACCTCGACTGGTACTGCAGCGGCTCGACCGAGGCGCACGTCGCGACCGAGCCGGTCTACGTCACCGAGCGCTCCACGCTCGTGGCGCTCATGGGCGCCCTTGCGTACGACGTCCTGCACGCCCACTGCGAGGCCCGGATCGCCGCCCTCACCGCCGCCCGGTCGGTGGCCGCCAAGCAGCGCACCACCAAGGACCGCCACGCCACGATGGCCGTCTTCGCCCCCCACCCCGCCGACCCCCTCTGACCTCGCGCTCTCACTGAAGGACGCCTTTGTTGCATAGAGCGCAACAAACTCCGCCACCATTCTGAGATTCGTCCACAGGTCGTGCGCCGTTCGGCGCCGGACCGGGTCGCAGCCGCGCCACCCTGCGCGGATGCCACGCCCCGCCCACTGGTCGCGCGACGCCGTCCTCGCAGCCGCCTCGGCTCAGCACCAGCTCCTCACCGCCGCCCAGCTCACCACCCTGGGGGTGTCGCGCGCGAGCCTGAGCCGGTCCAACGAGCTGGGCGGCATGTTCAGCCGCGTGCTGCTCGGCGTCCATCGGGTCGACGGCCGCGGGCCGCTGAGCCACGACCAACGCGACATGGCTGCCCTGCTGTACGCCGGCCCGGGGTCGGTGCTCACCAGCGTCGCGGTTCTCCGCAGGTACGGCGTACGGGCGGCATCGGCTCCCGCACTGCGCCAGGTCGAGCGTGTCCAGGTGCTGGTGCCGCACGAGCGGCACCGGGCGTCGCACGGCTTCGTGACGGTAGAACGGACGACCTTCCTGCCCGCGCACCGCGTCCGCGACGGCCGGAGGCTCGCCGTCCTGCCGCGAGCTGTGCTCGACGCCGCACGACGGTGCACGGACCAGGACGCCGTGCGCGCCCTGATCTTCGAGGTCGTCCAGCGCGGTCTCGTGGCACCCGAGGCGTTGGAGGACGAGCGGCGCCTCGGCCAGGTGCGCGGCAATCGGTTCGCGCGCCTGGCGCTCGAGGAGGTGTTCGCGGGCGTGCGGTCGGTGCCGGAGGCGGACGTCCGCCAGGCGTTCGTTGCCCGGGGGTGGACCGGCCTGCTCTTCAACCCCCGGCTCCACCTGCCGGACGGGCGCTTCCTCGCGAGTCCGGACGTCTACGACCGGTCCGGCGTCTGCCTAGAGATCGACAGCAGGGAGCACCACTTCGCCGTCGAGAGCTGGGCGGCAACGATGCGCCGTCACGCCGAGATGACGGCCTCGGGGCTCGCGGTGATCCACGTCCCCCCGAGTCGCTTCGCGGCCCAGCCCGACGATGTCCTGGACGAGTTCGGGAGAGCCGTCGACGTGCGGCGCGGCTGGCCGACACCGCCCATCCTCGTGCGTGACGCTGCGTGAGCGTCCTTGTCCGTGAAGGACGCCTTGGTTCCATAGAGAGCAATCCAGGCGTCCTTCACCGACAACCGCCGGGCTCCGGTGACTGCGTAGGGTGAGGTCATGGCTGGTCGTCGAAGGCCGCAGCCGCAGCGCGAGCGGGTGAGCGCCTACCCGCTCGAGCTTCCCGGCGCACTTCTGACCCACCCGTTCGGCGACGACGTCGACGTGTACAAGGTGGGGGTCCTGCCGGCCTCCGGCACGGGCGGTCGCCATTCCGGCGGCAAGATGTTCTGCCTGGTCGGCCAGTACGGCGACCCCGGGTTGATGACGCTCAAGGTCGATCCCGACCGCGGCGCCGAGCTCGTCCGGGACCACGCGGCGATCACCCCGGGCTACCACACCAACAAGCGGCACTGGGTCTCCCTGATCCTGGACGGCTCCGTGGACGACGGGCTTGTGCGCACGCTCGTCGAGGACGCGTACGACCTGGTCGTCTCCACGCTCAGTGCGCGCGCCCGGTTCGACGTCGATCCTGATCGCTTCCCGCTGCCGCCGAGCCGGTCACGCCGCGCTTGACCCGTGGTCCGCCGCGATGAAGGCGGAGTGGAACCAAGGCGTCCTTCATGGGGAACGGCTCGGGTCGTGTCGGTCGGGGTCCGTAGGGTGCGGGGATGGCGAAGGCGCGAGCGGCCCAGTACCGCTGCACGGAGTGCGGGTGGACCTCGCCCAAGTGGGTCGGCCGCTGCGGCGAGTGCCAGGCCTGGGGCACGGTCGCGGAGCAGGTGGCAGCGGCGCCGTCGAGCGGGCTGCGAGCGCGGACGTCGGGAGTCGTCCCGACGCGTCGGGCCAGACCCGTCTCGGAGATCGCGGAGGAGAAGGTCGTCCGGCGGCTCACCGGGCTCGGCGAGTTCGACCGTGTCCTCGGCGGCGGCCTCGTGCCCGGCCAGGTCGTCCTGGTCGCGGGCGAGCCCGGCGTCGGCAAGTCCACCCTGCTGCTCGAGGTCGGTCATCGCTACGCCGAGGGCAGCGGCGGCGCGACGGTCCTCTACGTCTCGGGCGAGGAGTCCGTCGAGCAGATCGGCGTGCGGGCCCGGCGTATCGGCGCCGACTCCTCGCACCTGCTCCTCGCCGACGAGAACGACCTCGCGACGCTGCTCGGCCACATCGAGGAGCACGACCCTTCGCTCGTGGTCGTCGACTCCGTCCAGACCATCGCCTCTGCCGACGTCGAAGGCCGTGCCGGCGGCATGACCCAGGTCGTGGAGGTCACGCAGGTGCTCAGCCGGGTCGCCAAGTCCCGTCGGATGCCCATGCTGGTCGTCGGCCAGAGCACCAAGGACTCGAGCATCGCCGGCCCCCGCGCCCTCGAGCACCTCGTCGACACCGTCCTCACCTTTGAGGGCGACCGCCACACCGCGCTGCGACTGCTGCGCGCGGTGAAGAACCGCTACGGCCCAGCCGACGAGATCGTGTGCTTCGAGCAGGCCGACGACGGGCTGCGCGAGGTGCTCGACCCCTCGGACCTGTTCCGCGAGCACCGCGACCGGCCGGTGCCCGGGACCTGCGTCACTGTCACGATGGAGGGCCGGCGCGCGATGCTCGCGGAGGTGCAGTCGCTGGTCACGTCCTCGGCCACCCCCAACCCCAGACGCGGCGTCACCGGCATCGACTCCACCCGCGTCGCGATGCTGGTCGCAGTCACCGAGCGTGCGGGGCGCGCCAAGCTCGGGGACAAGGACGTCTTCGTCGCCACCGTCGGCGGCGCGAAGCTGTCCGACCCCGCGTGCGACCTCGCGGTGTGCCTCGCGATCGCCTCCGCGGCGCTCGATCGGGCCGTCGCGTCCGACGTCATCGCGATCGGCGAGGTGGCGCTGTCCGGCGACATCCGCCCGGTGCCGTTCCTCAACCAGCGCGTGGCCGAGGCCGCCCGGCTCGGCTTCGCCCGCATCCTGGTGCCACGCGGCACGAAGGCCGCGCTCACCCGCCCCACCGACGCCGCCGCGACCTCGCCTGGTCCGCGCATCCACGAGGTCGGTCACCTCGAGGACGCCCTCGAGCAGCTCCACCACCTCGCCGCGGCCCACGACGCAGACGGCGTCGGCCCGGAGCCCGGCAGATCGGCGGTGCGCGCCGGGAGCCCGGCTCGGTAGAGTGCCGGGCGCGGGGGCGCATCGACGACGACCGTGCCCGCACACAGGTCCGACCCCGGGGGGCTCACGTGGCAGGCGACAAGGGCGTCGACGTCGATGCCGCACTGCGTGCGGCGATCGCCCAGGTGGCACCGGGCACGGTCCTGCGCGACGGCCTCGAGCGCATCCTGCGCGGGCGCACCGGCGGGCTCGTGGTCCTCGGCCACGACCGCACGGTGGAGGCGATGGCCTCCGGCGGCTTCTCCCTCGACGTCGACTTCTCCGCCCAGCGCCTGCGCGAGCTGGCCAAGATGGACGGCGCCGTCATCTGCGACCGCGACGCCACGAAGCTGCTGCGAGCCGCCGTGCAGCTGCTCCCCGACCCGAGCATCCCCACCGACGAGCAGGGCACCCGCCACCGCACGGCCGACCGCGTCTCCAAGCAGTCGGACTTCCCCGTCGTCAGCGTCAGCAAGTCGATGAACACGATCGCGCTCTACGTCGCCGGCCGCCGCTACGTCCTCGAGGACTCCGGCCAGATCCTCTCCCGAGCCAACCAGGCCCTGGCGACCCTCGAGCGCTACAAGATGCGCCTCGACGAGGTGAGCGGCACCCTCTCGGCGCTCGAGATCGAGGACCTCGTCACCGTCCGCGACGTCGCCTCCGTCGCGCAGCGCCTCGAGATGGTCCGGCGTATCTCCTCCGAGATCGCCGACTACCTCGTCGAGCTCGGCACCGACGGCCGGCTCATGTCGCTCCAGCTCGACGAGCTGATCGCCGGCGTGGAGTCTGACCGCCAGCTCGTCGTCCGCGACTACCAGCCGCAGGGCGGGCGCAAGCACCGCGGCCTGGAGTCCTCGCTGCAGGAGCTCGACGCCCTCAGCTCGACCGACCTGCTCGACCTGTCCGCGGTCGCGCGCGCGCTCGGCTTCACCGTCACGCCCGAGCTGCTCGACTCCCCGGTCAGCCCCCGCGGGTTCCGGCTGCTGGCACGGGTGCCACGCCTGCCTGAGATCGTCATGGAGCGCCTCGTCGGGCACTTCGGCGGCCTGCAAAAGCTGCTCGCGGCCAGCATCGACGACCTCCAGGCGGTCGAGGGCGTCGGCGAGGCCCGCGCCCGCACCATCCGCGAGGGCCTGTCGCGCCTGGCCGAGTCGAGCATCCTCGAGCGTTACGTCTGAGGGCGTGCCGCCGCGCGCAGCCCCGTGGGGCGCGCCCGCGACGCGCGGGTGAGAATCGCAGCATGACCAGTGCCCTGTTCGAGCCCGTCACCCTGCGCGGGACGACCTTCCGCAACCGTGCCTGGGTGAGCCCGATGTGCCAGTACTCCAGCGTCGAGGGGCTCGCGAACAGCTGGCACCTGGTGCACCTCGGGTCCTTCGCGGTCGGCCGCGCCGGACTCGTGCTGACCGAGGCGACCGCGGTCTCGCCCGAGGGTCGTATCTCGCCCGAGGACCTCGGACTGTGGTCCGACGCCCACGCCGAGGCGCTGGCGCCCGTGGTGGAGTTCGTGCGCGGCCAGGGCGTGCCGATCGGCTTCCAGCTCGCGCACGCCGGTCGCAAGGCGTCGGCGTACGCCCCATGGCGCGGGCACGACTCTGTGCCGCTCGACGCCGGCGGCTGGCAGACCCTCGCCCCGTCGGCCGAGCCCTTCGGCCGTTACGCCGTGCCCCGCGCCATGGACCACGCGGACCTCGCCCGCACGCGCGAGGCCTTCGCCGCCGCGGCCGTGCGGGCCGACGGACTCGGGGCCGACACCGTCGAGCTGCACTTCGCCCACGGCTACCTCATGCACGAGTTCCTCTCGCCCTTGTCGAACCTGCGCGACGACGAGTACGGCGGCAGCCTCAAGAACCGGATGCGCTACCCCCTCGAGGTGATCGACGCCGTGCGCGCCGTGTGGCCGGACGACAAGCCGCTGCTCATGCGCATCTCCGCGACCGACTGGGTCGAGGGCGGCTGGGACGTCGAGCAGTCCGTCGTCTTCGCCCGCGAGTCGGCCGCGCGCGGGGTGGACCTCGTCGATGTGTCCTCCGCCGGCAACGACCCGCGCCAGGCGCTCGTCCTTGGACCGGGCTACCAGGTCCCCTTCGGCGCGCGGATCCGTCGCGAGGCGGCCGTGCCCACCGGTTCGGTCGGGCTGATCACCGAGCCGTCGCAGGCGGAGGAGATCGTGGCGACGGGCGACGCCGACGTCGTGCTGCTCGCGCGCGCCTTGCTGCGCGACCCGCACTGGGTCCTGCGCGCGGCACACGAGCTCGGGGCCGACGTCGAGTGGCCCCCGCAGTACCTCCGCGGACGGCTGGACTGACCGGAGGCGATCAAGCACGGTGTCGCGGCGGGTCAGACCAGGTGGCGCTCGTCGCGACGGACGCCGAGGTCGAAACGGTCGAGGGAGAGCGCGGTGACGTCGATCGACGGCTCGCGGCGCAGCACGAGGTCGCGCAGCACCTCGCCGAGCGCCGGTCCCTGCAGGAAGCCGTGCCCGGAGAAGCCGGTCGCGTAGAGGACCCGGCTGACCGAGCCCAGCTCGCCGACGATGCCGTCGTGGTCGGGGCTGACCTCGTAGAGGCCGGCCCAGCCGCCGACGACATCGGCGTCGAGCAGGCGAGGCGCGCGTCGCTCGGCCTGCGCGACGATGCCCTCGAGGTAGGAGGGATCGCGCGAGAGGTCGAAGCCGAACTCGGTCGACGGGTCGCTCCAGCCCGCGAGGATCCCCGGGCCCTCGCGGTGGAAGTAGAACGTCGTGGCGGCGTCGATCGTGAAGGCCTGCGCGACGTCCGGGGCGAAGCCGGGCACCGGGCCGGTGACGACGATCTCGCGCTTGAGCGGCCGCACGGGCAGCTCGAAGCCGAGCAGGTCGCCGACAGACGCCGACCACGCTCCCGCGACGATCACGACCGTGCCGGTCGCGACGACATGGCCGGTGCCGTCGTGCCCAACCGTCACGGACCGCAGCTCTCCCCCGGCCGTGTCGGCGGCGACGACCTCCGCACCCGTGACGATCCGCGCACCCGCTCGCCGAGCGCCGCCGGCGTAAGCCTGCACGACCGCCTCGGGGGTGCAGGTGCCGTCGTCGGGCGACCAGCAGCCGGCGATCACTTCGTCGACCGCGGCGAGGGGCGAGAGTCGAGCGACCTCGGCGGCGTCCACGAGGCTCGAGCGGACGCCGAGCGAGCGGTGCACCTCGACCGCGTGGCCGAACTCCTCGACCTGGTCGGACGTGGTGAGCAGGAACAGGTATCCGCAGGTGTGCAGGTCGATCTCGCCGCCGGGGCGGGTGCCGATGTCGCGGAGCAGAGCGAGGCTGCGCTTGCCGAGCGCGACGTTGACCGGGTCGGAGAAGCAGGCCCGCACGCCTCCCGCGGCTTTCGAGGAGGACCCTGAACCGAGGCTGTCGCGCTCGACGAGCAGGACGTCGACGCCTGCCTCCGCGAGGTGGAACGCCACCGAGCAGCCGACGACCCCGCCACCGACGACGACGACCTCGGCGCGCTCCGGCAGCGCGGCGGTCGGCGCCGTCGTCACAGCCGGAAGTCCGGGTCGGACGGGAGGTCTGCGACGTCCATCTGCGCCTTCTGCAGCCGGCCGGACCAGTCCCAGTTCATCGCCTGCCAGCGGGTGAACTGGTCGAGCACCCAGACACCGCTCTGGCGCGAGCCGTTCCCGCTTCGGCCGTTGCCACCGAAGGGCAGGTGCGCCTCGGCTCCGCTCGTCGAGTTGTTCACCGAGACCATGCCCGCGGAGACGCGTGAGCGGAAGCGCCAGACCGACTCGGGGCTCGTCGTGTAGATGGACGACGAGAGCCCGTAGCCGTGCCCGTTGGCCAGCTCGATCGCCTCGTCCAGGGTGCCGAATCGGCCGAGGCCGACCAGCGGGCCGAACGTCTCGGTGTCGTAGAGCGCGTCCCCGGGCCTGATGCCCTCGACGACCGTCGGGTGCGCGAACACTCCGGCGTCCGGGTCGCCGATGAAGCCGGTGCGCGGGTTCTCGCTCGTGATGCGGCCGATGCCGGACGAGCCGTGCGTCGTGTGGTGCTCGGCGACGAGACCGAGGTTGCGCTCGTGGTTGGCGAGGTAGGTCGGCGAGATCATCGGGCCGTAGAGGACGTCCTTCGTCGGGTCGCCGAGGACTGCGTCCTCGACCGCGGTGACGAAGCGCCGCTTCATCTCGTCGTAGACCTCGTCGTGCACCCACAGGGTGCCGAGCGACGTGCAGCGCTGGCCGGCCGCGCCGAAGCCGCCGAAGAGCGCGCCCTCGACGGCGAGGTCGAGGTTCGCGTCAGGCATGACGACCATCGGGTTCTTGCCACCGAGCTCGAGGCACGGCGTCTGCAGGTGCCGGCCGCACAGCTCGCCGATCGCACGGCCCACGGCCGTCGAGCCGGTGAAGCCGACCTTCTGCACGAGTCCGGCCTCGAGGGCTTGCTCGAGGCCGGCGTAGGTGGTCGGTCCGTCGGCGATCACGGTGATCAGGACGTCGCGCGGCACGCCGCCGGCGTGGAACACCGCGGTGAGCGCCGTGGCGATCGCCGGCGAGACCTCGCCCGGCTTCCAGACGACGGTGTTGCCGCAGAGGAGCGCGGGCACGAGGTACCAGGACGGGACGGCGGTCGGGAAGTTGCCGGCCGTGATGATGAGTGCGGTGCCGACGGGCATGCGATGGGTGAACAGCTGCTTGGACGGCAGCTCGCTCGGCACGGTCTGGCCGTAGAGCCGACGACCCTCGCCGAGGAAGAAGTCGCAGGTGTCGACGACCTCCTGGACCTCGCCCAGTGCCTCGGCGTAGGGCTTGCCGATCTCGCGGGTGACGAGCGCGGCGAGCGCCTCCTTGTTGGCCTCGACGAGCCGCCCGACCGTCGCGATGACTCTTCCGCGCGCCGGTGCGGGGATCTCCGACCAGGACCGTTGCGCCGCCTGCGCCCGACGCGCGGCCGCGACGACGTCGCCGGCCGTCGCGAGCTCGATCGACACGACGACGTCCGCCAGGTCAGCAGGGTTGAGGCTCTCCAGAGAAGTCACGCCCGACATCCTGCCGCCTCCCTGCCTTGATCGTCCCTTAGGGACGATCAAGGCCAGGTGCGGTAGGACTGGAGCATGGGGACTTCGGTCGGTGATGCGCTGCTCGACGTGCTCGGCGAGCTCGGGGTGCGGGTGTGCTTCGGGGTGCCCGGGGTGCACAACCTGCCGTTCTGGGTCGGGGCCGGTGTCGGCCGTCGACCGCGCGTCGTCGGAGTTCGGCACGAGCAGGCCGCCGGGTACGCCGCCGACGCCGCAGCACGCGCCACCGGCGGCCTCGGCGTCGCGCTCACCACGACGGGACCGGGCTTCGCCAACGCCCTCGCCGCCTTCGGCGAGGCCTACGCGTCCTTCTCCCCGGTCATCCTCATCTCGAGCGAGACGCCGCTCGCCCCCCGGCGCACCAGCGGCCACGACGACGGACTGCTCCACGGGATGCGCAGCCAGGCCGACGTCATCACCCACGGCTTCGGTGCCCGCGCCGTCTCGGCAGGCTCGGCGCAGGAGGCGCTCGCCGCCCTCCCGCAGCTCGCCGCCCACGCCCTCGCGACCGGACGCCCCGTCTACCTCGGCGTCCCCGCCGACATCCTCGCCTCCGACGTCCTCGCCGCAGCCGACGTCCTTCCCGCCGACATGCTCGCAGCCGACATCGTTCCCGCCGACGTCGTTCTCGCCCACATCGTTACCGCCGACCGGCCGGTCGGCGACCCGCCTCCCACGGCGACCGCCGACACCACGGACAGCGCGGACCCCGGGCCCGTCTCGGTCGACCAGGTCGCGCTCGAGGCCGCGGTCGCGGCGCTGCGCGGCAGGCGCGTCGCCCTCTGGCTCGGCGCGCGCGCCGTCCCCGCGCAGGAGGTCGTACGCCGGCTCGCCGAGCGCCTCGGCGCGCTCGTCGTCCCCACCTACCAGGCCCGCGGCATGCTCGCTGACTACGCCGGGACCGTCGTCGCACCGCCGCACGAGCCACGGGTCGCCGCGGCGATCGCGGCGCACGACGTGCTGCTCGTCATCGGCGACGACCTGCACGGCATGACGACGCGCAACTGGCGGATGCCCGTGCCGCCGATGGTCGTCGCGGTCACCGACGACGGCGACGCGAGCCTCGGCGACTACGCGCTCGCAGCCCGCCTCGTCGGCGACGTCGGCGCGTCGGTCGAGGCGATCACCGCGGCGCTCGAGGACGGCACCGTGCGGCCGGAACCGCCGGACGGAGGGGCGATCACCGCCGCGGTGCTCGAGGACGTCGCCGGCGCCGAGCGCACGGCCGCCCCCGCCGTCTTCGTCCGCACCGTCGAAGCGGGCTGGGACGACGCCGGCGCCCTCGTCGTCGACATGTGCGTCGCGGGCTACTGGCTCGGCGGGTACTCCCGGCAGCCGCGACCGCGCCGCCTGCAGTACCCCGTCGGCTGGGGGACCCTCGGCTACGCGCTGCCGGCAGCGATCGGTCCCGCGTCGCTCGGCGTACCCACCCTCGCCGTCGTCGGTGACGGCGGCGCCGCGATGGGCCTGGGCGAGCTCGCCACCTACGCGCAGGAGCGGCTCCCGCTCGCGCTCCTCGTCGTCAGCGACGGCGGCTACGGGATGCTGCGCTACGACCAGACCGTGGCCGGCGACCCGCACCGCGGCGTGGATCTCGTCGAGCCGCGGTGGGAGGACCTCGCCGCGGCGTACGGGCTGCGGGTCGCGCGCACCGACGATCCCGGGCCCGGCCTGGCCCGAGCGCTGGCGCAGGCACGCGACGGGCTCACCCGTAGTGAACGCTGGATGATCGTGCTCGAGCAGGCGTTCCACCCGCCGCGGACGACGTCCCCGCGCTGGCGCGAGACCTGACCCCTCGCTGCGCCGAAGGGCCGGCTCCCGCCGAGCGTCAAGACGTCGTACGAACGGGTCGATACCGTGGTGGGCGCAGGCGTCCCGGACGAGCACGCGGCAGATCGACCGAGGTGGGCATGAGCGCGAAGACGTGGACCGTCCTCGGCGCGCTGTGCCTGGTCGCGGTCACCAGCCTCCCGGTCACCGCCTCCGCGGCGTCGAGCGCCCCCTCACCGGTGCCGACACCGGGCGCCCCGACCCCGCGTCCGGCGCCGCCCGTTCCCCCGCCGCCACCTCCCCCGCCGCCGCGCAACACCCGTCCCACGACCTGGCCGGTGCTTCCCGGCGACACCGGACCCCTCGTGATCGCGGTGCAACAACGGCTCCTGTGGCTCGGAGCCCCGATCAAGGCGACGCACGTGATGGACCAGCCGACGGCAGCCGCCGTCGCCGCATTCCGGGTGAAGTTCGCCGTCGGCACCGGTACGTCGGTGACCGCGGCCGTCTTCGCGCTGATGAGCGCCGTCTCCCGCGCGCGCGGCGGTCTGCCGAAGGAGTGCCGCACCGCAGGCACGGTGCTCTGCGTCGACATGACGCAGAAGTCGCTGCGCGTCGTCACGCGCGGTGCCGTCCGTCTCACCGTCGACGCCCGCTTCGGCAGCGCCGCGAACCCCACTCGCGAGGGGGTGTTCCACGTGTTCGCGAAGTCGCGCTTCCACATCTCGTCGCTCTACAAGACCCCGATGCCCTTCGCCCTGTTCTTCTCCGGCGGCGAGGCCGTGCACTACTCGCCGTTCTTCCACCGCGACGGCTACAACGGCCACTCGCACGGCTGCGTCGGCCTGCGCGAGGTCAAGGTCGCCGCCGTACTGTTCGACTCGATCCCGACGGGAACCCGGGTCGTCATCTACCACTCGTGACGTCGCCGCCCCTGGCTCGCGAGTGATCCTCGGGTGACGTGAGTCTCTCCGCGGCCTCACGAGGGTTCGCGATTCGTCGGTTGGGGCATGACCCCGCTACCCTGGCAGAGCTTCCCGCAAGCACATCCAGACCCGCGTCGCCTTGGTAGCTCTCATTGACGCGTCTGTTTCCGCGTCCATCGATTGAGGCTCACCCGTGACTGCCCT
The DNA here is from genome assembly GCA_036510975.1 of Candidatus Nanopelagicales bacterium. Classification (GTDB taxonomy): domain Bacteria; phylum Actinomycetota; class Actinomycetes; order S36-B12; family CAIYMF01; genus Longivirga. The sequence goes on from DATCCY010000070.1 coordinate 30,864, forward strand.
GCTGTCTGATTCCGCCGTGCCCGCGTACGACGTCACGCTCGACGACGTCACCGCTGACGACGTCTTCGCCGACGACGCCCCCACGACCACGTTCGCCGACCTCGGGCTCCCCGCGGCCCTGGTGGCCGCCCTGGCACGCACCGGCATCACCACGCCGTTCCCCATCCAGGTCGAGACGATCCCGGACGCCCTCGCCGGCCACGACCTGCTCGGCCGCGGCAGCACCGGCTCGGGCAAGACCCTCGGCTTCGGCCTCCCGATGCTCGCCCGCATCGCCTCGATGCCCGCGCAGCCCAAGCACCCCCGCGGCCTGGTCCTCGTGCCGACCCGCGAGCTCGCGATGCAGGTCAGCGACGTCCTCGAGCCGCTCGGTCGCTCGCTCGGACTGCACTGCAAGACCGTGGTCGGCGGTACGTCGATGGACAAGCAGGTCTACGCCCTGCGCCGCGGCGTCGACGTCCTCGTGGCCACCCCCGGCCGCCTGGCCGACCTGATCCGTCAGGGTGAGTGCTTCCTCGACGACGTCGAGGTCGTGGTGCTCGACGAGGCCGACCAGATGGCCGACATGGGCTTCCTCCCCGAGGTCACCGCCCTGCTCGAGCTGTGCTCGCCCGCCGCGCAGACCCTGCTGTTCTCGGCGACGCTCGACGGCGACGTCGACACTCTCGTGCGCGAGCACATGCACCACCCGATCAAGCACGAGCTCGAGCCGGCCACGTCGCCGGTCGACACGATGGAGCACCACGTCCTCGTGGTGAACCGCGAGGACAAGGCCGTCGTCGCGACCGAGATCGCCCGTCGGGACGGCCGCACGATCATGTTCGTCCGCTCACAGCTCGGCGCCGAGCGCGTCGCCGGCAACATCGCCGACCGCGGCGTCAACGCCCGTGCGTTGCACGGGGGCATGTCGCAGAACGCTCGCACGCGCACGATGGCGGAGTTCAAGGAGGGCAAGATCGCCGTCCTCGTCGCCACCGACGTCGCGGCGCGCGGCATCCACGTCGACGACATCTCCCTCGTCGTCCACGTCGACCCGCCCGAGGACCCCAAGGCCTACCTGCACCGCGCCGGCCGCACGGCCCGCGCCGGCGCCACCGGCCGCGTCGTCACCCTCGTCCTGCGCAACCAGCGCAAGGACATGGCGCGCCTGCACGAGAAGGCCGGCGTCACCGCCACGGAGCACGAGGTCGCCCCGGGCTCCGCCGTCCTCGCCGACCTCACCGGCAGCAAGACCGCCCGCGAAGCCCGCGCCTGACCCACGTCCCCAGTCGCTGGATGTGCCCCACCCGGGCACGTCCACCCGAGTTCGGGGCGGGGCGCTAGGTGGTGATCGTGTCTCCGCGAACGACGTCGGGGGCCTCGTGCGGCGCGATCCGGAACCAGCTCGCGAGCAGGGGTACGACGAGGAGCACGGGGACGAGTGCTGCGTAGGCCCAGCGCAGCGAGCCCGTGCCGGCCGAGATCGTGCCCATGAGTGGCGCCCCGATGACGAACCCGGCGTAGTTGAAGACGTTCACGCGCGCGACCGCGACCCCGCTCGAAGTCTTGTCGTGCGAAGCAGCGGCGGTGAACGCGAGCGGGATGGCCGGGCAGATCGCGAGGCCGAGCAGGGCGAACGCCGCGATGGCCACGACCGGGGTCGGCGCGATCGCGACGACCGCCGCTGCTGCTACGGCGGTGAAGCCGCCGAGCCGGACGAGGCGCACGGCGCCGAACCGGCCGACCGTGCGGTCGACCATGATCCGGCCGGCGACCGTCATCAGCGAGTAGGCGGCGAAGGCGAGCGCCGCCACGGACTCCGTGCTGCCGAGTCCCTCGGGGCTCGCCTTGTGCAGGTAGTCGGCGCTGAAGGTCGACGCGGCCGAGTCGGCGATGTACACGCACATGAGCGCGACACCGACCAGCAGCACCGGACGCCAGTGGATGCGCGGCGCGTGGCCGTCCGCGGCCGCGGCCTGCAGCTCGGTCGGCACGGGACGGCCGGGGAGCAGGAACTGCCCGGCGAGGAGCTGCACCGGGATGAGCACGACCGCGATCAGCCCGAAGAACAGCCCCAGCGTCATCGTCGTACCGGCCGCCGCACTGGCCAGCAGCGCGCCGACGAAGCCGGCGAGGCTGAAGGCCGCGTAGAACGACGCGACGACCGGACGGCCCAGGTCGTCCTGGACCCGCACGCCCTGGATGTTCATCGTGGCGTCCACGGACCCGAGCCCGAACCCGAGCGCGACGAGCGCCACCAGCAGCAGCGCGACGCTCGGCGCGAGACCGGCCGCGACGAGCGCGAGCGGCACGAGCGGGCCGAGCACGCGCAGCACCGGCCGGCTGCCGTGCTTCTCCGCGAGCGACCCTGCGACCACGCTGCCGACGCCGGCGATGATCGGGACGAGCCCGACGATCAGCCCGAGCGCCCCGTCGGACAGCTCGAACTTCGTCTGCACCGCCGGTACCCGCGACACGAGCGCGGCGAAGCACACGCCCTGTCCGACGTAGGCGATGGTGACGGCGAGGCGAGCGCGGCGCAGATCCACGCGCGGAGGCTCTCACACGGGCGGCACCGATGGGTGGGTTGTCGTCAGCATCGGCACCGCGTCGTCACGCACCGGGCGCACCTCGTCAGGCGGCGCGGCGGGCCGGGACGTCGTACGCCGAGAGGATGGCTCGGAGCACGTCGTCGGCCGGGGTCGGGACGAGGCCGAGCTCGTGCTGGGCGGCGGAGGAGTCCATGAGGAACGGCCGGTCCATCTGGTAGGCGACGTCCGGCAGCTCGCGGATCACGGGGTTCACGAGCCCGATCGCCTTGAGCAGCAGGGGGGACAGCGTGCTCACCTTCGGCGTCGGTACGCCGGCCATCGCAGCCAGCCGCGCGATGGCGTCGCGCTGCGTGCACTCCAGCGCGCTGGGCACGTGCCAGGCCCGGCCCCACGCACGCTCGTCCGCGCCGATCGCGATGAGCGTGCGAGCCATGTCCTCGGTGTAGGTCCAGGTGTGCAGGGTGTCGGGGCTGCCGAGCACCTGCACGTTCTTGCCCGCGAGCAGCTTCGGGATCGTGCGGTCGCCGAGGTGCGACTCGGAGCCGGGACCGACGTAGTCGGCACCGCGCGCCTCGGTGGCGCGGATGCGCCCGGCCTGGTGCGCGGCGAGGGCGTCCTGCCACATGCGGATCCGGACCTTGGCCTTGGTGTAGCTGCCGTTCAGCGGGGTCTGCTCGGTCATCCGGGCGTCGACCTCGCCGTAGACGTAGAGGTTCGCGGTCGTGGCCAGCACGGCGCCCGACGACTCCGCCGCGGCCAGCAGTGCGTTGGCGACCGGCGGCCAGTCGGTGGCCCAGCGGTGGTACTGCGGGTTCACGCAGTTGTAGATGACGCCGGCACCCGCGGCGAGCTCGCCGAGCCGGGTGGCGTCCGCGGCGTCGGCCGCGACCTTCTCGACCAGCGGGCCGTCCGGACCCGAACCGCTGCGGGTGACGACGCGCACGGGTCGGCCCTGCGCGACGAGCTGGCGGGTGACGGCGGACCCGATGGGTCCGGCCCCGACGACGACGTGGAACTGCTCCGACATGACTCGGCTCCGATCTGCTGCCCCGCCCGTTGCGAGAGCACTGCTTACAGTATGGAGCGGTGCTCGGCATTGCGTCAAGAGCACTGATCACAATCATGGACACCGCTCTCGTTTATGGCATGATGGGTGCATGAGCGACACCGCCGCGACGTCGGCACCCCGGACGGCTCGGGAGCGCGCCCGCGCGGAGCTGACCCGCGAGATCCTCGACACCGCTCGCGCGCACCTCGAGGCCGAGGGGGCCGCCGGGCTCTCGCTGCGCGCCGTCGCGCGCGACCTCGGCATGGTGAGCAGCTCCGTCTACCGCTACTTCCCCAGCCGCGACGACCTGCTGACCCGGCTCATCATCGACGCCTACAACGGCCTCGGCGACGCCGTCGACGCGCGCGAGGCGTCCCTCGCGCGCGGAGACCTTCTCGGGCGCTGGATGGCGGTGGCGAACGGCTGTCGCGACTGGGCCCTCGCCCACCCCCAGGAGTGGGCGCTGATCTACGGCTCGCCGGTGCCCGGTTACGCCGCACCCGACGCGACCATCGGGCCCGGGACGCGCGTCTCGGTGACGCTCATCGAGATCCTCGCCGACGGCTTCACCCAGGGCATGACGCCCGAGGACGTCGCAGTGCCGCGGAAAGTCACCCGCGGCATGAAGCGGCTCCGCGAGTTCGTGCCACCGATCGTCCCGGACTCGCACCTCGTCGCCGGACTCATGGCGCGTACGCAACTCCTCGGCCACATCAGCCTCGAGCTCGACGGGCAGTACAACAACACGATCGACGATCTCGACGCCTTCTTCGACCACATCATGCGTCGTACGGCCGGGACCCTCGGCCTGGTCTGAGCACGGGCAGGGTTCGCGAAGGGCGCGCCCGCGGCGGATGGGCGATGATCAGCAGGTGCCCCGCATCCTCACGATCCTCGGCTCGGGCGAGACCAGCCCGACGATGGTCACGCCCCACCAGCGCACGTTCGCGCGGCTCGGGACCGACGTCCGCGCCGTCCTCCTCGATTCGCCGTACGGCTTCCAGGAGAACGCCGACGAGCTCACCGAGAAGGCCCAGCAGTACTTCCGCGAGAGCGTCGGCCGCGAGGTCGAGGCCGTCACCTTCCGCAGCGCGCCCCCGGCCGACCCCGCCGCCCATGCCGTCGAGATGGCGAGGCTCCGCGCCGCCGACTGGGTCTTCGCCGGCCCCGGTTCGCCGTCGTACGCGCTGCGCACCTGGGCCGGCAGCGCCGTTCCCGAGGCGCTGCACGCGCGGCTGGCCGAGGGCGGCGCCGTTACCTTCGCCTCGGCCGCGGCGCTCACCCTCGGGCTCGTGACCATCCCCGTCTACGAGGTCTACAAGGTCGGCGAGGACCCGCACTGGCTCGAGGGCCTCGACGTCGTCGGTCGCGCGACCGGGCTGCGCGCCGCCGTCGTCCCGCACTGGAACAACGCCGAGGGCGGCACCCACGACACGCGCTTCTGCTGGCAGGGCGAGCGCCGGCTGAAGGTGCTCGAGACGCTCCTGCCGGACGACGTGTTCGTCCTCGGGGTCGACGAGCACACCGGTCTCGTGATCGATCTCGACAGCGGCGCGTGCGAGGTCGTCGGTCGCGGCACCGTGGTCGTCCGCGTGCACGGCGACGAGTGGGTCGTGCCCAGCGGCGAGACGATCTCGGTCGAGCAGATAGCCGCGCACGGCCGGTCGGCGGCGACCGCCGAGCCGCGCAGCGTCGTCGCCGATCCGCCGGTCTACTCGGCCGACCTCGCGGTCGACGAGGCCCTCGGGGTGGGCGACGTTCCGCGCGCACTGGCGATCGTGCTGGACGGGCTGGGCGACGACCTCACGCCGCTCGACCTCCCCCAGCTGCGACGTCAGCTCGCGCGGTCGACGGCCGCTGTGGGCGAGCCGGTCGACGTCACCGAGACGCTGCGCCCGCTCGTCGACCTCGTCCTCGAGCTGCGCGCGCAGGCGCGCACCGAGAAGCGCTGGGCCGAGAGCGACACGATCCGCGACGGCCTCGCCGCCGCCGGCATCGAGGTGCGCGACACCCCCGACGGCGTCGAGTGGGAGGTACGTCGATGACGCACGCACCGGTCGCGCTCGTCGGCTCCGGCGAGTACGTGCCCGTCATGACCGAGATCGAGCGCGACCTGATCGCCGGACGCTCCCCGCGGTACGTCCAGCTCGCCACCGCGGCCGCGCCCGAGGGCGACGAGTCCCTCGCGCGGTGGCACCGCCTCGGCCGCGAGCAGGCCGAGCGCCTCGGTGTGGAGCAGGTCGTGGTCGACGTCCGCACGCGCGAGGACGCGGAGTCGCGGCGCTGGGTGCGGGAGATCGAGGGTGCCGGCCTGATCTACCTGTCCGGAGGCAACCCGGCCTTCCTCGCCGAGACGCTGCGCGGCACCGCCGTATGGCACGCGATCGTCGCGGCGCACGAGGCAGGCGCGGCCCTCGCGGGATGCAGCGCGGGCGCGATGGCCCTCTCGGAGTGGGCACCGCGCATGCGCGACCTCGTGCACCCCCACCAGCCGACCGGCCTCGGCCTGGTGCAGCAGGTCCGGGTCATCCCGCACTTCGACAAGATGCTCGGCTGGATGCCCGACGTGCTGCGCAACGCGTTCCTGCACAAGCCCGACACGACCACCCTCATCGGGATCGACGAGGACACCGCGCTCGTGAGCGTGGGCGACGGGGACTGGGAAGTCCAGGGCCGCCAGTCCGTCTGGGTCCTCGGCCCTGGCGCCCGCGTGGAGCACCCGGCCGGTTCCCGGCTCTCGCTGCCCTGATCCCAGGCGCGGGCGCCGACCCAGCCGCTCCACCACCCGATCCACGGATTGCCGGCCTTAGACCGGTGATTCGGGCGGTGAAGCGGGCCGCGACGGTCCCTGCTACTCGGAGCGGCCCTTGTCGTCGTCCATCTCTCGCAGGAACGCCTCGAGCTGTGCGGCGATCTCGTCGCCGCTCGGGATCGGCTCCTGCGCCATGTCGGACCGCTCGGCCATCGGCAGCGCCGACTCCGCGCCCCGTACGAGGGCGTCGTACTGCTCCTCGAGCGCCCGCACCGCCTCGACGTTCTCGGGGTTGGTCGACACCTGCTGGTCGATGTCGCGGTCGCTGTCGTCGGCCGCCACGGCGAGCGGAAGCAGGTCGAGATCGAGGTTGCCGGCGACGGCGACCTCCTCCAGCAGCCGGAGCGCAGCGCGCGGGAACTCGACCTGGGTGAGGTAGTGCGGCACGTGCACCGCGAAGCCCATGGCCTCGTGGCCCGCCGCGCCGAGCGCGAGCTCGAGACCGCCGGCGAGGTGGCCCGGCACCTCGATCGCGCCGACGAAGGTCGGACGGCCGGAGACCAGCGACGGGTCGGTCGCGTGCGCCGTGACGCCCACCGGGCGCGTGTGCGGAGCCGGCCACGGGATCGCGTTGAGCCCGATCGACCGGCGTACGCCGAACCGCTCGACGATCTGCACCACGGCGGCGCTGAAGGCCTGCCAGGCGAAGTCGGGCTCGGGGCCGTGCAGGAGCAGGAAGCCGGTGCCGCGGCTGTCGGTGACCTCGGTGAGCAGCAGCTCGGGGAACTCGATCGAGGCGTAGTGGTCGGTGTCGAAGACCAGCCGCGGGCGCCGGGCGCGGTAGTCGTAGATCGCGTCGAGGTCGAAGGTGGCGACCGTGCGGCTCTCGTGGGTGGCGAGCAGGTGACCCACGGCGAGCTGGCGCGCGGCGCCCGCGTCGAGGAAGCCGGAGAGGGCGTGCACGAGGACCGGCGCGTCGAGGTCCGACGGCACGTCGGTCACGATCTCGTACAGGCTCTCGGGCTGCATGGTGACCATTCTCTCGCGGGTGGAACCTGGCTGCCGCCCCGCGCGTTGGGTGCGTGAGCGACACCCGGTCAACGCCGTGGGGCGCTGCCGTGATTCCCCGTCAGCAAGGATGCCCCCATGGAGCCCCAACGCGATACCGCCGTGGCCGCCCCTGACCCGGACTGGACGCCGTCCATGCCCGACCGGAGCACCCTGCGCGCCGAGATGTGGCTCGTCCTGTGGCTGTCCATCGCGGCGTCGGCGCTGCGCGCCATCCTGTCGCTGCTCGACACCCTGACCAGCGGCGAGTCGATCCAGAGCCACACCACGACCCTGGTGACGACGTACATCCCTGACCGGCCGTGGCTCGACATCCTGTTCCAGGCCGCGCGCATCTCCCTCGCGCTCGTGCCGGTGCTGCTCGTGGTGCACCTGCTGCGTCGCAGCGGCGAGGGACGCCAGGCGATCGGTCTCGACCTGCGCGACTGGAAGCGCGACATCCTCAAGGGCGCCGCGCTCGCGATCGTCCTCGGCGGCATCGGCCTCGCGTTCTACCTGCTCGCGTTCCACCTCGGCATGAACGTCCGCATCGCTGCCGTGACGGCCGACCGGCACTGGTGGACGCCGATCCTGCTCGTGGCCTCGGCGTCGTACAACGCGATCCTCGAAGAGGTCATCGTGCTGGCCTACATGCTGCACCGCACGGCGCAGCTCGGCTGGAAGCCGTGGCAGCAGGTCGGCGGCAGCGCGCTCATGCGCGGCGCCTACCACCTCTACCAGGGCTTCGGCGGCTTCCTCGGCAACCTCGCCATGGGCACCGCGTTCGCGCTGCTCTACCGCCGGTGGAACCGGGTCATGCCGTTCCTGATCGCGCACCTGTTCATCGACGCCGGTGCCTTCCTCGGCTACTACTACCTCGGCGGCCACGTCTCCTGGCTGCCCTGAGCGGAGCGCCCGAGGCTGTGGCGTCCGGATACTGACTCACCGCTCAGTTCGGCCTGAATCGACGGGGCGCGGCTCACTAGCCTGGGTCTCGAGCGGCCCGGGTCGTCGGCAGAGCACCGCACGACAGCCGGCCGGGCGCCGAAGGGGGAGGTCGGGCACGACCCCGACCGACGAGCCGCTGCGAGGATCGGCACGATCCTCACCACCACATGTGACGGCGGGTGCGCCGTAGGAGAGCCGTTCGCCGTCCGACCGCCCCTTCCGGGGCGGGGAGGAGCGGACCATGAGTACGTCCCGGACACGACGACCGGCTGTCATCGGCCTCGCCGTGTTCTCCCTGGCCGCGGCGCTCACCACGACCGCCACGGCATCCGAGCGGCCGGACCCGCGCGGCACCGCCCACGCCGACGGCATCGCACGAACGGTCGCGTCGGTGGCCGCGACGGTCACCGACCGTTCGACCGCATCACCGGTCGTCACCACGCCGCTCGGGGCCGTGCGCGGCGTCCGTGCCGACGGCGTCGACAGCTTCCTCGGCCTGCGCTATGCCCAGGCCCCCGTCGGCGAGCTGCGCTGGAAGCCCCCGGTGCCCGTGGCGCGGTGGCAGGGCACGCTGAGCGCCACCACGTACGGCAACCGGTGCCCGGCGTCGGCGAGCGGCAACGGTCCTGAGTCGCTCACCGAGGACTGCCTGTTCCTCAACGTCCAGCGACCGGCCTCCGCGAAGCCTGGCGCCTCGCTGCCCGTGTACGTCTGGATCCACGGCGGAGGACTGGAGAACGGGAGCTCCAACCAGCACGACGGGACGCAGATCGTCTCCCAGACCGGTGCCATCGTCGTGACGATCAACTACCGGCTCGGCCTGCTCGGCTGGCTGACGCACCCGGCCCTCATCGCCGAGCGTGGTGAGGGAGGCAACTACGGCTTCCTCGACCAGCAGGCCGCGCTGCGCTGGGTGCAGCGCAACATCAGGTCCTTCGGCGGCGACCCGGCACGAGTGACGATCGGAGGAGAGTCCGCCGGCGCCTGGTCGGTCTGCGCGCACCTGAGCGCTCCCGGCTCCCGCGGGCTGTTCGCCCAGGCCGTGATCGAGAGCGGCAACTGCGTGTCCTGGGCGCTGGCCGACGACCTAGACACCTCGGCGTGGATCGTGCCGGAGCTCGGCTGCACGATGTCGGCCGACGCGTCCGAGGCAGCCTGCCTGCGCAGCAAGACCGTCGCCGAACTGCTGGCGGCGAACGACGCCAACGACTGGGGACCCGGGATCGTCACAGGCACCCCGACGCTCCCTCAGGTCACCTGGGACGCCGTGATGTCCGGCAGCTTCGCCCATGTGCCGGTGCTGGTCGGTGCCAACCGGGACGAAGGCCGCGGGGTGGGTGCGGACGTCTTCGCCGGCGCGACTCGCGAGCAGTACGAGGCGACGCTGATCGATTGGTACGGGACTGATTTCGCCGCGAGCCTCTTCAGCGCCTATCCGTGGCAGGCGACGTCCGACCAGTGGACGGCGGCCTACCTGTTCGGCGCCATCGTCACCGACGCAGGGTGGATGAACGGCGGCTGCCAGGGGAAGCAGATGAACGACGCCCTCGCGTCGTTCACGCCCACGTACGTCTACCAGTTCGACCACCGCACCGGACCGGGTCTCGGTCCGCGCGACGGCTACGTCTGGGGAGCGACGCACGCCGCAGAGCAGCCGTACATGTGGCCCAGCTTCGACAACGGGACATCGATCGCCGCGACGTTCGACGCCGCTGAGCGCCGACTCGCTCGTGACATGACGGCGTACTGGGGCTCGTTCATCTGGACCGGACGCCCGGACTCCGCGGGCGGCGCGCACTGGCCGCGGCTGCAGCCGCAGCGCGGCGCCAACGCGCAGCTGATGTCGCTGCGCGCGGGTGGGCGCTCGACGCCGATCACCGACGGCACGCTGTTCGCGCAGCACCAGTGCTCGGTCTGGGGCTACTGAGCAGCCGGAGACGACGAAGCGAAACCCCTTGCGGATCCGTCGCGAGGACGTACCGTCGTCCTACACGTGAAGGGAGGTGGTCCGATTCATGAGTGAGCATCGGATTCGTGAGGTGGCTGCCCGCTAGCCAGGACAGCCCGCTGACCGACGGTCGCGCCCTTACTGGCGGCAGACCCAGGCAGCCACCGGACCCCCGGGTGTCGGCCCGTCCAGCCGATCCTCGCCCGTGTCACCCGACGCGTGCGTGGCCCGCCCGGGGGTCTTCCACGTCCGGAAGCCGTACGCCGACCCCACACGTGGGGCGCCGACGTGCGTCTGTCGCGCGTCGGGCACCTTCAGCGGAGAACTGCGGAGGCTAGGGGAGGGTGCCGTTGCCCTGCTCGCTGAGCACGTCGACGACCGTGTCCAGCGCGTGGTCGAGGTCGGACTCGGACACCACCAGCGGCGGGGCGAACCGGATCGTCCAGGTGTGGGTGTCCTTGGCGAGGATCCCGCGCGCGAGCAGCTCGAGGCTGACCTCGCGGCCGGTGCGGCCGGTGCCGTCGAGCTCGATGGCCCACCACAGGCCGCAGCCGCGGATCTCCTTGATGCCCGGAAGGTTCGCGCTGCGCAACGTCGCGAGCACGTGATCACCCAGGCGCTTCGAGCGCTCCTGCACCTCGCCGGTCTCGAGCAGCGCCACCACCGCGATGCCGACGGCTGCCGCGAGCGGGTTGCCGCCGAACGTGCTGCCGTGCTGCCCGGGGTGGATCACCGACAGCACGTCCCAGTCGGCCGTGATGGCCGACACCGGGATGATGCCGCCGCCGAGCGCCTTGCCTAGGATGCGGATGTCGGGCTGGACGTCGACGAGGTCGCACGCGAAGGTCGCGCCGGCGCGGCCGAGCCCGGCCTGGATCTCGTCGGCCACGAAGAGCACGTTGCGTTCCGCGCACAGCGCGCGCGCCGCCTGCAGGAAGCCGCTCGGCGGGAGGATGACGCCGGCCTCGCCCTGGATCGGCTCGACCAGGAACGCGACCGTGTTCCCGGTGATCGCGCCGGAGAGCGCGTCGATGTCGCCGTAGGGGACGGTGACGAAGCCGGGCGTGTAGGGGCCGTAGTGGTCGCGCGCCTCGGGGTCGTCGGAGAAGGAGATGATCGTGGTCGTGCGGCCGTGGAAGTTCCCGGCGCAGACGATGATCTCGGCCTGGTCGGCCGGGACGCCCTTCTTCTCGTAGCCCCACTTGCGCGAGACCTTGAGGGCGGTCTCGACGGCCTCGGCGCCGGAGTTCATCGGCAGCACCCCGTCGTGCCGCGCCAGGCGCGCGAGCCCGGCGCAGAACTCTCCGAGCTGGTCGTTGTGGAACGCGCGGCTCGTGAGGGTGATCCGGTGCAGCTGCGCCTCCGCGGCCGCGATCAGCGTCGCGTTGCTGTGACCGAAGTTGATCGCCGAGTATGCCGACAGCATGTCGAGGTAGCGGCGGCCCTCGATGTCGGTGACCCAGGCGCCCTCGCCCTCGCGGATGACCACCGGCAGCGGGTGGTAGTTGTGCGCGCAGTGCTCGTGCTCGAAGGCGATCGCCTGGTCCGTCGTCGTCACGGTTCCTCCTGTCGGCGGCACACCGGCGGGCCGCCCGGGGACACGCTGCCATGCGCCGCCCGTGGCAGGAAAGCCGAGCCTCCCCGGGCGGGTATGCCGCGGACCACGCGTTACTGACTCGCCAGTCAGTAACGTGGTCGGATAGGGTTCTCTCGTTACTGACTCACGAGTCAGTAACGAGAGGGCCGTCCTCATCCGGGGGCGGCCTCACGCACGCCCGGACCGGGCTCGCGCGCCGAGGGAGGCAGCCATGTCGAACGACCTGCTCGTGATCGTGACCGGTGCTGCCACGGCCGCGCTCGCGCTGGCCTTCGGCGTGCCGCAGTGGCTCCGCGTGCGGCGTACCGGGTCCGTCGCGGGCATCTCGCTGCCTAGCGTCACGAACACCGTGGTGTCCACCATCGCCTGGCTGGTCTATGGCGTCCACCTCCACGACTCCTGGGTGGTCCTGACCGCAGCCGTGGGGCTGCCCTCCCTCGTCGCGACGTTCGTCGCCGTCGTGCGGCGCAGCGACGAGCGTGCGGGCATGTGGCTGCCGCTGACCTGGGCCGCGCTGCTCGCCGCCACCGCGGCCGCGACACCCTGGTTCCCCGGCCTGTTCCCGGCCCTGCTCGGCGCCTCGGCCCTCTGGTACGTCACGCCCGCGGCCGTGACCGCATGGCGCAGCGCCGACGTCTCCGGCATCGCCGCGGGCACCTGGCTGCTGCTCGCGCTCGACGGCCTCGTGGCCGGCGCCTACGGCGCCGTCGCCGGGGTCACGGCGTACCTCGTCTACTGCGGCGTCGCGCTCGTCGGCGCGATGGTCGTGCTCGCCCGCGTCTACTGGCGCTGGGCCCCCGAGTGCGGCGAGTGCGGGCCGATCACCGGCTGCACCTGCGCCGCCTGACCCCCGCCGCCTGTCGCCTAGGCTGGCTCGCCTGTCGTCCCCGCCCTGAGAGAGAGCTGATGGCCGTGCGTCCGCTCACGATCCTGTTCATGCCCGAGTCGGCCTTCGGACCGACGAACCAGTGCATCGGCGTCGGCGACGTCCTGCGCCGGCGCGGGCACCGGGTGGTCTTCGCGGCCGAGGCGTCCTGGAAGGGCAAGCTCACGGCGCTCGGGTTCGAGGAGGACCTCGTCGACCTCGCACCGCGGCCCGAGGCGAGCGACAGCGACAGCGACAGCGACAGCGACGCCGACGCCGACCCCGGTGCGTTCTGGAAGGAGTTCATCCGCCAAGCCGCACCCGAGTTCCGCAAGCCCACGCTCGAGCAGCTCGAGACGTACATGCTGCCGACCTGGCAGGCGCTCATCGACGGAGCCAGGTACTGCGAGCCGCAGCTGCGCGAGATCCTCGCGCGGGTGCAGCCGGACGTGATCGTCGAGGACAACGTCGTCGCCTTCCCCGCGCTCCTGACCGCGGGGGCGCCGTACGTCCGGATCATGTCCTGCAACCCGCTCGAGGCGCCGGGCAGCGAGATCCCGCCGCCGTACTCCGGGCTTCCCGCCGCCGACCGCTCCGAGTGGGGCTCGTTCCGCGCGGAGTACGACCGTACGCACCGCGCGACGTGGGAGTCGTTCGACGCGTGGGTGGTGGAGCAGGGCGCGCCGCCGCTGCCCGAGCTCGAGTTCGTGCACACGAGTGAGCACGCGAACCTCTACGTCTTCCCGCAGGAGGCGGACTACACCGACGCCCGGCCGCTCGACCCCACGTGGCACCGGATGGACTCCAGCGTGCGCGAGACCGACGAGCAGTACGCCGTGCCTGCGGCGGTGGCCGACCGTCCTGCCGGCAGCGCTCTGATCTACCTCTCGCTCGGGTCGCTCGGCAGCGCCGACGTCGAGCTGATGAAGCGGCTCGTCGACGTGCTGGGTCGCACACCCCACCGCTTCATCGTGAGCAAGGGACCGCAGGCGGGCGAGTACGAGCTTGCCGACAACATGGTGGGCGCGGAGTTCCTGCCGCAGACCACCCTCATCCCGCAGGTCGACGCCGTCATCACCCACGGCGGCAACAACACCACGACTGAGTCGCTCCACTTCGGCAAGCCGATGATCCTGCTGCCGCTGTTCTGGGACCAGTACGACAACGCGCAGCGGATGCACGAGCTCGGGTTCGGCGTGCGGCTCGCGACGTACGCCTTCACCGACGGCGAGATGGACGCCGCGCTCGCGGCCGTGCTCGACCCGGAGCGGCAGTCGACGCTCGCCGCGATCGGCGAGCGGGTACGCGCTCGCGACGGTCTGCGCCGCGGCGCCGACATCATCGAGCAGGTCGCGCGGACCCACGCCGAGGGCAGCGCGTCCGCGTGACCTCGCTCGAGGAGCTCTCCCGTCTCGTCGCGGCGAGTCCGGGCGGCCTCGTGCTGCCGGGAGGGGACCGTCGGGCGCAGGTCGACGTCGCGACGCCGCTACGGCTCGTCGACGCGGCCGACCTCGGCGCCGGCCGGTGGGTCGGTGTGGTCGAGGACCGGGACGGCGACCGCTGGACCGTCCCGCTGCTCGTCACTGCTGGGACGCTGCGCCGCGCGATGCCGGGTGACGGTGTGGCCGAGGCGCTGGTCCGAGGGATCGCCGACGTGAGGCGCATGCAGGCCGCGCGCGGTGAGGCATCGACCCCGGAGGGTCGCGCGGTGCAGGGCGACCGGGCGTTCGACGCCGACGGGTGGCACGCCGAGGACGTGAGCGGCGAACGCGCGCTCACCGTCGACCAGACGAACGAGTCGGTCGTCGTCGGCGAGCGGGCGATGGTGAAGTGGTCGGTGCAGCTGCCCCGTCCGGGGGTGCGCGGCGCCCAACCGGCCCGGCGACGCCTCGGTCGGTTGATCGCCGCCGACTTCGCCGGGACCCCGCGTCCCTGGGGGCTGCTGCACTACGTCGACCACGACGACGACTCCACGAGCCTGCTGCTGGCCAGCGTCGCCGAGTTCCTCCCCGGCGCCGAGGACGGGTGGGACTGGGCGGTCGACGACGTCCGGAGCCACGCGCGCGGCGAGTCGAGCCTCGAGGACGCCGTGGTGCCGTCCGTCCGCCTCGGCGAGCTCACCGCGTCGCTCCACCTCGCGCTCGCCGGCGACGGCAGGGTGAGCACGGCCGACGACCGGCTGACCGCGCGGTGGACGGCCCGCGCCTACGACGACCTCGACGCCGCGGTGCAGCTGGTGACCGGGCCTGAGGGTGTGCGCCTGCGTTCACGTGCCGGCCGCATCGCCGTGTCGTTCGCGGCCTTCCGCGCCTGCGTGGGCACCCCGCTCATCGACGTCCACGGCGACCTGCACGTCGGTCAGGTGCTGCGCCACGGCGACCCGCCCCGATACGCCGTCACCGACTTCGACGGCAACCCGGTGCTCGCACCCGACGAGCGCTCCGCGCCGCAGCCGGCGGCCCTCGACGTCGCCGGCATGCTCGCGTCGCTCGACCATGTCGGGCGCGTGGCCGTGAAGCGCACCGACGGTGTCGACAAAGACGCCGTGCGCACCTGGATCGCCGCCGCGCAGGACGCGTTCCTCCACGCCTACCGCGGTTCGCTCGCGGCGTCGGGCTCGCTCGAGCTGCTCGACGAGCGGCTGCTCGTGCCGCTGCGCCTGCAGCAGGAGTGCCGCGAGTACCTCTACGCCGCGCGCCATCTGCCGCACTGGGTCTACGTGCCCGACGCGGCCCTCACCGACCTGCTGCCCGACGAGGAGTGACCCGATGGACCCCGCCCTGTTCCTGGCCGACCTCGAGCGCAAGCCCGAGGCCCTCCACGCCCTCGCCGACCACCTCGAGGCGCAGGACCCCTGGGGCGTCCTCCCGATGGCGTCGCGCTTCGTGCTGCTCGGGATGGGCTCGTCGTTCTACGCCGCGGCCGTCGCCGCCGCCAGACTGCGCGCACGGGGCATCTACGCCGTCGCCGAGCTCGCGAGCAGCGACCTGCTCCCCGCAGCGGACGGGCACACCGTCGTGATCGCGATCACCGCCGGGGGCGGCTCGCGCGAGACGCGAGCGGCGGCCGCGCACTACCGCGACCGGTGCCCGGTCGTGCTCGTGACCAACACGCTCGACGGCGACCTGGCGCGCGACGTCGAGGGCGGGGTCCACGAGGTGGTCGACATGCACGCGGGGGTCGAGCACGGCGGCGTCGCCTGCCGCTCGTTCCAGCACACGCTCGCGCTGCTCCTCGCCCTCGAGCCGCGGGTCGCGCGCGCCGACCTCGACGTCCCGTCCCTGGTGCGGCGCGCGGCTGTGGCGTCGCAGAGCCTGCTCTCCTCCCGCGGGGAGTGGCTGCCGGAGCTCAGGCGCCTGCTCGTCGGGCCGCAGGGCACGCACGTCGTGGCGCCTGCGCGACGGCTGTCGTCCGCGCAGCAGTCGGCGCTCATGCTGCGCGAGGGTCCGCGGGTCCCGGCGTACGCGTGCGAGACCGGCGACTGGAGCCACGTCGACGTCTACCTCACGAAGACCACCGACTACCGGATGCTCCTGCTGGCCGGCTCGCGATGGGAGGACGAGCTGCTGCGCTGGACCACCGAGCGCGGCTCGACGGTGGTCGCGGTCGGGGCCGACGTCGAGGGTGCGGCGTACTCCCTGCGCTACGCGGGGGACGAGGACGACGACGTCCGCCTGCTGTCCGAGACCCTCGTCGCCGAGCTGCTCGCCGCCGACCTCTGGGCCACCGGGGCCTGACGCCGCCCCGACCCGGTCGCTTTCCGGGGATTCGCGCGCCGAACGTGCCTGCCTGGGCCACACTTCCGCTCAGGTCACTGACGCCCTAGCCCGAGGAGCCCCCGATGGTGTTCGCGAGCCCGCTGCCCGACGTCGAGATCCCGGACGTCCCGCTCACGGAGTACGTCCTCGCCAACGCCGAGCGCCTCGGCGACAAGCCTGCGCTCATCGACGGCGGCAGCGGCCGCACCATCACCTACGCCGGCCTCGCGGCGGCGGTCCGCTCGCTGGCCGGCGGCCTCGTCGCGAAGGGCTTCGGACCCGGCCACGTCCTCGCCCTGATGTCCCCGAACATCCCGGAGTACGCCGTGATCTTCCACGGCGTCGCGATGGCGGGGGGCACGATCACGACGATCAACCCGACGTACACCGCGCAGGAGGTGCACAAGCAGCTCGTCGACTCCCGTGCGTCGATCCTTGTGACGATCCCGATGTTCCTCGAGGTCGCGACTGCGGGCGCCGAGGACACCGGCGTGGCCGAGATCTACGTCCTCGGCGAGTCCGAGGAGGCGATGCCGGTCACCGCGCTGTTCGGAGCTCCGCTCGCGGCACAGGTGCCCGTCGAGGCCGGCACGGTCGTCGTGCTGCCGTACTCGTCCGGCACGACCGGGATCTCGAAGGGCGTGATGCTGACGCACCACAACCTGATCGCGAACGTCGCGCAGGTGCTGTCCGGCGCCGACATCAGCGAGGACGAGAAGTTCATCGCCGTGCTGCCGTTCTTCCACATCTACGGCATGCAGGTGCTGATGAACACCGGGCTGCGCGCCGGCGTCACGATCATCACGATGCCGCGCTTCGATCTCGAGGAGTTCCTGCGCCTGCACCAGGAGCACGGCATCACGCGCTCGTTCGTCGCACCGCCCATCGTCGTCGCCCTCGCCAAGCACCCGATGGTCGACAGCTACGACCTCTCCGCGCTCAAGCAGGTCTTCTCCGGTGCGGCACCGCTGTCCGCGGAGCTCTCCCTCGAGTGCGGCGCGCGGCTCGGCTGCGACGTCGTCCAGGGCTACGGCATGACCGAGCTCTCCCCCGTGTCGCACCTGACGCCGCCCGGCAACTACAAGGCGGGCTCGTGCGGCGTGACGGCGCCGAACACGCTCACGATGGTCGTCGACCCCGTGACGCAGCAGGAGCTCGGCGTCGACGAGGACGGCGAGATCTGCATCAAGGGTCCGCAGGTGATGCTCGGCTACCTCGGCAACCAGGCGGCGACCGACGCGATCTTCGACCGCGAGGGCTGGCTGCACACCGGTGACATCGGGCACATCGACGCCGACGGGCACCTCTGGATCGTCGACCGGCTCAAGGAGCTCATCAAGTACAACGGATTCCAGGTCCCGCCGGCCGAGCTGGAGGCGCTGCTGCTCACGCACCCCGCGATCGCCGACGCGGCCGTCGTCGGGATCCCGGACGAGTCCGCCGGCGAGATCCCGGTCGCGCACGTGGTGCTGCGCCCGGGCGCCGAGGCGACGCCGGAGGAGATCATGGCGTTCGTCGCCGGCCAGGTCGCGCACTACAAGCAGGTGCGTCAGGTGATCATCACCGACACGATCCCCAAGAGCGCCAGCGGCAAGATCCTGAGAAGGCTCCTCAAGAACCCCGAGTAGCCACCGGCCTCCCCGACCCCTGCACGTCACCGGGGTCGGGGTGAGCAGGGCGGGTCAGGCGGGGACGTGGTCGAGGACGACGTGGCCCTCGTCGTCGGCGTGTCCCCGGCCGTCGACCTTCGCGGGCCACCAGAAGCGCTCCCCGAGGATGAAGGCGAGCGCCGGCACGAGCACCGTCCGCACGAGCAGCGTGTCGAGCAGCACGCCGACGCACACGATGATGCCCACCTGCGCCAGCGCGATCAGCGGGAGTACGCCGAGCACCGCGAAGACGGCCGCGAGCAGGATGCCCGCACTCGTGATGACGCCGCCGGTGGCGCGCAGCGCCGAGAGCATGCCGTCGCGAGTGTCGCTGACCATCGCCTCCTCGCGCGCCCGGGTCGCGAGGAAGATGTTGTAGTCGACCCCGAGCGCGACGAGGAACAGGAACGACAGCAGCAGCACCTGGTTGTCGAGCGCGGGGTAGTGCAGCACGTGCTCGAACACCCACCACGAGACGCCCAGCGCCGCGAAGAACGTGCCGAGCACGGTCGCCACGAGCAACGCGGCCGCAGTGAGCGAGCGCAGCAGCACGACCAGGACCAGCGCCACGAGGACCAGCACGATCGGGATGACGACCTTGGCGTCGCGGATCGAGGCCTCCTTCGCGTCGAGCCGCTGCGCGACGTCGCCGCCCACGACGGCGTCGGCCCCGGGCACAGCGCCGACCGCCGCTCGCAGGGCGCGGATCTGGTCGTAGGACTGCTCGGTGCCCGGATCCCCGGACAGGATCACGTCGACCTGCGCGACGTCGGCCGAGGCCGCACCCGGGGTCGCCGAGACGACGCCGTCCACGGACTTCGCGGCCGCGACGACGGCGGGGACCGACGCCGGGTTCGTGAGGATCGCGGCGGGTGCGCTCGCCCCCGCGGGGAACGCGCTCGAGAGCGTCTCCTGCCCGAGCACCGCCTCGGGCTTCACGCGGAACTGCTCGTTCTGGCTGAGCCCGACCTGGACGCCGATCCCGCCGAGCGCCATCACGACGAGCAGCGCGGTCGCACCCGCACCGACGAGGGCGGGACGCCGACGCACGGCCTCCCCGACCCGTCCCCAGAACCGCCCCTCGCGCGGGGCGTCGCCGACCCGCGGGACGAAGGGCCAGAACAGGCCGCGGCCGAAGACCACCATCGCCGCGGGCAGCACGAAGAGCCCGAACAGCATCGCGACCACGACGCCGACGGCGGAGGAGAAGCCGATCGCGCGGAGGTTCTCCTGCTGCGCGAGCAGCAGGGCGAGCAGCGAGAGCGTGACCGTGAGGCCCGAGGCGATGATCGCCTCAGACGTACGCCGCAGAGCGACCTGCATCGCGTGGAACCGGCTGTCCTCCTTGCGAAGACGGTCGCGGTAGCGCGCGATGAGCAGCAGCGCGTAGTCGGTCGCGGCACCGAACACCAGCACGCTCGTGATGCCGGCGGCCGACGGGTCGACGACGATGCCGAGGTGCGGCGCGAGCAGCGCGACGAGCTTCGTCGTCACCTGCTCGGCGACGCCGACGACGGTGAGCGGCACCAGCCACAGCCACGGGCTGCGGTAGGTGATGAGCAGCAGCACGGCCACGATCGAGGCGGTCGCGAGCAGCAGCGTGGTGTCCGCGCCCTCGAAGACCTTGGTCAGGTCGGTGATGATGGCGGGGCCGCCGGTCACCTGGGCCTGCAGCCCGGACGGGAGATCCGCCGCGGCGACCTTGCGGATCTCGGTGACCTTCGGACCCACGGCCGAGTCGTCCGTGGTGTCGACTGGGACCGCGACCACGGCGACCGTGCCGTCCGTCGAGTAGGTCGGCGGCGCCGTCCGCCCCCCGACCGCGAGCGGCGCGAGCGCAGTGGCGCGGGCCGTGATCGCCGCCTTGTCCTCCGCGCTCAGCGGGGCGCCGTCGGTGCTGCTGTAGACGACGATCGCGGGGGCGACGCCGTCGCTGGGCAGCGACTTCTGGCGCAGCTCGGCCTCGGCCGACTGGTAGCTCGTCGGGAGCCCGCTGGAGACGAGCGGCGCGACCTTGGCCGGTGCGGGTGCGGCCATGATCGCGCCCACGATCAGCACGATGAGGCCGAGCAGCAGGAAGGCGTTGCGACGACGCGCGACGTGGGCGGTCGGGAAGGACACGAGGACTCCAGACGTACGGGGGTGCAGGACGGGCGGTCATTCGCTAGATTGCCTAGCGAGATGCACACTAACCCGAAAGTCACTAGACTGTCTAGTGACATGGACGGTACCGCGACCTCCCCGGACCCGCACCTCGGCGCCCCCGAGGGCTGGCCTGCCTCCGCGGTCGCCGACGCCCTCTACGCCGTGCTCCGCGCGACACCCGAGACACGCGTGGGCATCGCCCGGCGACTCGACCTCAACCCGAGCGAGGTCGATGCGATGGAGCACCTCATGGGCGAGCCGATCGGGCCGGTCGAGCTCTCCCGCCGGCTGCACATGACCTCGGCGTCCGCGACCGTGCTCGTCGACCGGCTCGAGGAGGCCGGCCACGTCGTCCGCGAGCCCGACCCCACCGACGGCCGACGGCGGGTCGTGCGCCCGACCGCGCCGGGGATGGCGTCGGTCTACGCGCAGATCGGGCCGATGGTCGCCGACCTCGTCGCCGCGGAGGACGGCATGACCGAGCACGAGCGCACCGTCGTCGTCGACTACCTCACCCGCGTACTGCACGTGCTTGAGCGTCACGGCGAGGTCCTGCCGCCGGGCTGATCCAGGGGTGGCTCGACGGCCGGCACGGGGGACCGGCCGTCGAGCGTCCCCCTCGTGCTGCTACCAATGCCGCATGAGCATCGTGGTCGAGGTGCGCGAGATCGGTCGCGGCGCGTGGGCGGCGGCGACCCCGCTGGCCGCGCGGGCGTTCTTCGACGAGGAGTTCATCGTCGGGATGCTCGGTCCGGATCCGTTGCGTCGCTGGGCCGATGCGCATCACTTCTACTCCGTCGAGCCGTTCGACGAGACCGCCGTCCACCTCGCCACGTTCCTCGACGACGTGCTCGTCGGCATCATCCGGATCTCGCCGTACGGCTCCTGCTTCGTGTGCCACCACATCGACCCGACGACTCCGCCGGAGGACGAGATCCTCGCGCGCGACTGGCGTTTCGAGGTCGAGGTGCTCGAGGCGCACCAGGGCTACGCCGACCACGCGTGGATCTCGCGCGTGGCGGTCGAGCCGCAGCTGCACGGAACCGGGCTCGGCAAGGCCCTCGTCGACGCCGCCGTCGCGCACCTCGCGGCCAGCGGCCCCGGCACCGTGCTGCTCGAGTGCCTCGCGCAGCGCGAGTCCTTCTACACCGGTCGCGGGTTCCGTCGGGTCGGCGAGGTCGTCGACGTGCACGCGGACACGTCGTACCTCATGCGCATCGACCTGCCCCGCTGACGTCGACCCTCAGGGGATCAGGAGCTGGCGCAGGGTGGCACCCGAGGCCAGGTCGTCCAGGGCCGCGGCGGCCTCGTCAAGGGGACGTCGGGCCGAGACCATCTCCTCGAGGCGCAGGTCGCCCGACATCACGAGGTCGACGAGCTGGGGGATGTCGACTGCCGGGCGGATCCCGCCGTAGTTCGAGCCGAGGATGCGCTGGTCGAGCTCGACGAGGACCAGCGGGTCGAACGACGCCGAGGAGCCCTCCGGGGGGATCCCCACGACGACCGCCGTGCCCCCGAGGCCGAGCAACCGGATCGCCTGCTCGGTCGTCGACGTCCGGCCGATGGCGTCGAAGGCGTAGTCGGCACCGTCCGGGAGCAGGTCGCGCAGCCACACGTCGAGCTGGTCGCCCGTGCCGACGACGGCGTCGGTGGCGCCGTGGGTCAGCGCGAGGTCGACCTTGTCCTGACGCAGGTCGACCGCCACGATCCGGGCCGCGCCGGCCAGTCGAGCCCCCTGCACCACGCTCAGCCCGACGCCTCCGCACCCGATGACGACCACGGTCGAGCCCGGCTCGACCTTCGCGGTGTTGCGCACGGCGCCGACGCCGGTCGCCACCGCGCAGCCCACGAGGGCGATGAGGTCGAGGGGCGCGTCGTCGCGCACCTTGATCGCGCCGGACTCCGGGACGACGGCGTACTCGGCGTAGGACGACACCGCGAGGTAGTGGTACGCCGGGCGGCCGTCGACGGACAGCCGGGTGGTGCCGTCGTTGAGCCCGCCGGTCGGACCGACGACCTTGGCGGCCACCTCGCAGCGAGCCTCGACACCCGCGCGGCAGTGCCGGCACTCGCCGCACGGCGCGACCCAGGACAGGACGACGTGGTCGCCAGGCGTCAGCGTCGTGACGTCCGGACCGACCTCCACGACGGTCCCGGACCCCTCGTGGCCGAGCACGGTGGGCAGCCGTCGCGTCCACTCCCCGCGGACGACGTGGAGGTCGCTGTGGCACACACCGGCGGCCGCAATCTTCACGAGCACCTCGTGCGAGCGCGGAGCGTCGAGGTGCACCTCGGTGACCTCGAGCGGAGCGTCGACCCCGCGGAACACGACTGCCTGCATGACCACTCCTCGCCGTCGGCCGGGGCGCCGATCCTGACCTCGTCGTAGGACGGCGCCGTGCGTGACCTGCAGACCGTACGGCAGCCCGGCCGCGATCGCGTCCGCTGCGTCCCGTTCGTCCGGGGGTCTAGCGTCCGACGCGAGGGCGTGCCCTGGCCACGCCCACGGAGAGGGACGGACATGGACACCACCCGGCATGCCGGCAAGGTCGCGATCGTCACCGGCGCCGCGAACGGCATCGGCCGCGCGACCGCACTGCGCTTGGCACGCGAGGGCGCACGCGTCGTCGGCTGCGACGCCAACCCGGCCGCGATCGACGAGACCCGCGCGGCCTTCGCCGCCGATGGCGTCGACGTCGAGCTGCTGCAGGTCGATGTCACGAAGCAGGAGGACGTCGACCGCCTGGTGGCCGCGGCCGGACCGCGGATCGACATCCTGGCCAACGTCGCCGGGATCATGGACCACTTCATGCCCCTCGGCGAGGTCGACGACGCCACCTGGAACCGCGTCCTCGACGTCAACCTCACCGGTGTCATGCGCCTGACCCGCGCGGTGATCCCGATGATGACGGCGCAGGGCGGCGGTGCGATCGTGACAGTGGCGTCGAAGGCCTCGCTCGGCGCCGGCGCTTCAGGAGTGGCCTACGCCGCGTCCAAGCACGGAGTGATCGGTCTCGTGAAGAGCGTCGCGTACTACTACGGGCCCGACAGGATCCGTTCCAACGCCGTGCTTCCCGGCCCGGTCGAGACGGCCATCGGTGCGACGGCCGCGCCCGCCAACGAGTGGACGATGCAGCGCGCCATGCTCTCGATGGCCACGATGAGCGCGCCGGCGCAGCCGGACGAGATCGCCACGGCCGTGTCGTGGCTCGCCAGCGACGAGGCTTCGAACGTCAACGGCGCGATCCTCAGCGACGACGGCGGCTGGTCCTCCGCCTGACGCCGACCACAGACTCCGATGCAGGTCTAGTGGGAGCGCAGGACGGTGCGGAGGTCGCGGGGCGGGTGGCCGGTCAGGTCGCGGACGGCCGTCGACACCTCGGCGAGCTCACCGCCGGCGATCGCGGTGTAGGTCGACACCCACGCGTCGACCTGCCACGGCTGCGCGCCGTAGACGGCTCGTGAGGCGTAGGCCTCCGCGACGGTCTCCCGGACGTAGGTCGTGGGTCGGCCCGTCTCCTCGCCGATGATCCGCGCGACGTCGTCGAACGAGAGCGCCTCCGGACCGGTGAGCGGGTACGCCGTGCCCCGGTGGGCCGACGGGTCGCGCAGCACCGCGACGGCCACGTCCGCGACGTCGTCGACCGCGAGCAGCGACACCCGCCCGTCGCCGGCCGGCCCGCGGATGGCGCCGTCGGCACCGACGAAGTCGGGCATGACGTCGGCGTAGAAGTTGTCGCGCAGGCAGGTGAACGCCATCCCGCTCGCGGCGAGGATCCGCTCGGTGGCCCAGTGGTCTCGCGCGAGGGTGAACACGGCATCGGGAGCGGCCCCGAGGAACGACGCGTAGACGACGTGGCCGACCCCCGAGGTGCGTGCCCCCTCGACGAACGACCGGTGCTGCTCGACGCGGTCGGCCGACTCGGAGCCCGAGACCATGAGGACGATGTCGACGCCCTCGAGCGCACGCCGCACCGCCTCGGTGTCGGCGTAGGTGGCGACGGCGACCTCGGCGCGATCCAGACGCGGAGCGCGGGCCGGGTCACGCACGACGAGTCGCTGGTCGACGCCGCCCGCGGCGAGCGCGCGCGCCACGCGTCCGCCGACCCGACCGGTAGCGCCCGTGACGGCCACGAGTGTCATGCCGCCTCAACCGCCCTCGTCCCCGGGCTGTTCCCACGCCGGCCACCTCGCGGCCCGTGGAGAAGACGCGCCGTCTAGGGTCGCCGTCGGGGGTACGACGACAGGAGCATCGGATGAGCCGGCAGATCACCTCGGTCGTGGGCGGGAGCGCCGTCGAGGGCGGCGACGCGCACGCGGACCTCAACCCGTCGGACCTCGGCGACGTCGTCCTCGAGTACGGCGGGGTCGACGCCGCCACGGCGAGGACGGCGATCGAGGCCGCGGCCGCGGCGTTCCCCGCGTGGTCGCGAACCACGCCGTGGGAGAGGTCGACCGTGCTCGACAGGGCGGGCACCGAGGTGCTCGCTCGTGCCGACGAGCTCGGCGACCTGCTCGCCCGCGAGGAGGGCAAGACCCTTCCTGAGGCGCGCGGCGAGGTCGTGCGCGCGGGCCAGATCCTCAAGTACTTCGCGGGCAACGTGCTCGCACCGCACGGGCACCTGCTCGACTCCGTGCGCGCCGGGGTCGAGGTGTCGGTGACGCGCGAGCCGATCGGCGTCGTCAGCGTGATCACACCCTGGAACTTCCCGATCGCCATCCCCGCGTGGAAGATCGCGCCGGCGCTGGCTCACGGCAACACCGTGGTGTTCAAGCCCGCGGAGCTCGTGCCCGGCAGCGCATGGGAGCTCGTCGACATCCTCAACCGCGCCGGCCTGCCCGCGGGTGCGCTCAACCTCGTCCTGGGACGCGGCTCGGTTGTCGGTCCCATGCTGACGACCGACCCGCTCATCAACGGCGTCACGTTCACCGGCTCGGTCGGCACCGGGCGCGGCATCCTCGACGCGCACGCGCCGCTGGGCCGCAAGGTGCAGCTCGAGCTCGGCGGGAAGAACCCGCTCGTGGTCGTCGACGACGCCGACCTCGCCGTCGCCGTCGAGTGCCTCGTGCAGGGCGGCTTCGGCTCGACCGGCCAGCGCTGCACGGCGTCGTCCTTCGCCGTCGTCACCGATGCGATCCACGGCCGGCTCGTCGAGGCCGTGCGCGAGCGGCTGTCGCGCTGGACCGTCGGCGACGCCCGCGGCGCGGGCGTCGACATGGGTCCGGTGGTCGACCCCTCGCAGCTCGAGGTCGACCTGCGCTACCTCGAGGTCGCGCGCGCCGAGGGTGGCGAGGTGCTCGGCGGCGAGCTGCTCGACCTCGGCACGAAGGGTCACTACCTCTCCCCCGCGCTGGTGCTCGGCACGTCGTCGACCGACACGATCAACCGCGAGGAGGTCTTCGGACCGGTCGTCTCGGTGATCCGGGTGTCGGACTACGACGAGGCGCTGGCGACGGCGAACTCGAGCACGATGAACCTCTCGGCCGGCATCGTCACCACCGACCTCGCGACGGCATCGCACTTCCGGCGCTCGAGCAAGGCGGGGATGGTGATGGTCAACCTGCCGACCGCCGGCGTCGACTTCCACGTGCCGTTCGGCGGTCGCGGCGACTCCAGCCACGGCCCGCGCGAGCAGGGCTTCGCCGCGATCGACTTCTTCACCACCAGCAAGACGGCGTACACCGCGCCCGGCACGCCGACGAGCTGACCGCCGAGCCGGCGGGCTCCTCACAGGCGAGCTCGACCGTCGGCTGGGTCCGACTGCGCACGGGTCGGTGGACGACGCGGACCATCCCCGGATCCGCTGCGGCCTGCGTGGGCTGGCGCGGCACGGATCTCGTCATGCAGAGCAACCCGGTCATCGGCAGGACCGACATCGAGTCGGTGGGCGCTGACGGAGTCGTGCGGATGGTCGGCTCGTACACCTACGGTCCGGACACCGGGGACCAGTCCGCGCTCAACGAGTTGTCCGTGGCGCTCGACCGGTTGCCGCTGCCGGCGGGATGACATCAGGTCGCACCCCGCCCTCACGGACAGCAACCGATCGTGGTGTCCGGGATGTACGAGCGGATCACCGCGCACGCGAAGGACCTCCAGCGCGAGCGCCGCGCCGCGACCCGCGACCCCGACCCGGGCCTCCCCGGTGGCGCAGCCCTCGAAGCCGACGGAGCCGTCGGAGCCGTCGGTGCGGTCGGGGCCGACTCGCCCGGCCGCCCGACGGTCGACGACGAGTGGTCCGACCGCACCCTGGACAACTGCCACGCCGACGCCCTGACCGACTTCGTCCTCCACGACGACGACGCCGACGGCGGCGACGGCGAAGGCGGCGAGGACGACCGCGGCGTCGAGTGCCGCACCGGTCCCGGCCTCGACGACCGGGGCGGCCGCGACCCCGCCGGCACCCGGCCCCGAGGACACCACCGACCCCGACGCCGACGACGGGCACCACGCATCGAGGGCCGCCTCGTGATCGACCTCGCGACCCTGCGCGGCGAGGCCGACCACCCCTGCCTGCTCGACGGCACCCCCGTGCCCGCGCAGGTCGGACGCCGCCTCGCCCGCGACATCGCCCACTGGCGGCGGATGGTCACCGACCCCGTCGACGGACACCTCCTCGACGACGGCCGACGCACCTACCTGCCCGAACCCCTGCGCACCTTCGTCCTCGAACGCGACCGCACCTGCCGCAACCCCTGGTGCGACCAACCCACCACCCGCTGCCAGCTCCACCACGCCACCGACTACCCCGACGGCCCCAGCGACACCACCAACACCGGAGAACTCTGCGCGGACTGCCACCGCATCAAGACCGACCACGCCGCCTTCCTCGACCACTCCGCCCCCGACGGCTCCGCCACCTGGCGCACCGCCTGGGGCCAGACCATCCCCCTCACACCCACCCGCTACCTCGACGACGGCGGCACGTCCGAGCGGGCGGTCTCGGGAGTCCGCCACGTCCGCGGAGTTCTCGACCGCCTCGCAGACCACCCAGCTCCGCGAAGCTTCGCTCCGCCCGACGACCCAGGCGACGCCCCGCCGTTCTAGCCCTATGTCATCGCGGCGCCCGACGGCACCGGATGCC
The DNA here is from genome assembly GCA_036510975.1 of Candidatus Nanopelagicales bacterium. GTDB lineage: Bacteria > Actinomycetota > Actinomycetes > S36-B12 > CAIYMF01 > Longivirga. The sequence goes on from DATCCY010000070.1 coordinate 58,234, forward strand.
GCCTCGAGCGACCAGATGCCGGACCGGATCGGCCAGTACGCCCAGGCGCGGGGAGAATGCGCTCTCGTGGAGCGGACACCGACGCGCGCCTGGCTCGTCTGGGGTATCGCTGTCGGCGCCTATGTCGTCGCCGTCCTGCAGCGCACGTCGCTCGGCGTCGCGGGGCTCGACGCCGCGGCCCGCTTCGAGATCTCCGCCGGACTCTTGGGCACGTTCGCGGTCGTGCAGCTGCTGGTATATGCCGGCATGCAGATCCCGGTCGGAGCGATGGTCGACCGGGTCGGACCGCGCGCGATGGTCGTCGGCGGCTCCCTGCTCATGGCGCTCGGGCAGGTCGCCCTCGCTCTGGCCCACTCCTTCCCGGCCGCGATCCTCGCGCGCGTGCTGGTCGGCGCCGGCGACGCGATGACCTTCATCAGCGTGCTGCGCCTGGTCAACTCGTGGTTCCGCCCCGGGCAGGTGCCGGTGCTCACCCAGGTGACCGGGCTCGTCGGACAGGCCGGCCAAATCCTCAGCGTGATCCCGCTCGTCGCGCTGCTGCACGGCGCGGGGTGGACGCCGGCGTTCCTGTCGGCCGCGTCGCTGAGCGTCCTCGCGGCGATCCTGACGCTGGCCGTCGTACGCGACTCCCCCGACGGCTCGGCGCCGGCCGAGGCGTCGCCGACCTGGACCCAGGTGCGGCACGACCTCGTGACCGCCTGGCAGCACCCCGGCACCCGGCTCGGGCTCTGGACGCACTTCACCACGCAGTTCTCCGGCACCGTGCTCGTGATGCTGTGGGGCTACCCGTTCCTGGTGTCGGGCGAGGGGCTGAGCCGGCAGGCCGCGGGAGCGTTGTTCACCGTCATGGTGCTGTCCGGCATGGCGGCCGGACCGGTGATCGGCGTGCTGGTGTCGCGCCACCCGCTGCGCCGCTCCTGGCTCGTGCTGGGGATCGTCTTCGCCACGATGGCGGTGTGGACCGTCGTCCTCGCGCTGCCGACCCCCGCACCTGGATGGCTGCTGCTCGTGCTGGTGCTGGTCCTGAGCGTCTGCGGCCCCGGCTCGATGATTGGGTTCGACTACGCCCGCACCTTCAACCCGCCCAACCGGTTCGGCACGGCCACCGGCATCGTCAACGTCGGCGGCTTCTTCGCCTCGCTCGTCACGATCCTGCTCGTGGGTCTGGTGCTCGACCTCGTGGGCCAGGGCGAGACTTACAACCTCTCCGGCTTCCGCGTCGCCTTCTCGATCCAGTACGTCATCTGGTTCGTCGGTCTCGTCGGCTTCTTCCGTGCCCGGCGCGAGGTCCGTGCGCGGATGGCGTCGGAGGGCACCCGCGTGCCGCCGATGCGCGAGGTGCTGCGGCGTCGGCGCGCCGGCTGAGCCGGGTCGCACGGAGCGGACCAACCCACGGCGGCGCGCAGCGGGTACGGCGTACCCTCGCGCCAGAGCCGACACCCGCCGCCGCGA
>DATCCY010000071.1:0-2884 GCA_036510975.1 Candidatus Nanopelagicales bacterium
CGACTTCAACGCCTGCGATCTCGCGATGCCGGCTGGCTTCGCACCCGAGCCCATCGTGCGAGCGATCCACGACCAGGCACTGCTCGGCAACCACTTCTTGCTGCCCACGACCGACGCCGTCGAGGTGTGCCGGCTGCTCACCGAGCGGTTCGGGCTCCCGCAGTGGCAGTTCACGCTGTCCGCGACGGGGGCCAACATCGACGCCTTGCGCATCGCCCGCGTCGCCACCGGGCGCTCGATCGTGCTGGTGTTCGACGGCAAGTACCACGGTCATCTCGACCAGACTCTGTGGTCGCGGGACGACAGCGGAGCCATGGACGCTGAGCTCAGCGGCCTCGACCCGTCGACCGCGCTGATGACCGACGTCCTGCCCTACAACGACCCGGATGCGCTGCGCGCTCGCCTCGCTCACGGCGATGTCGCCGCCGTCCTGGTGGAGTCGGCACTGACCAACTGCGGACTGGTGCTCCCGACCCCCGAGTTCGTCGCGTCGCTCAACACCGACGTGCGCGCAGCCGGTGCCGTCCTGATCGTCGACGAGACCCACGTGCAGTTCGCCGTCCACGGCGGCGGTACCACCGTGTTCGGCTTCCAACCGGACATGCTCACCGGCGGAAAGGGCATCGGAGGTGGTGTCCCCATCGGCGTGATCGGCATGACGGACGCCATCGCTGACGTCGTGAGCGCGAATCGCGACTCCGACCCCGGCCTCGTCGACACCGGCGATGGTCACGGCCTCGCCGTCGGCGGCACCCTCTACGGCAACGCGCTGTCGATGGCGGCGGCACGGGTGGGGCTGGCCGAGATCTTCACCGCCGAGGCGGGTCGACGCGTCGACACCTTGGGCCGGCGCCTCCAGACCGGGCTGCAGCGCGAGGTCGACCGCGTGGGTCTCCCGTGGACCATCGACCGGCTCGGCGGACGTCTCCAGTTCCGCCTCAGCCCCAACGCGCCTCGCAACGGGGAGGAGAGCTACGCCTCGATCGTCTTGCCGCTCGCCGACGCCCGCAAGGTCTTCCTGCTCAACCGCGGTGTCTGGGACTCGATCGCCACCGCCGGCCCCTCCGTGTCCTACGCGATCGACGAGGCCGACGTCGACACCTACATATCCGCCACCGCAGAGTTCCTCCAGGACCTCACGCGATAGTGCGGGACCCGTGAGCGTCACGGTCGCGAAGCCCTCCGAAGATGTCGACGACGCCATCCGGTTGGCCAACGGGGTCGACTACTCACTGCGGCGGGCATCTTCACCGTCAGCCTCGACACCGCCTTGACGGCGTCCCAGGCGCTCGACGCCGGGACTCTGCTGATCTCTGACACGTCGGACTACCGGCTCGACTCGATGCCGTTCGGCAGCAGCAAGAAGTCGCACTTCGGTAGCTAGGGCGTTCGCTGGGACGAACCGATGCTCGTCTGCTTCAGCCGAGCATGAGTCGACCGGGACACCGTCTTCCGGTGCACTGAAGAGTGCAGTACTCTGCACCAATGGACCCGGATGCCGACACCGGCCTGTCGTCGCTGATCGGCCGTCGGGTCCGGTCGGCACGGACCGGGCGCGGATGGACGCTGGACGATCTCGCGGCGCGTTCGGGCGTGAGCCGGCGCATGGTGGTCAACGTCGAGCAGGGCGTGACCAACGCGAGCATCGCGACGCTCCTGCGCCTGAGCACGGCGCTAGGAGTCAGCCTGGCGTCGCTGGTGGACGTGCAGGAGTCGACCGCGCTGGCCGTAAGCCGCACGGGCGAGCACCACGCCCTCTGGGTGGGCGAGCACGGGGGACGGGGCGTGCTCCTGACCTCCACCGAACCGCCCAACGTGGTGGAGCTCTGGGACTGGACCCTCGGCCCTCATGACTCCTACGCGTCGGAGGAGCACTCGGCGGGCACTCGCGAGCTGTTGCACGTGCTCACGGGGTCGGTGACCATGACGGTCGCCGACGAGTCCGTCGTGCTCGGCGTCGGAGACGCCCTGTGGTTCGCCGGCGACCAGCCGCACGCCTACGCCAACGGGGGGAAGCGGACAGCTCGGTTCTCCCTGTCGGTCTACCAACCCGGACTAGGAGCCTGATGATCGACTCGACCACGGCGCTGCACGACGCGTGGATCGATCCCCGCGTGTGGGAGTCGCATCCCGACTACGTCGCCCTGCTCATGACCGTCGACGGCCTCGGGGGAGTGACGGACGGCGCCCGCGGGGAGGCCGCCCTGAGCGCCGCCGAGACGGCCACGGCCGCCCTCCTGGACGGCCGCGCCCCTGAGGAGCTGCCCGAGATCGCTGTCTGGCGTGGGGCTTTCGCCTCCTTCGGCGTCAAGCCGCGCGTCGCACGGTCCAGCGTCGAGGCGTTGCTGCGTCGCTGCTCCGACGGACTGCCACGCATCGAGCCGCTGACGGACCTCTACAACGCGGTGTCGGTGCAGTTCCTGCTGCCCATCGGGGGAGAGGATCTCGACCGCTACGACGGACCCCCGCGACTCGTCGTCGCCGACGGGACCGAGTCGTTCGACACCGTCGCGGACGGTCAGGCCCTGGTGCAGCACGCGGACGTCGCAGAGATCGTGTGGCACGACGACACCGGCGTCACCTGCCGACGGTGGAACTGGCGGCAGTGCACTCGTACCCGCCTCACGCCTGCGACGACACGTGCCCTGTTCATCCTCGACGGGCTGGGCGAGGGCGCGGCCGATCGCCTCAGTGCGGCTTGCGACGCGCTCGAGAACCACGTGCGAAGCGGATGGCCGTCCGCCGTCGTCGACGGTCGGCTCATCACCCGATCTGCCGCGACCCGATAGGAGACTCCATGCTTATCCATCCCTGGGACGCGGCCCTCGACGAGCAGGAGTGGCGGGACTGGCTCCGCGCCCCCGCCATGTTCGGGCAGCTCGCG
>DATCCY010000072.1:0-98808 GCA_036510975.1 Candidatus Nanopelagicales bacterium
GTCGCGGTCGGCCTCGCCGCCGCGGGCGTCGGCATCGTGGCGCTCGACTGTCCGGACCGGATAGCGATGGTCGCCGATCTCACGCCGGTCGGCCCGCACGAGCCGCACGTGTCCTGGCGCGAGCAGGTCGCCGAGGCCGTGCGCCGCCAGGGCGCGCACCCCACGACGATCGGCACGAGGGCCCGTCGGCCCGCGCTCGTCGTGCTGTGCTCCGCGGCCGACGTCGACCTGCCGTGGACCGACCCCGAGTTCGCCGACGACCTGCTCGCCGACGGCGTACCCCACCTCCCGGTCGCGGTCACGGCCGACGCCGCGCGGGTCGGTCCGCTGGTGCTGCCGGGCACCACCGCGTGCCTGTGGTGCCTCGAGCACCGGGCTCGCGACCTCGACCCCGCCTGGCCGGCGCTCACCGACCAGGTACGGCTGCGCCACTCCACGGCGCGGGCGCAGGGCAGCGTCCTGGCTGCGGCCGCCGCGGCCACCGCGATCGCACAGGCGCGGCAGCTCGTCGACACGCCCGGGACAGCGCAACCGCTCAGCATCGACGCGATCCTCGAGCTGCGTGCCCCGGATGCCGTGGTGTCCGTGCTGCCGGTCGCCCGCCATCCGGTCTGCGGGTGCGGCTGGGCCGGAGGTACCCGCACAATGGTCGGGTGACCGACCTACCCCGCCGTGCCGTGACCCGCGGCGCTCGCCTGGCCGCACTGCCCCTGGGCTACGCCGGGCGCACGGCGATCGGGTTCGGCAAGAAGGTCGGCGGCAAGAACGCCGAGCTCGTCGCCGCCGAGATCCAGATGCGCACCGCCGAGCAGGTCTTCAAGACCCTCGGCGAGCTCAAGGGCGGCGCGATGAAGTTCGGCCAGGCGATGAGCATCTTCGAGGTCGCGCTGCCCGAGGAGATGCTCGGGCCCTATCGCGCCACCCTCACCAAGCTGCAGGACGCGGCACCTCCGCTGCCCGCCTCGACCGTGCACTCGGTGCTGACCGAGGCGCTCGGCGCCGACTGGCGCGACCGCTTCCAGGAGTTCGACGACAGGCCGGCGGCCGCCGCCTCCATCGGCCAGGTCCACCGTGCGACCTGGCACGACGGCCGCGACGTCGCGGTCAAGATCCAGTACCCCGGCGCGGGCAAGGCCCTCATGGGCGACCTCAACCAGGTCTCACGGATGGCGCGGATGTTCGCCTCGATGTCGCCCGGCCTGGACATCAAGCCGCTGCTCGCGGAGCTCAAGGACCGGGCGGCCGAGGAGCTGGACTACCTCACCGAGTCGCAGTCCCAGCGCCAGTTCGCCGCGGCCTACGAGGGCGACGACGACTTCGTCGTGCCCCACGTCCTGGCGGCCGCTCCGACGGTCGTCGTGTCCGAGTGGCTCGAGGGCCGCTCGCTCGCGACCGTCATCACCGACGGGACGCAGGAGGAGCGCGACCACTTCGGCACGCTCTACCTCCGGTTCCTCATGTCGGGCCCGGGACGCGCGGGGCTGCTGCACTCCGACCCGCACCCCGGCAACTACCGCGTGATGGCCGACGGACGCCTTGGCGTCCTCGACTACGGCGCGGTGGCGCGGCTGCCCGACGGCCTCCCGCCGGCGATGGGCCAGCTGCTGCGGATCGCGATCCTCGGCGACGCGCACGCGGTCGTCGACGGCCTGCGCGACGAGGGCTTCATCAAGACCGGCGTCGACATCGACGCCGAGCAGTTCCTCGAGGCGATGCGCCCGTTCGCCGAGCCCGCGGAGCACGAGTACTTCCACTTCTCCCGCGAGTGGATGCGCGGCCACTTCACCCGGCTGTCCGACCCGCGCAACCCCGACTTCGCCGCGGGCTTCAAGCTCAACCTGCCGCCGCAGTACATGCTCATCCACCGCGTGTGGCTCGGCGGCATCGGCGTCCTCTCGCAGATGGACGCGACCGTGCCGATGCGCGGCGAGCTCGAGCGCTGGCTCCCGTCCTTCGTCGCCTGACCCGACGTCACTGACCTAGGTGCGACCCTGGGCGGCTCCAGCCTGACAGTTGCGCCAGTGACGTCCCGATGAGATGAGCACGGGGATACGACGTGGCCCTGACATGCTTCCGCGGTGCGCACCCGCGTCCCGGCCTGGTCCCTGGCCGTCGCCGCCATGCTCCTGGTGCAGCTCGGCGCCGCCTTGTCGACCAACCTGTTCGCGTCGGTCGGGCCGGCCGGAACGGCATGGCTGCGGCTCATGATGGGCGCGCTGATCTTCCTCGCGCTGCGGCGCCCGCGGCTGCGCGGCATCTCGCGGCGCGACGCCGTCGTCGTCGTCGCGCTCGGAGTCGCGACCGGGCTGCTCACGACCGCGTTCCTCACCGCCGTCGACCGCATCCCGCTCGGCACGGCGGTGGCGATCGAGTTCCTCGGCCCCCTCGGCGTCGCGGTCGCCCGCAGCCACGACCGCCGCTCGCTGCTGTGGCCGGCCCTCGCGCTCGTCGGGGTGCTGCTGCTGACCGAGCCGTGGCAGGGCGACATCGACCTCGTCGGGGTCGCCTTCGCGGCGATGTCCGGCGCGTGCTGGGCGACGTACATCGTGCTGACGCAGAAGGTCGGTGACCGGTTCAGCGGCCTGGAAGGGCTCTCGATCACCATTCCCGTGGCGGCCTGCACCGCGGCGCTGTTCGGGGTGCCGCAGGCCTGGGGCCACCTCACCTGGCAGGTGCTGCTGGCCGCGCTCGGTCTGTCTCTGCTGCTGCCGGTGATCCCGTTCTCGCTGGAGCTCATCGCCCTGCGCCGGCTCACCACCGCGGCGTTCGGGACGCTCATGGCCCTCGAGCCGGCGATCGGCGTCGTCGCGGGCGTGGTGATCCTCAGCCAGGTGCCGAGGCCGCTGCAGGTGGTCGGCGTCGTCCTCGTCGTGACCGCGGGGATCGGCGCGGAGCGTAACGGCCATCGCGACGACGGGCCGGACGAGCACGAGGGGTCCACCGTGCCGCTCGGGACGGCGTAGGCCTACCAGAACTCGGCGTCGAGCTTGCCCTCGATGGCCCGCAGGTTGTCGCGCGCGCACTGCGGGCAGTAGCGGATGTCGCGGCCGCTCTCGTGGGACGCGACCCACGCGAGCGCCTGCATCCCGCTCTGCTCGTCACCGTCCGCGTCGAGCGTGGTCCCGCACAGGGCGCACACGAGCACGGTCATGACCTCACTCCTTCGCCACGGCGCCGTGCGCTCATCATCCCCCGAGGTAGAGGAAGCCGGGCCCCTCGTCGCGCCACGGCACGCCGAACGGGTCGAGCGCGGCGTGCAGCGCCGGAGTCCAGGATCCGGTCACGTCGTCGCGCGCGGTCTCGAACCCGTGGTCGGCCGTGAGCAGGAACAGCGTCTGCTCGAGGATCCCGATCGACTCGAGGTGGTCGAGCAGGACGCCGAGCCGCGCGTCGCAGTCGCGCAGCCCGTCGACGGCGATCGCCGAGCGCGGGCCGCCGTGGTGGTGCGCGGCGTCGGTCGTGTACTGCGACCACCACGCGACCCGGGGGTGCTCGTCCTCGGGCGCGGAGAACAGCCCGACCATCGTGGAGAGCCCGAGCAGGTCGATGGCCGAGTAGAAGGCGTAGTCGTCGTCCTCGTGGCAGCGGGCGTGCGTGACGAGGTCCGAGGCCAGCGGGTCGGGCAGCAGGGCTCGCACGGCCGTGAGGAAGTCGCGCGACTCGCCGCTGCCCGCCTCCCCGGGGTCGAGCGCCTCGCCGCTGGACAGCGCCGCGCGCACGAGCGCGAAGGTCGACGCCCACGACCCGCGCTCGGTCATCTCGTTGACGCTGGCCGTGCGTACGCCGGGCCGTGCGGTCGCGACCGCCTCGAACAGCGTCGTCACGCCGTCGCGGTAGAGCTCCCCGGTCCGGTGCCACGTCGCCGCGTCGTTGGGCACGACCCGTCGGCCCTGCTCGCGGTCCCAGTAGACGTTGCCGACCACGCCGTGCCGCCCGGGTCCCACGCCGGTGAGCATGCTGGTGTGGTTCACGAGGGTGAGGCTCGGGAACTCGGCGACCGCCCCGCCGGACAGCGCGCACCCGCGCTCGAGCAGGCGCGCGACGTTCGGCAGCGCGCCGCGCTCCGCGAGGTCGAGCAGCGAGCCCGGGTGCCCGCCGTCCCACAGCAGCCCCACCACGTACGCCGCACCGCGCCCGACCAGGTCGTCGCGGACCGCACCGTCGAGGTGCTCGAGGGCCTCGCGCTCGACCCCCGCCGCCCAGGCCAGCGTGGGCATGACGTCGACGAGCCGGGCGTGGCCGGGCACGAGCCCGCGCACCCGGACCCCTGCGCCGGACACGAGGAAAGGCGCGCGCGACTGGATCACGTCGAGGGAGCCGTGCTCGCCGCGATGGCCGCCCTCGTCGGGGAAGTAGTGCCCCGCCGTGTGCACGATCGCGAGGTCGGGGCTGCGCCGGTCGGCGAAGAACGAGGACAGCCGCAGCCAGGGCAGCGGGTAGGCGTTGCGCTCGTGCGCGGGCGAGGGCTCGGCGACCTCGGCTGCGTAGGGGAGGAAGGCGAGCGGGTCTGTGCTCGGGAGCGGATGATGGCCGCTCACGGTCACCCCGTCCGGGTGCTCCGCGTCGAGCCGTGCGAGGCCGCCCTGGTCGGCCACCAGCACGGCGCGGGGTCGGCCGTCGGCGTCGCGACCCGCCGCGGGATCGGGCCACGCCACCACCGCGACGACGTCGGCGAGCGCGGCATCGGTGAGGGCGGCGACAGCGGCCTCGAGCACCGCAGGGTCCAGACGGGTCACGCCCCGATCCTGCCCCAGCACGACCTGCCCGGACGCGCGAAGGGCGGGTGACCCTCGAGGTGGGTCACCCGCCCTTCTGCTCCCGCCACTGCTACTGCACGGCGAGGGCTGCGGACTCACGGACCGCCAGGACGGCGGCCTCGCGAGCGAGCCGGGCGCGGCGCTCGGCCGCCTCCGCCCGGCGTACGGCGCGAGCGGCGCGGCGCAGTCGCCACAGCTCGGCCTCCCGCTGACGGTGCTCGAGATGGCTCCTGGCCATCTGCTCGGGTACCAGATGCATGTCTGTCTCCAAGGTCGAGGAGGGCGTCGCGGTCGGCGACGTCCCGGTGTGCGTGACCGTCGCGAGTGCGACGGCGAGGGAGAACGGCGAGGCGTTCTCGATACGTCCGGTCATGCTGCGGCTCCTCCGCGCTGCGCCGGGATGGCGCAGGCGCCGACGAGGTCGCCCTCCGCGTCGTCGTCGAGGTCGCCCTCGGCGTCGGCGTCGAGCCCGCGGGCGAGCTCGGCCAGCCGCGCCTCGAGTGCGTCCTCGGCGGCACGCCGGGTGACGGCGTCGTCCTTGCGCGGACGTCCGGGGCGGCGCTTGCGCGCCACCACCTGTCCTCGCTCGAACAGCTCGCCGCCCCAAACACCCCACGGCTCGCGCCGCTCCAGGGCGCCGGCGAGGCAGGCAGCACGAAGGCTGCACTCGCCGCAGAGGGCCTGCGCGTGCGCGACCTCCGCGGGTCGCTCGGCGAACCACAGCTCCGGGTCGTACGACCGACACGGGGTGGACGTCTCGATCCAGTCGATCGACGCGGGCTGGGATCCGAGGGTGGTGGTCAGCTCAGTCAGGACGCTCATCGTGCGGTCACCTCCTTCGCGTTCCGCGGGGTCTCCGCGGGCCTCGAGTTCGTGCAGGTCAGGGGTCGTGCTGCGCATCGTCCGGAAGGGATGGCCGGGCGCTGCGTCGTGCCTCGTGCCGTCGTGCCTCGTGCGTCGTGCGTCGTGCGTCGTGCGTCGTGCGTCGTGCGTCGTGCGTCGTGCGTCGTGCGGTGCGTTCCCCCAGGTGATCGGACCTGGACAAACACGAAGGCCGCGGTTCCCGGTGGGGGATCCGCGGCCTCGAGGTGCCTGGTGGGTGCTGCTCACCCAGAGGATCCTCGAGACTGCGGGTCGTACGACGTGCCGCCGGTGATGCGCTTGACGCTGCCGCCGAACCAGACGGCGCTGCCCATGACATCGGTGGTCTGCGGGCGCACGGCCGCGGCGACGGAGCCGGCCTCATGGCGGCTCGCGAACGCGACGAAGGCCGCGGCGATCGCGGCGAGGCAGGCGGTCACGGGCAGCACGAAGGAGGCCACGTCGTGGGTGAAGTTCGTCATCGCGGGCCACCTCCTCTGCGCTCGGTGCCGGTCACAGCCGGCGTGCACGTCCCTCGTGCGTACGAGCGAGGTTACGCAACCGTGCCCGTCCGGTGCAACGACGTTTTCGGGTGGATTCTCTGGCTGTCCGGGAGATCCACGCCCTGCTGCCCGATATCGCAGCAATTCCAGCGATTCTCGGCACCCGTGGCGCATCGCGCGACGCGCCGGGAATCGATGGCGGCGGCGTGGCGGGGGCGCGAGCGACCGGTCAGGCGGGGTCGTCGACCGGGACGGGCGGGGACTCGCCTCGGACGATCGCCAGCACCGGCTCGGCGTAGGCCTCGAGCTTGCGGGCGCCGATCCCGGGGATGCGCACGAGCGCGGCGGCGTCGGTCGGGAGGTCCGTGGCGATGCTCTCCAGGGTGGCGTCGGTGAGCACGACGTAGGCCGGCACCGAGCGGCGGTCGGCCTCCTCCTTGCGCCAGGACCGCAGCCGCTCCACGAGCTCCTCGTCGTACGCCGCCGGGCACGTGCGGCACCGGCCGCGCGCCGACTCGGCGCCCGTGACCAGGGCCGAGCCGCAGACCCGGCAGGTGGCCGGACCGCGACGACGGCCCTTCGCCGTGCGCGACCCGCTCCCCCGGACCACACCGCCGGACTCGCCGACCGCGGCGTCGGACCCGACGACGGTGTCGAGGAAGGGGGAGCGCTCGCGGCGTCCGCGGCCGGTCCGGGTGCGGGCCCACGACAGCTCGAGCCGGGTACGGGCTCGGGTGCAGGCGACGTAGAACAGCCGTCGCTCCTCCTCCACCCGCTCAGGGGTGTCGGCGTACTGGATCGGGAACGTGCCGTCGACGAGACCGACGACGAAGACCGCGTCCCACTCCAGGCCCTTGGCCGCGTGGACGGTGGCGAGGGTGACGCCGCCGGCCGACGGTGGCGACTGGGTGGCCGCGCGCACGTCGAGCTCGGCGACGAGGTCGACGAGGGTCGCCGACGGGGTCGCGCGGGCGAGGTCGTCCGCGAGTGTCACGAGGCGCAGCAGGTTCTCCCACCGGTCGCGCACCGCACCTGTGCCGCTGGGCGGCTCCTGCGACCAGTTCATCGACGACAGCACCGAGCGGACCGCGTCACCGAGCTCGCCCGCCGCCTCGCCGCTGCGCGCGGCACCGCGGATCCGGGTGATCGCCTCGCGGACCTCACCGCGCTCGAAGAACGCCGACTCACCGCGCAGGACGTAGGGGATGCCGGCCTCGCCGAGCGCCTCCTCGAGCACCTCGGACTGCGCGTTGATGCGATAGAGCACCGCGATCTCGCGAGCGGGCGTGCCGGCCGCCATCAGCACCGCGACCTGCTTGGCGACCGACGCCGCCTCCGCGGGCTCGTCGTCGAACGTGCGCACCCGCGGCTCGGGGCCGTCGGGACGGGTGGCCCGCAGCTCGAGGCGCAGCCGCGCCTCGGGCCCTGTGGAGCTGGCGAGCACGCGGTTGGCCAGGGCCACGACCTGCGGGCTGGACCGGTAGGACCGGACCAGCCGCACCTCGGTCGCGTGCGGGAAGCGGGTGCGGAAGTCGACGAGGTAGGAGGAGCTCGCACCGGTGAAGGTGTAGATGGTCTGGCTCGCGTCGCCGACCACGCACAGCTCGTCGCGGTCGCCGAGCCAGAGGTCGAGCAGCCGCTGCTGGAGGGGGTTGACGTCCTGGTACTCGTCGACGGTGAACCAGCGGTAGGCGGTGCGCACCTCGTCGGCGACGTCGGGCCGGGTGTCGAGGATGCCCACGGTGAGCAGCAGGACGTCCTCGAAGTCGATGAGTCCCTCCTCGGTCTTGCGGTCGTCGTAGGCCGCGTACAGCTCTGCGACGTTGTCGCGGGTGAGGCTGCCGGGCGGCTCCCGACGGGCGGCCAGAGTGGCCGCGACGTAGTCCGAGGCGACGACCTGGCTCGACTTCGCCCACTCGATCTCGCTCGCGACGTCGCGCGCGAGCGAGGGGTCGCCGAACCCGGCGCGGCGCAGCACCGGGCCGACGACGCGGGACTTGCTCGGCAGGATGGCGGGGACCTGGCCACCGACGACGCGAGGCCAGAAGTAGCGCAGCTGGCGCAGCGCGGCGGAGTGGAAGGTACGTGCCTGCACGCCGTCGACGCCGAGCTCGGCGAGGCGCTGGCGCATCTCCCCCGCGGCGCGGGCGGTGAAGGTGACGGCGAGGGTGCGTCGTGGGTCGTGCTGGCCCGTGAGGGCGGCGTAGGCGATGCGGTGGGTGATGGCCCGGGTCTTGCCGGTGCCCGCGCCCGCGAGCACCACCACCGGCCCGGACAGCGCCCTCGCCACCTCGCGCTGCTCCGGGTCGAGCGCCTCGAGCACGTCGTCCGGCGAGCGCGGTCGGCCGCGCGCGGACCGCAGGTCGTCGGAGGCTTTCACCCGTCCATCCTCTCAGCCGCCCTCGACCGCGCGGGCACCCCGGCGAGCCGGGAACAACTCGGTGGGGCAGCATGGTTGAAGCGGCAACGGGCTCGGCCGGCGAGGTCGGGCATGACGACGAAGGAGCGCGATCCGCGATGGCGGTCAAGATGTACACCACGACCTGGTGCGGCTACTGCTCGAGGCTGAAGGCGCAGATGACGCGCGAGGGCATCGAGTTCGTCGAGGTCGACATCGAGAACGACCCCGCCGCCGCAGAGCTCGTCGAGAACGTCAACGGCGGCAACCAGACCGTCCCCACCCTCGTGTTCCCCGACGGCTCCGCCGCCACGAACCCCAGCATCAAGGACGTCAAGGAGCGGCTCGCCGCGATCTGATCCCGGGCGACCTGCCAGCACGCCTGGCCAGACGCCGGTCCCGGCCCCGCGCGACCTCCCGGTCCGCGGGGCCGACTCATGCCCGGACCCGTCATGATCGGCACGTGGGAGACGCGCCGCTCGAGATCCGAGCACCGCGAGCCGACGAGCTGCTCGCCGTCGCCGAGGTGCGAGTCGCGTCGTGGCGGGCGGCGTACGCCGGTCTGGTCCCCGACTCCGAGCTCGCGGCCATCGGCGAACCGGACCGGCTCGAGGGCTGGGCCGAACGAGCGAGGACCTCGACCGAGGCCAGGCTCCTCGTCGCGCTGCTGGGCGGCAAGGTCGTGGGCTTCTCGGCGTACGGCGCGGAGCGCTCCGAGCTCGCGCCGGCCGTGGCGCACCGCGGGGAGGTCTACGCGATCTACGTCCGTCCGGACCGGTGGGGCGCCGGCGCGGGCCATGCGCTGATGACCGCGACCTGCGACGCGCTGCGGCGCGACGGCTACGACGCCGTGAGCCTGTGGGTGCTCGAGGGCAATGCGCGCGGCATCGCGTTCTACCTGCGCTCCGGCTTCGTGCCGACGGGGGACGTCACCGAGTCGACGTTGGACGCCCTGCCCGAGGCCCGCTACGCGCGCAGCCTGTGACCTGCGGTCAGCTGTTCTGGTGCCCGACCCAGCCGATGCGCGCCATGATCTCGTAGGGCTTCGAGATCGACTTGTGGCAACGGCTGCACACGATCGTCGGCGTCCCGTCGTCGGGGTCCGTCGCGTCGTGCCAGCGGTGCAGCCCGATCCGACAGCGCAACGACGTGCTCGTCTGGCGTACGGCCACGACAGCCCCCCTCTGTGCGGCAGGTGAGCCTGCCTTGCAAGATCAACATACTCCCGCTCGGACCGATCGCATCCCCCGCATCGGGTTTCCTGTCGCGTTCCCCGGCCGAAGCGCCCGGGCCACCTAGGCTGACCGGGTGCCGTCCGCCCGCACGCCCGTCCCCGCGGTCCGCCACCTCGTGCGCGCCCGCGACCTCGCCGACGCGCGCTACACCGAGCCGCTCACCGTCGACGACCTCGCGGCCGCCGCCTGCCTGTCGCGCGCCCACTTCAGCCGCGAGTTCCGACGCGCGTTCGGGGAGACGCCGTACTCCTACCTGCTCACGCGGCGTCTCGAGCGGGCCGCGACCCTGCTGCGCGGCACCGACTACACGGTGGCCGACATCTGCATGCAGGTCGGTCTCACGAGCGTGGGGTCGTTCACGACGAGCTTCACGAAGGCCTACGGCGTGAGCCCGACGCAGTACCGCGCGCAGTTCCCCTCGGCCGCCAGCCTGGCGCGGATCCCGCTCTGCGTGCTCAAGGCCTACGGCCGCCCCGGGAACAGCACGATCGGAGAAGACGCCGGGTGAGCGGCCTGCCTAACGTCGACGCACCGACAGCCCGAGACCACCGGAGGACACCGTGATCCGCATCAGCACCACCCAGCTCTGGGTGCACGACCAGGACGAGGCTCTCGCGTTCTGGCGCGACAAGGTCGGCTTCGAGGTGCGCGAGGACGTCACCGTCGCCGAGATGGGCAACTTTCGCTGGCTGTCGCTCGCTCCGCCCGGGCAGGACGACATCGCCGTCGTGCTCATGGCCATCCCCGGCCCGCCGATGATCGACGCCGGCACGAGCCAGGAGATCGCCGCGCTCACGGCGAAGGGCTTCGCCGGCACGGTGTTCCTCACGACCGACGACTGCCTGAAGTCCTACGAGGAGATGTCCGCGCGCGGCGTCGAGTTCACCGAGAAGCCGACCCAGCAGCCCTACGGCATCGACGCCGGCTTCCGCGACCCGTCGGGCAACAGCATCCGCCTCGCGCAGCGCTCGCCGATGGGCTGACCCCGACCCCGGTCCGGGCGGCGTCCTAGGCTCGGGACGCGAGCGACGGGGAGGGATGGCTGTGGCGGGAGGTCTGCGCGGCCTCTGGCGGCGCACGACGGCCTCGCTGCGCGTCGCGATCGGGGACGTGACCTTCGGGATGGAGGACGGCGCGGTCTCGGTGGCCGGGCTCGTGTTCGGCGTCTCGGCGGGCACCGACGACAGCAGGGTCGTCGTCCTGGCGGGCGCGACGGGCGCCGTGGCGGGTGCCGTCTCGATGATGGCCGGGCGCTACCTCGACGTGCAGTCGATGGGCCACCGCTCCGACACCCTGCTCGCCTCCACGCGGGCCAGGGTGGTGAGGCACCCGCACGCCTACCTCGCGCGTGCCTCCGCTCGGCTGCGTGCCGGCGGCTTCACCGCGGATGAGGCCCAGGTGACGGTCGAGGCGCTACGCCGCAACCCGCAGGCCCTCGCCGATCACGTGATCGCCTACGAGCTCGGAGCCGTCTCGCGACCCGAGGCGTCCGCGATGTCGCACGCGCTGTGGATGTTCGTCGCCGACCTGCTCGCGGCGAGCGTCCCGGTGCTCCCGTTCGTGTTCCTGCCGCTCGAGCAGGCGCGGCTCGTGTCGCTCGTCATCACCGGCGTCCTCATGGCCGCCCTCGGCGTCGCCCGCGGACGGATCGGCGGCGTGAACGTCTACCGCACCGCGCTCGAAACTCTGGCGATCGCCGGAGCCGCGGCGCTGGCCGGCGTCGTGATCGGCAGCCTCGTCAGCCGATAGCCGCAGCGCGCTGCCGGCGACGCGATCCGGCTATCGCCTCACGACCGGCACCGCACCGCTAGGGCCGCGACCAGGAGCCGGGGAGCTCCTCGCCGTACCAGTGCTCGACAAGGCGACGGGCGATGGACACCCGTGGGGGGATCTTCACGGTGCCGTCCTCGCAGCCGGCCCTGATCTGCTCGCGGGTGAACCAGCGGACCTCGGAGATCTCGACGCCGTCCGGGCGCGCCTCGGGCGACCCCGGAGCCAGCCGTGCGTGGTAGCCGAGCATGAGGCTGGCGGGGAACGGCCACGGCTGCGAGCCGAGGTAGTCGAGCCGGTCGACGAGCACGCCGGCCTCCTCGGCCATCTCGCGCAGCACGGTCATCTCCGCGGACTCCCCCGCCTCGACGAAGCCGGCGAGGGTGGAGAAGAAGCCCTCGGGCCACTCGGCGCGGCGGCCGAGCAGCACGCGGTCGTCGTCGTCGCGGATCAGCACGATGACCGCCGGGTCCGAGCGCGGGAAGTGCTGGCTGGCGTCCTGCGGACAGGTCCGCGACCAGCCGCACTGCGAGGCCACGGTCGCGGCGCCGCACCTCGGGCAGCGCGGATGCGTCGCGTGCCAGTTCGCGAGCGCCACGGCCATCACGAGCAGCCCGGAGTCCCGGTCGCCGAGCCGGGCGCCGGTCTCGCGCAGCCCCTCCCACCGGGTGCCGTCCGGCGCGTCCCACGGCTCGATCGCGCCGTCGACGAGGAGCGCGACGTGGGTCGTGTCGTCGTGCACGGCGAGCAGCACCCGGACTCCGTCGTACGCCGCCCCGCGGGGCGGGAGCTGGACGAGGTGGTCGCCGTCGTCGCCCGACGGGTCGCCCGAGACGAGCGCGCGCCCCCGATGGACGAGGACGACGCGGGTCGCGGGATCGGCCCAAGCGGCGTCGAACCACGCGGCGTCGTCGCGACGCTCCGCGGCGCGGTCGAGATCGCCGCGCGCGAGCGCGAGCGCGTCCAGCAGTCCGCGGTCGGGCACGGCCTCAGCGGTCCCAGGTCTCGGCGAGATCGGTCCACAGGTAGGCGGCCGCCTCGGCGCCCGCGAGCAGGAACTCGACGTCGGCCTTCTCGTTCGGCGCGTGGATCCGGTCGTCGGGCAGTCCCACGCCGAGGAACACGACCGGCGCCTCGAGGATCGCCGCGAGCGCCGCCTGCGGCCCGCTGCCGCCCTCGCGGGTGTAGAGGACCTCCCTGTCGAAGGCGCGCGCCATCGAGCGGGTGACGCTCTGCAGCGCGGGGTGGTCGAGCGGGGTGAGGAACGGTCCGACGCCGGCCTTCTCGTACCTCGGCGTCACCTCGATCCCGTCCGGGATCGTGCCATCGGCGTGCAGCAGCTCGAGCCACCGCTCGAACGCGGGCTGCACGTCGCCCGGGCTCTGGGCCGCGACGAGCCGGAACGACAGCTTCACGTGAGCCTCGCTCGGGATGATCGTCTTGCCGCCGGGACCGGTGTAGCCGCCCCAGATCCCGTTGACCTCGGCAGTCGGACGGGCCCAGATCCGCTCGAAGGTCGAGAAGCCGTTCTCGCCGTACGTCGCGGAGGACTGGGCGTCGGCGAGCCAGCGCGCCTCGTCGAAGGGGAGGCGGGCCAGCAGCTCGCGCTCGCGGTCGGTGAGCGGGATGACGTCGTCGTAGAAGCCGGGCAGCGTGACGTGGCCGTCCTCGTCGTGCAGCCGCGCGACGATGCGCGCGAGGACCGTCGCCGGGTTGGGCACGGCGCCGCCGAACGAGCCGGAGTGCAGGTCCCCCGACGGTCCGCGCACGTCGAGAGCGACCTCGACCATGCCGCGCATGCCGACGCAGACCGAGATGGCGTCGCGGCCGTAGACGCCCGTGTCGCTCACGACGACGACGTCGCAGCGCAGCTCCTCGCGGTGCGTCGTGAGCAGCTCGGCGAAGTGGATCGAGCCGGACTCCTCCTCGCCCTCGATGATGAGCTTGAGGTTGACGGCGGGCGACGTGCGACCGGTCGTCGCGAGGTGAGCGGCGAGCCCGACGACGTGGAAGCAGACCTGGCCCTTGTCGTCGATCGCACCCCGACCGACGAGCTCCTCGCCGTGCGCCGTGGCTCGGACCAGCGGCTCCCACGGCGCCGTCTCCCACAGCTCGACCGGATCGGCGGGCTGCACGTCGTGGTGGCCGTAGACGAGCACGGTCGGCGCGTCGGCGTCCTCGCTCGGCCACTCGGCGTAGACCGCCGGCAGGCCTGCGGTCGGCCAGATCTCCACGGTGGGGAACCCGGCACGCAGCAGTCGCTGCGCCAGCCAGTCGGCGCTGCGCGAGACCTCGTCGGCGTACGCCGGGTCGGCGCTGATGCTCGGGATGCGCAGCCACTCAGACAGCTCCTCGACCAGCTGCTGACGGTGGTCGGCCACGTAGGCGCGGACGGCGGGGTCGAAGGGGGCGTCGTGGCTCACGCGCCGACCCTACGACGCGGCCCGGGCCACCGCCCCCGGCGCGTGGTCGGCGGCTGCGGCGGCACCGCGTGGGAGGATGCCGGACGAGGGCGTGACGGTGGCACCGCCGCGCAGCACCCGACGGACAGCAGGTGGGCGGCCGGTGGCGAAGGGAACGCAGCAGAGGTTCATCGGCCAGCTGACCGGTGTGCGCTTCGTGGCGGCCTTCTGGGTGCTGCTCTACCACTACCAGGGCGCGCTGGCGACCGCGGGCCTCCTCGTCCCGGTGCTGCACGAGGTGCTGCGCGTGGGCCGGCTCGGCGTCGACCTGTTCTTCGCCCTGTCGGGCTTCATCCTGACCCACACCTACCTGTCCCGGATGGGCCCGAGCATCACCTGGCCGAGGTCGCGGCACTTCCTGTGGCTGCGCCTCGCTCGCATCTACCCGGTGCACTTCGTGATGCTCAACGTCGCCGGTCTCGCCGTGATCGCGCAGCAGAAGTTCGGGTCGTCGACCGCGGGCAGCCGCGACTGGCTCAACGCCAAGGACTACCTCAAGCAGGTCCTCCTCATCCACGAGTGGGGACCGAACCCTCAGCGCGGCTGGAACTTCCCGGCCTGGTCGCTGTCGATGGAGTGGCTGGCCTACCTGCTCTTCCCGCTGCTGGTCCTCGCCCTGTTCCGCTTCCACCAGCGGCTGAGCAACCGGACGATCGCGCTGCTGTGGTGCGCCGTGCTCGTGCCGCTGCTCTGGTACGGCATCGCCTACTACGGCGACCCGTACTACATCTCCGACTGGGGCTCGACGATCCGCATCCTCACGGAGTTCACGGCGGGTGGCCTGACCTACCTGTTCGTCCTGCGGCAGTGGGACGCGACGCCGGGCGGCGTGAAGCCGCGGGTCGAGCGCCTCGCCACGACGCTGTCGGTCGCCATCCCCGTGGTCATCGTGCTCACCGCGGTGGGGCTCGGGCACGTCGGCGCGCTGCAGTGGTCGGTGAGCGACCTGCCCGACACCCCCAATGCCGCGGACCTGCCGCCCAAGTACCACCTGATCCTGGTGCCGCTGCTGATCGCGTGGATCGGCGCGCTGGCGCTGACCTCGCGCGGGCCGTCGAAGTACCTCTCCACCGACCGGCTGGTGCTCGGCGGGTTCGTCTCGTTCTCGCTCTACATGACGCACACCGTCTGGTACGGCCTGTGGCGCGCCGGCATGAAGGCCGTCCACATCGACGGCGGGATCCTCTACCTGGTGTCCTTCGTCGGCCTCGTGGTCGGCGCCGTCGTGATCGCCTGGCTGATGTGGCGCTACGTCGAGGAGCCGGCACGCGAGTGGATGCGCAAGCGCAGCGGCGAACGCCCCAAACCGATAGAAGAACAAGCCCTGGAACACAACTGACCGCCCACAGTTCCTTCGCTCACGGTGTCCACAACTCGTGATCTTGGGAGACGTCGCGGTGATCTTGGGCGTCGTCGCGGTGATCCTGGGCGACGTCGCGCAGGTGCGGCCGGACACCTAGGTTGGCTGTGTGACCATCCGTCTCGCGACGTACAACGTGCTGCACGGCATGACCGTCCTCGGCGGCGTGCCCCAGCCGGTCCGGGACGCCGACGGACGGGTCGTCGGCCCGCCCCTCGTGGCCGACGACCTCCCCCTGCGCGCGGCGGTCGCGACCCTCGACGCCGATGTCATCGGCCTTCAGGAGATCGACGTCGCGCAGCCGCGCAGCGGGCTCTCCCACCAGGTCCGCGCCGCCGCCGAGGCGCTCGGGGCCCTGCACTGGCACTTCGCCGCCTCGGTCGTCGGTACGCCGGGCGAGGGAGGCTGGACCGCCGGGCACGACGTCCACGACCAGTCGTCGCACCCGCACCCGCACCTGCGCCACCTCCTCGGCCGAGACGCGGACGAGATGTCGCCACCGCCGGCGCTGGCCGGCGACGACCTGCCCGCGACGAGCGGCCCGCTGTACGGCGTCGGCCTCGTGTCCCGCCTCCCGGTCCTCGAGTGGCGCGCGACGCGCTTCGACCCCGCACCCTGGACCCTCCCCCTCCTGATCCCGGCGGAGCCGCGGCCCCGGTTCGTCCGCGTGCCCGACGAGCCGCGCGCGGCCATCGCGGCGGTGGTGGAGGGACCCCGGGGGCCGTTCACGGTCGTCACCGCGCACCTGTCGTTCGTGCCCGGCTACAACGTCCGCCAGCTCCGAGCCCTACGCCGGTGGCTCGGCGGCCTGCCGCGACCGCTGATCCTGCTCGGCGACTTCAACCTCCCCGGCACGCTGCCGGCGCGGATCACCGACTGGCCCTCGCTGGTCCGCCAGAGGACCTACCCCGTGATGAACCCCCGGGTGCAGCTCGACCACGTGCTCGCCGACGGGCTAACCGGGGAGCAGCGAGCGGGCGCCGTCGCCGAGGTGCACCGGCTCCCCGTGAGCGACCACGCGGCCGTGACTGTCGACCTCGACCTGTAGGCCGGTCCGACCGCCCCGATGTGAGCAAGCACGCATTCCGGCGGGCACACCCGGCCCGCATCCGGACAGCGGTTGCGGCTAGCGTGCGCTCGGGACGCCCGGACGCGGCCCTTGACGGCAGCGTCACCCACCCGGCCGGGAGTCCCGCCTGCGTGACTCGAACGTTCTCACGGCGAACCCGACGCGACACAAGGCGCGGCGGGGTGAAGGAGGCTCAGCGTGATCATCGGAGTGCTGAGGGAGGCGCATCCCGGCGAGACCCGGGTCGCGGCCACTCCCGCCACCGTCGCGCAGCTGCTGAAGCTCGAGTACGCCGTCGTGATCGAGCCTGGCGCGGGCATCGCCTCCGGCTTCACCGACGAGGCCTACGCCGAGGCCGGCGCCACGGTCGGTCCGGCGAGCAGCGGGGACATCGTCTTCGGGATCAACATGCCCTCGGCCGAGCAGCTCGACGGCCTGCGCGAGGGCACCACCCTGGTCTGCCTGATCGCTCCGGCGCTCAACCCCGACCTGCTGGCCGACCTCGCGCGGCGCCGGATCACCGCGCTGGCGATGGACGCCGTGCCGCGGATCTCGCGCGCGCAGTCGCTCGACGTGCTGTCCTCGATGGCCAACATCGCCGGCTACCGCGCGGTGATCGAGGCCGCGAACGTGTTCGGCCGGTTCTTCACCGGCCAGGTGACCGCGGCGGGCAAGGTGCCGCCGGCCAAGGTCCTCGTGGCCGGCGTCGGCGTCGCGGGACTCGCGGCGATCGGCACCGCGGGCGGGATGGGCGCGATCGTCTACGCGACCGACCCGCGCCCCGAGGTCGCCGACCAGGTCACGTCGCTCGGTGGCGAGTACCTCCCCGTCGAGGCCGCGGACGTCGAGGTCTCCGCCACCGGCTACGCCAAGGAGATGTCCGACGACTACAACGCCCGGGCTGCGGCGCTCTACGCCTCGCGAGTACCGGACGTCGACATCGTCATCACCACCGCGCTCATCCCCGGTCGCCCGGCGCCGCGGCTGATCACCGCCGACATGGTCGCGAGCATGAAGCGCGGCAGCGTGATCGTGGACATGGCCGCGGCCAACGGCGGCAACGTCGAGGGCACCGCGGCGGGTGAGGTCGTCGTCACGGCGAACGGCGTCACGATCATCGGCTACACCGACCTCCCGGGTCGGCTGCCCGCCCAGGCCTCGCAGCTGTTCGGCACGAACCTGGTCAACCTGATGAAGCTCATGACGCCCGGCAAGGACGGCGCGCTCGTCCTGGACTGGGACGACGTCGTGCAGCGCGGAGTCACGGTCGCCCGGGACGGAGAGGTGACCTGGCCACCGCCCGCCGTGCAGGTCTCCGCCGCGCCCGCCGCAGTCGCCGCCGCGCCGGTCGCGAAGGTCGTGAAGCCGCCGGCATCACCGGGTCGTCGGTTCGCGACTGTCGGCATCGCGGCAGCGGTGCTCCTGCTGCTCGTCGCGGCGGCACCCGCGGCGCTGCGAGTCCACCTCACGGTGTTCGCGCTCGCGATCGTCATCGGCTACTACGTGATCGGCAACGTGCACCACGCGCTGCACACGCCGCTGATGTCGGTGACCAACGCGATCTCGGGAATCATCGTCGTCGGAGCGCTCCTCCAGATCGGCCACGGCGACACCGCGATCACCACGCTGTCGTTCGTCGCGATCCTGCTCGCCAGCATCAACGTGTTCGGCGGGTTCGCCGTGACCCGCCGCATGCTCTCCATGTTCTCCAGGAGCTGACCCGCACATGACCGTCGAATCCGCCGCGCAGGCCGCGTACCTCGTCGCCGCGCTGCTGTTCATCCTCGCGCTCGCCGGGCTCTCCCGACACGAGACGGCCAAGCAGGGCAACAACTACGGCATGGCCGGCATGGCCGTCGCCCTCGTGGCCACCATCGCGCTCGCGATCGACCGCGACGTCAGCCACACCGGACTCCTGCTCATCGGTGTCGCGATGGTCGTCGGTGCCGCGGTCGGGCTCTGGCGCGCACGCGTCGTCGAGATGACCGGCATGCCCGAGCTCATCGCGATGCTGCACTCGTTCGTCGGTCTCGCGGCCGTGCTCGTCGGCTGGAACGGCTACCTCGCCGTCGAGGGCGGCGCCGACCCGGTCGAGGCCGCCGCGCTCGCCGCGCAGGGCACCCTCGGCATCCACCACGCCGAGGTCTTCATCGGCGTGTTCATCGGTGCCGTCACCTTCACCGGGTCGATCGTCGCGTTCGGCAAGCTGTCCGGCCGGATCAACTCCAAGCCGCTCATGCTGCCGGGCAAGAACGTGCTGAACGTCGGCGCTCTGCTCGCGTTCGTCGCGCTCACCGTGTGGTTCTGCATCTCCCCGCAGCTCTGGCTGCTCGTCGCCGTCACGGTGATCGCGCTGCTGCTCGGCTGGCACCTCGTCGCGAGCATCGGCGGCGGCGACATGCCGGTCGTCGTGTCGATGCTCAACAGCTACTCCGGCTGGGCTGCCGCGGCGTCGGGCTTCCTGCTCGAGAACGACCTGCTCATCGTCACCGGCGCGCTCGTCGGCTCCTCCGGTGCCTACCTGTCCTACATCATGTGCAAGGCGATGAACCGCTCGTTCATCTCGGTCATCGCGGGTGGCTTCGGCATCGAGGCCGGTCCCGCCGAGGACAAGGACTACGGCGATCACCGCGAGGTCAACGCCGAACAGGTCGCCGAGCTCCTCGAAGCCGCGAAGTCCGTCATCATCACGCCCGGCTACGGCATGGCCGTCGCCCAGGCGCAGTATGGCGTCGCGGACCTCACCCGCAAGCTCCGCGACCGCGGCATCACCGTGCGCTTCGGGATCCACCCCGTCGCCGGTCGCCTGCCCGGTCACATGAACGTGCTGCTCGCCGAGGCCAAGGTGCCCTACGACATCGTCCTGGAGATGGACGAGATCAACGACGACTTCCCCAGCACCGACGTCGTGCTCGTCATCGGCGCCAACGACACCGTGAACCCCGCCGCCGAGGACGACCCCACCAGCCCCATCGCCGGCATGCCGGTGCTGCGCGTCTGGGAGGCCGGACAGGTCATCATCTTCAAGAGGTCGATGGCCTCGGGTTACGCCGGCGTCCAGAACCCGCTGTTCTTCCGCGAGAACGCCGCCATGCTCTTCGGCGACGCGAAGGACCGCGTCGAGGACATCATCCGCGCGCTGTAGCCGACGTCTGTGGCGCTGCCCCGGTCCGCCTCTCGGGCCGGGGCAGCGCTCTGTCCGGACCTCGTCGAGTGCGGCGTTTGACGAACACTTCAGGCACGGAGCGCAACGGCTTCCTTGCCGAAAGTAGTTGCAATTGCTGGGGTTTCGGGGTTGCGCGCCGCCAGTGGTCTGGTCTAGAATTCATACATGTGTTCTATCGATTCCGGCGATGCCGCTGGGCCGGCACAGTCGGAGTCGGGGTTGGCCGACATCTCCTTCTACGAGACCGGGACGATCAACGTCGGGGCGCGCCAGTGGTGGGCCGGGGCGCTGCACCACTGGCGCGGGCCGGCCGCGGAATGGCAGGCCCGGCAGGAGATCGAGACCATCGTCGAGGCGCGCGGCCTGTACGTCGTGCGCTCGATGAGCATCGCCGAGGAGGTGCGCGTCCTCTGCGAGCTCGGGCATCTGCGCGAGGCGATCGCGTTGGCGGACGGCATCGACCTCACGATCGACGCCCAACCGCGATGGGCCGTCGTCCAGCGCGCGCTCGCGCTGATCGACCTCGGCGAGCTCGACGACGCCACCGTGGATGCGGTGCGGACGACCCGACCCGCCGACGAGCGCGACCTGCGGCACGTGGTCGGCTCGGTCGCCGTCCTGATGAGCGCCGCTCTCATGCGGGGAGACACCGAGGAAGCCGAACGGCAGCTGGAGTCCCTCGGCGACCTGCAGCAGCTCGTCGGGCGAGACGGCGCCGTGGAGCAGCTCCCCCGGCTGGTGGGGCTCGCGCTGCGTACGGGTCGGGGCGACCTCGTGGTGGGCCTGCACGCGATCGACGCCGTTGCGTCGCATCATCGCGACCCACGTCGCGGGGCTGATTGCGGCTGCCGAGGGCCGCCGCGGCGAGGCGTCGGCGCTGCTCACCCGTGCCGCGAGCGCGTGGCAGGCGTTCGGCAACGTGAGCGCGGCGCGACCTGCTCGAGCTCTCGGGCTGACCGGCGCCCGGCTGACCGGCCGTACGGAGCCAGGCGCCCGCGCAACCCCCGTCAGCCCGCTGCCAGCGAACTTCGAGGAGGTCGCGGCACGGTGTGCGCAGGACGCCGACGCGGCGGCGCGACGTCAGGGGGACACCGATGACCACGACTCGTACTCAACCCACGGGGCACGCGACCGCGACGAGGCCGCGCCGACGACGACTCGGCGTGACCGCCGTCATCGCCGTGGTGCTCGTGCTCCTCGCCCTGGCGTCGGCGTTGGCCGCGCACTGGGTCTGGACGTCGCTGTTCTCACCCGACTACCCATCCTTCGCGGCTCACTCGACCTCGCTCGCCCCGCACTCCGGCGATCGCTAGCTGCGCTCCGGCGCGACGACGTCCAGCCAGCGGCGCGCGGCGAACGGGCCGGTGAGCCGGACCTTGCGCAGGCCGACGTAGGCCGGGTCTGCGAATCGGCGCTCCATGTCGTCGCGACGCGACGCGAACTTCGTCCACGCCCACTGGACGGGATGCTCGGGATCGAGCCAGTTCGCGAACGTCTCGGTGTTGCCGTTGAAGATGTCGTCGCTCTTCCAGGCACGTCCGAACGAGCGCCGCAGCACGCGGGACATCACCACGACGCGCGGGTAGGACAGCCAGATGACGGTGTCGGCGCGGCTCCACACCAGGTCGCGGACCTGCTCGTAGCCGTGGGAGTCGAAGACCCACCGGTCCTCGCGCGAGATGCGGTCGACGTCGTCCTCGAACGACTCGAGCGGCACCCATCCGGGGCCGTGGTAGAGCGCGTCCATCTCGTGGAAGGGCAGACCGGCCCGGGCCGCGAGCTCACGGGCGAACGTCGTCTTCCCGGATCCGGAGATACCGGCGACGAGGACGCGGTGCACGATGCGCAACCTACCCGGCGCCAGGCACCGGGCCCTCCTCGAGCAGCGCCTCGAGCGCCGCGCGGTCGAGCAGTTCGTCGGGACGCACGACCGCGCCGTCGCGGACGTAGAGGAAAGCGGCGTCGACGTGGTCGAGCGGGACGCCGACGAGCTCGGCGTAGGCCACGCGATAGATCGCGAGCTGCAGCGGGTCGGAGTCATGGGACGCCGTGGTCTTCCAGTCGACGACCTCGTAGCGGGTCGACCCGTCCCCCTCGACGCTCGCGAAGACGGCGTCGATCCGACCCGGCACGACGCGACCGGCCAGCACCAGCGCGAACGGCACCTCGATCCCGACCGGGCGGCGCTCGGCGTACGGCGAGGACAGGAAGGCCGCCTGCATGTCGGCCAGGGCGTCGTCGGTGTCGATGCCGGAGTCGGCCGCGCCGGGCAGGTCGTCGGGCTCGAGCAGGGGCGCGACGCCGTAATGCGCCTCGACCCACGCATGGAACCGGGTGCCCCGCCGCGCGGCGGGCGCGGGCGCCGACGGCACGGGTCGAGCCAGCCTGCGGGTGAAGGACTCGGGATCGGCCGCCAGGCGCAGCAGGTCGGACGCCGACAGCGACGACGGCAGAGGGACGACCCGGGTGGCGGAGCGCTCCGCACGCCGCTCCTCGAGCAGCAGCGCGATGTCGTCGTCCCAGGCGCGCACGAGCTCGAGGTCGTCGGCCGCGAGGCCAAGCAACGGCGAGCCGTCATCGCCGCCGAGGGCGACGTGCTCGGCCCGCAGGTCCTCCACGGTGAAGCCCGAGTGCTGCCGGACGGCGGAGGCTGCGACCAGGCGGCGCGCCCGGACCGCGTCGTCCGAGCGCGGCGGGAACTCCGCCTCGTCGACCAGGTCGAGGACCGGGTTCTGCTCGTCGTCGCCCGGAGCCGGGGCCCAGTGGTCGACCTGCCCGGCGCCCGCGACGCACTGCTCGCGGAGCACCTCGAGGTAGGCCGAGGGTCCCCGCGGGCGCAGCTGGCTCGGCCCCCACCACGACGAGCTCGCGACCACCAGCCGCTCGGCGCGCGTGACGGCGACGTAGACCAGGCGCAGCTCCTCGCGGCCGTCGTGCTCACGGCACTCCGCGACGAACCCCTTGTCGTCCCGAGCGGACAACCCGGCGAGGACCGGGAGCGAATCGGCGTCGCCGCGCAGCGGGTAGGGCACGGCGGAGGCGGAGGACGTCCACCGGGCGATGCCCCGGCCGCTCGGGAACACCTTGGCGGTGAGCGACGGCAGCACGACCACCGGCCACTCGAGGCCCTTCGAGCGGTGGACCGTCATGAGCTGGACCGCGTCCGGCGAGGGCGGGCGGTCGAGCTCGGGCACCTGGTCGTAGCGCGCCGCGTTCGCGAGCCAGGCCAGGAATGCGCCGATGCTCGCGTCGCCCTCGGAGTCGGCGAACGCGGCGACGAGGTCGACGAACGCGGCGAGCCCCTCGGCGCGGTGCAGGAGCAGGAGCTCGGGCGAGGCGGCGAGCTCGATCTCGAGCCCGGTGGTGGTCACAATCCGGTGCACGAGGTCGGGGAGCGGGTCGCCGACGCCTCGACGAAGCGCGCGGATCTCCGCCGACAGCAGGGCGAAGCGGCGGCGCGCCTCAGGGTCGTAACCGAGGTCGCCCGGGTCGTCGAGGGCGTCGAGGAGCGACACGACGTCGGCCGGATCCACCCCGGCGACCGCGGCGTCGAGCTGGTCGTCGACGTCGGGGCTCTGATCTCCGCGGTAGCCGGCGGCGAGGTGGGCCGCGCGCTCACCGAGCAGCGCGAGGTCGCGCAGACCGATCCGCCAGCGCGGACCGACCAGGAGGCGCACGAGCGAGGGGTTGGCGGTGGAGTCGTGCAGCACGTCGAGGATCGCGACGACCTCGGCGACCTCCGGCATCGAGAGCAGACCGTCGAGACCGACGACCTCCACGGCCATCCCGCGATCGGTGAGCGAGCGCAGCAGAGCCGGGAAGTCGGAGGTGACGCGTGCCAGGACAGCCACCTGGCCGGGGCGTACGGCACCGGCGTCGACCACCTCGCGCACGCGGTCGCCCACCCACTGCATCTCCTCGGCGTAGGTCTCGAGCAGCGCCACCCGGATCCCGCCCGGGCCCTTGGCCTCACCGGGCGAGACCAGCGGTGCCACCTGCGGGTGGCGCACCCGGAGCGGCCCGGCCAGCTCGTTCGCGGCGTCGAGGATGCGGGTTCCCGAGCGCCGGTTCTCCGAGAGACGCAGCACGGGAGAGGTCCGGCCGTCGGCGCGGGCGAAGTGCCGGGGGAAGTCGTCGATGTTGGCCACGCTCGCCCCGCGCCAGCCGTAGATGGCCTGGAGCGGGTCGCCGACCGCGGTGACCGGATGGCCGCCGCCGAACAGCCCGGTGAGCAGCCGCCGCTGCGAGACGGAGGTGTCCTGGTACTCGTCGAGCAGGACGACGGGGAACTGCGCGCGCAAGGCGGCGCCGACCTCGGGACCGGACTCGGCGAGGCGGGCTCCGAGCCGCATCTGGTCGGAGAAGTCCACGAGGTCGCGCTGCCGCCGAGCGTCGCGGAACTCCTCGACGAGGTGCGCGAGCTCGATGCGGCGTACGGCGGTCTCACGCATCCGGCGCGCGGCGGCCGAGGCCTTCGCCTCGGCATCGACCTCGGCGATCACGTCACGGTCGAACGCGCGCAGGACCTCGGGGTCGAGGCAGTGCTCGGCGAGCTCGGAGTCGAGGGCGCGGACGTACTCCACGACGGAGCCGAGCGAGAGGCCGAGCGGAGCGAGGTCGCGCGTGGTCCGGGCGACCACCCGGTGCGCGAGCTGC
This sequence comes from Candidatus Nanopelagicales bacterium, assembly GCA_036510975.1. Lineage (GTDB taxonomy): Bacteria > Actinomycetota > Actinomycetes > S36-B12 > CAIYMF01 > Longivirga. The sequence goes on from DATCCY010000072.1 coordinate 24,238, forward strand.
ACCGACGACGCCTCCGTGAGCAGGCGGCTGCCCGGCTCGATGCCGAGCCGGAGGCCGTGCTCGGCCAGCAGCCGACCGGCGAAGGCGTGGTAGGTAGCGACAGTGGGCTCGCCGACCTCGTCGTGCGGTACGCCGGCGACCTGGTCGGACAGCTGGCGGCCGGCGCGACGGACCCGGCCGGACAGCTCGCCGGCGGCCTTCGTCGTGAACGTCAGCCCCAGCACCTGCTCGGGCAGCACGGCGCCGGTGGCGACGAGCCACACGACGCGTGCGGTCATGACGGTCGTCTTGCCGGAGCCGGCACCGGCGACGACGACGTAGGGCTCCAGCGGCGCGGTGATCGCCTCGAGCTGCTCGTCGCTGAACGCGATGTCGAGCAGCCGCCGCAGGTCCGCCGGCCCGAACGGCGGCAACGACGCCGCCTCGAACAGCGACTGCTGGGTCACGGCAGCACCTCGCGGCCCTCGTCGCTCGCCGGGCAGGCACGGCGGAACGGACACACCCGGCACGCGTCGCCCGGCTGGGCGGGGAAGCGCTCCTCACGAACCCGATGGTCGGCGGTCTCGAGCGCGACGTCGACCCAGGTGACGCCCTCGCCGATCCCGTCCTGGGCCTGCACGTCCGGCCCGTCGCGTCCGAGCCGCAGCAGCACGAGCTCGGCTCCCCCGACCGGCGGCGCAGCTCCCGGCGCGGGCAGCCCGGCCGCGACGCGCGCCTCGTCCGGCAGGGTGTCGAGCGCACCCTCGCGGACGGCCACCTGGTAGACGCCGAGCTGCGGGTGCGCGGGCAGCTCGGCGGCGGGCAGCTTGCTCTTCTGCGTCTTGAGGTCGGCGATGCGCACGGCGCCGCTCCCGTCGACCTCGACCCGGTCGAAGGAGCCGCGCAGCGTCACGCCTCGGGCACCCACGTCGACCGTCACCTCGAACCGGTGCTCGCTGGCCACGAACGTGCGATCGGCTCGCGTCGTGTGCCACACGAGGAAGCGGCGTACGGCCTCGCCGGCGGCAACCCGCTCGGCGCGTGACTGCCAGGCGGCCTCGAAGCCGAGGTCGGCCCAGACCGAGTCGATCCGCTCGTCGAGGACGTCGGGGTCGGCGGGGAGCAGCTCGCGCGCGACCGAGTCGGCGAGCACGTGGACGATCGAGCCGAAACCGAGCGCCGTCGAGCGCGCGACGTCGGCGTGAACCTCGTGGCCGAGGAACCACTGCAGCGGGCAGCGGCTCATCCCCGACAGCTGGCTGCCGGAGAACGACAGCGGCTCGTCGTGCGGGCGCACGGGGACCTCGGACGCGGTGGGGTCAAGGACACCCCACCAGCGGTCCGGGTGCGCGTGGGGCACCAGCGCCGCTCCGGAGTCGTCGGCCGCATCGGCCAGCACCGCCAGCCTGCGCACCGCGGCGGCGCGCAGCGGCTCGGACAGCGTCGGGTCGACGGCGGCCCGGCGCAGTGCCGCCACCAGGCCGGCGGCGGACAGCGACCGGGCCGGCCGGCCGCTCAGGTGGACGGGCTCCACTCCCTCGAGCACGTCGTCGAGGAAGCGCGAGGGCTGAGCGCCGTCGGGAAGGGCGGAGCGCACCGCCGTGACGAGGAGCCGCTCCTGCGCCCGCGTGCATGCGACGTAGAACAGCCGGCGCTCCTCCGCGAGCAGCACCGACGGCGGCGGCGCGTCGACGAGCCCGTCGCGCTCGAGGCGATCGGCCTGCAGCAGCGAGCCGCGCCGCCGCAGGTCCGGCCACCCGCCCTCCTGGACGCCGGCGACGACGACGAGCCGCCACTGAAGCCCCTTGGACCGGTGCGCGGTGAGCAGCCGGACGGCCGGACCGCGGACTCCCTTCTCCGCCAAGGACTCCGCCGGGATCTGCTGCTCGCGCAGCTCGGCCAGGAAGTTCTCGACGCCGCGACGTCCCGAGTAGCGCTCCTCGATGCGCTCCGCCGCGGCGAACAGCGCGAGGACGGCGTCGAGGTCGGAGTCGGCCCGGCGACCGGCGTCGCCGCCGCGCAGCGCGGCGGCCTCGAGCCGGGTCGGCCATCCGGACCCGCCCCGGGCGGCCGTGCCGGACCACACCGACCACAGCACCTCCTCCGCGCTGCCCTGGCGGGCGACGACGGCGCGCGCGTCGTGCAGCAGGCGGCCGAGGCGGCGCACCGCGGCGAGGGCACCGTGCGCCCGGGCATCACGGCTGCGCGACGACGTCGAGAGGGGCGGCACCGCACCGGGGTCGGCGACGAGCTGCTCGACGAGCGCCCGGACCAGCGAGGCCGAGGGCGTGGGGCGCACGAGGTCGGGGTCGTCGCGCTCGATACGGCGCAACGCCCGGCCGAGGCGACGAAGGTCGGCGGGGTCCGCGTCAGCCAGCGGCGAGAGCAGCAGGGTGCGCATCGTGTCGTCGTCGAGGGTGGCGGGGTCGACGACGGCCTCGAGCAGGGTCAGCAGCGGTGCGACGGCCGACTCGAGGTGCAGCGGCAGCTCGTCGCCCGCCACCTCGACCGGCACGCCGGCCGTGGCGAGGGCCCGGCGCAGGGGGGGCACCGAGCGCCGGCCGCTGCGCACGATCACGGCCATCGAGTCCCAGGGCACCGCCTGCTCGAGGTGGGCGCGACGCAGCACGTCGGCGATGTGCGCCGCCTCGGCCCACTCCGAGTCGAACGTGCGGACCTCGACGATGCCGTCGCCGTACGGCGCACCCACGCATTCCGTTCTGCGGTGAGCCTTCACGAGCTCGGTGGGCAACGGCGCCAGCGAGGAGGTGCGCAGGACCCGCGAGGCCGCAGCGCGGATCACGGGGCCGAAGCGACGGGTGCTGCGCAGAACGACCGTGGGTGCCGGAGACCCGTCGGCCGCGGGGAAGGCGCCGCGGAAGCCGAGGATGCCGGTGGGGTCGGCGCCGCGGAAGGTGTAGATCGACTGGTCGGGGTCACCGACGACCACGAACTCGGCGTCCGGTGCGACGAGGCCGGCGAGCAGGCGCACCTGCGCGGGGTCGGTGTCCTGGTACTCGTCGACGAACACCGCGCGGTAGCGGGCGCGCAGCTCGCGCTGCACCTGCGGCTCGTGGGCGAGCAGCGCCGCGCGGTGGACCACCTCGGTGTAGTCAGCCACGCCCTCGGCGTCGAGCACGTCGAGGTATTCCCCGAGGAACTGCCCGACCGCGCGCCAGGCCGGCCCGAGCTCCCCGGCGTGGGGTGCGATCCGCTCCAGGTCGGTCGGGTCCAGACCGAGCGCGCGTGCCTTCGCCACGACCGCGCGCACCTCCGCGGCGAGGCCGCGGGTGCCGAGCGCGGCGCTGAGGTCGACCGGCCAGTCGAGCCGGCCGTCGCGCACCGAGTGCGTGAGCAGTTCGCGCAGGCGCAGCTCCTGCTCGGGGCCGGACAGCAGCCGCAACGGCTCGAGGAACGCCTCGGGGTCGGACTGCTGGCGCACGAGGGCGTAGCTGAACGAGTGGAAGGTCGACACTGTGGGCACGACGCCGCCGCCCACCCGCGCGGTGACGCGCTCGCGCCACTCCTGCGCGGCCTTGCGACCGAAGGTCAGGCCCAGGACCTCGTCGGGCCGCAGCCGGTCGGCGCCCTGCAGCCGGTCGACCATCGCCTCGACCAGCGTGGTGGTCTTCCCGGTGCCCGGTCCGGCCAGGACGAGCATCGGGCCCAGACGGTGGGCCACCACCCGGCGCTGGTCCTCGTCGAGCGGCGGGGCGTCGACCGCCAGCGGCGAGGTGCGGTCGAGCCGCAGCCGCGGTGGCGTCCGAGACGTGACGTCGGCGGCGGGAGCGGCGGCGCGGACTGTCACAGGGACGATCCCACCACGCAGGTCAGACAGACGCCGGGCACCCCCGTGCCCCGCGCCGCCGGTGCAGGACCGTCAGGCACCAGGCCACCACCGCGCAGCGGTGATGTCGACCTTCGTCCCCGACGCCGTCAACGGCGTCCCCTCGCGGCGGTGCCTCCGCAGCGCCTCCGCCTCGTGCCCGGCGGGCGGCGAGCCGTCGGAGCGGATCACCCGGTGCCACGGCACCCCCGAGCCGAAGCGCGCCATCACGGTCCCCACCGCCCGCGCGCCCCCCGACCCGAGGACCGCCGCGACATCGCCGTAGGCCATCACCCGGCCGGCGGGGATCTGCTCGACGAGGTCGAGGACCGCCTCCGCGAAGGGGGTCGGCAGCCCGGCGACGGGGTCGACGACGGCGGGTCGGCCGGCGCGGGGCGAGGCGGAGGTCACGCGACGCATCCTGCCCGCCTCCACGCCCGCAGGCCGAACGGATGGGACGATGCACCCCGTGCCCCACGCCGTCCCCCTCGACCTCGACGACGACGGGGGCTCGGGCACGCTCGTGATCGAGGACGGCGTCATCCCGAGACGGGTCCGCCGGCCCGTGGACCTCGTCCGGTTCGCCGTCGCCCTCATCGCCTTCGCGGCCGTCGTGGCGATCTCGTACTTCCTCACCGCGACCTCGACCGGCATCGACCAGGACATCCTCGGCGCGAGCGGGAAGATCCCCGAGCTGCTGCGCTTCGTGCTCAACCTCGTCGCGGGTCTCGGCGTCCTCGCCCTGCCGGTCGCCGCCGCCGTCGACATGCTCGTACGACGCCGCAGCCGCCAGCTCGTCGACGCCGTCGGCGCCATGCTCCTGGCCGCCGCGCTCTGCGTGCTGGCCACCTGGCTGGTCACCGCCTACGCACCCGAGCGGCTGCTGGTGGCCATCACCGGCGACCCGACAGGCAGCCGCATCGTGCTCAACCCGATCGTGGCCGGGCTCGTCGCGTTCACGACGGTCGGGCGGCTGCTCGGACGCGCCCGCTGGGGCGCCTTCGCGGCGGTGACGATCGCCGCGGTCGCCGTCGTGCCGCTAACGACCAAGACCACGACGAGCCAGGTCATCGCGATGTCGCTGGCCCTGGGCTGGGCCGTGGGCCTCGCGACCCGCTACACCCTCGGCACCCCCACCACGCGCCCCAGCGGGCTGCAGGTCGCCGAGGCGCTCGACCGCGCCGCCCTCCCGGTGACCGTGCTGCGCGCGAACAAGAACACCGCACGCGGGCGGCAGTACACCGCCTTCACCCGGCGCCGCGAGGCACTGCGGGTGAACGTCTACGACCGCGACCTCGAGGGTGCGGGCCTCGCCCGGGCGGTGTGGCGCCAGCTGCGGCTGCGCACCGACCCCGCGAACCCGAGCGTGTTCTCGATGCGCGCCCAGCTCGAGCACGCCGCGCTGATGTCCTACGCCGCCTCCGCCGCCGGCGGCCGCGTGCCGACCCTGCGCGCAGTCGTCGAGGTGGGTCCGGACTCCACGCTGCTGGCCTACGACGAGGTCCCCGGCCGCACCTTCGCCGAGCTCGCCGACGGCACCGTCACCGACTCCGACCTCGACGCCGTCTTCCGCGCGGTGCGCACGCTGCACGACGAGCGCATCGTGCACCGGGCCCTCTCGCCGGAGCAGCTGATCAAGGCCGACGACGGCTCGATCTGGCTGGCGGGCGTGCAGCACGGCACGATCGCCGCGAGCGACGTCCAGGAGCGCATCGACCTCGCGGAGCTGCTCGTGACGGCGGCCCTGCTCACCGACGTCCCCCGCGCGGTGGCCACTGGCGCCCGGACCTTCGGTGCCGACCGGCTCACCCGCGCGCTGCCCGCGCTGCAGAGCATCGCCCTGTCCGCCGACACCCGCCGCCGGGTCCGCAGCGACAAGAGGGTGCTGGTCGAGCTTCGCGACGAGCTCATCGCGCTGCGTCCCTCGGCCGCCGAGACCGAGCAGCTCGAGCTGCGCCGGGTGAAGCCCCGCACGCTCTTCACGATCGTGGCTGGCTCGATCGCGGCGTACGTCCTGGTCTCGCAGCTCGCGCAGGTGGACCTGCTCGGGCTGGTCCGCAGCGCGCAGCTGAACTGGGCGCTGGCAGCGCTCGGCCTGTCGTTCCTCACCTTCGTCGGGGCGGCGCTGTCGCTGTCGGGGTTCGTGCCGGAGAAGCTCTCGCACGTGCGGACCTTCGCCGCGCAGCTCGCGGCCGCGTTCGCGACCCTCGTCTCGCCCCCGACGGTGGGCGCAGTGGCGGTCAACGTGCGCTACCTGCAGAAGTCCGGGCTGCACCCCGCGCTCGCCGCGGCGAGCGTCGGAGTCTCGCAGGTGTTCGCGTTCTTCGTGCACATCGGTCTGCTGTTCCTCACCGCCATCGCGGCAGGACAGCAGGCCGACATCCACTTCGCGCCGCCGAAGGCGGCCGTGATCGCCGTCGTCGTGGTGGTGGTGCTGCTCGGCCTGCTGCTGCTGTTCGGACCGGTGCGCAAGACGATCTCGGAGCGGGTGCGGCCGATCCTGGCCGAGGTGGGTCCGCGGCTGCTCACCATCGCGCAGCGGCCGTGGAAGATCGTCGAGGGCGTGGGCGGGATCCTGCTGCTCAACGCCGCGTTCGCGCTGTGCATGATCTCGTGCTGCGAGGCCTTCGGGCAGAGCCGCGGCAACTGGGCCGCCGTCGCCCTGGTCTACCTCGCCGGCTCCACCCTCGGCCAGGCCGCGCCGACCCCCGGCGGCCTCGGCGCCGTGGAGGCGGCGTACATCGCGGGCCTCACCCTCGCCGGCATCGACTCCGGGGTCGCCGTCTCAGCGACGCTGCTCTTCCGCCTCCTGACCTTCTGGCTCCCCACGGTCCCCGGCTACTTCAGCTTCAACTGGCTCCAACGAGTGGGCGGCCTGTAGTTCCCTGCGGCTCCAAGCGACCGCGCACAGCGCGGTCGCGTCGCCGCCCGCCTCCGCCGTCGCGGCAGGTCGGTGGCCCAGGCCACCAACAGAACGGGAGCGCCCGCCCCTGATGGGGCAGACGCTCCCCGTTCGCCGCTTTGGGCTTCGGCCGTACTGCTTCCTTGCCCGCACGTCTCACGACCCGGAGCTTGGAGCCGTCAGTAGGACGCCTTCTCGGGTTCGATCTGGCTGACCCAGGCGACGACTCCGCCGCCGACGTGGACGGCGTCGGAGTAGCCCGCGCCCTTGACGATCGCGAGGACCTCGGCCGAGCGCACACCGCTCTTGCAGTGCAGCACGATCGGCTTGTCGTTCGGCAGGTCCTCGAGCGCCTTGCCGGACAGGAACTCACCCTTGGGCACGAGCACCGCACCCGGGATGCTCACGATGTCCCACTCGTTGCGCTCGCGTACGTCGATGAGCACGAAGTCGCGCTCACCGGCCGCGCGCTCGTCGAGCATCTCCTTGAGCGTGACGACCGAGATCGTGTGCCCGATCGCGGCGTCGGCCGCCTCCTCCGAGATGGCCCCGCAGAACGCGTCGTAGTCGATGAGCCCGGTGATCTTCTCCGCGTTGGGGTCCTTGCGGATCTTCACGGTGCGGTAGGACATCTCGAGGGCGTCGTAGACCATGAGGCGCCCGAGCAGCGAGTCGCCGATGCCGGTGATCAGCTTGATCGCCTCGGTGACCATGACCGAGCCGATCGACGCGCACAGCACGCCGAGCACGCCGCCCTCGGCGCACGAGGGCACCATGCCGGGAGGCGGGGGCTCGGGGTAGAGGTCGCGGTAGTTCGGGCCGTACTCGTCCCAGAACACCGAGACCTGGCCCTCGAAGCGGTAGATCGAGCCCCAGACGTACGGCTTGCCGAGCAGCACCGCGGCGTCGTTGACCATGTAGCGCGTCGCGAAGTTGTCGGTGCCGTCGACGATGAGGTCGTAGCCGGCGAAGATCTCGAGCACGTTGTCGTTGTCGAGCCGCGTGTCGTGGACGATGACGTTCACGTGCGGGTTGATCTCGAGCACGGAGTCGCGCGCGGACTCGGCCTTCGAGCGGCCGATGTCGCTCTGGCCGTGGATGATCTGGCGCTGCAGGTTCGACTCGTCGACCGTGTCGAACTCGACGATGCCCAGCGTGCCGACACCGGCAGCCGCGAGGTACATCAGGGCGGGGCTGCCGAGGCCTCCGGCGCCGACGCACAGCACCCGGGCGTTCTTCAGCCGCTTCTGCCCGGCCATCCCCACCTCGGGGATGATGATGTGGCGGCTGTAGCGGCGTACCTCGTCGACGGTGAGCGCCTCAGCGGGCTCGACCAGCGGCGGCAGGGACACGGTCGTCTCCTCGATCGGGGGCGCAACGGCGGGTACGGCGTGCTCGCAGGTCAACGGTGCCAGAGCCGCTCTTGTTCCTCGCACCCGGGTCCACCCCTCGGACCCCCGTCCCATTCCTTGGACACCGGCCGGCGGCACGACCGCCAGGGGCCCCGGCCCTCCCCCGAGGGGACCGGGACCCCCGGCCCGCACGACCGGCGCGCTGTGGGTGCGCCGAGCGTCCGGTTCCGGCAGGCGTCAGCGGGCCCAGCTCGCGGCGACGAGCAGCGCGGCCGCCAGCTGCTCCTGGGGCGAGGGCGTCGATGTCGCCGGCCCGTTCGGGACGAACCGTGCGGTGGACGGGCCACCGCTGATCGTGAGCCGCTGGCCGTCGCCGAGGGTCACCTGCCCCTGCGTCGTGCGGTAGGGAAGGTTGGCGATGGGCGTCACCACGGAGCCGTCCCGGCCCACGACGGAGACCAGGGCGAACCCGCTCGAGAACGTCGCGCTGAGCCGGACCGGGTCGCCGAACCCCGCGATGCGCTGCTGCGGCTGCCCGGCGGTACCGACCGCGGCACGCGCCTGCTCGGCGGTGAGCGTCGCGGTCCAGCGTCCCTCGACGGCACCCACCCCGGTGAAGCGCAACGACCGCAGGAAGGTGTCGAGCTGATCCATCCAGCCCGCGGCGTGGGCGTTCTGCGTCGGCGCGTCTGCCCAGACGAGCACCGGTGCAGCCCCCGGACCCATGTCGATGACGACGTAGCGCGCAAGGCTCCCTCCGCTGATGTCCTGGCAGGCGACCGAACCGCAGCCCAGGGCGCCGTTGAGATCGTCGATCGTCTGGACGCGCAGGTCGGTCGCCGCATGGCCGTCGACCGTCATCGGCGCCGACGAGGTGATCCGGATCTTGCCGGAGTCGCCCAGCGCCGTGAGGTGGTCCACCAGGCCTTGCCGGTCGACGGCCACCACCGAGCTCGCGGAGGTCACCCCCGAGACCCAGCTGACCGAGAGAGCGCCGCAGTCGGCGTCCGTGACGCAGTGGTTCCAGAACTGGTAGGAGCTGCTCTGGTAGACGCGCGGCGCGGTTCCCTCGAGGAGCCACGCGGGCAGCGTGGCGGTGAACGGGTCGACGAAGAACGCGCTCGTGTACGACGCCGACGTCGCCGGGGCCGGCGACGGGGTCGCGGGCTCGGCTTTCCCGTTCAGACGCGGCCAGACGGTGAGCGCCGCGAACGCGACGGCGACTGCAGCGGCCAGGGCGACAACGCCCAGCGCCGTGCGTCGGACGCGCGTGTCGTGGTCGATCCGGTCGAGATGATCGTGGAGGACCTCGGCCTCACGAGTGGTGTCCGTGCTCATTGCTGCCTCCTGGGCGTCCGCCCGCAAGGTGGCGACGACAGCGTGCTCGAGCTCGTTCATGCCCACGCCTCCATCCGCCTCTGCAGGGCTGCGGTGGCCCGGAAGGCATGGCGCTTCACGGACCCGGTGCTGACACCCAGCCAGGACGCGATCTGCTCCTCGGAGAGATCGAGGTAGTAGCGCAGCACGACGACCTCGCGCTGCCGCTGCGGGAGTTCGCGGATCGCCGCCGAGAGCTCGTCGTGCTGCTGGTCGCGCAGACTCTCGAACTCCGCCGAGACCGACGTGCCGGCCTCGGGGTACTCGTACGAGCGCGCGGTGACGCGGCGCCGCACCCACGACCGCGCGCCGTAGACGACGCTGCGGTCGAGGTAGGCGACCGCAGCGTGGGGATCCCGGAGCCCGCTCCAGTTGCGGTAGAGCGACTCGAACGCGTCCTGCACGATCTCCTCCGCCGAGCCGTGGTCGTCGACGAGGAGGGACGCCAGCCCGACCAGTCGACGGTGGTGCACGTGGAACAACGCCGTGACCGCACCACGTGCCGTCCGGGGGAACGCCACGACCGACTCGTCGGCGTCCGAGCCCCCCATGGCGTCCCCCCTTCCTGGTGCGGTGTCAGTGCTTAGTCGCGCGACCCGCTCCGAGGTTGACACCGTCGGCGAGGAATTTCGAGGCACTTGCCCACGACGAAGGCCCGGCACACCCCGATGGTGCCGGGCCGCCGCCACCGGTGCGGGTTGCTACGACGAGAACCGGATGCTCTCGAGCACCGCGTCGAGCTGCCCGAGCCAGGACGCCATCTGCGGGTTCATGCGCGCGACCTCGTCGAAGATCACGACGGGCGTCTGGCCCGACCCCATGTCCAGGACGACGTAGCGCATGGACATGTCCTGCTGGATGTCCTGGCAGGTCCCCGCCGCGCAGCCCAGCGCGTTGGCCTCCATGGCTGTGCTGTCCGCGTCGACCTCCGTCGCCGGGTGCCCGTCGACGGTCGTGGGCGTCGTCCGGGAGATCGTCATGGTGCCCTTCGACCCGAGGTCGCGCAGGTGGGCGAGGAACGCCTGGTAGGTCAGCTTCGGATCGTGACCGTCCGCCGTCAGGCTGTCGAACCTGCTGACCGAGAAGTCCGCACAGGTGGCCGGGACGTCGCACAACGTCCACCAGGCGTAGACGTCGGACTTGTGGCTCGTGACGTTGTTCTGATTGACCCAGGCGGGCAGCACCGCCGAGAAGGCGGGGTGGAAGAACGCGTCGGCGACCACGGACGCGCGGGCCGACGAGGCCGGCGGATTCACCGCGGGCGGGACGGAGGCGTCGTGCGAGGGCCCCCGTGCGGCCAGGACCAACCCGACGACCACGACCGCCGCGGCTGCTGCCACCGCTCCGGCGGCGTACCAGACCCGTCGCGAACGGTCGACGTGGTCGAGGCGGTCCTCGAGCGCGTCGGTCGCGTTGCACATGTCCAGGTTCATGGCGAGCTGCTCGGCTTCCTCCCGCAGCGCGGTGGCCAGCCTCGACTCCGACTCGGTCATGCCCAGGCCTCCATCCGCTTCTGCAGCGCGTCAGTCGCCCGGAAAGCGTGTCGCTTCACCGAGCCCTTGCTGACACCGAGCCACTCCGCGATCTGCTCCTCGGAGAGATCGAGGAAGTACCGGAGGACCACCACCTCGCGCTGTCGTCGCGGCAGCTCGCGCACCGCGACGATGAGTTCATGCCGTTGGCTCCCGTCCAGGCCGACGGTCTCCGCAGAGGGCGCGCTGCCGGCATCGGGCAGGTCGTACGCCCGTTCCGTCATGCGGCGTCGCACCTTGGACCGTGATCCGTTGACCACGCTGCGGTTGAGGTAGGTGACGGCGGCGTACGGATCACGCAGCCGTCCCCAGTTGCGGTAGAGCGCCTCGAAGGCGTCCTGCACGACTTCCTCGGCCGACTCCCTGTCGTCGACCATGAGGGCGGCAAGACCGACGAGACGCCGGTAGTGGTGGTGGAACAGGTGGGTCACCGCGGCGCGCGGCGACTCGGGGAGGCTGGACCGCCCCCACGCGTCGCTCGTGCCTGCCATCTCGGCTCCCCCTCTCGGACGTCATGGGATAGGACGCATGAGCAGCGTTCCGGTTGACCGGGATCTACGACGACTTCGCGCGCGCCGCCCGCGCGAGGTTCTGCGCGTGCAGATCGGCCATGTCGTCGAGCGCGATGCGCGGGTCCTCGCTCGCACCGTGCGACGCGAGGTCGTCGAGGTAGCGCTGGTCGGCGGTCCAGCGGTCCACCGGTCGCTCGCTCACGCCGCCGTGCCCCGGGATCAGCACGCGGGAGCGGCGTACGACGTCCTCGAGCGATGCGAGACCGCCGCGGTAGATCGCCAGGTCCGTGTCGGCGTCGTCGGGCATGGGCAGCTCGACGTCGCTGAGCATGTCGCCGGCCACGAGCACACCGAGCTCCGGCAGCTCGAGCGCGAGGTGGTGCGGCGCGTGCGCGTCGTGGACGTGGATGCGCACGGTCGGCCCGCTCCACTCCAGCAGCTCGCCGTCGTACGGCGTGAGCCGGCCGGCGAGCTCGACGAGGTCGGGGGGCAGGTCCGTGCGCAGCGGCCCGACGACATCCTCACGGTCCTCCAACATCGCGCGGACCGTCCCCGGTGTCGCCCAGCGGGGCACGTCGCCGAGGTCCGGGTGCCAGAGCACGTGGTCGTAGTGCCGGTGCGTGGAGACCCCGCCGACGGCGCGGACGCCGAGCGCCTCGAGGTCCGGCGGGATGGCCGCGAGCTCGTCGGCGTAGTACGCCGGGTCGATCACGAGCGCGCCCCCGTGCCCGTCGAGGACCACGGTCGAGTTCTGCGCGTAGAAGCGCGACCGTGCGACCCAGACCCCGGGGGCGGTCTCGGACAGGCGACGCAGCGCTGCGCTCATGCGGGCGAGTCTGCCGGGTCGCCACCCCCCGGGCCACCGGGTGCGTTGTCGCGCAGGGCCGCCGAGTCAGGGAGGATGTTCCGCATGCGACCGGTCATCGGGGTGTCCTGCTACGGCGAGCGCGCGGCCTGGGGTGTGTGGGACGTCGACGCCGTCGTCCTGCACCGGGCCTACATCACGGCGATCGAGGAGTCCGGCGGCGCTGCCGTGGTCATCCCCCCGGCCTACGACGAGAGCAGCGTCGACGCCGTGCTAGACCGGATCGATGCCCTCGTGATCGCCGGCGGTGCCGACGTGGACCCGGCCTCCTACGGCGACGATCCGCACGAGACGACGGACCGCCCCCGCCTGGACCGCGACGCGACCGAGCGCCGGCTCTATCGCGGCGCCCGCGACCGCGGCCTCCCCGTGCTCGGCATCTGCCGCGGCATGCAGGTCATGGCGGTCGAGGCCGGGGGCCGTCTGCTGCAGGACCTGCCCTCCGCGGGTTACGGCCTTGCCCACCGCGAGCGGCCTGGCACGTTCACCGAGCACGGTGCCACCTTCGTCGAGGGCTCGCTCGTGTCCCGCATCCTCGAGACCACGGGGACGGTCGTGAACTCCAGCCACCACCAGGCCGTCGCCGATCCCGGCAGCCTCACCGTCGCGGGCCACGCCTCGGACGGCACGCTCGAGACCCTCGAGGACCCCGACGCCGCGTTCGTCCTCGGCGTCCAGTGGCACCCCGAGATGACCGAGGACCGGCGCCTGTTCGAAGCGCTCGCGGTCGCCGCGCGGCACCACGCGCACACCCGCGTCTGAAATGCGTCGTACGGCGGCGGACTCGGCCCCGCCACCTGCCGACGTGCCGACGTCGGACGTCGGCTGCTAGGAGCGATCGGCGCGCGGCAGCGCGAGGATGGCGGTCTGGCGGGCCGAGGCGATGAGCCGTCCGGTGGAGTCCCACACGCGGGAGGTCTCGTCGATGATCCCGGAGCGCAGCGTCTCGCACCGCGCCTCGACGACGAGCGCACCGACCGCGTCGCCCGGGTAGAGCACCACCTGGCTGGAGACGGTCGGCGTGCCGGCGAACACGTGCGTGGCCCAGGTCGACGGAGGGAGCACGTCCCACGCCGCGAGCAGCAGGGTCGGGTCGGCGTCGCGGGCGTCGCGGTAGCGCACCCAACCGGCGATCACCATCTCCTCGAGCGGCGCGCCGCCGGTGATCGCATGGCCGACCGACGGGTGCGGACGCACCTCGAGGGTGTGCAGCAGCTCCATGCCCGCGACCGGACCGTCGGCCGCCCAGTCCGGGCACTCGTCGATCGGCGGCAGCTCGGGCGGCACCGCCGAGTCGACCTGCACCGGCGAGTCCTTCGGCGTGCCGGTGGTGACCAGCGCCTCGACGAGAGCGAGGCCGTCACGGGAGAGAGTGACCCGCGCGGTGGACAGGCGGCCGCGGCGTACGACCTCGACGTCGGCGTCCACCGGTCCACCGCCGCGTGCGGCGTGCAGGTAGTGGACGCTCACGGTGAGCGGGTGCGCGCCGTCGAGAGCCTCGCTCGCGACCTGCCCGCACACGGCCGTGAGGTAGCCGCCGTTGAGATGGCCCGTGATGCTCCAGCCGTTGTCGAGATCGATCGCCGTCACGCGGCAAGCCTCGCACGAGCGACGACCCCCGCCGGATCCGAGTCCGTCAGGGGTCGTCGCACTGAGGGTCCTACAGCGGCGTGACGTACGCGCCGCTGATGCCACCGTCGACGAGGAAGTTGCTGGCGGTGATGAACGACGAGTCGTCGCTGCCGAGGAAGGCCACAGCCGCGGCGATCTCGCTCGGCTCGGCGAAGCGCCCGAACGGGATGTGCACGAGCCGACGGGCCGCTCGCTCCGGGTCCTTGGCGAACAGCTCACGCAGGAGCGGGGTGTTGACGGGTCCCGGAGAGAGCGCGTTGACCCGGATCCCCTCACGGGCGAACTGCACGCCGAGCTCGCGGCTCATGGCGAGCACGCCGCCCTTGGACGCCGTGTAGGAGATCTGCGAGGTGGCAGCACCCATCGTCGCGACGAACGACGCCGTGTTGATGATCGACCCCTTGCCCTGCTCCTGCATGTAGGGGATCACCGCCTTGCAGCACAGGTAGACCGACGTGAGGTTCACGAGCTGCACACGGTCCCAGGCCTCGATGCCCGTGGTGAGGATCGAGTCGTCGTCCGGCGGCGAGATGCCGGCGTTGTGGAACGACACGTCGATCGAGCCGTAGAGCTCCTTCGCCGAGCGGAACATGCGGGCGACGTCGTCGGCGTCCGTCACGTTCGCCTGCACGGCGGCGCCGCCGACCTCGGCGGCGACCGCGGTCGCGGCCTCGAGGTTCATGTCGACGACCACGACGTTCGCGCCCTCGGACGCGACCCGCAGAGCCGTCGCCTTGCCGATGCCGCTGCCCCCGCCGGTGATGACGACGGTGCGACCGGTGTACCTGTCCACGATGGCTCAGCCTTCCGTTGAGATGAACACGTTCTTGACCTCGGTGAACGCGTGCAGCGCGTCCGGCCCGAGCTCCCGGCCGAGGCCGGACCTCTTGAAGCCGCCGAACGGCGTCCAGTAGCGCACCGAGGAGTGCGAGTTGACCGAGAGGTTGCCGGCTTCGATGCCACGACTGACGCGGATGGCGCGCCCGACGTCACGGGTCCAGATCGAGCCCGAGAGCCCGAACGGCGTCGCGTTGGCCATCCGGATCGCGTCGGCCTCGTCGTCGAACGGCATCACCGCCACGATCGGGCCGAAGGTCTCCTCCTGCATAAGCGGGTCGTCCTCGGAGGACGGCACGACCACCGTGGCGGGGTACCAGAACCCGGGACCGTCCGGCACCGAGCCGCGGATCACGACGTTGGACGACTCCGTGACGTACGCGGCGACGCTCTCGCGGTGGCCGGCGCTGATGAGCGGACCCATCTCCGAGGTGTCGAGGGTGGGGTCCTCGACCCGGACGCCGAGGACCGCCGTCTCGAGCATCGCGAGGAAGTCGTCCATGACCGAGCGCTCGACCAGGATGCGCGAGCGGGCGCAGCAGTCCTGTCCGGCGTTGTCGAAGACGGCGTACGGCGCGGTGGCCGCCGCCTTCGCGAGGTCGGAGTCGGCGAACACGACGTTGGCGCTCTTGCCGCCCAGCTCGAGGGTCACGGGCTTGACCTGACGTGCGCAGCCCTCGGCCACGCGGGTGCCGACGTCGGTGGACCCGGTGAACACCACCTTCGCCACGTGCGGGTGGGTCACGAACCGCTCCCCGACCACCGAGCCCTTGCCCGTGAGGACCTGGAAGACATCCCCGGGGAGGCCCGCCTCGAGGCCGAGCTCCGCGATGCGCACCGCGGTGAGCGGCGTCAGCTCCGCGGGCTTGAGGACCACCGTGTTGCCCGCGGCGAGCGCCGGGGCGAAGCCCCAGCCGGCGATCGGCATCGGGAAGTTCCACGGGACGATGACGCCGACGACGCCGAGCGGTTCGTGGAAGGTCACGTCAAGGCCGCCGACCACGGGGATCTGGTGGCCGAGCAGCCGCTCCGGCGCGCCCGAGTAGTAGGCCAGGACGTCGCGGACGTTGCCGGCCTCCCAGCGCGCGTTGCCGATCGTGTGGCCGGCGTTCCGCACCTCGAGCTGGGCGAGCTCCTCGTTGTGCTCGTCGACGAGCGCGGAGAACCGGCGCAGGATGCGTGCCCGGTCACCGGGTGAGACATGGCGCCAGGACTCGAACGCGCGATGCGAGCGGGCGATGGCGGCGTCGGTCTCCTCGAGGGAGATCGACGGGACCGAGGCGACGAGCTCCTCGGTCGCGGGGTTGACGACGTCGTGCAGGGCGGTCACAGCTTCGGCCTCTCACAAGATCACGACTTGAGGACGGAATCGTGCAGTTTTCGTGGCCTTGATCGTCCCCTAGGGGTGATCAAGGACGTGCGGTGGGGCGGGGTCAGAGGCGTTCGAAGCCGCGGTAGCGCTCCCAGTCGGTCACGGTGCGGCCGAAGGCCTCAATCTCGATCTTGCCCATGTTGGTGTAGTGCTCCTGGACCTCCTCGCCGAAGGTCTCCCCGACCCACTCGGACCCCTCCCAGAGGTCGACCGCGTCGGCCAGGCGCCACGGCACCTTCTCCCCCGTCGACGCGTAGGCGTTGCCTCTCTCCTCCGGCCGCAGCTCCAGCCCGCGCTCGATGCCGTCGAGGCCTGCCGCGACCATCCCGGCCACGGCGAGGTAGGGGTTGACGTCGCCACCCGGCACTCGGTTCTCGAGGCGCAGGCCCGCACCGCGGCCCACCAGGCGCAGGGCGCACGTGCGGTTGTCGCGGCCCCACTCGATCGACGTCGGAGCGAAGGAGCCGGGGGCGAAACGCTTGTAGGAGTTGATGTTGGGAGCGAAGAGCAGGGACAGCTCCCGCAGGTGCGCCAGCTGGCCGGCGACGAACTGCCGGCCGACGTCGGACATGCCGTGCACCTCGTCGGCCTTGTCGGCCATCACGAGCGAGCCGTCGGTGCCGCGGAAGGAGAGGTGGATGTGGCAGGAGTTGCCCTCGCGCTCGTTGTACTTCGCCATGAACGTGAGCGCGTAGCCCTCCTGCGCCGCGATCTCCTTCGCGCCGGTCTTGTAGACGACGTGGTTGTCGCAGGTCGTGAGCGCGTCCTCGTAGAGGAAGGCGATCTCGTGCTGCCCGAAGTTGCACTCGCCCTTGGCGCTCTCCACCTGCAGCCCGGCGTCGGCCATGGCCAGCCTGATACGCCGCAGCAGCGGCTCCACCCGCGACGTCCCGATGATCGAGTAGTCGACGTTGTAGAGGTTCGACGGGTTCAGGTCGCGGTAGCCGCGGTTCCACGCCTCCTCGTAGGTGTCGTTGAAGAGGATGAACTCGAGCTCGGTGCCGACGAACGCCTCCATGCCCGCGGCGCGCAGCCGCTCGAGCTGCGCCTTGAGCACCTGTCGCGGCGAGGCGACGACGTCGCGGCCGTCGAGCCAGTGCACGTCCGCCTGCACCATCGCGGTGCCGGGGTGCCAGGTCACGCGCCGCAGGGTCGACAGGTCGTGGGCCATCACGAAGTCGCCGTATCCGGAGTGCCAGCTCGACATGCGGTAGCCGTCGACGGTGTTCATGTCGACGTCGACGGCCAGCAGGTAGTTGCAGCCCTCGGTGCCGTGCGGGAGCACGTGCTCGATGAAGTACGGCGCATGTACACGCTTTCCCTGCAGCCGACCCTGCATGTCGGTGATCCCGACGATGACGGTGTCGATCCGACCGTCGGCGACCTCGGCCTTGAGCTGCTCGACGGACAGGGGTGCGCCCGCGGGGGCGGCGTGGTCGGACATGGGTCTTCCCTTCGCGTGGATGAGGACACCCTGCCCGTTCCGGGGCCGGTTTGGGCAACGAAACGCCTACGGGTTCGGTCTAGACCGAAAACGGCCCACAACGGCGCCCAAGAGGTCTACTCTCCGGTCACCGCGCAGCGCCGCGGGCCGGCTGCTGCGAGCCGTCCCGACCGGTGGGCGTCCACGGGGGTGGCGGCGGAACCGAGCGGGAGGTCGAGGTGGTTCAGGTGACGTCCCAGGACGTCGATGCCGCGCTCCTTGAGCGGATCTTCGCGGTCCCCGCGCTCGCCGCCCACACCGCCGTCAGCGACCTCTCCGGCGGGCTCACCAACCGCAACCTCAAGGTCACGACCCCCGACGGCGTCTACGTCGCCCGGCTGTCGTCGGCCGAGAGCGCCCTGCTGGCCATCGACCGCGTCAACGAGCACGCCAACTCCCGCGCCGCGGCCGAGTCCGGGGCCGCACCCCGCGTCATAGCGTTCGCGCCCGAGGTGAGCGTGCTCGTCGTCGACTTCGTCGAGGCCTCGACCTGGGGCAACGCCGACGTCCTTCTCCCGGCGAATGCGCTCCGCCTGGCGGACGTCTGCCGGCAGCTGCACGCCGGGCCCCGCTTCGTGAACGACTTCGACATGCTCGAGCTGCAGCCCCAGTACCTCTCGCTCTGCCTGCAGCGCGGCTTCCGGCTGCCGGACCGTTACCTCGACTTCGCGCCGCACGTGAAGGCCATCAAGGCGGCGCTCGGTGTGCGCCCG
Source organism: Candidatus Nanopelagicales bacterium (assembly GCA_036510975.1). Lineage (GTDB taxonomy): Bacteria > Actinomycetota > Actinomycetes > S36-B12 > CAIYMF01 > Longivirga. The sequence goes on from DATCCY010000072.1 coordinate 42,620, forward strand.
GTGCCCACGGTGCCGTGCAACAACGACCTGCTCGCGGCCAACGTCCTCGACGCCGGGCACCGGCTCTGGCTCATCGACTACGAGTACTCCGGCAACAACGACCCGTTCTTCGAGATCGGCAACCTCTGGAGCGAGGCGGCCGGGACGCCTGATGACCTCGAGCGTCTCGTCGCGGCGTACGTCGGCCACCCGTCGACCGCCCTCGCTGCTCGCGCGCGCCTGTGGGGCCTCATGTCGAAGTACGGCTGGACGCTCTGGGCCTCGATCCAGCACGGCGCCAGCGACCTCGACTTCGACTTCTGGTCGTGGGGCATCGAGAAGTACGACCGCGCGGTGACCGAGTTCGACGGTCCCGACTTCGGCCGGCTTCTGGAGGAGGTGCGTAGCACCGACTGACACGGCTGCGTTACGCACGCATGTCGGACAGCGCCGTCCGAGCGTGTCGTGACCGGCACCGCACAGGAAGCCAGCACACTTCCGACAACAGGGTCCACGGCGCCGCCGTGCCCGTCCCGTGAGGGGTTCCCGAAGGAGGGGACAGTGGTCGACACGTCCAAGCTGAGTGCTGACGAGCAGATGCTCGCCGAGCTCGGCTACAAGCAGGAACTGAGCCGCAGCTGGTCGGGGTTCTCGAACTTCGCCATCTCGTTCTCGATCATCTCGATCCTCGCCGGCTGCTTCACGACGTTCTACTTCGGGTGGGACTTCGGCGGCCCGGTCGTCATCTCCCTGGGATGGCCGGTCATCTCGGTCTTCATCCTCCTCATCGGCTTCTGCATGTCGGAGCTGGTCTCGGCCTACCCGACCTCGGGCGGCATCTACTGGTGGGCCAGCAAGCTCGGCAGCGTCAAGGCCGGCTACTACACCGGCTGGCTCAACCTGGTCGGCCTCGTCGCGATCGTCGCGTCCGTGGCCTACGCCGCGGCCCAGTTCCTCGACCTCACCCTCGCGCACTTCAGCAACAGCTGGGCGGAGGGCTGGCCGTCGAAGGAGAACTTCGGACCGGGCACGACCGGCGCCATCCAGCGTGACTTCTACATCTTCGTGCTCATCCTGGTGCTGGCGACCCTGGTGAACATCTTCTCCAGCCACCTGTTGTCGATCTTCAACAACATCTCCGTCTGGTGGCACGTGGCCGGTGCTGCGATCGTCGTCATCATCCTGTGGTTCTTCCTCAAGGACGGTGCCACGCACTGGAATGCCAGTGATGTCTTCAGCTATCGGGTCAACAACACCGGCGGCCTGTTCGGCGGGGCCACGAGCGGCGCCGGCTTCTGGTTCTACGTCATCCCGCTCGGCTTCCTGCTCACGCAGTACACGATCACGGGTTACGACGCCTCCGCCCACCTCTCCGAGGAGACGCAGGGTGCAGCCAACAGTGCCGCCAAGGGAATCTGGCAGTCCATCTTCTACTCCGCCATCGGTGGCTGGATCCTGCTCCTGTCGTTCCTGTTCGCCGTCCAGAAGCCCGAGGACGTCACGGCTGGGTTCGGCTACGTCAACATCATCTTCGACCAGGCGCTCGAGCCGCACGTCGCCGGGTTCGTGCTCCTGATCGCCACGGTCGGCCAGCTCTTCTGCACCACGGCCTGCCTCACCTCGGCCTCACGCATGCTCTTCGCGTTCAGCCGTGACGGCGCGGTGCCGGGCGCCTCGCGCTGGGCCAAGCTCAACAGCTCCAAGACGCCGCGCAACGCCGTGATCGCGGTCGCGGCGACCGGGTTCATCCTCACCATCCCGGCGCTGTTCCCGGTCAACGTCGGCTCGGCGGACACGCCGGTCTACAGCGCGACGGCGTTCTACGCCGTCGTCTCCATCGGCGTCCTCGGCCTCTACCTCGCCTTCGCCATCCCGATCTTCTACCGGTGGCGGATCGGCGAGCGGTTCCAGCAGGGCTCGTGGAATCTCGGGTCCAAGTGGAAGTGGATGGCGCCCCTGGCGATCGCCGAGATCCTCATCACGTCCGTGTACTTCATCCTGCCCAACGCCGCCGGGGGCACCCCGGGCTTCATGCGTGGGCTGCTCGACGGCCCGAGCACCGACGACGTGCCGTTCGACTGGCGCTACGTGAACTACGCACCGATCGTCATGGCCGCGATCTTCATCGCACTGTGGATCGGCTGGCACGTCTCGGCCAAGAAGTGGTTCACCGGGCCGAAGCACACCATCGAGCTCCCCGCCGGCGTGTCCTCCGCCGACGAGATCGCGGCCGAGCACCACCACGACGGGTTCCTCACCGGCGAGCACCAGCAGCACCACCCGGAGGACCAGCAGCAGTGAGCCGCTAGGTCGACCGACGCACGACGCGACGAGGGGGGAGGCGGCAGCCGTGGCACGTGGCCTGCCGACCTCCCCCTTCGTCGTCGTTCGAGGGGCAGCCGAGCCGGCCCACGTCCAGATCGCCACCTGGCTGCGCCTCGGCATCGCGCGCGGCGAGCTCGCCCCCGGTGACCGCCTCCCGGGGGAGCGCGAGGTGGCTGACAAGCTCGGCGTGAGCCGCATGACCCTGCGCCAGGCCCTCGCCGAGCTCGAGGCGTCCGGGGACCTCGTCCGCGTCGCAGGTCGGGCCGGTGGTGCCTTCGTCGCGGAACCGCGGGTCGAGGTCGATCTCACCCACCTCTCCGGACTCACCGACCAGCTGCACCGCGCGGGCCGCCGTGCCGGTGCGCGCGTGCTGTCCGCGAGACGCGTCGTTCCGGCGGCCGACATCGCCCTCGCGCTCGGGCTCGAAGGGCGCGCCCAGGCCGTCGAGGTCGTGCGGGTGCGCCTGGCCAACCAGCTCCCGGTAGCGCTCGAGACGTCGTGGTTCCCCGCGCGTCTCGTCCCCGGCATGCTCGACCACAAGCTCTCCGGCTCGTTGTACGCCGTGCTCCGCAAGCGCTACGGGCACGAGCCCGCCACCGCCGTGGAACGCCTCTCGCCCGTGAGCGCCGACGCGCGGCTGGCCGAGCACCTCGACGTCCCGCTCGGCTGCCCGCTGCTGCGGGTAGAGCGGGTGGCGCGCGACGCATCGGGCACCGTCGTGGAGTTCGCGCGCGACGTGTTCCGCAGCGATCGCGTCGACTTCGTCGTACGGCGCAGTCCGGGCGAGCCCGTCACCCTTCGCGCCCTCACCGACCCGTCCTAGGTCGGATGCCACCGGCGAGAGTCAGGCGCGGACGCGCTCGCTGCGCGGGTCGTAGAGGGGGTCCTTCGTGACGGTCGCACCGACCCACTCGCCGAAGACCCCCACCTCGAGCCGGGTGCCCGGCACGGCGTGGGCGACGGGCAGGTAGACGAACGCGATGGACACGCCGAGGGTGTAGCCGAGCCCGCCGCTGGTCACCCGGCTCACGACCGGGCCCGCGGTGCCGTCGTCCTGGACCACGCGCACCGGCTCGTTGCCCAGGGCCACCTGCGACCGGTCGTCGAGGACGAGGCACGCGAGACTCTGCGCCACGCCGGCCTCCTTCTGCGCGGCGAGGGCATCCCGGCCGAGGAACCCGCCGGGCTTGTCGAGGCGGACGCAGAATCCGAGGCCGGCCTCGTACGGCGTGTGGGCGGGATCGATGTCCGCGCCCCAGACGCGGTATCCCTTCTCGAGACGCAGCGAGTCGATAGCGCGGTAGCCACCCGCGACCATGCCGTGCGCGGCGCCCGCCTCCCACAGCGCGCGCCACAGTGCGGCGCCGTACTCGGTCGGGCAGTACACCTCCCACCCGAGCTCGCCCACGAAGGTCACGCGCACCATCCGTACCGGAACGTCGCCGACCGTGGTCTCGCGCATCGCGAGGAACGGGAAGGCGTCGTTGCCGAGGTCCTGCGGTGTCAGCGGCGCGAGGATGTCGCGTGCGCGGGGACCCCAGAGCCCGAAGCAGGCCCATGCACCGGTGACGTCGGCGATGCGGACGTCGGCGTCGAGCGCCCGGGCCTGCGTGCGCAACCAGGACGCGTCGTGGTTCGCGAACGCCGTCCCGGTGACGACGAGGAACAGCGCGCTGTCGAGCTGGGTCACGGTGAAGTCGCACTCGATGCCGCCGCGGGCGTTGAGCGCCTGCGTGTAGGTCACCGAGCCCGTGCCGCGGGCGACGTCGTTGTCGCACACCCACTGCATGAGCCGCGCGGCGTCCGGACCGCTGACCTCGATCTTGGCGAACGACGACTCGTCGAAGATCGCCGCCGACTCCCGGGTCGCGCGGTGCTCGGCCACGACCGCCGGCGCCCAGTGCCGGCCCGCCCACCCGCGCGCACGCCAGCCCTCATCGTCCACGTCGCTGTTCGACTCGTAGTGGTTGACCCGCTCCCAGCCCGACTTCTCGCCGAACGAGGCGCCGTGCCCGGTGTGCCACGAGTACGCCGGTGAGGTGCGCAGCGGCCGCCCCGCCTGCCGCTCGTGCGCGGGGTAGCGGATGTCGTAGTAGCTCTCGTAGTTCTCCACCGTGCGCGCGAGGGTGTACGACGGAGACCGGTAGGAGACGCCGAACCGGCGGACGTCCATGTGCCACAGGTCCATCGGCGGTGCGCCGTCGAGCACCCACTCGGCCATCACCTTGCCGATGCCGCCAGCGCCGGCGATGCCGTGCGCGCAGTAGCCGGCCGCGACGAAGAAGCCCGCGACGTCGGTCGGCCCGAGGCAGAACTCGTTGTCCGGGGTGAACCCCTCCGGCCCGTTGATGAACGTGCGGATGCCCACGTCGGCGATCGAGGGCACCCGGATCGCGGCGTTCTCGCTGATCTCGGCGAAGCGGTCGAGGTCGGGCTGCAGCAGGCGCCCGTTGAAGTCCGCGGGGATCCGGTCGTACGTCGACGACGACGCCGTCCACGGCAGCGACTGGCGCTCGTAGCCGCCCATGACGAGGCCGTCGACCTCCTGGCGGTAGTAGACGAGGTTGTCCGGGTCGCGCAGCGACGGCAGCGGGGTCTCGCGGTGCTCGAACATCGCCTCGGTCACGACGTACTGGTGGGACATCGGGACGATCGGGACGCGTACGCCGACCATCCGCGCGATCTCCGCGGCGAACATGCCACCGCAGTCGACGACGAGCTCGCACTCGACGTCGCCCTTGTCCGTACGCACGCGCGTCACGCGGCGGCGCAGACCCTCCCCCTCGGTGTCGATGCCCAGGACGCGGGTGTGCGGGTGGATCCGCACGCCCATCGCGCGGGCACCCGCCGCCAGCGAGTAGGTCAGCTGCGACGGGTCGACCTGCCCGTCGGTGGGCAGGAAGCAGGCACCCACGACGCCGTCGGTCGCCATGAGCGGGAAGAGCTCCTGCGCCTCGGCCGCCGAGATGAGCGCCATCTCCAGCCCGCTCGAGGCGGCCCAGCCGTCCTGTCGACGGATCTCCTCCCATCGCTCCTGCGTCGATGCGAGCCGGATGCTGCCGCACTCGACCCAGCCCGGCGGGTTCTGGCCCTGCTGCAGCGAGCGGTAGAGCTCGACGGAGTACCGGTTCATCGCCGTGAGCGTCGGGTCCGAGCGCAGCTGTCCCACGAGCCCCGCCGAGTGGAACGTCGACCCGCTCGTCAGCTCGTCGCGGTCGACGAGGACGACGTCGCGCTCGCCGGCGAGGGCGAGGTGGTAGGCCACGGACGTGCCACCCACACCCCCGCCGACCACGACGACGCGGGCACGGGACGGGAGGGCGCGGGACACCGGCTCGGTCACGCGGACACGGTATCGGTGGATACCCCGATCGGCATCCAGAACGGTCTAGACCATTACCGGGAGGCGCAGCAGGTCACCGGGTCGCGCCGCTGCGCAGCAGGTCGCGCCACGCGTCGGACACCAGCAGGGGCTGCTCGATCTGCGACACGTGACCGGCGTGCGGGAGCACCAGGACCCGGACGTCCGGGAACACCTTGGTGTGGGCGTGGATCGGGTCCACGAGCTTGTCGGCCCGACCGTAGACGAGCAGCGTCGGGCAGGTGATCCCCTCGGCCAGCCGCCACGGGCGCTCGTCGCTGCGGTCGAGGTAGGTCCCGAGCAGGCCACGCAGGGACTGGACGAACGCATCGCCGACGTAGGGCAGGGCGTCGCGACGGCGCACCTCCTGCACCGCCTCGTTCATCCGGTCCAGCGGGACCGACGCCGGGTCGGCGAAGCATATGTCGACGGTGGCCTGGGCCCGCGTGGCCGCGTCGAGGGTGAGGTAGCGCCGCATGAGCGTGGTGCCGAGGCCCGGGGCGGCGATCACCGGCAGGTGCACGTTGGAGCGGCGTAGACCGACCTTCGGCAGGGCGGGGCTCACGAGCGTCAGGGTGCGGACCAGGTGCGGGTGGCGCGCGGCGAGCTGGACCGCGATCGCACCGCCCATCGAGTTGCCGAACAGGTGCACGGGTCGTCCGTCGAACCGCGCCGCCACGAGGTCGGCGAGCGACGCCGCCGACCGGCGCGGGGTGAAGTCGCCGTCGCGCGGCGGCGGCGACCAGCCGAAGCCGGGCAGGTCGACCGCGACGCCGTCGACCCGGTCGCGCAGCAGCGCCATCAGGTCGGTCCAGTTGGTCGCGTTGCCACCCAGGCCGTGGACGAACAGGGCGGGCTCCGCGGTGGCGGGGTCGAGCGGCGCGGCCTCGCGGATCGAGAGCGTGCCGTTCGGGACCAGGACGTCCGCACGCGGCCACGGCGAGGGCAGGGCCGCGAGGAGCTCGTCGGTGGTGCGCGGGATCGGGTCGGCGCCCATCAGACGTCGAGGTGCGGGGCGAGGCGTCGGTTCACAGCGTCGAGGGTGGCACGGATCACCGCTTGGCGCGGGTCGTCCCGGACCTCCGAGGCGCCGGTCAACCGCTCGCTGCCGTCGACGGTGGCCCACAGCACCTGGACGACGGCCACCATCCCGTCTCCCATCGGCGTCACGGTGACCGCCTCGACGTCGACCCGGTGGTCGGGACCGAGCACGTCCGCGAGCGCGGCGAGCGTGGCCGCGGCCACGATCCGGTGCACGGAGGCCGGCGACGACGGGCCGTCCACCGAACCCGAGTGCTCGTGATCGCCGCGACGCAGCGTGACCGTGGCACGCATCCCGAGCCCGTCGGCCGTGAGGGTCAGGCGGGTGATGCCCAGTCGCGGATCGACGTCCTCGTCCTCGAGCTCGACCGGGGTGGCGCCCTCGGCGGCGGGGGCCGGTCCGGAGCCTGCGGGGTGGCGGGCTGCCGAGGCGAGCACCTCGGGGTGGAAGCGCGGCCCCGGCCCCCTGTCCTCGTCGAGGCTCGCGAGCAGAGCGTCCAGCTCCGCGCCGAGCTCGAGCACGCCGTCGTAGTTCTCCTCCACCACGTGCAGCCGGGGCGAGGGCAGGGTGGGCGCATCCGGCGGGGTGGGAGCCTCCGTCGGGGCGAGGACGACGACCTCGAGGCGGCCGGGGTCGAGCCCCACGCCGAACTGCAGCCGCAGGATCCGGTGGACGGCGCGCGCCACGACGACCTCGTCGCCGTCCGGCGTCAGCGAGAGCCGGAGCACGCCGGGGCCGCCGTCCGCGTCCGGGACGACCACCGCGTGCGCCACCCCGGGGACGACGCCGAGCGCCGCCTCGACCTGCGCTGAGTCGGGCGGCGTCGCGAGGGGGGGGCATTCGCTGGCCACGCGTCCACGGTACGAGCCACCGCGCGACGATGCCCAGTGAGCCGTGACGGTGTGCGACAGGTGTCCGTCCTGCGGTGCGGCGTAGCGTGGAGGTGTCCCGAAGGCGACGATCCGAGGGGGCACCATGAACGCGATCGAGCACGTACCGGTCCAGGGTGACGTCCCGTCACCCACCGAGCTCAGCCCGGAGGACGCCCCGGACCTCGTGTCCTCCCCCGCCGTCGAGGACGATGCCGTCGACCCGCTCGACGCCCCGGTGGAGCTGGCCTGGGAGAGCGACCAGGCCGACGCCCTCGACCAGATCCGCGAGGTCGGCTTCGACGACAGCCACGACCACGAGGCCTGAGGAGCGCGCTCCCCGGATTACCGCCGGGTAAGGTGCGCGCATGTCTGTCGTGTCCGAGGCGGGCCGCAACGCGGCGCGCGGCCAGCGCCTCCCGCGCCGGGAGCGCCGAGCCCAGCTGCTCGACGCCGCCCGCGAGGTGTTCGTCGCCCAGGGCTACCACGCGGCGGCGATGGACGACATCGCCGAGGCCGCCGGGGTCAGCAAGCCGGTGCTCTACCAGCACTTCCCCGGCAAGCTCGACCTCTACCTCGCGCTGCTCGACTCCTCCTCGGACGCCCTCGTCGCCGCGGTCGAGGCCGCCCTCGCGGAGACCAGCGACAACAAGCTCCGCGTCCAGGCCACCGTGCAGGCCTACTTCGACTTCGTCGACGACCCCGGTGGCGCGTTCCGGCTGATCTTCGAGTCCGACCTCACCAACGAGGTCGCCGTGCGCGAGCGGGTCGACCGCACCAACGACGCGTGCGCCCGGCTCGTCAGCCGGGTAATCGCCGAGGACACCGGGCTCACCGAGGGCGAGGCCATGCTGCTCGCCGCCGGCCTCACCGGGCAGGCCCAGACCGCCGCGCGGCACTGGCTGCGCGAGGGAAGCTCCATCCCCAAGGCGGACGCCGCCCGCCTGGTCAGCACGCTGAGCTGGCGCGGTATCTCGCGCATCCCGCTCTCGCACCCCCCGGCCTGAGCGGCTACGCCGAGGGCGTACCTGCGTGTCCCGGGGAAGCAGCGCGGGACCGTGGCGGTTAGGTTGAGCCAGCAAGGTCGGCACGCAACGAGAGCGGCGACGCCCAGCGGCGTCAGGGAAGGATCGGCGTGGAGGTCAAGATCGGTGTGCAGCAGGCGGCCCGTGAGGTCGTGCTCGAGAGCGCACAGACCCCCGACGAGGTCGTGGCCCTCGTGTCCTCCGCCATCAAGGACGGCACGCCCCTGACCCTCGGCGACGACAAGGGCCGCACGGTCGTCGTCCCGGGCGACAAGATCGCCTACGTCGAGGTCGGCGCAGGCGAACGCGGCCGCCTCGGCTTCAGCCAGCCCTCGTCCTGACCCAGCCCCCCACCTGACGCTGCCCACCTGCTGACCCGGCCCCGGCCGGTCCGCGCAGCCGCGCCCCGGGCTGACCCCGGCTCGTCCGCCGGCCGGATCCCTACGCCGGCACCGGCAGCTCCGCCAGCATCGAGCCGTCCGGAGCGGTCACGACGAGGCGGGCGAGCTCAGCGCGCGGCACCGACGTCGTGCCCGTGACGAACGCCTCGCCCTCATAGTTCGCGATCCAGCTCGCGGCCACCTCGCGGCCGCCGTCCTTCGCGATCACGAGCAGCTCGCAGTGCTGACCGGCCTCGACGCCGTCGAGGCGCAGGGCGAGCTCGGTGCCGCTGTCGGTCGGCGTCACGACCACCTGGGCGCCGACCCCCGGGGCGGCGGTGGTCGCGGTGAGCACGAGCGGGGTCGGGCGGGTCGACACGAGCATGGCGGCGACGAGCAACGCGGCGGCCGCGACCCCGGCCGCGGCCAGGGCGAGCGCGGACCAGGGCCGTCGCGCCCGGACGGGGACGCCGTCGCGCGCTCGGGCCTCGGCGATCGCTCGCTCCAGCAGCTCGGGGGGCGGTGCCGCCTCGTGAGCCGCGAGATCCGCGCGGTGCAGGAGCCCCGGGAGGGGGGCGAGCTCGGCCGCCACGGCCGAGCACGGCGGACAGGCCCGCAGATGCGCCTCGACCTGCTCGCGCTCGACGGGCTCGAGGGCCCCGAGGACGAAGGCCCCGAGGGACTCCTCAGCGACGTCGCAGGTCAGCGGGGTCGGTGCGGTCATGCGTGCGCACCTCCCTCGACAAGGATCCGACGCAGGGAGCGCAGACCGTGGAACGCCCGCGACTTCACCGTGCCCGCCGGGATGCCCAGCGTCGCGGCGGTCTCGGCCACGGAACGGCCGCGGAAGAAGGTCTCGACGAGGACGTCGCGGTGGTGCGCCGGCAATGCCTCGAGGGCGGCGGCCACGGTCCATGCCTCCACCGCGCGGTCGAGCTCGTCATCGCCCGGGCGCGCCGCGACGGCCTCGAGAGCGTCCCCGCCGACCTCGTTCGGGCGGGAGCGCTGGGCCCGGAAATGGTCGATGGCGACGTTGCGGGTGACCGTGACGAGCCAGGCGCGCTCGCCCGACGGTCCTGAGTCGGACACCTCCGGGTGCCTCCAGGCGCGCACGAGCACCTCCTGCACGACGTCCTCCGCCCGTTGCCGGTCGCCACCGCACGCCCGGGTCGCGAACGCGAGGAGCGCGGCCCCGTGCTCGGCGTAGATCCGCCGCAGGCGGTCCTCCGAACGATCGGGCGCTCCCATGACCACTAGACGTACCGCACTCATCGTTCGTTCATCCGGTCCGCGAGCCGCGCCGCACGGACGGGCTGGAGGTCGACCCGGGCGATGGTTGAACCTTCTGCCACCGTCAGTCGTAGTACAGGGTGAGACCGACCCCCACCGGCGCGACGTGCGCCGCCCATCCTCACGAGGAGCACCCATGACCGAGCTCGCCGCCAGCCCCGCCAGCGTGGACGAGATCGTCGAGGCGACCCGGCCGAGCCGTCGGCGCGTGCTGGTCACCGGTGGCGTCGTCGCGGCCGCCGCGGCGGTCACCGCGGCCTGCGGGTCGTCCTCCGGCGGCAGCGCCGGTTCGGCAGCGGCGACGTCGAACCCCGCGGGCGCGTCGTCCCCCGCCGGAGGCTCCACGGCTGCGGCGAGCTCCCCGGCCGCCGGCGTCACGGTCGCGACCTCCGCCGTCCCGGTCGGCGGCGGCACGATCCTGGCCGACCAGAAGATCGTCGTGACCCAGCCGACCGCGGGCAGCTACAAGGCGTTCACCGCGGTCTGCACCCACCAGGGCTGCACCGTCGCCTCGGTGGCCAACGGCACGATCACCTGCCCCTGCCACGGCAGCACGTTCAGCGCCGCCGACGGCAGCGTCCAGGCAGGCCCGGCTCCCGCCCCCCTCGCCTCGATCCCCGTCACCGTGTCCGGAACCACCATCACCGTCCAGGCCTGAGCCGACTGCAGTACGCCGAAGCACCCCGGCCCGGGGCGCGGAGGAGGGCGCCGACGCAGGCCGCCCGAAGCGCGACCTGCCTGGAGGCGCAGGCAGTACGCCGAGGCACCCCGGCCCGAGCCCGGAGCGGGCCCCTGCAGGGGGTCCGCGAGGGCGAGCGCGAGGCGGCCGAAGGCCGCCGACCAGGCCGGGGCGCGGAGGCGGGCGGCCTGCCTGGAGGCGCAGACAATCAGGCCTGGAGTCCGAGCGTCTGCATGCGACGGGTGTGGGCCTCGGTGAGGCGGTGGAACATCTCGCCGAGCTCGGCGAGCCCCATGCCGGGGCGGTCGACGCCGCCGACGACCAGCGAGGCGAGGCCGTCCCGCTCGGCGGCGACGTGCTGCGCCTGCGACATCGCCTCGCCGACCAGGCGGCGCCCCCACAGCGCCAGCCGCCCCCCGATCCGGGGGTCCGCGTCGATGGCGGCGCGCACGGTCGCGACGGCGAAGTTCGCGTGGCCGGTGTCGCTGCACACCTCGAGGACCAGGGCGCGGGTCTCCGGATCGACCTGCGCGGCGACCTCGCGGTAGAAGTCGGAGGCGATCCCGTCGCCGACATAGGCCTTGACCAGGCTCTCCAGCCAGTCGCCCGGGGCGGTCTTGGCGTGGAACTCCGCGATCGCCTCCACGAACGGCTCCATGGCGGTCGCCGGATCGGCGCCCAGCTCCGCGAGCCGCTCGGCGAGGCGGGTGAAGTGGCGGATCTCGGCAGTGGCCATGAGCGCGAGCGCCGCCTCGTCCGAGATCGACGGGGCCAGGGACGCGTCCGCGGCGAGGCGCTCGAAGGCGACGAGCTCGGTGTAGGCGAGGACGCCGAGCAGGTCGACGACGGCGAGCCGGTAGCCCTCGTCGTCGACGAGGTCGGAGGGCTGCGGCGCGTCGGGGTGACCGTGGCCGTGCGGGGTGTCGCTCACGGGTCCGGAGCGTACGGCGTCCCACGCCCGATGGCGGGTCGACCACCCCATCGGCGAGCCGTGGGGACCCCCGTGGCGCGCTCGGCGGGGGCCGGGGCCGATCCCCGGTAGACTGGACCGGTCATCACCGGTCACGGCCGACGCATCAACCACCTCCGTGACCAGCCCGCCGACGGCGCCCTCACGGGAGCACGGCGAGTCCTGGGAGTCGCAGAACCCCTCCGCAGACCCTCGGACGCGCGTGCGCAGCGTCACGACTCTGCGCCTCGGCCTACCCACGGAGCACGCCCTGAGCACCGAGACCGACCTGCACACCGACGCGACACCCGACGTCGACATGATGTCCGCCCCGATCGTCGAGCCGAAGACCTTCGCGGAGCTGGGCGTTCACCCCAAGACCGTCGAGGCGCTCGCCGAGGACGGCATCATCACCGCCTTCCCGATCCAGGAGCTCACCCTCCCCCTCGCCCTGGCGGGCAACGACCTCATCGGCCAGGCCAAGACCGGCACGGGCAAGACCCTCGGTTTCGGCATCCCGGCGCTCCAGCGCCTCATCGCCCCCGACGACGAGGGCTTCGACGACCAGCCCGACGCCGTCAAGGGCAAGCCGCAGGCGCTCATCATCGTGCCGACCCGCGAGCTCGGCATCCAGGTCGCGAGCGACCTGCAGAAGGCCGGTCGCAAGCGCGGCGTCCGCGTCCTGTGCGTCTACGGCGGCCGGGCCTACGAGCCCCAGGTCGAGGCGCTGCAGAAGGGTATCGAGGTCGTCGTCGGAACTCCGGGACGCCTCATCGACCTCGCGCGCCAGGGACTCGTCAACCTCAAGAACGTCAAGACGCTGGTCCTCGACGAGGCCGACGAGATGCTCGACATGGGTTTCCTGCCCGACGTCGAGCGCATCGTGGCGCTCGTCCCGCCGGTGCGCCAGACGATGCTGTTCTCGGCCACGATGCCGGGCCAGATCGTCGCGCTGGCGCGTCGTTACATGACGCAGCCGACGCACATCCGCGCGATCAACCCCAACGACGACAGCACCCTGGTCGCCGCCACCGAGCAGCACGTGTGGCGCGCGCACAGCATGGACAAGCAGGAGATCATCGCGCGCGTCCTGCAGGCCGAGGGCCGTGGGCTCACGATCATCTTCTGCCGCACCAAGCGCAACGCCCAGCGCGTGTCCGACGACCTCGTCGACCGCGGCTTCGCCGCTGCGGCCGTCCACGGCGACCTCGGCCAGGGGGCCCGCGAGCAGGCGCTCCGGGCGTTCCGCAACGGCAAGGTCGACGTCCTGGTCGCCACCGACGTCGCCGCGCGCGGCATCGACGTCGCCGACGTCACCCACGTCATCAACTGGGAGTGCCCGGAGGACGACAAGACCTACCTGCACCGCATCGGCCGCACCGGCCGCGCCGGCAACTCGGGCGTCGCGCTCACGCTCGTCGACTGGGACGACCTGCACCGCTGGAAGATGATCGCCCAGACCCTCGGCCTCCCCTTCGAGGAGCCCATCGAGACCTACTCCTCGAGCCCGCACATCTACACCGGCCTGAACATCCCCGAGGGCACGAAGGGCCGGCTGCCCAAGGGCAAGCAGCAGCGCGCCGGGCTCGACGCGGAGGTGCTCGAGGACCTCGGCGAGACCGGCGCCGCCGCGGGCAAGCGCAACAAGACGCACACGCCCGACAAGCACCACAAGGACAAGCACGAGCACGGCCACAAGGACCACAAGGGCTCGAAGGACCACGCCGGCTCGAAGGACCACGCCGGCTCGAAGGACCACGCGGACGCGCCGAAGGACGAGGATCGCGCGCCGCGCGAGCCGCGTCAGCCGCGAGAGCGCCGGCGTACGCGTGGTGGCACGGCGGGTGACGGCTCGGCGGCGTCGACGTCGTCGGTCGCCGTGGCGGAGGGTTCAGAGCCGTCCGCCACGTCCGCCCCCTCCACCGGGCCGGACCCGTCCGCGACCGCGGCCGCAGCGACGCCGCGCCGTCGTCGTCGCGGCGGCCGCGGTCGCGGTCGCAGCCCCGAGGGCACCGCCGGCGAGCCCGAGTCGTCGCACCCGGCCGGCCCCGAAGACTGACCGCAGGGGACCTTCTCGCTGTCGACTTCGCTGTCGACGATCCGCCGGCCGAGCCCGAACCGGCCGGCAGGGGCCTCGTTGGCCTGACGTGCACGCGGGGCCGAGTGCGTGCCGAGCGACCGGCTCAGGCGTGACCGGCTGCGCGCGCGGCCTCGCGGGCGGCGAGCAGGTAGCGCGCATGGTCGCGATAGGCCTCCACCCCGCGCAGGTGCGGCGACGTCGACAGGGCGGAGCGGCCGAGCGCGGGGGCCTCGGCGAAACGGACGGACCGCGCGATCGGAGGATCGAGGACGGGGACGTCGTAGCGCTCCGCAATGTCGGCGAGCACCGCACGGGCGTGCGTCGTGCGCCCGTCGTACATCGTGGGCAGGATCCCGCTGATCCGCAGCCGCGGGTTGGTGATCCGGGCGACGTCGCGCACGGTCTCCACGAGCTGCCCGACGCCGCGGTGCGCGAGCGTCTCGCACTGCAGCGGCACGATGACCTCGTCGGCCGCCGTCAGGGCGTTGATCGTGAGGATCCCGAGGGTCGGCGGGCAGTCCAGGATCACCCAGTCGTAGTGCGAGCGCAGGTCGCCGAGGGCGTCGTCGAGCGTGTGCTCGCGCCCGCCGCGGCTGAGCAGCGACGCCTCAACCTGGGCCAGCTCGATGCTGGCGGGGACGAGGTCGACGCCGTCCTGCGTGGCGACCACGACGTCGCGGATGCGCGCCGCACCGGTGAGCACGTCGTGCACCGAGTGCACGAGGTCCTCGGGGTCGATGCCGAGGGAGAACGTGAGGCAGGCCTGCGGGTCGAGGTCGACGAGGAGGACCTGCTGGCCGAGCTCGGCAAGGGCGACACCCAGGCAGGCCACGGTCGTCGTCTTGCCGACGCCGCCCTTCTGGCTCGCCACCGCGATCGTCCGCGTCACGCGCTCGCCACCTCCCCGTGGTCCCGGGGCCGACGTACCCGGTCCCGGTCCGTAGTCTGCCGTCCGTGAGCACCCCGCCCTACGTCGACCTCCCCGAGCCCGTGCGCCGCGTCACGCTGCCGACCGCCCGCGGCGGTCTCGCAGCGCTGCGAATCGAGGCCGTCGGGGACCCGGCGGGGACGATCCTGCTCGTCCCGGGGTGGACGGGGTCCAAGGAGGACTTCATCGCGGTCCTCGAGCCGCTCGCGGCACTCGGCTGGACCGTCGTCGCCTACGACCAGTGCGGGCAGTACGAGTCGGCCGGTCCCGACGACGAGGCGGCGTACTCCCTGGCCCTGCTCGCCGGCGACCTCCTCGAGGTCGTCGCCGGTCTCGGGCCGGGGCCGGTGCACGTCGTCGGCCACTCCTTCGGGGGGCTCGTGTCGCGCGAGGCCGTGCTCGCGACGAGCGGCGACGGGATCGCCTCGCTCACCCTGCTCTGCTCCGGGCCCGGCTCGCTCCCGCAGCGCCACCACGACGGCATGGGAGCGCTGCACAGCGCGCTCCCGCACGTGCCCCTGGAGGTCGTCTACGACGTCAAGGAGGCTGCCGACCGGGAAGGCGGGTGGCGACCGCCTACCGATGCCGTGGGGGCCTTCATGCGCCTGCGCTTCACCTCGAACAACCCCTACGGGCTGCGGGCCAAGACCGGGATCCTGCTCGACACGCCCGATCGCACCGACGAGCTGGCGGCGCTCGCCCGGGACGGCTTCCCGGTGGCCGTTGTCTACGGCCCGGGCGACGACGCCTGGACCCTCGCGGAGCAGGACCGAGTCGCCGCCGCAGTGGGCACGACCCCGGTCGTGGTCCCCGGCACCGGGCACTCCCCCGCGGCCGAGCAGCCGGGACCGACCGCAGCCGTCCTCGATGCCCTGCTGCGTGGTTTCGCGGCCCGCTCCGGCGGGTAGACGACTGCGGTGACCCGGCTTCACCTCGCGCTCGCGCACGCCCCTGAGGTCGTGAGCGGGGCGCGGCGCGATGCGGGCGACCATGTCCGCGCCGCGTGGCCGTCGCTGCCCGGGATCGAGGACCTCGTCGACGACGTCCGGCTGGTCACCAGTGAGCTGGTCGGCAACGCGGTGCGCCACGGCGAGTCGCCGGTGACGCTCGACGTCGACCTCACCGAGCGCGACGGCAGGCGCCGCGTGGTCATCACCTGCCACGACGCAGGTCCCTGGGACGGGACGGACCCGAGCCCGTCGAGCGGGCGAGGGCTGGTCATCGTGCGCGCTCTGTGCACCGCGCTCGACATCGACGCCGACGCCACCCACACGACCGTGGTGGCCGTCCTCGAACGCTGACGCGGCGGGCTGCCCCACGGGTTCGGCCAGGGCCGGTCGCAGTCGGTGGTGTTCGCCGTGCTGATCCTCGTCATGGTCTTCCGCCCGCAGGCGATCCTCGGCGAGCGCGCCACCGACAAGGTCTGACGGGTCAGGTCAGGCTGCAGGTCCCCGGGCGAGGCTCTCCGCCACACGGGTGCCGAGCTCCACCTCGTCGATGATCGCCTGCGCGCCGTAGAGGGCGAGGTCGGAGTAGGCGTTGAGGTCGGCGAGGAGGGCGTCGCGTTCGGCGTTGGTCACGGTCGGTCGACGAGCGGGCACGGCGGGGAGTTCCGTCCTGGAATGTGGCCTCGCTCCTATGCTGGCCGGATGAGGCTCGACGTTACCGGCGACGTGTGGTTCTGGCGTGGACCCTCGCCGTACCACTTCGTGACGGTCGACGACGACGCCTCCGCCGCGATCAAGGCGGCGTCGGCGGCGGTGACCTACGGCTGGGGAATGATCCCGGTGACGGCGCAGGTCGGCGTCACCGAGTGGACGACGTCGCTGTTCCCCAAGGACGGCCGCTACCTCGTCCCCCTGAAGGACAAGGTGCGGGAGGCCGAGGACCTCGACGTCGGTGACGCCGTGACCGTCCGCCTGCTCATCGACGTCTGAGCACGGCGGAGGCGTCGTCGAGTCCACCGCGGACGACGACGGGTCAGTGCGGCTTGAGCAGGATCTGCAGCGAGATCACGATGAGGCCGACCGCTCCCCCGCCGAGGCCGGCCGCGGCCAGCCGCCACCGGCGGATCCCGGCGCGGTGCGCAGCCACCCACGTGAGCACGACGAGGGTGACAACACCGGTCCACAGCAGCACCGCGATCGTGCTGCGAGCGTCGAGCGGGCTGAGCCATCCGATCCCGGCGATCAGAAGGGACGGCACCGCGGCGACGAGGATCGTCAGCTGGCCCCGCGCGAGCTCGCCCCACTCGGCGCCGCTGAGCGGGCGCTGCACGCGGTAGTGCTCCTCGATCCCCTCCGAGAACAGGTGCGCGATCGCCAGGGCCACCAGCGGCGCGATGATGACCACGGCCACGCCGGCGAAGCTCGCGAGCTCGGCCCAGCCGTCGTAGACGGCGAGCACGGACATGAGCACGACCGTCGCGTAGACGACGCGCTCGAGACGCACCTCGAGCGGGCCGATGCGCAGGTGCTCCGGGTCCTCGGCCACGACCCGAGTCTGCCCCACGATCAGTCGGCGAGTCCGTCCCACGGCGCGAGGTCGCTCGAGGCCTCACGTCCCGCGGGGCAGTGGCGCCGGAAGTCGCACCACGAGCACATCGACCCGGGCGACGGGGGGAAGGCGGCATCGATCGCCTCGATCGCGTCGGCGTCGCCGTCCGCAGCGTCCTCGGTGCGAGCCGCGAGCCCCTCGTGCCAGCGCGCCTGCGCCGCCGACGCCTCCTCGGCGATGGCCTCGGCGCGCCCGAGGTGACGCTCGAGTGACTCCTCGGTGTGGTCGTGTGCCGCGACCGTGGCGCTCGGCAGGTGGTGCAGCTCGACCCGACGGCAACGGGTGCGCATCGTGCGCCGCGCCGCGACGACGTAGACCGCGAGGGCGAGCGAGGACTTCGCGTCGTCGTCGTCGAGCGCGCGCCGACCCGTCTTGTAGTCGACGATCACGAGCTCCTCACCGCCGTCGTCGCTGGGGCGACGGTCGATGCGGTCGACCCGCCCGGACAGGGCCATGCCGTGCGTCGCCGTCGCCACGGTGCGCTCGACGCCGGCCGGCTCGTCGGTCGGGTCGAGGCCCGCGACGTACGACGAGGTCATCGCCGCAGCGCGGTCGCGCCACTGCGTGGACTGCCGGTTGTCGCGGAACCCGTCGATGAGCCACCCCCGGGCGACGAGCTCCTCGGCGGCCTCCGACGTACGCCGCTCGGGCGCCAGCGACCACCAGTCGCGCAGCGCGTTGTGCACCGAGGACCCCACGCTGTTGTGCGCCCAGGGCAGGCCCTTCTGGCGCCGGTCGAGGTAGGTGAAGCGGTACCTGCGCGGGCAGGCCAACCAGGTGTCGAGCTTCGTGGGCGTGCAGGTGAAGAGCTTGCGCGGCATGCCGTCGAGGGTGTTCTGCATCGTCACGACCCGTGGGCGGCGATGAAGCCGAAGACGCCGTCGGCGATGAGCTGCACGGCGATCGCGGCCAGGAGCAGGCCGGCGATGCGGGTGAGCACGAGGATCCCCGTGGGGCGCAGGACCCGGGCGAGGAACACCGAGTAGCGCATGACCAGGTAGATCGTGACGTGGATCGCCACGATGCCGACCACGAGAGCCACCACCTCGGGCGCCGTGTCGGACTGTCGCACGAACAGGATGGTCGCGACGATCGCTCCCGGTCCGGCGAGCAGCGGCGTGCCCAGCGGCACCATCGCGACGTTGACGTCGTCGACCTCCTCCGGCTCGTCGGTCTTCCCGGTGAGCAGCTCCAAGGACACGATGAGCAGGAGCAGACCCCCCGAGGCCTGCATCGCCGGCAGCGTGATGCCCAGGAACGTCAGGATCCGGTCGCCGAAGACCGCGAACAGGACGATCACGCCGAACGAGGTCAGCGCCGCCTGGAGCGCGAGCCGGGCCATCGCCGCGGCCCCGCGGCGCGCGGTGAGCGCGAGGAAGATCGGGATGATGCCGGGCGGGTCCATGATCACGAAGAGCGTGAGGTAGACCGACCCCAGCAGCTTGGGATCGAGCCACGACGACATGGGTCGTCAATCTACGCGAGGGCCGCGCCGTCGGACCGCGGCGCGACGGTCTGCGAGGTCAGTCGGCGAGGTGCGGCGAGAGCAGAGCGACCGGGAGCTCGGGGAGCAGGGCACGGCTGCCGGGGTCGCGCAGGTCGACGAGCCGGAGGTCGTCGTGCACGACCATCCACTCGTCGACCGGCCACGCCACGGCCCACAGCCACAGCCCGCCCGCCTCGCCGACGTAGGCGGCCCGGTCGGAGACGGGCAGCGACCAGAGCGCAGTGGGACGGCCGTCCGCCGTCAGCCGCGTGTCCCGCGGCAAGGAGGCCAGCTCCGGGCCAGGGTCGGTCGTGTCGAGACCCGCGTAGGACGCCCCGAGCCCGATGCCCGGTTCCTCGGCCACGAGCACGAGCTCGGCCTGGCGCGAGGTGATCCCCGGCCCCATCAGCGCGACGGCGACCGCCCGGGACGGCCCGGTCCCGCCGGTGCGGCGTACGCCGCTGACCGCCCAGCCCGGTGGCATCGGCCACGGCACCCAGACGGGGACGGCGGACGACGATGCCGCGTCGGTGAAGTGGTGGACCTCGGGCGGGCGCGCCGGGTGCAGCGGCTCGACGACACCGTGGGCGTCGCAGGTCCACGCCCCGGCGTTCTCGGGGGTCCGGAGCGTCCCCCGGCAGCGCACGCAC
Source organism: Candidatus Nanopelagicales bacterium (assembly GCA_036510975.1). Lineage (GTDB taxonomy): Bacteria > Actinomycetota > Actinomycetes > S36-B12 > CAIYMF01 > Longivirga. Next base: position 62,219 of record DATCCY010000072.1, read on the forward strand.
ACCGGATCGGGCATGTGTCCTCCGGGGAGGACGTTCTCCTGCCGCAGGTGCGCAGTCAAGTGCGGGGCGGAGGTCACACTGGGTGGGTGACCGACGACTCCCCTCGACGTGTGCCGTGCGCCGCAGCGGTCGTGGTCCACGAGGGGCGGCTGCTGGTCGTGCGGCGCGGCCGGGAGCCGGGCCGCGGACGCTGGTCCGTGCCGGGCGGTCGGGTCGAGCCGGGCGAGTCGGTGGCACGGGCCTGCGCCCGTGAGGTCCGCGAGGAGACCGGGCTCGACGTCGAGGTCGGTGCGGTCGTCGGACGCGTGGAGCGGGCCGCCCCGGACGGCGCGACCTATGTCATCGACGATCTCGCCTGCACCGTGCGCGGCTCCACGACGCCGACCGCCGGCGACGACGCGGACGAGGTCCGCTGGGTCACCCGGGACGAGCTCGCCGAGCTGCCCCTCGTCGACCTCCTGCTCGAGACCCTCGACGGCTGGGGCGTGCTCGACTCGCTGCGCTGACGCTGCGGCTCCCGGCGCCGGCCCTCGTGCTCGAGGGGGTGCACCCGATGCGGTGCACCCCCTTGCTGCCGCACAGGCGATCAGGCCTCGGGCTTGGCCTCTCCCTCGGACTCCTTGGCCGCGGCCTTGATGTCGTCGGCGAGCACGTCGTCGACCGCCTTCTCGACGATCGCGTTGGCCTTGTCGAGGGCCTTGCGGATCTCGATCACACCGGGGTCGGAGACCAGCGCGAGGATGCCGGAGTGTCCGGGCTGGATGGCGTCGGCGAGCTCGGCCTCGAGCTCGTTCTTGTGGTGGGTCTCGCGCAGCTTGCCGACCGCGGCGCCACCGGCACCGAGGACGACGGCGCTGCCGATGATCGACGGCGGGAACAGGACGCCGAGCACGACGCCACCCACGACGCCCCAGCCGAGGCCGCGGCGGGTGCTGTGGTCGGTGGCCTTCTGCACCTCGACCTGGCCGTCGGCCTCGCGCTTGATGACGAGGACGCCCTCGATCTCGACGCGCTTGCCGTCCTCGACCTCCTTGAGGAGCTCGTAGGCCTCCCACGCGGTCTCGGTGTCGCTGAAGTCGGCGACGAACAGGGTGTAGGCACCGTCGGAGATGGCCGTGGCCTCGACCGTGAGGTCGCTCGCGTCGGTGGCGGCGGGCGTGGTGTCTTCGGACATGTCAGGACTCCTGGTTCGGCGGTCGACGCGCGGAGTGCCGCGACGTCGGGACACGACGACCCTAGACCGACCGTCGGGACCCGGCTCGGGCCATCGCGGGATTCATCCGATCAGGACGAGGGAGCCGGGCGCGGCGGGAGCCAGGTCACGGGGAGGCCGTGCGCCGGCGAGTCCGCGTACTGCACCGGATCGCCCGGATCGGCGGCACACGCCGACTGGCGGGGCGGGACGGGCCACCAGTGGGCGACGAGGGCGTGGGACGACGCGAAGGTGTCGCCGAGGTACTCGCGCGCGACGCGGACCACGGGCGCGTCGGCCGAGGCCATCGCGCCGAGCCGGTCGAAGCACTGCTCGGCCTCCGCGCGCTTCTCCGCGGACAGGTAGAACCAGGTCGAGGAGTGCCACACCACCAGCACGCTGCCGGGACGCGGCCGCAGGGTGCGCAGGTGATCGACGAGGTCGGAGCGCACCAGGGTCACGGAGACGGTCTCGAAGAGGCGGTAGGCCGCGCGCAACCGGTCGAGCCGCTCGGCCTGGTCCGGCCACACGAACGACGTCAGGTGCAGCCGGCCCTCGGTCGTCGTGACGTCGACGGGGTCGAGGTCGCAGCCGATCCGTTCGGCGACGGTGGGCGCCACGTCGTCGGGTGGCAACGGGTCGCCCTCCCACGCGTCGTCGAGGCGCAGCGGCGAGCCGAGCGGTCCGACGCCGCCGCCGGGCCAGGTGACCCGGACCCGGTCGGCGAGCAGGTTCAGACCCGCGGAGGCGCCGAGCTCGTGCAGGCGGACCGGGAGGTCGTACGCCGCAGCCACCAGCTGCAGGGCGCCGGCGAGCGCGGCCGTGCGGCCGGGGTCGTTGGTCTGCGGCGGCGACGCCAGCAGCCCGGGGAGCCGCTCCTCGTGGGCGGCCAGTGCGTCGACCCACGCCCGGTAGCAGGCACCGCGGCCGTTCGCGTCGCTCGGCGCGGTGCCCCCGACCGACGGGAACCACAGCGCCAGCGCCGGCGCCGCGCGCTCGAGCACGAGCCGGTGCGCCGCGCCCAGGACGCGCAGCGGCACCAGGTCGCCGGTGCGGGAGTCGGCCCACGGTGCCAGCAGGTCGGTGAGTCGGCTCGGGCCGGTGAGGTCCAGCGACGCGGCGCGGCAGAGGTCGGCGTACATCCGGGATCCGTTGCGCAGGGCGGCGTGGTGCTGCTGCGCGAAGGCGGACGCGAGCCCTAGTCGGTCCTCGAACTCGTGCGCCACGGGGTCAGGCGGTGGCGGGCGGCAGGCCGTCGCTGGTCTCGGCGACCGCGTCGGTCGCCTTCTGCACAGCCTCGTCGATCGCCGACTGCGTCGGCGCGGTCGCGGTGGGCCCGGGCGGTTCGGGCGGCCAGGAGCCCCCGAGGCCGAGGATCCGGCGCGCCTCGCCGATGACCGCCTGCTCGCAGAGCACGTCGTAGCGCGACGCCTGGAGCTGCTGGCGCGAGACGAAGTCGCGCTTGCCTCCCGTCATCGCGTGCGAGACGAGGCCCCACACGATGCCGAAGGCTGCGCCGTAGAGCAGGCCGAGGCCGACGAGAGGGAGGAGCCCCCCGGTGGTGCCGCTGAAGAGCCCCACGAACAGTCCGATCGCCGTACCGAACCACGCACCGGTGAACATCCCCGACATGGCGGCGCGGCCCCAGGTGAGCCGTCCGAGAACCGACTCGACGATGCGGACGTCGACCCCGACGATCGCGACGTTCTGCACCGGGAAGCCGTTGTCCGACAGCGTGTCGACGGCCTTCTGGGCGCCGGCGTAGTCGTCGTAAGACGTCAGCACGGGACGACGCGTCACATCCATCGCCGCGTTGCGCGGCCCCATCGAAGTGCTCATGCCCTCCACCCTAGGCCGGGGTCGCTCAGCGGCGCTTGTAGTCCTCGAGGAGGCGGCGACCGATGATCATGCGCTGGATGTCGGCGGTGCCCTCGCCGATGAGGAGCATCGGGGCCTCGCGGTAGAGGCGCTCGATCTCGTACTCCTTGGCGTAGCCGTAGCCGCCGTGGATCCGGAAGGAGTCCTCGACGACCTCCTTGCAGTACTCGGACGCGAGGTACTTCGCCATGCCGGCCTCGAGGTCGTTGCGCTCGCCCGCGTCCTTCTTGCGCGCGGCCTTGACCATCATCTGGTGCGCGGCCTCGACCTTCACGGCCATGTCGGCGAGGCGGAACTGAACCGCCTGGTGCTCGGCGATCTGCTTGCCGAAGGTGTGCCGCTGCTGGGCGTAGTCGATGCCGAGCTCGAACGCGCGCAGCGCGAGACCGCAGGCGCGGGCGGCGACGTTGACACGGCCGACCTCGACGCCGTCCATCATCTGGTAGAAGCCCTTGCCCGGCTCACCACCGAGGACCCGGTCGGCGGGGATGCGCAGGCCGTCCATCACCAGCTCGGTGGTGTCGACGCCCTTGTAGCCCATCTTGTCGATCTTCCCGGGGATGGTGAGTCCCGGGCGGACCTCGCCGAACCCGGCGGGCTTCTCGACCAGGAACGTGGTCATCTTCTTGTAGACGCTCGCGCCCTCGGGCGCCTCGGCGTCGGTGCGCACGAGGACGGCCGTCAGCGTGGAGCTGCCGCCGTTGGTGAGCCACATCTTCGCGCCGTTGAGGACGAAGTCGTCGCCGTCGCGCACGGCCTTCGAGGTGATGGCGGAGACGTCGGACCCGCAGTGCGGCTCGGACATCGAGAAAGACCCGCGGACCTCGCCGGTGGCCATCCTCGGCAGGAAGTACTGCTTCTGCTCCTCCGTGCCGTGCTGCATCAGCATGTAGGCCACGATGAAGTGCGTGTTCACGATGCCGGACACCGACATCCAGCCGCGGGCGATCTCCTCCACGCACAGCGCGTAGGTCAACAGCGACTCGCCCAGGCCGCCGTACTCCTCGGGGATCATCAGACCGAAGATCCCCATGTCCTTCATGCCCTCGACGATCTCCGTCGGGTACTCGTCGGCGTGCTCGAGCTCCTGCGCCGCGGGGATGATCTCCTTCTCGACGAACTCGTGCACCGCCTCGAGGATCGCGCTCTGGTCCTCGCTGAGTCCCTCGGTCTGCGCCAGCCGGCCCATGGCTCGTTCCTCTCGCGTGTCGGCGTCCCGCGCGTGCTCGCGGCGGGCGCTGGAGTCCTGCTCCGGAGTATTGCCTCCCGCCCTCCCGCTTCTGCTGTCGGGTGGGGTCGCTCGAACGGGCAATGTAAAGCAGATTTGACGTCGAGTCTGATCTTCTTTACCTTGAGGTATGTCAAGAATGTTAGACATCGGAGGAACCATGGCTCACCAGGAGAAGCGCGCCTGGATCATGCTCGTCGTCACGCTCGTCGTCTACCCGGCGTACGTCGTGATCGTGCTGCGGAACGCCGCGGACGGACCGCTCGTCGACGTCGCCTACGCGTCGACCCTGCTGTGGTCGATCGGCATCGCCATCGCCGCCAACATCGTGCTCGACATCGCCACCTCGATGGGCACGCCGCGCAGCGAGTACAAGGCCGACGCCCGCGACAAGGAGATCGCCCGCGTCGGCGACCTCACCGGGCAGTCGCTGCTCGTAGTCGGAGCCGTCGCCGCCATGGTGCTCGCGATGCTCGACACCAACCAGTTCTGGATCGCGAACGTCCTCTACCTGGGATTCGTCCTCTCCGCCCTCCTCGGTTCGCTGGCGAAGATCGCCGGCTACCGCGACGGGTTCCAGACATGGTGAAGCCGACGCGCGTCACGAACTCGATCCGCACCCTGCGCTTCGCGCACGGCGAGATGACCCAGGCCGACCTCGCGGAGCGCATCGGCGTCACGCGGCAGACCGTCATCGCGATCGAGCAGGGCAAGTACTCGCCCTCGCTCGAGGTCGCGTTCCAGATCGCCCACGTCTTCGGCGTCCCGCTCGACGACGTGTTCCAGTACCCCGAATCGGAGTGATCACCATGAAGGCCATCGTCCAGGACGCGTACGGCGACATCGACGTGCTGCGGCTCGACGACGTCGAGGTCCCCGCCATGGGTCCGACCGACGTCCTCGTGCGGGTGCACGCGGCCGGGGTCGACCCCGGCGTGTGGCACCTCATGACGGGGCGGCCCTACCTCGTGCGCGCGCTCGGCTTCGGCCTGCGCGCACCGAAGGTCCGGGTTCGCGGCCGCGACGTGTCCGGCGTCGTCGAGGCGGTCGGGCGCGATGTGACGCGCTTCGCCGTCGGCGACGAGGTCTACGGCACCTGCGAGACCGGATCGTTCGCGGAGCTCGCCGTCTCCCCGGAGAAGCGGCTCGCCCACAAGCCGGCGACGCTCACCTTCGAGCAGGCTTCGACGGTCCCGATCTCCGGTCTCACTGCGCTGCAGGCCGTCCGCGACGTCGTGCACGTGGGCAGCGGTCAGAAGCTGCTCGTCATCGGCGCCGGTGGCGGCGTGGGCTCGTTCGCCGTGCAGATCGCGACCGCGTACGGAGCCGACGTCACCGGCGTGTGCTCGGCCGGCAACGCCGACCTCGTCCGATCGCTGGGAGCCGTCGACGTCATCGACTACGCCGTCGAGGAGATCGACTCGCGCGGCCCGGTGTTCGACGCGATCGTCGATACCGCCGGCAACCGCAAGCTCTCGTTGCTGCGCCGAGCGCTGACGCCGACCGGGGTCGCCGGCATCGTCGGCGGCGAGGCAGGATCCGGGGCGGTGTTCGGCGGCTTCGAGCGCCAGCTCGGCGCACCGCTCACCTCGTTGTTCGGCGGGCAGAAGCTGCGCCCCGTCACCGCGAAGGAGAACGCCGCCGACCTCGAGGTGATGACCGGGCTCATCGACTCGGGTGCCGTGACGCCGGCGGTCGGTCGCGTCTACCCGCTGGCGGACGCTCCGCTGGCCATCCGCGACAACCACGACGGTCACGCCCGCGGCAAGGCCGTCGTGAGCGTCATCCCGTCCTGAGCTCCGCGGCCGAGGCGCACGAACGACGGGTGCCGCCTCGGGTCGGAGTTGACTGTCGGAGGCCCCAGTTCGACTGAGCGCCACGATCGTCGACGCGAAACCCGTTGCGCTGCATGCGAAATCGGGTGCGTCGGGTCTTGACGCGAGTCGCACTGGTGTACGAGGATGGAGCCGTGGCGAACCGACCCGACCGTGACGACGAGCGCCCCGGCGCGGTCGACCCGTCGGTGTCGGGCACGCCGTCGAGGCCGCCGAGTCGGCGTTCGCCGAAGCCGGTGAGTCGGCGTTCGAGTTCGCCGAGTCGGCGTTCGGGGAGGTCGTGCTGCGCTCGTCGGATGTCGCCGAAGCCGAGGCCGCCTGGTCCGGGCTCACCGTCCCCACCCGCTACGTCACCGGGAGCCGGGACCCGTTCTTCGGACGCAAGCACGCGGACCGGACAGCGGCACTGCGACCCTCGCCCGAACGCAGCGCGGTGCTGCTTGAGGGGGCTGGGCACCACCCGCGCTTGGACGTGCCCCTGCAGCTGCTCACAGTCCTGATCCAGGTCATCGGCGAGAGCGGTGTGCACCATGCCCTGACGGAGCCGGGGACCGAGGCCGTGTGACTGCCGACCCCGAGCCCAAGGACAGAGAGGGGATGCCAAGGGGGCTGCCGGTGGCAAGGTGTGCGGGAGCCGATACGGCCGGTCCGCTGGGCGAGGCGGAACGGCAGCGATGTCGGGCCGGGGTGGGCTTACGCAGCGACCGGCTCAGGCTCGACGGCGTTCTCGGGGAACGTAGGCGCTGTCGTGTGTCGGCTCTTGAGCAGGTACCTCACAACGAGCACGGTGATGACCGACTTCCCGACGGCGAAGATCAGCGAGGCGGTCTGGGTCGGGGCGTCGCGGACGAACGGGGCCATGCTCGGAAGGACGTCCCCGGTCGTCGAGACCACGAGCGCGAGCATCAGGTTGTTGGCCCAGTGCAGCCCGACCGACATGAGCAGTGACCCGGTCTGCCAAGCGACGTAGGCCATGGTGAGACCGAACACCAGGTAGGGCAGCAGCGGCGCGAAGCCGCCCCTGTAGCCGTCGATGTTGCCCTTGTGCCCGAACGCGAAGCCCAGCGCGGGGAGCAGGATGACGAGGGTCGCGTTGCGCGTGATGCGCCCCATCAACTGCTCGGTGTAGCCCCGGTAGTACGCCTCCTCGTAGCCGACCTGCAGAAGCAGGCCGATCACCGCGACGGCCAAGAAAGGCAGGAACGAACCCGCGTCCAGGTTCGCCGAGTGCACGGCGGTCATCCGGAGGGACCCGACCGTCATGACGACAATCGCGACCACACCGATGCCCAGGCCGAGGAACAGGTCGCTCCACCGCGTCCCGCGAGCGGGCAGCGCGACGCTGCCACCCGGACGGCCGAGCCAGCGCATCACGAAGTACAGCGCGATCAGGCCACCGAGCGCGGGCGCGGACAGGATCAGCAACTGCGCGACCTTGCTGTCCGGCGGCGTCGGGTAGGCGTCGTTGAGGAAGCTGCGCGGGAACTGCCACACCGCGATCACGATGCACAGCCCGACCAGGTAGCGGACGTAGGTCGCCCGCCCCGGCCGGGACCAATCCAGGTAGTGCGAGACCGCCCGCACGTCGGACATCGGCGCTCCTTCATCGGATGAGGGCAGCGTCTTCATCGGATGAGGGCAGCGTCGGCGTCGCGGCCACGCGGACCCTACCGGGCGATCCACGACCCAGCACTGCACAGCCCATCGGGGACCCGGAACCAGAACGACCCCATGCCACGGCCAGTTGTCCCTCGCGCCGGGGCGCCTTCGTGAGGGTTCGGCGCGGCCCGCCACGCGCTGCGGCCGGCCGCACCCGGTGACCGCACGCCTGGCATGCTCGACCGGCACAGGACTGCGGCCGGAGCAGGTCCGACCGATCGACATCCCGGGAGGACACTCGCCATGACCACCGTCTGCGTCGCCGGCGCCACCGGGTGGACGGGTCGGCCGATCGCGGAGGCCGTCCTCGCCACCGACGACCTCGAGCTCGGCGGTGCGGTGTCCCGCTCCGCGGCCGGCCACGACCTCGGCGAGGCGTGGGCCACCGCGCCCGTGGGAGTGACCGTGGTCGCCGACGTCGCCGAAGCCCTGGACGGGGTCGAGGTGCTCGTCGACTACACGACGCCGTCGGCCGCGAAGCCCAACGCCCTCACCGCCATCGCCGCCGGCGTGCACGTGGTCATCGGCACGAGCGGCCTGTCGGCGGCCGACTTCGCCGAGATCGACGACGCCGCGCGAGAGCGGGGAGTCGGCGTCGTCGCTGCGGGCAACTTCTCCCTCACGGCCGCGATGGCCCAAGCCGCTGCGTTGCTCGTCGCCCGGTTCCTGCCCCAGCGCGAGATCATCGACTACGCCTCCGCGGGCAAGCCCGACAGCCCGAGCGGCACGGCCCGCGAGCTCGCCGAGCGACTGGCCGACGTCTCGACGCACCCGCTGGTCGTGCCGGTCGCGGACACCGCCGGACACCCGGAGGCGCGCGGTGCCGACATCGCCGGGACACAGGTGCACTCGTTGCGGCTGCCGAGCTTCGTCGTGTCGACCGAGATCGTGTTCGCGCAGTCCGACGAGCGGCTCACCATCCGGCACGACGCCGGTGGAACGCCCACGCCGTACGTCGCGGGCACCCTGGTCGGGATCCGCGCCGTGCCGACGCTCGTAGGCCTCGTCCGGGGCCTCGACGCCCTGCTGCTGCGCGACTGAGCGACGCCCGAGCCGACGGGCTGGGGCACGGCGGCCTACAGCAGGAAGCCGGCGGGGAACGGGTCGTCAGGATCCAGGATGTACTGCGCCGTGCCGGTCACCCAGGCGCGGCCGGTGATCGTGGGCACGACGGCCGGGATGCCGGCCACCGTCGTCTCCTCCACGAGCCGGCCCGTGAACGTCGTGCCGATGAAGGACTCGTTCACGAAGTCGGTGTCCAGGGCGAGCTCGCCGCGCGCGTGCAGCTGCGCCATGCGGGCCGAGGTTCCCGTGCCGCACGGTGAGCGGTCGAACCAGCCTGGGTGGATCGCCATCGCATGCCTGCTGCGCCGCGCGTCGGAGCCCGGCGCCTCGAGGTAGACGTGGTGGCACTCGCGGATCGCGGGGTTCTCGGGGTGCACCGGCACGTCGGTGGCGTTGATCGCCTCCATCATCGCCAGGGAGACGTCGAGCATCCGCTGCTTCTCGTTGCGCTCGAAGGGGATCCCGAGCCGCTCGATCGGCACGATGGCGTAGAAGTTGCCGCCGAACGCGAGGTCGTAGGTGACCTCGCCGACGCCGGGGACGTGCACCGTGCGATCGAGGCCGACGACGAAGGACGGCACGTTGCGGATCGTGACCGCCTTCGCTCGGCCGCCCTCAACGTGCACCCGGGCCTCCACGAGACCCGCCGGCACGTCGAGCCGGATCGTGGTGACCGGCTCGACCACCTCGACCATCCCGGTCTCCACGAGCACGGTCGCGACGCCGATGGTCCCGTGACCGCACATCGGCAGGCAGCCGCTCACCTCGATGTAGACCACGCCCCAGTCTGCGTCGAGCCGCGTGGGCGGCTGCAGGATCGCACCGCTCATCGACGAGTGCCCACGTGGCTCGTACATGAGCAGGGTGCGCAGGTCGTCGGCCTCGTTCATCACGTGCAGCCTGCGGTCGTTCATCGTCGCGCCGGGCAGTACGCCGACACCACCGACGATCACGCGCGTGGGCATGCCCTCGGTGTGCGAGTCGACGGCGTGGAACACCCGGCGGGCGCGCATCAGCCCATCCCTGCTGCGATCGCCTTCTCGGTCCAGGTACGGATCTCGGCGTCGATCTCGGGCGCGAGCGGGGAGCGGGGAGGGCGGCAGGGACCGCCGTAGCGTCCGACGACGTCCATCGACAGCTTGATCGCCTGCACGAACTCGGTCTTCGAGTCCCACCGCAGCAGCGGGTGCAGCGCCCGGTAGAGCGGCAACGCCGTCGCGAGATCGCCGGCGACCGATGCGTTGTAGAGCTCGACGGTCGAGCGCGGGAGCGCGTTGGTGAACCCCGCGACCCAGCCGACCGCGCCTGCGATGCCCACCTCGAGCACGACGTCGTCCGACCCGATGAGGATGTCGAGGCCCGGTGCGAGCTCCGCGATCTCGTAGGCGCGGCGCGGGTCGCCGGTGAACTCCTTCACCGCGACGATGAGGCCCTCGTGGTACAGCCGCGCGAGCAGCTTCGGGGTGAGATCGACCTTGGTGTCGAAGGGGTTGTTGTAGGCCAGGATCGGGACCCCCACCTCGGCGACGGTGCGGTAGTGCTCGACCACCGTCTCGTCGTCGGCCCGGTAGGTGTTCGGCGGCAGCATCATCACCACGGGGGCGCCGGCCTCGGCGGCCTGCTCGGCCCAGCGCCGCGACTGGAGCGCGCCGTAGGCACCGACGCCGGGCATGACCGTGAAGCCCTCGGGGGCGGCCTCGACAGCGGTGCGCACGACCGCGGCCCGCTCGTCGTCGGACAGGGTCTGGTACTCCCCCAGCGACCCGTTGGGAGCGACGCCGTCGCAGCCCTCCTCCGCGAGCCAGCGCACGTGCTCGCCGTACGCGTCGAGATCGACGGAGAGATCGGCGCGCAACGGGAGCGCCGTCGCCACGAGGACTCCGTGCCATGCCTGTCGAGCCATCAACGCCTCCACGGTCGGATTGGCCGAACCTACAAGCAACTGCCCGTCCGGGTCAGGTGTCGTCGTCGGTGAGCGCCTCGCGCGCGAGCACCGAGAGCGGGACCGGCGTCGCCGGCAGCCGCAGGCCGGCGCGCACGGAGTCGGCCGCGTCGACCGGGCGACCGGAGGTGTCGGCGACGAGCTCCGCGACGGCGCGCCCGCACATCCGACCCTGGCACAGGCCCATGCCGGCGCGGGTCATCAGCTTGGCGCCGCGCACGTCGTCGACCCCGAGGTCGCGGCAGGCCGCCCGCACGGCACCCGCCGTGACCTCCTCGCAGCGGCACACGAGCTCGTCGTCGGGGAGCCGCCGGACCCAGTCCTCGCGGGGCGCGTGCACGCTGTGCATCGCCCGCGCGAACCGGCGGTGCACGTCGATCCGCTTGAGGACCGCACGATCCACTCCGCGGTCGGTGAGCGCCCGGCCGGCGACGTAGCCCTCGAGGATGGCGAGCGACGCACCCCCTACGCCGGTGACCTCGCCCGTGGCGAGCAGGCCGGGCACCGACGTGCGCTGCTGGGCATCGACCGTGACCACGACGGACCCGTCGGCGTCGACACGGGTGACGGGCTCGAGCTGGAGGAGCAGCTCGACCTGAGGCGTGAAGCCGTGCGAGACGAGGAGCGCATCGACGTCGTACTCCCGGATGCGTCCGCGCCGGGTCGCGAAGCTGACGCGCTCGACCCGGTCGGTGCCGTGGGCCGCCCGGACGGAGTGCCCGGCGAGATAGGGCACGCGGTGCTCGGCCAGGGTGCGGGCGTAGCTCGACGCCTCACGGGTTCGTGCGCCGAGACCGGTCCACGACGACGGGTGCAGGCCGTAGGTCGTGGGGTGCCCCGACTCCGCGACGGCCACGACCTCGACGCCCGAGCGCAGCATCCCGTCGGCCACGACGAGCAGCAACGGGCCGCTGCCCGCCAGCGCCACGCGCGAACCGGGAGCGACCAGCGTCCCCTTGAGCAGCGCCTGGCCACCGCCGGCGCCCATGACGCCGGGCAGGGTCCACCCGGGGAAGGGCAGCACGTGGTCGTACGTCCCGGTGGCGACCACGACCGAGGTCGCGTCGAGGACCACCGGCGCTCGTTCGACCTCGCCGCGCAGCGCGCGGACCCGGAAGCCGAGCTCGAGCCGCTCGAGCGCCCACACGGTGTGCTCGGTGCGCACGTCGACGGTCTGCAGCCTCGCCAGCAGTCGACGGAACGTCGACCAGTCGTGGTGGAGGGCGACCGGGGTGAGGTCGTCGAGGTGCTCCGGGTTGTGCCGCCAGTAGGCACCGCCGACACGTGCGCCCTGGTCGAGCAGCGCCACCCGCAGGCCGCCCGCGGCCGCCTCGACCGCGACCGCCATGCCCGACGGACCCGCGCCGACCACGACGACGTCGTACTCCTCGCGCGGCACCTCAGCCATCGGCGCTCCCGCCGTTCGACACGATCGCAATGCCCGGACGGGCGGGCGCCACGCAGGCGCGCACCGCGGCCACGCCGTCGACGACCACCAGGCAGTCCTGGCAAGCGCCCATGCCGCAGAACAGCCCTCGTGGGCGTTCGCCGACGCGGGTCCTGCGCCACGACGTGCGACCCGCGCGAACGAGCACGGCGGCCACCGAGTCCCCGTCGTACGCCGTCGCCTCGACCCCGTTGAGCAGGACGGTGAAGCGGTCGCCCTTCCTCATGCGGCCTGCTCCTCGAACCGCAGCGGGGAGAAGGGCTCGAGCGCGATGGTGGGCGGCTCGCCCGTGACGGACTGGAGCACGAGCTCGGCCGTGCCGGGGGCGAGGCCGATGCCCGCGCCCTCGTGGCCGCAGGCGTGCACGAGTCCGTCGACCCGCGGGTCCGGGCCGATCACCGGCAGGTGGTCGGGGCAGTAGGGGCGGAAGCCGCGGTAGGTCCGCTGGACCCGCACGGCGGCGAGCACGGGGAACAGCGCGATCGCTTGTGCCGCAAGGCGTCCGAGCACGTCGTAGGACGTCGTCCCATCGAAGCCGACCCGCTCGCGGCTCGCGCCGATCAGGACCGTGCCCGAGCGAGTGGACTCGACGACCGGCGACGTCTCGAGACCCGCGCTGTCGCTCGCGACGTTCGCGACGTACTCCGCGCCGTAGACCTTGTGGTGCACCGTCGGCGGCAACGGCTCCGTCACGAGGATGAACCCGCGCCGAGGGCGCACCGGGACCGGACCTCCCGCCAGCGCCGCGACCTCACCGCCCCACGTCCCGGCAGCGTTGACGACCCACCGGCAGGCGATCGAGCCGGAGTCGGTGCGCACCGCACGCACGGCACCGCCGGGTCCTCGGTCGACACCGGTCATCCGCGTCCGCGGGCGCAGCGTCGCACCGTGGCGCGCCGCCGAGCGGAGGAGGTGCGCGGCCGCCAGCATGGGCTGGACCTGCATGTCCTGCGGATAGCTGACGCCGCCGACGACGTCGCGGGTCAGGTGCGGCTCGAGCTCGGCCAGCGCCGCGGGGTCGACCACCTCGGCCACGATCCCGTGCGCACGCTGATGCTCCGCGGCGGCGACCAGAGCCGCGAGGCCTCGCTCGGACGACGACACGATGATGCCGCCCTTGGCCTCGAGCTCGACGGCGTCGGGCAGCGAGGCGGCGAGGTCGTGCCACAACCGCACCGAGAGCAGCGCGAGGTCGAGCTCGGGTCCCGGATCCTTGTCGGAGACCAGGATGTTGCCCTCACCCGCTCCCGTGGTGCCGGACACCAGTGGCCCGCGGTCGACGACGCAGACGCTCAGGCCCGCCTCCGCCAGCCTCGCCGCGCAGGACGCGCCCACGATGCCGGCGCCGACCACGACGACGTCGTACGCCTGAGCACCTGGGGAAGCCACGGCACGACCCTGCCAGGAACGCGACCTCGAGGCACCCGGACGCGGCCCACGCCTCGGTCCCGGGTCAGTCCGCCGGCGGGGTGAAGGCCTCGGTGCGTGTCATGCCGGCGGCGCGGCCCTTGGCGGACACGACGAGTGCCATCTTGCGGGAGGCCTCGTCGATCATCTCGTCGCCGAGCATGACCGCACCGAGGGCGCCGCCCTCGGCGGAGGTGTAGTAGTCGTAGGCGTCGAGGATGAGCTCGGCGTGGTCGTAGTCCTCCTGGCGCGGGGAGTAGACCTCGTTGGCGGCCTCGACCTGGCCGGGGTGGAGCACCCACTTGCCGTCGAACCCGAGCGCCGCGGACCGGCCCGCGACCTTCGTGTAGCCCTCGACGTCGCGGATCTGCAGGTACGGGCCGTCGATCGCCTGCTTGTCGAAGGCACGCGCGGCCATCAGGATCCGCATCAGGATGTAGTGGTATGCATCCCCGGTGTCATATCCCGGCGGGTTCTCCCCCACCACCAGAGTCTTCATGTTGATGCTCGCCATGAAGTCAGCCGGCCCGAAGATGATCGTCTCCACCCGCGGGCTCGACGCCGCGATGGCGTCGACGTTGATCAGGCCGAGCGCGTTCTCGATCTGCGCTTCGATCCCGATCCGCCCGACCTCGAAGCCCATCGTCTTCTCGATCTGCGTCAGGAGGGTGTCGAGCGCGGTCACCTGCTCCGCGGTCTGCACCTTCGGCAGCATGATGCAGTCCAGGTTCGGGCCCGCGTTCTCCACGACCTCGATGACGTCGCGGTAGGTCCACGACGTCGTCCAGTCGTTGACCCGCACCGTGCGCACCTTGTCGCCGTAGCCGCCCTCGTTGAGCGCCGCCACGATGTTCTTGCGGGCCTCGGGCTTCGCGATCGGGGCGACCGCGTCCTCGATGTCCATGAAGATCTGGTCGGCGGGGAGGCCCTTGGCCTTCTCCAGCATCTTCGGGCTGCTGCCCGGCACGGCGAGGCAGGAACGACGAGAGCGCAGGATGCGCGGCTGGCTGCTCATGCCTCGCACTGTACGAATGCAGGCTCCCGCACGCTCACACGGGGGGCGACTCGGTCGGCGTCCGTGGGTCGCCGGCCCGGATGACGAGCACGAGACCGGCGAAGATCAGCGCGACCGCCGGGACGATCGACGCCGGCGGCACCTGCCCGAGCCAGACGGCCGCGATGATCGTCGCACCCGGCATCTCCAGCAGGATGGCGAGGCTGGTCACCGTCGCCGACGTCGTTCGCAGCACCCGGTTGATCAGCGTGTGGCCGAGCAGCTGCGCCCCCGCAGTGAGCGCCAGGATCGTCGCCCACTCCGAGGCCGAGTAGCCCGACAGCGGCTGACCGAACATGAGGCAGAGCGGCAGCAGGACACCCGCGGACACGCCGTAGGCCAACGACGTGTAAGTGGGGGTCGACACCGTACGACGAACCCGCTCCCCCGCGGTGACGTACGCCGCCGACAGCATGCCCCCGACGAGCGCGAGGAGGTCCCCCACCAGATGCCGCGGGCTGACCGACACGTCGATGCCGGTGAGCACGAGGACGCCGACGAGCGAGATGGCGATGCCGATCCAGGCGCTCCGGGGCACGTAGGCACCCTGACGGCGGGCCAGGAGCGCCGCCCACACCGGCTGGAGCGACACGAGGGCGGTCGAGGACGCCACGGTGGTGAACCGCAGGCTGGGCAGCCAGGCGGCGAAGTGCAGTGCGAGGAGCACCCCTGCGGTCACGGTCCAGCGCAGCTCGTGCCGAGACAGCGACCGCATCTCGCTGCCGTGACGGAACCAGGCCCACGGCAGCGTCACGGCGGAGCCGAGCAGGCTGCGCCAGAAGGAGATGGCCAGCGGCGCGACAGCGGTGGCGGCGATCAGCGGCGCCGACGTCGCGATCGCTGCCACCGCGACGCCGAGGAGCACGAGGTCGACCGTCGGCGGACGTCCGATCGCGTTGGTCGTGCTCGCGTCGGCTCGGCTCACCCCGACATCCAACCGTGCTGCGGTCTACCGGCAGCCCGATCGCGCGTTTCCCGCACCGGGGGCGGCGCCCCCGACGGATACCCTGCGAGCATGAGCGGAGCGCTGACGAGGGTCTTCATCGCACGCCTCGCCGGCATCGCCGTCTTCGACCCCCGAGGCGACCAGGTCGGCAAGGTGCGCGACGTCGTCATCGCTCTCCGGCACGGCAACAACGCGCCCCGTGTCCTCGGTCTCGTCGTCGAGGTCCAACCGCGTCGTCGCATCTTCTGTCCCATGACCCGGGTGACCAACATCGACTCCGGAGCCGTCGTGACGACGGGGCTGCTCAACATGAGGCGGTTCGAGCAGCGTCCGGGCGAGACCCTCGGGCTCGCCGAGCTGCTCGACAAGCGCGTCACGGTGCTCGAGAGCGGCGAGGAGGTCACCGTCCAGGACGTCGGCATCCAGCAGGACCGCACGCGCGACTGGACGGTGAGCCGCATCTTCGTGCGCAAGTCCGGCAGCGGGTTCCGGCGGCGCGGCGAGACCCTCGTGGTGGAGTGGAACGCCGTCAGCGGCCTGAGCCTCGCCGACCCAGCACAGGGCGTGGAGAGCCTGCTGGCCACCGTGGAGAAGCTGCGCGCGGCCGATCTCGCCAACGTGCTGCAGGAGCTCACGCCCAAGCGCCGCATCGAGCTGGCGGCCGCCCTCGACGACGAGAAGCTGGCCGACGTTCTCGAGGAGCTTCCGGAGGACGACCGCGTCGAGATCATCTCCGCCCTCGAGGACGAACGCGTCGCGGACGTCCTCGAGGAGATGGATCCCGACGACGCGGCCGACCTGCTCTCCGAGCTGCCGGCCGAGACGCAGGAGGCCCTGCTCGCCCTCGTCGAGCCCGAGGACGCCGAGGACCTGCGCCGGCTGCTGGCCTACGACGACTACACGGCCGGCGGCATGATGACGCCCGAGCCGGTCATCCTCCCGCCCGACTCCACGGTGGCCGAGGCCCTGGCACGCATCCGCGACGCCGACCTCTCACCCGCCCTCGCCGCACAGGTCTACGTCGTTCGCGCACCGTTCGAGACGCCCACCGGCAAGTACCTGGGGGTGGCCCACTTCCAGCGGCTGCTGCGCGAACCGCCGTCGACCCTGGTGTCGGCGGTCCTCGACGACTCGCTCGAGCCGATCGGACCGACCGCGCCACTCGGCCAGGTCACCCGCTACTTCGCGACGTACAACCTCGTCGCGCTGCCCGTGGTCGACGAGAGCGACCACCTGCTCGGCGCGGTCACCGTCGACGACGTCATCGACCACATGCTCCCGGAGAACTGGCGCGACGCCGACGCCGTGGCCGACGCCGAGGAGGAGGTGGCTCATGGCTCGTGAGCAGCGCCGCGGCCCACGCCTCGATCAGCCGCTCGAGCGCGGGATCTCGCTGCGCCCGTCCGTGAACGAGGAGGCCGTCGGCCGTCTCTCGGAGCGGATCGCGCGCTTCCTCGGGTCGTGGCGGTTCATCGGCTACATGACGGCGTTCATCGCCTTCTGGATCCTCCTCAACGTGTCGCCGTGGCACGTCGACCCGTACCCCTTCATCTTCCTCACGTTCCTGCTCTCGCTGCAGGCCTCGTACGCCGCGCCGCTGATCCTGCTCGCGCAGAACCGTCAGGCCGACCGCGACCGCGTGCAGTACCAGGAGGACCGGGCACGCACGGAGCGGCTCATCGCCGACACCGAGTACCTCATGCGCGAGATCGCGTCGCTGCGCGTCGCCCTCGGCGAGGTGGCCACCCGCGACTACATCCGCAGCGAGCTGCGCGACCTGATCGACGACCTCGACCAGCGCGACTCGAAGAGCAAGAAGCACAAGAAGAACAAGGCGTCGACCTACGACGACGCCGAGGCGAGCGTCACCGACGCGGTGGCCGACGACCCGTCCACGCCGGTCGGCTGACGACCCGGTCACCGCCGTTCGTCGTGCTGCGCGGCCCGACGTAGCATCGGGGCCATGCCCGATTCCCTCCTCGACCTCGTCGATGCCGCCCTCGCCACGGTCGAGGACCCTGAGATCCACCGACCCATCACCGAGCTGAAGATGGTGAAGTCGCGCGACGTGGTCGACGGGGTCGCCCGCGTCGCGGTGTGGCTCACGGTGTCCGGGTGCCCCATGCGCGACACGATCACCTCACGGGTGGAGGCGGCCGTCGGAGCCGTGCCGGGCGTCTCCGCGGTCGAGGTCGAGCTCGATGTGATGAGCGAGGAGCAGCGCAAGGAGCTGCGCGCCTCCCTCGTCGGCCACGACGAGCGCGAGATCCCGTTCGCCAAGCCCGGGAGCCTCACCCGGGTCTACGCCGTCGCCTCGGGCAAGGGCGGCGTCGGGAAGTCCTCGATCACCGCCAACCTCGCGGTGCAGATGGCCGCGTCCGGGCTGTCGGTCGGTCTCGTGGACGCCGACATCTACGGCCACTCCATCCCGCGCCTGCTCGGTGCGACCGACGCCCCCACCATGGTCGAGGGCATGATCATGCCGCCCACGGCCTACGGGGTCCGCGTCATCTCGATGCTGCCCTTCAAGCCCGGTGGGGTGTCCCAGCCCGTCGCGTTCCGCGGCCCGATGCTGCACCGCGCGCTCCAGCAGTTCCTCGCCGACGTGTGGTGGGGCGACCTCGACGTCCTGCTCCTCGACCTGCCGCCCGGGACCGGCGACGTCGCCATCTCCGTCGCGCAGCTGCTGCCCGGAGCCGAGGTCGTGGTCGTGACCACGCCGCAGGCGGCGGCGTCAGAGGTGGCCATCCGCGCCGGAATGCTCGCGCAGCAGACCAGGACTCGCGTCGCCGGCGTCATCGAGAACATGTCGTCGTTCCCCTGCCCGCACTGCGGCGAGCCGATGGACCTGTTCGGCTCCGGCGGTGGCGAGGTCGTCGCTGCGACGCTCTCCGCCGAGCTCGGCACCGACGTCCCGCTGCTCGGTCGCGTGCCCTTCGACGTCCGGCTGCGCGAGGGCGGCGACTCCGGGAACCCACTGGTGCTCACCGACCCCGATGCCCCGGCGTCGACCGTCCTGCGCGAGGTCGCCACCCGCCTCGGCACCCGTGCGCGCGGGCTCGCCGGCCTCTCGCTCGGAATCACGCCTGCGGGACGGCTCTGACCTCGGTCACCATGGAGCCGTGACCTCGACCCCCGCACGCTGGACGGACCCGGCCTGGCTGGTCGGCGCGCTGTCCTGGGCGGATGCCGCGATGGACGAGGCAGGGCTACGCCGCACCGGCTGGACGGCGCCGCACGTGCGGCCCTGGTCCGCGGTTCTGCGGATCGACACCGACTCCGCTGAACCCTTGTGGCTCAAGGCGAACGGTGACGGTACGCGGCACGAGGCCGCACTGCTCGGGGCCCTTGCCGGCCTCGACCTGCCGTTCACCCCGCGGCCGCTCGCGTGGGATGCGTCTCTCGGCCTCACCTTGATGCCCGACGGCGGTGCGTCCTTGCGCGCGGCGCACGGAGGTCTCACGCCGCTCGACGGACTCGAGCGCCTGCTGGTCGACTACGCCGCCGTGCAGCGTGCCGCCGAGTCCCATGTCGAGCTGTTCCTCGACGTCGGCGTCGACGACGTACGTCCGCGCCGCATGCCCGACGAGCTCGGGGCGCTCGTGGAGCAGTGCCTCGGCGCGTCCGGCGCACATCGCCTCGACGACGAGGCGGCCGCACGGCTGCACGGCGTCCTGCCGGCGTACGCCGACGCCTGCGCCGAGCTCGAGGAGTCGGGCATCGCGGCGACGCTGCAGCACGACGACCTGCACGACAACAACGTGCTGGCGCGAGGTCCGGTGGTCATCGACTGGGGCGACGCGGTGGTCGGACACCCCTTCGGCACGATGCTCGCGACGCTGGGCTCGGTGGCGTCCCGTCACTCGCTCGACCGCGACGACCCGGCGCTGGCACGGCTCGCGGACGCCTACACCGAATGCTGGACCGATGTCGCCGACCGCGCCACGCTGCGCCGACTCGTGGGGCTCGCGATCCGGGTCGGGCCGCTGACCCGCGCCCTGGCCTGGCGGCGAGCGCTCGTGGGCTGCGACGAGCCGTCTTGGACCGAGTGGGGCGACGGCGTCCACGGCTGGCTGCTCGAGATCCTCTCGCCCGACCTGCCGCTGCGGCCTGCCCCGCTGACCTGAGCCGGTCCGCGGCGGCTCCTGCTGCGCCACGAGACCGGTGGATCACGACGGCGTTCGCCGTTGTCATGTGTCGGCTCGCGGACACGAGCAGCCGCGCCGCGCGCCAGTTGCCGTCGCACGGGTGCGCGCGCGATCACGGGGAACGGGGGCACAACCGGCGCCGGCTGCGATACCGGCGACGGCGAATCACATGGGTGGCAGTCGGCAACCCGACACAGCAGGAACGCTCAGGTCGCGTCGGGGTCGAACGCGGCCGGCTCCTGGGCCGGGGCGACGGGTGCGTCGGCCGGGCGGGGGGCGAAGGAGCTCGACGTCGCCGAGGCGCCGAAGGAGTTCACCGGCGCAGGCGGCGGGGGCGGGGGCGGGGGCGGCGTCGGCGCGGAGGTGATGGCGTCGTCGCTGAGGATCGAGCCCATCAGCCGCTTGGGGTGGAGCTCGGCGATGTCGCTGACCGACCTGCGCAGCTCGTCGGTGATCCCGGGGTCGATGTCGGCGGCCGCGATGATCTCTCGCCGGGCTCCGGCAGCCTGGTCGCGAAGGAAGCGCAGCCACTTCACGGCTTCGGCGAACATCTTCGGCAGCCGGTCCGGGCCGACGATGAGCAGCCCGACGACCGCGATGACGAGGAACTCGCCAGGGCCGATGTCGAAGAGCACGTGCCGGTCCTTCCGCGGGGCCGAGGGGCGGGTGCGTCGCAGGACGCCAGCCCAGGGTACGTCGTGGGGTCAGCCGGTGCGCGTGTCGGCGCCGAGCGTCACCTGGACGTCGCGCGTCCCGCTGCCGTCCTTGATCGTGAGCGTGATCGTCTCGCCCGGGGTGTGCGAGCGGATCGCGACGATCATCTCGGTGGCGTCCGCGACGGTGCGGCCGTCGACCTTGAGGATGACGTCGCCGACCTTGATGCCGGCCTTGTCCGACGGGCCGCCGGCGGTCACGGTCTTGACCTGCGCTCCGGGGCCGGCGTAGGTGAGGTCGACCGAGACGCCGATGACCGGGTGGCTGGACTTACCCGTGGAGATGATCTCCTCGGCGACGCGCTTGGCCTGGTTGATGGGGATGGCGAAGCCGAGCCCGATCGAGCCGCTCTGTGCGCCGGTGGAGGTCTGCCCGAGGGAGGCGATCGCGGAGTTGACGCCGATGACCTGGCCGACGGCGTCGACCAGCGGACCGCCGGAGTTGCCGGGGTTGATCGCGGCATCGGTCTGGATGGCGTTGATGAACGAGCTCTCGCCCGACCCGCCGGCGGTGACCGGTCGGTTGAGCGAGCTGATGATGCCCGAGGTGACGGTGCCCTCGAGGCCGAGCGGCGAGCCGATGGCGATCGCGGTGTCGCCCACGACGACACCGTCGGAGTTGCCGAGCGACGACGCCGTCAGGCCGGACGCGTCGACCTTGATGACGGCGAGGTCGTAGGAGGAGTCGCGTCCGACGATCTTCGCGGCCTTCGTCGTGCCGTCCTGGAAGGTCACGGTCAGCGTGCCACCGCTCGCCGCGCCGGCCACCACGTGGTTGTTGGTGAGGATGTATCCGTCCGAGCGCAGTACGAAGCCTGAGCCCGTGCCGCCCTGCTGGCCGTTGCGCTCCTCGATCTGGACGACGGTCGGCAGCACGGCAGCGGCGACCTGCGCGATCGACCCGTTCGGGCGCGCCGACAGGTCGGCCGAGGACTGCGGCAGCACAGTGCCCGGCGACGTGAGGGACGACGAGGCTCGTCGGTCGGCGACGACGTACGCGCCGATCCCGCCGACCGCCCCTGCGAGGAGCCCGGCGACGACGGCGACGGCCACGACGCGCCCCGCGCCACCGCGCCGCGGCCGCTCGAGGGCTTCGGCGCCATCAGCGGCATCCACCGGCTCGGGCAGGGGCGCGATCCCGCCGCCGTCGACCGGAGCAAAGGGCGAGGCGTAGGACGGACCCGTGGGCGCCGGGGCCGGGGCGGCGGGGCCGGCCACGCGGCTGGCGGGATCGGGGGCCGCGAACGCGGCGAGGCCCTCCTGCGGCGAGGCCGCAGACTGCGCCGTGGGGACGGCAGCGCTCTCGTCGCCGCCCGGTCCCTGCGCGTGGTGGTCCATCGCGGCTGCCGGCGCGGTCTCGACCCCGGGCAAACCTGCGGAGCCCTGCTCCGATCCCTCGGGGTACGTCGTCATCCTGCGATCCTCTCCGGTGCCGAGCCTGCGCGGTGCTGGTGAGCCACCCTAGGAAGGCTCCCAGACGCCCGCACGGTCGGGCACCTCGGCTCCGGGGTCATGCCTGCTCGAGATCCACGTGGGTGCCCGAGGCGACGAGGCGGACGCCGTCAGGCGTGACGGTCACCGAGGTCGGGGTGAGACCGAGCGGCAGCGCACCCACCGACCCGGCCAAGGCCGAGATGCGGTCGGTCACGGCGGAGGGCACCGAGGCCCCGTCGACGCTGACGCCGAGGACCGTCACGGAGTCGAGGTCGAGCGCGAGCGCGCCGTCGCGCACGGTCGGGACGACACGAGCGGTCACCGGCAGGGGGCCGCTCCACCGCACGGCCAAGGCGCCGCCGTCCGGCGTGATCGTCCAGGCGTCGCCGAGCTGCTTCTGGAGCTCGGCCGTGGTGATGTCGGCGTGGGCGACCACCTGGGCCGCGGTCCGCGGCGACGTCGTGCTCACGTCGTAGAGGTCGGCGACGACCTTCTCGATCCTGAGGCCCTTGCCGGAGTCGACACCACCCAGGGTCACGGTGACGTGGTCGAGGCTGCCCCGCGCGACCTGGGTCAGGATCGGGACCCCGGAGATCGACGTGGAGACCGACGACGCACCGTGGAACGACTGCTCGATCCGGTCGGTGATGGTGCGTTCCGCGGCCGCGGCCGTGGCACGGTCGGCCACCAGCCCCAGGACCGAGAGCACGAACAGGACGACCGTCGTGATGATCAGCGCCTTCTTCACGAGCCGCCTCCGGTGATGCGGTGCCAGCCCCTGGCGATCCGGGACCAGAGCGAGGAGTCCTGCGGGTCGGGCACCGGCGGGAGCGCCGCGACGACCGCCCCCGCCGTGCCCAGCGGGTCGACGGCGTCGTCGGTCACGAGGGTCAGCACGTAGTCCTTGCAGGCCCAGACGACCGTCGCCGTCGGCTCCTTGCCCGTCCCGCCCCGCACCCAGGCGTAGTGGTCTCCCAGCTCCTGACGGGTGAAGCCGCGAGCCAACAGCCCGGCAGCGTCGTCGGCGCCGAGGCCGCCCTCGATGGAGAACAGGGACACCGTCTCGACACCGTCGGAGAACAGCTGGTGGACCACGGGCATGCTCGAGACCGTGCCGGCCGGAGCACGGCGGGCGTCGAGCAGCGCGAGCCCGCCCGGCAGCGAGTCGGGGCACGCGCAGCCGTGCGCGCGCGCCGCCACGAGCCCCGTCGCGCTGAGCCGCTCGGTCCAGGGGTCCGCAGCCGCCGGCGGGACCACGGTCCCCCGCGGAACTCCGAGGGCGAAGGTCTCGAAACCGGTCCGGCTGCGCACCAGCCCCTTGGGGTCGAGCAGCTCCTTGCGCAGCAGCAGTCCGGTGGCGTGGTCCAGCCAGTAGCGGGCGTCGAGGACGCCCTCGGCGTCGACCGCCACGACCGCATCGGTCGGCCGGCCGGCCACCGTGGTGTCGAGGTCGGCCTGGCGCAGAACTCGATAGTTGTCGCGGAGCACCGTCAGCGCGCGGCCGTCGTCGGCGAAGGAGTCGGAGCGCCCGTCCGGTGCGAGCCGCGCCTCGGTCGAGGGCGCACCCGCGGGCACCGAGATCGTGCCGGTGCCGGGGACGTGGGTGATGTCCGTGGTGGAGCTGCCGTAGCGCGTCCAGGTCTGCGCCCGACCGGCGTAGGCCACGGCCGACGCCGCCCGCGCGGAGCGCGCGAGCAGGGCGACCGCCACGGCGTCGTCGGGGGTCATCGCGGCCTTGTCTGAGACCGATGCGGTGTCGATGCGGCCGGTCCAGCCCGACCACGCGCCGGTGCCCGCGGTCGCGGAGGGGACGGACCCGAGGGCGGCGAGGCAGGCCACGCCGAGGCCCAGGACGCCGGCGGTGCAGCCGGCGACCAGGGCGACCCGACGGCTCACGGAGCCGAGGTCGGGGACACCGTCACGGACGGGTCGGTGAAGGCGACCGTCTCGATCCGGGGCCCGGCGAACGGCATCTGGTCGGCGCTGACGACGTGCTCCGCGGTGAGCGTGTCGACGACCGGCGCGACCGAGGGGCGTGAGACGACCGCGCTCGTGAGCGCGGACGAGCCTCCGACGACGACGGCAACGGCCAGGGCTGCGGCGCCGGCCGCGGACGCCAGCACGATGCGGCCGCGCCGGCCGCGCGACGGCGGACGCAGGGAGCCCGGCCCGGAGCCGGCCGGTCGGCGACCGGCGGCACCGCCGGGGCGCGCGCCGGCACCGCCCTGCGGCGGGATCGGCGGGACCGGGTCGGCGGCGGAGATGCCGGCCAGGCGGGCGAACAGGTCGGTCGAGGGCTCGACCGGACCGACGGTGTCGAGCCGGGAGATCACGGCGAGCTGGGCTGCCAGGGCGTCACGGCACGTCGCGCAGACGGCGACGTGGGCGTACGCCTTCTCCGCCTCGGCGGGGGCCATCCGGCCGTCGGCGAGGTCGGCGATGCGGGGACCCAGGCACCGGCTCACGGCATCCCGCCCACCGGGAGACGCTGCGCGGTGCGCGGGGTGCGGTGGGCCAGAGACTCGCGCAGCTGGGCACGGCCGCGGTGGATGCGGGACCGCACGGTGCCGAGCTTGATGCCCAGCAGGTCGGCGATCTCCTCGTAGGTCAGGCCCTCGATGTCGCACAGGACGACGGCGACGCGGAAGTCCGGCGGCAGCGCGTCGAGCGCGGCCTGGACGTCGGCGTCGTAGCTGCGGTCGTCGATGAGCTGAGCCGGACCGGCCTCCCGTGACGGGATCCGGTCGGCGGCGTCGTCGGGCAGGCCGTCGAAGCGGATGCGTGCCTTGCGGCGCATCTGGTCGAGGAACAGGTTGGTCGTGATCCGGTGCAGCCAGCCCTCGAACGTGCCCGGCGTGTACTGCGACAGCGAGCGGAAGACGCGGACGAAGACCTCCTGCGTGAGGTCCTCGGCGTCGTGCTGGTTGCCGGTGAGGCGGTACGCGAGACGATAGACTCGGGCGCCGTGGTCGCGCACGACGTCGTCCCATGAGGGGGCGGCGTACGGCGCGGGCGGCGCGGTCTTCGCAACGGGGGAAGGCGCTCCCCCGAGCTCGCGCGACGGGTCGACCATGGGGCCCAGCTCCTCAGAGGTGGCCACGAACCGGTCGAGCAGGGCGAGGCCGTTGCTCGCCCCTCCGGTCGTGATGTCCATGGTGCCTTCCCGGTCCGGGGCTTGGCGAAACGCCCTGAGCACGAAACCCGCTGAGAATCGACTGAGAGAGTGGCTCGCGGCCCCTCGCTCCACCAGGACGACGAACCGCCGCCGGACGAGGTTCCCGCCCTCCACGCGCGTTGGAGTCCTTCGGAGCCGCTGCCCCGATAGCCTCGCGCCGTGGACCTTGACGCTCGCGCGCTCGCCGCGTTCCGAACCAGCTGGGAGTACTCCGAGGCGTACGTCGCCGAGGATGACGTGCTCACCGCCGCCCGGGTGCGGGCCACGGAGGTGGGGTGCGTGCCGATCCATCCCGGCGCGGGGGCCGCGCTGCGCCTGCTGGCGGCCGTGCTCGACGCTCGCCACGTGGTGGAGATCGGCACCGGGACCGGCGTCTCCGGCATCTGGCTGCTGCGCGGGATGCGGGAGGACGGCGTCCTGACCTCGGTCGACATCGAGGCCGAGAACCAGCGCCAGGCCCGGGAGGCGTTCGCCGCCGAAGGCGTGCCGGCGTCGCGGACCAGGCTGATCACCGGCCGCGCGCTCGAGGTGCTGCCCCGCCTCGCCGACGCCTCCTACGACCTCGTGCTCGCCGACGGCGCCAAGGAGGAGTACCCCGACTACGTCGAGGAGGCGGCCCGCCTGCTGCGCGTCGGCGGGGTCCTGGTCATCGACAACAGCCTCTGGCACGACAAGGTGGCCGACCCGGCGCAGCGCGACCCCGACACGATCGCGATCCGCGGGACGCTCACCGCGCTGCGCGACGACGAGCGCTGGCTGGTGGCGCTGCTGCCCGTCGGCGACGGGCTGCTGACCGCCGTACGCCGCTAGCGCGACGCCGGACGCCGACGGCCCCGCCCCCCCCGCGAAGGGGAGCGGGGCCGCCGTACGCGGTGGGTGGGTCAGCCGGCGACGCTGCTCAGCTGGGCGCCGAGGTCGCGCGCCTCGTCCGGGGTGAGCTCGACGACGAGACGGCCGCCGCCCTCGAGCGGGACGCGCATGACGATGCCGCGACCCTCCTTGGTGACCTCGAGCGGGCCATCGCCCGTACGCGGCTTCATGGCGGCCATGCTGCACCCCTTGTCACATCGTCGCGCCGCCGGAAGGGCCGGCACGAACTCCTCAGGAGCATTATCCCTGATACCCGCGACTGGTCCTAACCCGCACCCCGGACGGCGGCACAGCCCGTCAGGTGGTCGTCGACGAGGCCCATGGCCTGCATCGCGGCGTGCATCGTGGTCGGGCCGACGAAGACGAAGCCGTGCTTCTTGAGCGCCTTCGCGAGCGCCGTCGACTCCGGGGTGCTCGCGACGATGTCGACGAGCCGGGGCGGACGGGCTCGGCGCCCGGCGGGCGCGAAGGACCAGACCAGACGGTCCAGCGCACCCTCGCCGTCGGACTCGCGCAACGCGGCCGCCGCGCGTGCGTTGGTGATCGTCGCCTCGACCTTGGCCCGGTTGCGCACGATGCGGGCGTCCTCCAGCAGCCGGGTGCGCTCGCCGTCGGCGTAGCCCGCGACGCGCTCGATGTCGAAGCCGTCGAACGCGGCGCGGAAGGAGTCGCGCTTGCGCAGGATCGTGAGCCAGGACAGGCCGGACTGGAACGCCTCCAGGGTCAGACGCTCGAAGATCGCGACGTCTCCGTGGACCGGGCGACCCCACTCCGTGTCGTGATAGCGCTGGTAGTCCGGCGTGGACGCGCCCCAGGGGCAGCGCAGCAGGCCGTCGTCGCCTCGGACGAGGTCGCTCATGCCTCGGGATCGGGGCGGGGTACGCCGCGCGCCGCGAGCCGTGTCTCGAGCTCGTCGATCCGCGCGTCACGCTCCTGGGCCTCGACCGCGAGCCGGTCGAGCACGTCGTCGACCTCGTCCATTCGGTAGCCGCGCATGCCCACGGAGAAGCGCACGGCGTCGACGTCGACGCGCGCGAGCAGCCGGTCCTCGGGCAGGGCGAGCGGGGCGCGGTCCGGCACGACCTCGGGCAGCTCGCCGAGCCGCCCGACCGCGAGCAGGGCGACGGCGGCGATCACGAGGATGCCGACGAGGACGTACGGCAGCGTCATGCGGCACCCTCTCGCTCGTCGGACCGCCGTCGGGCGGTGAGCCGCCCTCCGGCGGCGCGCTGGGCACGAGCATGCCACGCTGACGGTGCCGGGGGCGGCCGCCCCCGGCGAGTCGTGACGAGGAGTCCGAGCCGTGCCGCTGCGCCTGGGTCGCCGCACCTTCGGCGACCACGAGACCGTCGTCATGGCCATCGTGAACCGCACCCCGGACTCGTTCTACGACCGGGGGGCGACGTACGCCGAAGAGGCCGCTCTCGCCGCCGTCGACCGTGCGGTTGACGAGGGTGCGGGCATCGTCGACATCGGTGGCGTGAAGGCCGGTCCGGGCGCCGAGGTCGACGCTGCCGAGGAGATCCGGCGCACGGCGTCGCTCGTGGCGGCCGTCCGGGCGCGCCACGACGTCGTGATCAGCGTCGACACCTGGCGCGCCGAGGTCGGTCGGGTCGTCTGCGCCGAGGGCGCCGACCTGCTCAACGACGCGTGGGGCGGGCACGACCCGGAGCTGGCGGCCGTGGCGGCGGCGTACGGCGTCGGCCTGGTGTGCACGCACACCGGGGGCGCGACGCCGCGCACCCGACCGCACCGCGTGGAGTACGACGACGTCGTCGCCGACATCGTGGCCTCGACCGTCGCCGAGGCCGAGCGGGCGCTGGCGCTCGGCGTAGCGCGCGAGTCGATCCTGGTCGACCCCGGGCACGACTTCGGCAAGAACACCCGGCACTCCCTCGAGGCGACCCGGCGCCTGCCCGAGCTGGTCGCCACGGGGTGGCCCGTCCTGGTCTCCCTGTCGCGCAAGGACTTCGTGGGCGAGACGCTCGACGTCGCAGCACCGGTGGACCGGCTCACGGGCACCCTGGCCTCCACGGCGGTGTCGGCGTGGCTCGGGGCGCGCGTCTACCGCGCCCACGACGTCGCCGCGACCCGCCAGACCCTCGACATGGTCGCCTCGGTCGCCGGCTTGCGCCCCCCCGCAGTAGCCCGTCGCGGCCTCGCCTGACCCCGCCGACGTATCCCATGAAGGACGCCTTGGTTGCTCAGAGGGCAACAAAGTCCGCCGTCATCTCCCGGGTCGGCCCTCGGTCGCCGGCTGCGGCAGACTCGCCGTATGCGCCCACCTCGGCTCGGCGACCGCGGTCAGGGCTGGGTCGCGCTCCAGCTGGCGCTGCTGGTCGCCATCGGGGTCGTCGGTGTCCTCACCCGCGGCGGGTGGCCCTCGTCCCAGCGCACGCCGGCGGCCGTGGTCGGCGTCGTCCTGCTGGTGGTCGGGGGGCTCGGCGCCGTCCTCGCCGTGACCGGCCTGGGTTCGGCGCTCACGGCGCTGCCGGCGCCGCTCGAGGGGCAGCGGCTGCGCACGAGCGGGATCTACGCCGTCGTCCGGCACCCGATCTACGGTGCTCTGATCCTGCTGGCGCTCGGCGTCGCGCTGCTGTCGAGCCCCTGGACACTGGTCCCGACGGTCGCGCTCGCTGCCGTGCTCGACCTCAAGCGACGCGTCGAGGAGGACTTCCTGGCCTCCGCGTACGCCGACTACGCCGACTATCGGCGTGCCGTCAGGAAGGCGCTGCTCCCCTACGTGTGGTGACGGGCGGACGATGATGGCGGAGTTTGTTGTCCTCTGAGGAACCAAGGCGTCCTTCAGGGAGAACGCCGGGGGCGGTCAGGGCTCGGCTTCGAGCCACTCGGCGGCGGTGGGCTCGGCCTGACCCGGCCGGCCGGCCTCGGCCCAGCCCTTCTCGATCGCCGCGATCGCGTCGTCGACGGTCGCGGTCCAGACCAGCTGCGCGGCAGCGCTGTCGCGGACGAAGCCGGCCTCGACCAGCCCGCTCACGAGAAGCGCCAGCGGCTCGAGGTCGCCCCACGGGTCGAGGACCACGATCGGCTTGTCGTGCATCCGCAGCGACCGCGCCACCCAGATCTCGAGCAGCTCCTCGAGCGTGCCGATGCCGCCGGGGAGGGTGAGGAAGGCGTCGCTGCGACGGTCCATCTCGCCCTTGCGCTCGCGCATGTCATCAGTCACGACGAGCTCGTCGGCACCGTGGTCGGCGACCTCCAGCTCCACGAGCGCACGCGGGATGACGCCGATCGTGTGCGCCCCGCCCGCCCGTGCGGCGCGGGCCACGGCACCCATGCAGCTCACCGAGCCGCCACCGGACACGAGGGTCCAGCCGCGTCGCGCCAGCGCGAACCCGACCTCGCCCGCGAGGACGGCGTAGCGCTCGTCGATGTCCTCGCTCGACGCGCAGAAGACCGCGACCGAGGGCACGTCAGACCTCCACGGGCGGGTACCACTCGACGACACTGCCGCCGTTGTGCCCGCGGAGCCCGGCGTCGACGAGCCGCACGGCCTCGTCGACGTCGTCGGTCACGTGGAACCGGTCGAGGTCGCGGGCCGAGATCTTGCCCTCGGTCAGCACCGTCTCGCGCAGCCAGGCGACCAGACCGCCCCAGTACGCCGACCCCATGAGCACCACGGGGAACGACGTGACCTTCCCCGTCTGGACGAGGGTGAGCGCCTCGAAGAGCTCGTCGAACGTGCCGAACCCGCCGGGGAACACGACGAAGGCCTGGGCGTACTTCACGAACATGGTCTTGCGGGCGAAGAAGTAGCGGAAGTCCACCCCGATGTCGACCCACTCGTTCATGCCCTGCTCGAACGGCAGCTCGATGCCGAGGCCGACCGACACCCCGCCGGCCTCGCAGGCACCCCGGTTGGCGGCCTCCATGATCCCGGGGCCGCCTCCGGTGATGACGGCGTAGCCGCTGCGCGCGAGCGCCCCGGCGAGCTCCCTCGCCGCGGCGTAGTCGCCGGTGTCCGACGTGGTGCGCGCCGAGCCGAAGATGCTCACCGCCGGGCCGAGACCGGCCAGGGCGCCGAAACCCTCGACGAACTCGGCCTGGATGCGCAGCACCCGCCACGGGTCGGTGTGCACCCAGTCGCTCGGGCCACGGGTGTCCAGAAGTCGCTGGTCGGTCGTGCTGCTCGGCACCTGCGACCGGCGCAGGGTGACCGGGCCCTTGACCCGGCGCGCTGCGCCCTCGGGGGTCGGCTCGGGCGCAGCGGCTGGCTGGGGAGTCGTCACGCACCGACGCTAGCCCGAACACGGGCTCCGCGGGGCCACCCCTGAGCCGCCCGGTGCGCCTCCCCCCGTCCGGCGAGCGCGTCGCCGCGTCGACCCGGGGTGAACTCTCGGTGAACCGGCCGCCGCGCCCCGTCAGGCCAGGATCGTGCGCATGAGGCCCACGGGCGGGCAGCCCAGCTCCATGAGGGCGGCGTGGAACCGAGGCAGGGAGAACTCCGCCCCCCACGCGCCGCGAGCCTCCTCGCGCAGCGTGAGGATCTCCAGCTTGCCCCAGGTGTAGCGCCCGTACGTCGGGTCGTAGAGGCCCCGCTCGGCCTCGGCGCGCGCCGCCGGCCCGGCCAGGAAGGCCTGCGACTCCAGGAGAGCCGTGGCGTCGGCGAGGCTCATCGCGCCCGTGTGCAGACCCACGGCGCACTCGAGCCGGGTGACCCGCAGGAGTGCCTCGCACGCCATCCCGATCGCGTACCGCGGATCGTCGGCGCGGAAGCCGACCTCCAGCACCATCTCTTCGGCGTAGTGCGCCCAGCCCTCCATGAACGTCTCGCTCTGCACCTGCCGGCGCACGGCGGTCGGGGCGTGGCGCAGGCAGCGCCCGTGGGCGAAGTGACCCGGTGCCACCTCGTGCACCGTGACGGCCGGCAGCGTCGTGGCGCTGAAGACCTGGAGCCATTCGTCCTGCTCCTGCTGGGGCCATGCGGGGTCCGGCGGGGTCACCCAGTACCACGACGGCGCATCGGCCTCCTCCGGAGCGGCCGAGGCCATCATCGCCATGGCGAAGCGGAGCGAGGGCGGCGGCGGACCCACGAGACAGACCCCGTCGGCATGCGGCAGCAGCTGGTGCTCGCGCGTGAAGTCGAGGACCTCGGCCACCTGCTCGGTCGCCTCGGCGATCACACCGTCGGCGTCGGGGTGGTCGCGGAGCAGGCCCCGTACGACGTCGGGCACGGGTCTGCTGCCGTCGAGCCGGCGTGCGGCGGTGCCGAGGATCGACTCGAGCCGGGCCACCTCCTCGCGCGCCCGACGGCCGAGGTCGTCGAGGTCCACGGTCATCGCCTCGGGAACCCCGAGCAGCCGGGCGAGCAGCGGCGCGCCGAGGGCCGTGGGCGCCTCGCCGTCCCGGGCCGCCTGCTCCAGGTGCGCCACGAGCCGCTGAAGGGCGGCGCCGGCCGCGGCCTCGACGTCACCTGCCGACACGTCCACCTCGGTGGCGAGGCCGCGGAAGGCCGGCAGCAGGGCGGTCGCCACGTCAGCCGATACCTCCGTGAGCGACTCGATCGCGCCGTCGACGGCACCTGGCCACGCACCGAGATGGCGGCGGCGCGCCTCGGCGCGCTCGATGGCCGGCGCGTAGTCGCGCTCGTAGCTCGAGAGATCGAGATTGCCCAGGTGCACCAACGGGTTCCACCGATGTGCGCGCGCTTCGCCGAAGAAGACGCGGAGCCCGTTCTCGGCCGCCAGCAGGTGCGCCTCGTCGTGCGGATCCGCCAGCGGTTCGCCGCCGAGCCTGCTCAGCCCCGAGTCGACACCCGCCGGCGAGAGGTCCTGCACCACGCCGTCGTACTCGTGGAGCCCGGCCCACGAACGGGCCGCGCCGACGCTCAGGTCGTGCACCGCCTTCAAGCGGGTCGCGAGACGCTCGTCCATCCGGATCACCTCCCCCAAGCACGGGTCCCGGTCCGTGCCGAGCCTGGCCCACGCGGGCCGCCTCGCGCAGCCGGTTCAGTCGCTCGGCGGCCTGCGGCGCGCGGCGGCGTAGCCCATCGCGATGCAACCGGCCAGGGTCACGGCGAACACCGCGAGCAGTACGAGCAGCAGCGGGGTGATCTCGACCCCGCTCGACGCGTCGGGCGGAGCGAGCAGCTGCGACATCCAGATCGTGCTGCCGAAGCAGAGCACGCCGGAGACGACCGAGGCGACGAGCAGCGCCCGGTAGCCGCGCGGAGGGTCGGTGTGCACCATCGCCTCGAGCTCGTCGTCGGTCATGACGTGAGCCACGCCCGCAGACCGGCCTCGACGCGATCGAGGTCGGCGACCGGGACGTACTCGTCCTGGTGGTGGGCCAGCGAGGGGTTGCCGGTGCCGAAGTTGACCGCAGGGACGCCGAGCGCGCTGAACCGGGCGACGTCGGTCCAGCCGAACTTCGGGCTCGGTGTGCCGCCGACAGCCGCGACGAACGCCTGCGCAGCCGGGTGCGACAGTCCCGGGAGAGCGCCGTCGACGGCGTCGACCACCGACACGTCGAAGCCCGCGAAGACCTCGCGCAGGTGGACCTCGCCCTCGACGGCGCTGCGGTTCGGCGCGAACCGATAGTTCACCGACACCACGCACTCGTCCGGGATGACGTTGCCCGCGACGCCGCCGCGGATGCCGACGGCGTTGAGACCCTCGCGATAGACGAGCCCGTCGATCTCGACCTCGCGCGGCTCGTAGGCCGACAGCCGCCGCAGGACCTCCCCCGCGTCGTGGATCGCGTTGTGCCCCATCCACGGGCGGGCGCTGTGCGCCCGAGTGCCCGTGGTGCGGACGTCGACGCGCATCGTGCCCTGGCATCCTGCCTCGACCACGGCGTTGGACGGCTCCATGAGCACCGCGAACTGCCCCGCGAGCAGCTCCGGGCGCTCGTCGGCGAGACGACGCAGACCGTTGAACCTCGAGTCGATCTCCTCCGCCTCGTAGTAGATCCAGGTGACGTCCCTCGTCGGCGCCGACAGCGCGGCGGCGAGGCGCAGCGACACTGCCACGCCTCCCTTCATGTCGCAGGCACCGAGGCCGTAGACCCGCTCCTCGCCGTCGACCGAGACCAGGCGCGAGGGCAGGTTCTGGTTGGCCGGGACCGTGTCGAGGTGTCCTCCGACCACGACGCGCTCCGGGTGTCCGAGGTGCGTACGGGCGACGATGGTGTGTCCGTCGCGCACGACGTCAAGGTGGTCGTACTCCGCCAGCGCGTGCTCGACGGCGTCGGCGATCAGTCCCTCCGACCGCGACTCGCTCGGGATGTCGACGAGGGCGCGCAGCAGGTCGACGGCGTCGGCGGACAGGTCGAGCGCGGGGGTCCCGGTCACGGCCGAAGCCTAACGATCGTGGTGTCTCGGTAGGTTGGGCGCATGACGCTGCTCTCCTCGCCGGCCTCCGCCGTCGGCCTCGCGACGTACGCCGGTGACACGCTGCTCGAGGCCTGGTTCCCCGCGCCGGCGCTCTCAGCGACCCCCCTCGCCGTGGACGGGCTCGGCGAGATCGACCGCACCGACGACCTGCGCGGCGTGCGTACCGTCACCGTCACGACGGCCGTCGCCGACCTGTCGGTGGCGCCGACCGACGCCGCCGACGCGTGGCTACGGCTGCACCTGCTCTCGCACCGCCTGGTCGCGCCTCGCACGGTGAGCCTCGACGGCGTGTTCGGCCTGCTGGCGAACGTGGCGTGGACCTCGGTCGGACCCGTGCCCATCGACCGGCTCGGCGCCGTGCAGGCCTACGCGCGCAAGGACGGTCGCGTCGTCACCGTGCACGGAGTCGACAAGTTCCCGCGGATGGTCGACTACGTCGTCCCCACCGGCGTCCGCATCGCCGACGCCGACCGCGTGCGGCTCGGGGCGCACCTGGCCGCCGGCACGACCGTGATGCACGAGGGCTTCGTGAACTTCAACGCGGGCACCCTGGGCACGTCGATGGTCGAGGGCCGGATCTCCGCGGGGGTCGTCGTGGGCGACGGGTCCGACGTCGGCGGCGGCGCGTCGATCATGGGCACGCTGTCCGGTGGGGGGACGCAGGTCGTCACGATCGGCGAGCGCTGCCTCATCGGTGCCAACGCCGGGGTCGGGATCTCCCTCGGCGACGATTGCGTGGTGGAGGCCGGCTGCTACGTCACCGCCGGATCGAAGATCACCCTGCCGGACGGCGAGGTGACCAAGGGACGCGACCTGTCCGGGATGGACGGTCTGCAGTTCTGGCGCAACAGCGTCACGGGTGGCCTCGAGGCCCGCGCCCGCACGGGTTCCTGGGGCGGGCTCGCCGCCCACCTCCACCACAACGACTGAGCCCGACCGACGAGCGCCGTCGGTCCTGGGTGATCCGACCGCGTGTCACCACTCAGCACGGCGCGGCCGACACAGCTGAGAGGCCCAAGATCACGACTTGTGGACACCACGAGGCAAGAAGCTGCGGGCTGGGTGGTTGGGGTCGGGGGTGGGTGTCAGCGGGACTCGATCGCTGTGTAGTCGCGTTCGGTGGCGCCGACGTAGACCTGCCTCGGGCGGCCGATCTTGGTCTGCGGGTCGTCGATCATCTCGCGCCACTGGGCGATCCAGCCGGGCAGGCGGCCGAGGGCGAACATGACCGTGAACATCCGGGTCGGGAAGCCCATCGCCTTGTAGATCAGGCCGGTGTAGAAGTCCACGTTCGGGTAGAGCTTGCGCGAGATGAAGAAGTCGTCGGAGAGCGCGACCTCCTCGAGGCGCAGCGCGATGTCGAGCAGCGGGTCGCTCGCGCCGAGGGCGTTGAAGACCTCGTACGCCGTCTCCTTGACGATCGCCGCTCGCGGGTCGTAGTGCTTGTAGACGCGGTGGCCGAAGCCCATGAGCTTCACGCCGTCCTCGCGGTTCTTGACCTGGCGGATGAAGGTGTTCACCCCGCCACCGCTGCGGTGGATCTTCGAGAGCATCTCGAGCACCGCCTGGTTGGCGCCGCCGTGCAAGGGACCGAACAGCGCGTTGATGCCGGCCGACACCGACGCGAACAGGTTGGC
This sequence comes from Candidatus Nanopelagicales bacterium, assembly GCA_036510975.1. Lineage (GTDB taxonomy): Bacteria > Actinomycetota > Actinomycetes > S36-B12 > CAIYMF01 > Longivirga. Next base: position 97,203 of record DATCCY010000072.1, read on the forward strand.
GTGCGACGAGCCGACCAGCCGCACGGTCGAGGTCGAGCAGTTCTGCTCGTGGTCGGCGTGCAGGATGAGGAGCAGGTCCAGCGCGTTCGCCACGACCGGGTTGACCTCGTAGTCCTCCGCGGGGACGCCGAACGTCATCCGCAGGAAGTTCGCGTTGAGGTCGAGGGAGTTGTCGGGGTAGAGGAAGGGCTGCCCGACCGACTTCTTGTAGGCGTACGCCGCGATGGTCGGGACCTTCGCGAGCAGCCGCACCGTCGAGAGGTCGACCTGGCCGGCGTCGAACGGGTCCAGCGAGTCCTGGTAGAAGGTGGACAGCGCGGAGACGGCGCTGGACAGCACGGGCATCGGGTGCGCATCGCGCGGGAAGCCGTCGAAGAACCGGCGCAGGTCCTCGTGCAGCATCGTGTGGCGCTTGACGCGCGACTCGAACTCGGCGAGCTCGGTCGTCGTCGGCAGCGCGCCGTAGATCAGCAGGTAGGACACCTCGAGGAAGCTGGACTGCTTCGCGAGCTGCTCGATCGGGTAGCCGCGATAGCGCAGGATGCCGGCGTCGCCGTCGATGAACGTGATCGCCGACGTGCAGGCGGCCGTGTTCGTGAAACCGCTGTCGAGGGTGACGGCACCCGTCGTCTTGAGGAGCGCGGAGACGTCGAACCCGTCGTTGCCGTCGGTCGCGGGGACGCGCGCCAAGGGGAGCTCTCCACCCGGGTAGGTCAGGTTCACGTCAGACACGTCGGCCTCCGCAGCGCTCATCGTCGACGTGCAGGCGGATGCTCGCCCGACGCCCGATGACCGAACGCTACCCACCGGTCGCAGCCGTGTCCCCCGACGGAAGCAAGCGTGACAGGGACCACAGGGCCGTTCGGGGAGGGGGGGCCGGGCGGGTCAGGCCACGCGCGCCAGGCGCCGGACGGCGGTGGCGACGCGCTCGTCGGTGGCGGTGAGGGCGACCCGCACGTGCTGGGCCCCGGCCGCGCCGTAGAACTCCCCCGGCGCGACGAGGATCCCCAGCCCGGCCAGCCAGCTCACCGTGTCCCAGCACGACTCCCCGCGCGAGGCCCACAGGTAGAGACCGGCCTCGGAGTGCTCGATCGCGAGGCCGGCGTCGAGCAGCGCAGAGAGCAGGTGGTCGCGGCGCCGCGCGTAGCGATGGCGCTGCTCGGCCACGTGCAGGTCGTCGCCCAGGGCGGCCGCGGCGGCCGCCTGCACCGGCGCCGGCACCATCAGCCCGAGGTGCTTGCGGGCCTCGAGCAGCGATGCCACCAGGTCGGCGTCGCCGAGGACGAGCCCGGCCCGGTAGCCGGCGAGGTTGGACCGCTTCGACAGGGAGTGCACCGCGAGCAGGTTCTCGTGCGACCCGCCGCAGACCCGCTCGTCGAGGATCGACACCGGCGTGGCCTCCCACGCGAGCTCCAGGTAGCACTCGTCGCTGACCACGATCGCCCCGCGCTCGCGCGCCCACGCCACCACCTTGGCCAGGTGCTCGACGGGCAGCACCCGCCCGGTGGGGTTGCTCGGCGAGTTGACCCAGACGAGCGACACCGGCTGCGGACCCAGCGCGATCGTCGAGTCGGACACGACCACCGTGCAGCCGGCGACCCGGGCG